>NZ_JACHNC010000001.1:1929687-2571250 GCF_014205215.1 Actinoplanes lobatus
GGCCGGTTGGGGGCGGTCAAGCCGTACCAGCCGTACCAGCCGTACCAGTGCAGGTCAGGGGCGGTACGGCTTGTCGGGGCGGTACGGCTCAAGCCGTACCAGTGGCGTCGGCCGACGGGGGCGGGGGCATCTCGTCGAGGGTGGCCTGGTACGGCTGGAGCCGTACCACGTTGTCGAGCCGTACCGCCTCTGAGCTGGGCGGGTACGGCTGGTACGGCTGGTACGGCTCTCCCTCCGGCTCGGGGCAGTAGCGCTGCCAGGCGTCGCCGAACACGGCGCGGCGGTAGCCCTTGGCCTGCCCGACCGGCTGAGGGAAGCGGATCGTGTCGGGCCGGATGTCGTACTCCCGAAGCAGCGTCCCGAGCCGCATCGGGGTGAGGCCGGTCCCGCCGTACTCCGACCACGGCGCTTCCGGGTCGGCCTTGAGCCGGTCGAGCAGCACGCCGGTCGGGATCGCCTCAGCGTCACCGAACGCGGCGCGGCAGTCGGTCAAGAGCCGGATGCGGTCGGACGTGACGGTGTTGCTGTCGCGCTCGGCGGTCAGCGACTCGGCCGCGTGCCGACCCCGATCGGGCCAGTCCCCGCCGGCCAGGTCGGCGACGGCGATTAGCGGTTCCCACGTGTCGGCCGCCCGGTCTTCCAGCGGCATGGTCGGCTCGGCGCGTTCGAGCACGTCGAGGCTGCCGCGTAGCCACTCGTTGAGGTCGTTGGCGAGTTGCCGCAGCGCGGGGCCGTCGCGGCGGTGCCGGTACGGCGAGACTGTCTCGCCCGGCGCGCGGCGCCGCATCCGGACCACGACGGCCCGGTCCTCGATGGTGTCGGGCATCTGGCCGATGCCGGCGAGCGCGGCCATGGCGAACGTGCCGATCTTCTCGACCCGGTTACGGGCGTTGTCCCACCGGATCGTGGGCCGATTGCGCTGGTGACCGGCGTTGAGCAGGCCACGCAACTCCTCGTTGGTCTCGGCCGCCTTGCCGCCGAAGATCGTGTCTGCCTCATCGACCAGCAGCGTCGGCGGGTCGTCCGAGCCGATCGACCGGTACACCGCCGCCGTGGACGCGTTGACGGTGATCAGCGGGTTGCAACAGGTCCCCTCGACCACGTCGAGCAGCCGGGACTTCCCGCATCGTTTCTCCGGGGCGCGGATTACCAGCCGGGGCGCGTGCGCCCATGCCTGTTGCGCGTGGGTGGCGGCGATCCACAACACGACAGCGTCGAGCGCTTCCGGCGAGGGAAGGACGACGTACTTCGTGAGTACGGCGTGCAGGCGGTCGAGGATCGCCGGTCCCTCGATCACCCGGTGGGGTTTGGTCATGATGGGTTCCTCTCGTTGAGCGGGTCGCCGGTCATGCCGCCGCCCTCAGCAGCGCGACGCCTTCGGCTCGGAAGCCGCCCACGATGGCAGCGCGGGTGTCGCGGTCGGTCTGTCCGGCCGCCCGTCCGGCCTGGTAGAGGGCGGCGTACGCGTCGTCGGCGGTGATCGCTCCGGCGGCGACCATGCGAGCCACGCCGCGCGTCGCGCCGTAGAGGGTGTTGCGGCGGGTGCCCTCGGGGGCGGCGGCGACCGCTTGCAGGTTGGCGGCGAGCAGCGCGGCAGGGTCCGAGATGCCCACCCCCCGGCCTAGCGGGGTCACCGTGCCGACGGGCGACACGGTGGGCGTCTCGACCGGCCGGGACAGCTCGACCAGCGCGCCGGGCATCTCGATCACCGCCCGGTCCCCGATCCGCCGGTACGGCTGACCGGTGGCCGGGTGGATCGACGGCGGCGCGACGACGTACCCGCCGTCAGCCTTGATGTCGACGCCGGGGTGATCACGGAGCTTGGCGGTCAGGATGCCGCCGGGGTGGCGGTAGTACAGGTGCCACCCGCCGGACCCGGTCCGCACGGCGCGGGTGGGCGGCATCAGGTCGCGGTCGATCGTGCCGCCGTTGCGCGGGTCGATGTCAATCACGCACAGGTCGCAGATCCGGCCGGTCCGGATCGCCAGCAGCCCGCCAGGTACCCGCTGGTGCATGGCGGCGATTCGGGCCGGGTCGCGGGTGGCGGCGTAGAAGCCGTGACAGGTCAGGTGACCGCACGACTCCGGATCGTGACCGGGGTCGATCTCGGCTTTCGGGCAGACAGCACAGTTGGCGACCGGCCGCTTGGACCGGCCGAGCAGAAAGACGGGGTAGCCCTCAGCGGCCAGCACCAGCGCGGCGGGCAGCGTCGGGACATAGTCGGGCATGGTCGACTCCCAACGGTTGATCACAGACGGCGCGTCCGCGCGGCCGACCAGCGCGGCCGGGGTGTGCGCGGGACAACGCGGTCCGGGCAGGTAGGGGCGGACATGGTCGGTGGCGAGGCAGTAGCGGCGCTCGCCACCGATCCAGTGGCCGCATATGGTGGCCGGGCTCATCAGGCGATTTCCAGATCGAAGAGGTCACCCGCCGGGGCCGGTCGACGGCGCGGTTCCGGCCGTACGGATTCGGCGACCGCGAGCCGGACGTAGACGCTGTGACGACCGGCGTCACCCGCGCCGTGCAGCCGCCGGCGCTCGGAGCGCCAGACCAGCCGCCCGGCGCTGTCGAGGGCGGTCAGCGCGGCGTCCAACTCGTCGTGCGTGCCGTTGAGCCAGATCTCCAGTCCGCTTAGCGGCGCGTCGTTGCGGAAGCTGGGCTGGTCCGGGCGTCCACTCGGACCGCGCGGGACAGCCATGATCTACCCGGCCGGGTTGGGCTGCTCGGGGTGCAGCAGCATGCCGTCACGCGGGCCGTACTCGCAGGCGAGGCAGGGGCAGCAGCAGTCGCAGTGCGCGCACTCCTCGCCCTCGTCGATCAGCTCAAACGTCTCGGCGTCATAGGTATTCGTGCACTCGCCGTGACAGTGCTCGTCTTCGGGCTGGTAGACGGTCATGCTGCGCTCCTTCGATCGAGGGCAGGCCGGATACGGCCGGCGAGAGCTTCGGGCCGGACGGCGTTGACTGCCCGGATCAGCCGATTGATCAGGTGCAGGGTGAGGCCGACCTGCCGGGCGGCGATGGGGTCACGGTGGTCGAGCCGCACGCGGATGGTGATCTCGGCGTAGTCGCGGTCACCGGCCCGCACGCGGGTCGTGACGGCTCGACCGCCGAGCGCGTCGGCGATGATCTCCGGCGAGCGGTGGGCGTCCAGGCCGCAGCGGTGATCGCGGGCGCACCAGTCGGTGTGTGGTGTCTCGGTGCGCTGGAGACGGGCCATGGTGCGGGCCTTCATCGGGTGCCCTTGTCGTGCAGCTCCCGCAGGCCGTTGATGATGCGGCGGCCGATGCGCAGTCGCCGGCCGTCGCCGCCGCAGCGGCGGCACAGGCCGAACGACTTACCGAACGGTGAGCGGCGCTTGCCGCTGCCGTGGCACTTGCGGCAGTTGCCGAACGGCCAGATCCAGCAGCCGAACGCGTAACAGAGAGTGGCGATCGCGGCGGCGAGGATCAGCGCGCCGATCATGGTGGTTTCCTGGGTTGCGGTCGCGGCGAGGGACGGCACGGTGATGCCTCCTGAGGCGTTTTCCGAGCGTGGAGGGGTGTCGGCGCGACCCGCGACCGGTGAATGTCTGTGCTGACCAGGCCGGTCGCGGGTCGAGTCGCGTTGACGCGACCGGTCGCGGGGACGCCGCGACCGGTCAGGCGGCCTTGCGGCGGTCGATCGCGGCGTCGATGTCGTCGACCTTGGCTCCCTTGAGAGCCCGCCCGCCGCGTTTGACATCTACGCTGCGTACACCGAACGCGCGGACCTGAGCCGAGATCGATTCGGCGGTGATGTCGGCGTAGTGCTCCGGCAGACGACCGGCCAGCCGCTCGGCCAGGTCCTCCCACTGCAAGCCGTTCTCGCCGCGCTCGAACATCGAGCGCACGTCGGCGAGCACGTCGCGGGAGATCCGGGCCACGTCCTCCCCGGCGGCCATACCGGTCAGCGTCCCCGTCTGTTCCCGCAGGCCACGAGCGGCGATCAGGATCTTCTCGGCGTCGTCGCCGTCGGCGAAGAACGTGCGCACCGTCGGCGTCGCGTCGGTGGCACCACGTAGGATGCCGACGCCCTTGTAGGACGGCAGCAGCGTGGACGAGTCGAAGCCTTCCGAGTACGCGCCGGAACCGAGTGCCAGGTCACTGACCTGCCACGACCCGGTGCGCAGGCTGAATCGCACCTGGTGGTTGTCGCGGAAGCTGATGAACTGCTGAGCGACCTGCCCGGTGCCGACTCCGCTGGGCCGCTGGGTTGCGTCGACGAAGATGACGCCGGCCGCCGGGGCGACCTTGACCAGATACACCAGCAGCGCGGCGATCTCCTTGGAGATGTCCCCGAGATCGAAGTACTCCTGGAACTCGTCCAGGATCACCATGCGGACCGGCATCTTGTACTTCGGATCACGGGCGATCTCTCGGGTCAGCTTGCCTTCCGGGCACACGTCCACGGGCAGCTTGGACAGCCGCTCGTAACGGTCCTGAACGTCGGCCTTGATCTCCCGCAGCGCTTCCAACACGATCTCGGCCGGGTCGCCGTCGCGGGTCATCGCCAGACCGAACGCGCACCGGTCGGCGATCAACGCGAACTTGCGCCAGTCCGGCTTACCGCCACCGTCGAACACTGTGATCTTCACGTACGGGTCGAGCGCGGCGTACAGGCCGAGCAACCGCGCGGCCCACGTCTTACCCTGCCGGGGCTGAGCGGCGATCATGATCGAGATCCACATCAGCAGGATCTCGACCTTGTTGCCGCGCTCGTCCAGGCCGAACGGGGCAGGCTGCCAGATGTCGGTGGGCTTGCACCGCAGCAGCGGCGTGCTCCCCACACCAACCGACAGCGGGTCACGGTCGGCCACCCACAGCGTGTGCCGCCGGTGCGAGGTGGCGTCGCGGGTGATGAACACCTGAGAGATCGCCACGTCCAGGCCGGACGCGATCGCGCCGCGCGCCTTGACCGCGTCGTCGAACGTCTTGCCGTACGGCAGATCGATCGACACCTGAGAGCCGGTCCCGGACCGGTCCCGGGCCATCGTCGAACCGAACGCCACCTGTTGGTGGGACCGGTCCGGGTGGCCGAGCCCGGCGGCGTAGTACGCCCGAAGGATGATGTCCGGGTTGATCCGGCGGAACCGTCCGGCGACGGTCGCCGGGGTGATGATCGGCCGGTCGTCGGGGCGGCCGATGTGGGCCAGGAACGCCACCACGCCCGCGGCGCTCGCCAGCAGCGCCCACGTCGGTGCGGTCGCGTACAGGATCGGTCCGCCGATCAGCAGCGTGAGCAGACCGGCCAGCAGCACGATCCCGCGCCACATCCGGGTGGCCTTGACCTCCCGGTGCAGCTTGAGCCACATCGCCGGGTCGTTGGCGTCGGCGGCGGCCTGCCGCAGCCCGTACTGCTCCGACACCCACCACCACTTGATCTGGCGGCCGAGCAGCCGGAACGCGCCGACGATCGACCAGAACGCGGCGAGCAGCGCGTACCAGGGCGAGCGCAGCGCGTGGAAGCCGAGCCGGTACGCGCCGATCGCGGCGGCCTGCTTCGCGCTGTGCTTGATGTTGGGCCAGGTGTTCCAGCCGACCGGCACGATCGGGATCCGGCCGCCGGTCGCGGCCGGCGGCGGGTCGACCGGGTCGCCGCCGCGCTGCGGCTCGGCGTCCAGGGCCACCTCGAAGTGGGTGCCGCCGGGCTCGGCCGCCGCCCGCCGGGCTCGGGCCGTGTCCAGGTCCACCACGGCGGCGTCGGGCTGGTCAGCCAGGTCGTATTCGGCGGCGCTCCAGTCGAACCCGTCAGGGCCGGGAGTCGGGTTGTCGCTCACGGACGGTCCTCCGTTCCGTTCATGGTGCCTGGGCATTCGAGGGGGTTGGGCAGGCAAGACCCGATCAGGCCGGGGTATTCGCCGATGTCGAACAGGCCGATGAACGTGCTCACCGGTTCGGGCACGGTGGCGCACACCGTGCCGCCCGGCGTTTCGAGGTGCACCGCGTCCGAGCCGACCGCGACGCCGGTCAGCCGCGCGTCCCGATCGAGCAGGTACCGGGCGATCGGGCACCAGTTCGGGTTCTCGGGCTCGCCCTTGACTCCGGCGCACATGAGTTCCGTCGCCACGTCCTCAGCGGTGCGGCCGAGCGCGTACATCAGGTACTCGGCGTTGTTCCGGACGGCGTCCGGGTCGATGTCGAGGTGAACGAGGGTCACGACGCCTCCCGGTCAGTCGAGGGGTCCGCAGGCGTGCTCACGCTGCGAGCCGTGACAGCCGCACGTGAGGTATCCGCCGACATCGATCAGCGGGAAGTCGTCCATGTCCGTCACCTCCGGCTCGGCCGGGGTGAGGTCGACGGCGTCCGTGTCGGGTCGCGCGGGGATGGTGGTCACTGCCGATCACTCCCCCGAGCCGAGCGCGTCGGCGAGCATCGCCCGGTGCGCCGGGAAGATCTCGGCGTAGAACTCGTCGTCCAGGTAGGTGGTCAGGGCCTTGAAGTTGTCGGCCAGCACCCACGCCGCGCACACGGCGTCGTCGCCAGCGGTGGGCTGGGGGAGCTGCCACGGGTGCTCGATGGGGCCGAAGTCGATGCGGACCAGCACGGTGACCATCCACGCCTCATCCGAGGCACGCGGGTCGGGCACGTACCGGGCCGGCAGCGTCGTGACCCACGGGTCGCTGGGGTTGGCGGAAAGGCTGGTCTCTTCCCGGAGTTCCCGCACGGCGGCGTCGGTGGGGTCCTCACCCGGGTCGACGTAGCCGCCGGGGAGCGCCCATCCGTGGCCGTCGGAGCGCTCGACCATGACGATCCAGCGGTGTCCGGCGGAGTCGACGGCCGACACGAGGGCGTCGGCGCAGACCTGCTCGCCCCAATGGCCCAGCTCGTTGCGGCCGTAGCGGATGCCGGTGCTCTCACACGGGTTGACCGGCCGCCCGTCGATCACGTTGAACGGGATGACGGCGGCGGCCTGCCGGGTCGTCCAGTCGATGCGGGTCGGGTCGGTCTCGGGGTCGGCCCACGACGCGCCGGCCGCAGCGGCGGCGAGCACGTCGGGGTGGGTGAAGGTGCGGTGCGTGTGTTGCGGGACCATGAGGGTCCTCTCTCGTGTCGGTGATACGGGGGTGAGGACCGGCGGCACGGCACGGGTTTCCAGGCCACAAGGGCCGTGCCGCCGGGCGAAGTCAGGACTGATCGGCCTTGCGTTTCTGCTCGCCGTAGATCAGGCGGCGGCGGGTCGCGTCGTCGGAAAGCACGTCGCGGTTGGCCTTGTGGGCGCGACGGCTGATGTCGTCCCACTGCTGGTCAGTGATCGTGTTCGGGACGCGAGCCGACATCAGCGCTTGTCCTTGCTGCGCTGCTCGGCCATCCGGCGGAAGTACTCCCGCGTCGCGGCCTGCTCGCGCCGGGCGCGGTCCTCGCTGTAGCCGGCCCGCTTGAACATGCGGTACTTCTCGTCGGCTACCTGCTCGGAGACCTTCTTAGTCATGACGATTTCCTTCCCGGTCGCCGATCTGGCGGCCACCGCACACGACCGGCGCACAGGTCCGGTCGCGGCGGCGGCGGTCAGCGCTTGGCGTTCTGCCTGGCCCGGCGCTCGTCGGCGAGGCGCTGTGCCTCGCGCATCTGCGCTTCGCGGGCCTGCCGGTTGCGTTCGCGGATCTCGTCGCGCTGGGCGTGCAGCCACTTGTCAGCCATCAGGACCTCCGACCGGTGACGGCCCGGAACAGCGCCCGGCCGGCCGCGCTCGCGGCGTCGCCGGCCACGCGGGCGATCTGGTTCTCACGGAACGTCGCGGGGTCCTCGGTGCTGCCCTTGGGCATCCGGCCCTTGCTGGCGCGGCCGGTCTCGAAGTCGGCCACCCATCCGGTCTTGCGGCCCATCAGTGGCCACCGCTCTTGCCGATCGAGCGGCGGTCGCGGCCGGCGGCGCGCGCGGTGCGGTCCTTGGCCGTGTCCTCGGTGCGGGCGCGGGCCTGATCCGCCTTGATCTCGGCGGCGGTGCGGCCCATGTACGGGCCTCCCGCGCTGAACAGGTTGCTTGCCATACTGGTGACCTCCCAAAGGTCTGCTGACTGGATGGGGTGACCGGCGGCGCAGCACGTTGCTTGCAGGCCTTGGGCTGCGTCGCCGGGCGGATCTAGTGCGAGCGGTGCATCAGGTGCGCGAGACCGGCGCCCATGCCGAGCACGGCGACCGGGATGCAGGAGACGGCGGCGGTGATCGGCCACGGGGCCGACTCCCACCCAGCGGCGGCCATCAGGTGGTAGGCGACCTGGCCGAGCGCGCCGAGCAGCAGCGACGCGAGCGCCGACCACTTGGCGAACTTGAGCGCCGGGCCAGTGACCATGCCGGACAGCCACACGTACAGCGCGTACGCGGCGTAGGTCTCCACGCCGATCGGCAGCGTGATCGCCGTGTTGATCTGGAAGTCAGAGATGCCGGGCAGCAGCGTGACCATGCCGAACCCGGTGAGGCGTCCCATCTCGACCCAGCCGCCCCAGATCGCGACGAACGCGGGCAGGCAGAGGATCAGCACGGGCCAGACGATCGGCCGGCGGCGCTTCGGCGCGGGCTCGGCGACCGACTCGGCCGCCGGCGGCTCGACCGGCTCGGCGGGCGGACGGGCGATGCCGACCCACGCCATCTCGTCGCCGGGGTCGATCAGCGGAGGCGGATATACGACCGGCTCGACCGGCGAGACCGGGTCGTTCACCCGGCCCGCTCGGCGGAGCAGATCCTCGCGTTCCGCCGCGCTCGCCTCAGGCGAGTCCCACCCGCGACCAGTAGTCACGGTGGGCACGGCGATCGGCGGGACCGGCTCGGCGGCGGTCGGCGCGGCCGGGGCGGTCGTGAGCGCGGCGATCAGCTCTTTCGCCTTCGGTCCGCCGACCTTGAAGGTCTTCATCAACTGGTTGCGGCTCGGGATCTCGCCGAGCCGGTCGACCAGGTCGCGTGCGTGCGGGATCAGTTCGTCGACGGTGCGCGGGTAGGCGCTCGGGGTGGTCGTGGCGGTCATCGGCTGTTCCTCTCGGAGCAGGGATAAAGGCAGGTCACGCGCACTCGATGCAGCAGCCGAGCGAGCGCGGGATGCAGTAGGGCCGGACGGTCGAGCAGGTCGAGCAGGTGCGGCGAGCGCGCATCGCCTTGGCGAGCGCCGCTCGGACGGCCGGCGTCGCGGTGCGCTTGGGCCGGGCCAGGTCGAGCCGGTACAGGTAGGCGGCGCGGACGCCACCGACGCCGCGCCACATGATCTGAGCGGCGACGGGTTGTCCGCCGGGACAGAGGCCGCGTTCTCGCAGTTGGCGTCGGGTGGCGTAACCGGCAGGGGCACCCCGCCACCAGTAGGTGGGGATGCCGTACCGGTCACCGTCCGGGTCGTGGAACGCGGCCCGGATGCGGGCCATCAGGCCGCGCGGCGCGGGCTCGGCGACCGAGTCAGCCGGGCCACCAGCGCGAACGTCTCGCGGATCACCGCGCGCTCGGCGCGGCGCACCCGGCGCACGTCCAGCTCACTCACCGGTCCGCGCTCGGCCGTGTTCAGCAAGGTGATCTCGGTGTCCAGCCAGACCAACTCGGCGTTGATCAGCGGTTCCTCGATCTCGATCGCCGCCAGGTCGGCGGCGGTCGGCTCGGCGTAGAAGTCGTGATCACTCACGGGGTGTTCCTCCATAGGAAGGGTCAGCGCGACACCGACGCGAGCGGCCGATGCCGCACTGACCAGCGAAAAATGACGAAGAGATGCATGGATGACCAGCGCCCATGCGCGGCGACCTTTTCGGGAATCCGTCCCTTGGGAGGTGCAGCCCAGCGGCTCTATGGAGTTCTCAGAGAACGTGTGCGCGGCGGGACGATCACGAACGGTGCAGCCTGAGCCACATCCGCCGTGTCGGAGCCCGACCGGCTATGCAGCTCACGCTAACAGTTGTTAGGCATTCCAATCAACTGTTATGGCACGAACCAGCCTTGACCAGCAGAGACGGGCCTCACAGCGCGGACAACTGTTAGGTCTTGATAGGCTCGGCGGGTTGGCTACCGGAGCCGCGTGCGGCAGTGAGGACAACCCAGATGGCTACGTCTCGCCCCCGCCTGACCCCGCCCGAGTCGCTTCATCAGCAAATTGCGAGGAACATCCGCAACGAGATTGAGGCCGGCGTGCTTCGCGACGGTCAGGTGTTGCCCTCAACGCGCGACCTCGCGGCGCAATGGGACGTAAGCGTCTTCACCATTTCCGAAGCGATGAAAGTCCTCATGGAAGAGGGACTGGTGGTAAGCCAGTCTCGATCCCGCCGAGTTGTACGCGCGCCGGCACAGCCGGTACCACAGTCCGAGTACCGGACCTCAACTCCGCACGTGATTTTCATCGGCGGATTCGCCGGGAGCGGAAAAACCGAACTTGGCCGCATCCTCGCACGTCAGACCGGATGGCCGATACTAGACAAAGATACGCTCACGAGGCCCGTAGTCGAGGCGGCACTCGAAGTTCTCGGCATGTCGCCGAATGACAGAGAATCCGCTACTTACTTGGATCTCGTCCGGCCGCGTGAATACGAATCACTGCTCGCGGCCACCGATGAGAACGTAGGGTGCGGGAATAGCGCCATCGTAACCGCGCCGTTTCTGCGTGAATTCGGGGATGCCGCATGGATTGGTCGGATCAGTGCCCAGATGTCGAAGTACCGGGCACAAGTGACCTTAGTTTGGGTGTTCTGTGACGAACCCACGATGCAGGCATACATCCGGCATCGTGGGGCAGCCAGAGATTCCGCCAAGCTCGCCGACTGGAATGGTTACATCGAGCGCATTGGCTTGGACTTCCGCCCCGTCTCACCATACGAGCTAGTCGACAACAGTGCCTCAAGTTCGCCGCTCCAAGAGCAGGCTCAAGAGCTACTAAAGGCAATTCTTGCCAGCGAGAGTGAGTGAGACGCGATGAAAGGCGTCATCCTCTATGGCCCACCGGCCTCTGGCAAAGACTCGATAACCGCCGCGCTGCATGAGATCAATCCTGTTTATTGTCTCTTTCCCCGCGTCAAGGTCGGTCCGGGTCGGACAAGCGGCTATCGGATGGCAACCGGGCAAGAGGCCGAGCAGCTACGGAAACAGGGTGAGGTGGTATGGGAGAACGCTCGATACAGTTCCAGCTATATCATCGATCGGTCTTTCCTTCTTGACCACATCGGCCGATCCATAACGGTAGTACATCTAGGCCAGACTCAGGCCGTGTCAGAGGTGACGAAAGCGATACCGGAAGCCTCATGGACGGTCGCATATCTTTGGTGCCCCAGAGATATCGCCGCGATTCGCATTCGAGCGCGCAACACTAACGACGACGAAGAGCGCTTGCGCGCTTGGGACGCAACCGAACCACTTCAAGACGCAGACCTATTCATTGACACATCGAAGATATCGATCGAGCAGGCCGCGAAGCTTATCGACAGATTCCAGAAAGAGGCGTCTCGCTAGATGATTGTCTGTGTTCCTGCCTTGACCCCTGGCGCACAGGGAACGATCGACACCAGCGCACTCAGGCCGTATATCAACCGCGCGGCCAACACGTGGGTTCACTCATTCCTGTTATCTGGCTCCACTACGCGCGGCGATCTGCTAACCGCCAAGGATAAAGGGTCGATCATCGATATCTGGCTAGAGCAGTTGCCGCCTGGCAGGATAATCGCCTGTTGCTGGAATAGTGACGACATCAAGGAATCGAGCGCCCGTGGCGTTCGAGCCATGGCGGTTCTCCAGGCACTTCCGAACGAAAATGCCGCTCTAGATTTTCTAGCCTCACTTCCGGGCGGCTCTTACATTTACAGTCATCCGATGTACACACCGACTGTTTTCAATACGGAGCTAGCTACGCTCGCCGCTAAAGCCGGAGTACTCCCGGCGGGCGGAAAGGTGGCGAAAATCGGCTTCTCCGATATCACGGGAATCAGGAATGCAACAGGGCCGGAATTTGCCCTCCTAGACGGCTCATCGCGTCAAATAGGCAAGCGCATCGAGGCGGGCGCGTCAGGGGTAATTGCAACGCCCCTGAGCCACATCCCGTCACCGTTCCCGACTGCTGACCTGCCCGCGCTCCAGCCGGTGATCGACGCGTCTCAGGCGACGCTAGACGCCCTGCCGGACCGACCTGCCAGGACGGCTCACCTACTGCAAGCTGCGTTCGGGAGCTGAGCCAGGCGACCGCCTGACCGGGGGGTCGGAGCGAGCCAACGCCAGCGCGCCACCGTCTCAGTTTCCGTCTCGTTCGCCGTCGCTCGCGACCGTTCACGGGCGTCCGACATTCCATGTCTGCCCAGGTCACGGATGGTGGCGAACGACGGCGAACGACGGCACGCAGACTTGGAAAGCGTGTTGGGTTAACACCCTCACGAGTTCGAATCTCGTATCCTCCGCCAAGCCCTACCAGGGCAGACGTTGAAGGCCGAGCCGGTTGGCTCGGCCTTTGGTCGTTCTGGACCCGGCCTCGGCCGGCCAGTGGAGCGGTCTATTGTCGGGACCGAAAACAGTGCGGGCGAGGGCCGGCTCCCGATCGGGGCCGGCCCTCGCCTCTTTCACTTCTTGATCTTGTAGGTGGCGGAGACGGCGCGACCGTCGTAGTGACCGGTCCGCTTGGCGATCACGGTCAGGGTCAGCTTCTTGCCGGCCCACGACTTCTTGATCTTCAAGGACGACGTCACCGCGACCAGCTTGCCGTTCACGCGCCACTCGTACCGGAATGTGGTCGGCTGGGGTGACCAGGCACCCACCGTGGCCTTGACCGTCCGGCCCGCCTTCACCGTGCCGTTGATCTTCGGCTTGGCCGACGTCTTCGGCGCCGCGCCGTAACCCACCACCAGCGTGCCCGAGGACGCCGGGGTGGAGACCCGGTCGGCACGCTTCGCGGTCACGGTCACCCCGAGGCGTTTCCCGCGCAGAGAGGCCGGGATCTGGTACGACGAAGCAGTCGCCCCCTTGATCGCCACACCGTTCGCCGTCCACTGGTACGAGTACGACGCCGGCGCCGGATCCCAGGAACCCACCGCGGCCCGCACCGTCACGCCCACCCGCACCGACCCGGTGATGCCCGGCGCCCGTACGACCCGGAACGGCTCGAGCGTGACCGGCACGCACGGCTCGCCGTCGCAGGTCGTCTCGGCCCGGAACGGCAGGTTCGCGTTCTCGGTCTTGGGCGCCAGCACGAACAGTGCCATCCCGGTCGGCTGCTCGTACGGCAGGCTCACCTGGCAGCCGCGGCCGCCCTCGGCGTACGAGCAGGAGGTGATCCCGCCGTCGGCCAGGGTGGTGAAGTAGTACGGCTCGGGCGTCTCGGTTCCGCCACCGGTGTTGCTCAGCGCCACCGTGAAGGAGCTCCGGTTCTTCACCGGCACCGACGCGCAGACCGCTGTCCGCTGGTCGGAGAGGGTTCCGGCGAGCGGGCCGACGCCGGTCACCGGGCACTGGGCGACCGGCTGTCCGGCGCTGGTCAGCCGCCAGGTGTCCACCCGGTACGGCACCTGCTGCCCGTCCACCGCCGGCCAGACGAAGATCTGGTAGGCGGTCGAGCCGCCGACCCGGCACGGCACCACGTACCCCGCGCAGCGGTCGGCGCCGGACGCGTCGGTGATCCAGTAGCGGGCGGCGTACCCGGTGCTGCGCACGCCGAGCCAGTGGCTGTCGGCCGCCGCCGCGGTGACCCGGTAGCAGCGCACCTCGTCGTCGGTCCGCAGGGTGCCGGCCAGCGCCGGACCGCCGAGCACCGAGTTCGACGGGGTCTCGCACCGCGCCCCGGCCGGGCTGTAGTCCTCCCGGTGGATCCGGTACTGGAAGTCGGCGGCCGCGGCGGTCAGCACCACGGTGTACGCCTTACCCGTCTCGAACTTGCAGCGCAGGAGCTGGGCGGACGCGTACCGGGCGCTGCCACAGACCTGCTTGCCGGTGTCGTCCCGGACCGAGATCGAGGCCCAGCCGTCGTGGCCGGTGACCGGGGCGTACCCGATGATCTCGGCGGTCGAGTGCCGGTCCGCCGGGATGCTGTAGCAGGTGGCGAACCGGCCCGCCGAGAAGGCGGTGTTCACGCCGACGGTGGCGCCGATCGAGCCCTGCGGCAGGACGGCACACCCGCTCACCCGGTCCATCCGCTGCACGACCACGGCGTAGTCGCCGGAGGCGGCGCCGTCCGGAGCGTTCAGCAGGATCCGGTACGGGGCCCGGCCGGTCAGCACGCAACCGTTGGTGGCGCACAGATCGGTACCGTCGGCGTTGATCAACGTCCAGTCCGGACGGGCGGCGCCGGTCACCTTCGGCGGGTACAGCAGCCCGATCGAGGCGCCGGCCGTACCGGTCAGCTCCAGGCAGCCGGTCTCGCCCGCGACGGTGAACGAGCCCCGCACGGCGCCGCCGGAGATGCCCTGGTCGGAGACCTGGACACAGCCCGTGGCGGTGGGCCGGGCGAACACCGTGGCGTACGCGGTCTCGGTCACACCGGAACCGGCGATCAGTGTGTAGCGGCCGGCGGCCGGGAAGTCGCAGAGGCCCCCGGCGGTGCACACATCCCTGCCCTGGGCGTCGTACACCTGCGCCGACGTCTCGTAGCCGCGGGCGTCGACGACCCGCACCAGGTGGCGACCGGCGGCCGGGACGTCCAGCAGGCGGCAACGGTTGACGTCCGGCGCACCGGCCGGGCCGGTCCCGAAAGTGCCGGGCGTGACCACCACGCACCCGGAGGGCGCGGACAGCCGCCGGACCTGGTAGCTCAGCTCACGGTCGGCGTCGCTGAACGCCACCAGACGGTACGGGCCCGAGCCGGGCAGCGCGCAGCCGTCCACCTCGTCGTACTCCTGGTCGGCGCAGATCCTCGCGCCGGTCCGGTCGGAGATCCACGACAGGTCGGCCCCGGAGACGTACGAGAGGATCCGCTCGCCGGGCTCCGCGGTGAACGGAAGGCAGAACGCCTGCAACGGTGACGTCGGGGTGATCCGTCCGGTCGGCCGGTCCCAGCCGGTGCCGGTCGCGGAGGTACAGCCCTGGTCGGTGTTCAGGTTGAGGAACACCGCCTGGTACGCGTAGGTGTCCCACTCGTCGTTGCGCAGCCACAGCGTGTACGTCCCCGCCTCGGCCAGGTCGCAGGTGCCGCCCCACTCCGAGCAGACCACCCCGCCGGCGTCGCTGAGCTCCCAGTCGAGCTGGCCGCCGTCGGAGGTCCGGACCCGTTTCAGGCCGGCCGAAGCCCGCACCGACCAGCAGTCGAAGCCGTCCGGCTCGACCTCGCCGGCCGCCACCTGGTCTTCGGCGAGGTCCCCGAAGCCGGCCTCGCGCAGGGTGCCGCAGCCGACCGGAATGTCCGCCTGCTCCGTCGAGGCGGATCCGGGCGAGAGTGTGGGCGTGGGCTCCGACACCGTGGGAGAGATCGAAGGGGACGGGGTGGCCGCGTGGGCGGCTCCCGGCAGTCCGGTCGCGATCAACAAGCCGCCCAGCAGAGCGGCGCTCCAACGCCTCATGGGCGCTGCCTAATGCACATTTCTGGATCTTGACAGTCGCACAGATTGACCGGCGCCTAGCTCCCACCATTCGGGAAGAGCCAGGTCAACCGTGGCGACGAAACCGTCCCGGCCTAGATCTGGGCAGCCGCTATCGCATCGTCGACTTCCGGAAAGATCGCGAAATATCGGCTGAGACCGACCGTCTCCATGAGCTGTGCGAGGAACGGGTTGGCGCCGGCGAAGCTCAGCCACCCGCCACGCGCGGAGATCACCTGTTTACTCGTGATGAACGCGCTCAGCCCCACCGAGTCGCAGAACTTCAGCCCGGTCAGGTCGACCACGATCCGCGGCACCGGGCGCTCCAGCAGGCCGGCCAGGGCCGTGGACAGCTGACCGGCGGTGTCGGCGTCCAGCTCGCCGCGCAGGTGCAGCACGGCGACATCGGAGCGGTGATCGGTGACTGTGGCGTGCATGATGATCGGCTTCCTACCCGTGTGATGGGAATTTCAGGCTAGATCCAGAACTTCTCCACACACCGGACAGAGCGTGCGTCAGACAAACACGAACGGGCCGGACCCCATGTGGGATCCGGCCCGTTTCGAGGCTGGCCGGTTCAAAGTCAAGCACTTGAGGCGCAGCCTTGGGGGGCTCCTGGCACGGCTCCTAGAGCTCGCGCCACCGCCAGCGTGGACCACGCCACGCGTCGGCCAGGATCATCGCTGACGCCTTGCCGGGACACTGCTGCACCTTCGACTTGCCCTCGGGGCCGCCCATCTGGGCCTCGACCTCCCAGAGCGCGCCGTCGGTGCGGACGTAGACGTCTCGGCGCGCGAGCCGGACGTCGCCATTCCACCAGTGATGCTCAACTCTCACGTGTCAAATCTAGGACAGATATCGACGAACCTGGGTCGAGTGATTCTGTGAATTCTTCTCGCCGCCAGGTCGGAACCACATTGTCTGATCCGGTATATTTTGCCAGCGTGACTTGCGCGACACCCTATGTATTAGGGCCGCGCACGGTCGGCTACAGAACGTGATCCCATGCTCTGAACTGCGAAGAAACATGCCCGTTACAACATGCGGGCTGATCATGGAGAACGACCGAACGGATGAGCCGTCACTCCCGCGGTCGGCCGACCCGGAAACCGGCGACGGAGCGTAACAGGAACACGGTCCGAAAGACAGAAAGCCCGGTCCGTCGGACCGGGCTTTCCCGTGGCGGTGGCGGCGGGATTTGAACCCGCGGAGGGCGTAAACCCTCACACGCTTTCGAGGCGTGCTCCTTAGGCCACTCGGACACACCACCGGGAAGTACGTTACCCGACGCCGGAAGGCGCTTGCCGCCGGGTCACCCATAACCCGCCGTGACCCGGCTGACCTGGCAAGATCGTCGCTATCGACACGGAAAACGGAGAAATCGCATGAGCGTGCACATCGGTGGCAAGCCCGGAGACATCGCCGAACGGGTGCTGCTGCCCGGCGACCCGATGCGGGCGAAGTGGATCGCCGAGACCTTCCTGGAGGACCCGGTCTGCTACACCCAGGTCCGGGGGATGCTCGGCTTCACCGGCACCTGGCAGGGTGTCCGGGTCTCGGTGCAGGGTTCCGGCATGGGCATGCCGTCGGCCTCCATCTACACCCACGAGCTGATCAACGAGTACGGCGTGAAGTCGGTCATCCGGATCGGCTCCTGCGGCGCCCTCGCCATGGACCTCAACCTGGGTGACGTGGTCGCGGCGATCGGCTCGGCCACCGACTCCAACATGAACCGGGCCCGGTTCGACGGTCTGATCGACTACGCCCCGGTCGCCGACTTCGGTCTGCTGCGCACCGCGGTCGACGTGGCCGAGGCGCAGGGCGTGCCGATCCGGGTGGGCCCGATCCTGGCCGCCGACGCCTTCTACACCGACCGCCCCGACCTGTACGACGCCCTCGCCGACTACGGCGTGCTCGCGGTCGAGATGGAGTCGGCCGCGATCTACACGATCGCCGCCCGCTACGGCGCCAAGGCGCTGACGATCCTCACCGTCAGCGACCACATCAAGCGCCACGAGGCGATGGACTCCGCTCAGCGCGAGCAGGGCTTCAGCAACATGGTGAAGATCGGCCTGGCGACAGCGATCGCGGACGCCTAGCGGAAGAAGTCGCGCATCAGCGTGGCGCACTCGGTTTCCAGGACGCCGCCGTAGACCTCCGGACGGTGGTTGAGGCGGCGGTCCCGGACCACGTCCCAGAGGGAACCGACCGCCCCGGTCTTGGGTTCCCAGGCGCCGAAGACCAGCGTGGAGATCCGGGCCAGGACCAGCGCGCCGGCGCACATGGTGCACGGCTCCAGGGTGACCACCAGGGTGCAGCCCTCGAGCCGCCACTCGCCCAGCCGGGCGGCGGCCCGGCGGATGGCGAGGATCTCGGCGTGCCCGGTCGGATCACCGGTGAGCTCCCGCTCGTTGCCGGCGGACGCCAGCTCGGCGCCGTCCGGGCCGAGGATGACCGCCCCGACCGGGACGTCGTCGGGCGAGGTGGACGCGACGGCGAGCGCGCGCCGCATCCACTCCTCGTGCTGCCTGCGGCGTATCACGCCTCGCGCAGCTCCTCCATCTCGTCCCCGCAACCGATCCGCTGGCAGATCTCGGCGGTGACGTCGGACGGCAGCATCCCGTCCATCCCGCACAGGGCGAGCAGCCGCTGCGCGTTCACCCCGAGATCGCCGAGCAGATCGGCGTCACCGACCGGGTCGGCGTCCGGCTCGGCCGGCTTGTCGTCCTCGTCACCCGAACCCAGGTCGTCCAGCCCGAGGGCCGGTGTCTCCACCTCACCGAGCAGCACCGATCCGATCCGCGACTCCTCGGCGAAGGCCGAATCGGACCCGAAGACCCGCAGATCCTCGCCCTCGTCCAGGCGCAGGATGGCGAGGTACTCGTCGTCGCTCTCGACGAACAACACCGCGAGGTCGGCGTCCGGCTCGGTATCCCGGAGCGCGTCCACCACCTCGTCGATGTCGGCCAGGCCTGAAAGGTCCAGCTCCGACGCCGTCCATCCGCTCTTGGCACGGGCGACAGCGGCAGCGAAAATCGACACGATTCCCCCAACGCGACTCTAAACTCTCAGCGCCTGACGGTAGCGGGTACGGCGGCGGGTGCATCGCGCCACGCCTTGACGGGCTCGAAGTCAGTTCACCAGGCGACGTCGCGTGGCGATCAACTCGCGGAGCCGTAGACCACGGAGACGTTGTGAAGGCATCGACTCACGGGACGACTTCGCCTGGGCGAGAGCCGCCAGTAGTTCGAGACGTCGACGGCAGCGATCGGGGTCGAGCCGTTCTGGCGAGGGGGCCATGACGCCGAGAGTGCCGAGCCGTACGACGTTCGTCAAGGGTCGATGGCCACATCGGCAGAACCACTGCTCAGGGCTACCGAGAGGGCACGTGTGGTGGTCGTCTCACCAGAGCGGCCAGTCGTAGGTGGCCACCCATCGGAGTGTGACGAAGAGCAGCGCGATCGACAGCGCCAGACCACTCGCGACGGCCACGCCGACGGCCACGCCACGGTCGCCGAGCACGGCCAGCAACAGGGCCACCGCCCAGGCGGCGAGCGCCGCGCCGATGGTCCACCACGCGTACGACGTCAGACTGCTCCCGAGACTGCCGAACAACACGAACCAGGCCGTGGTGGCGGCCAGCCCGGTGAGGACGGGGGCCGCGGTGACCGGATGGGGCTCCCGGTAGGTGGGCCGCTGCGGCATCGCGCCGAACGGCGGGGGCGGTGGCGGAGTGCTCCGCGGCGGGAGGTAGCCCGGTGGTGGCGGCAGGGCCGCGGGCCAGGAACCTTGCCGGTCCGCCATCTGTCGCCCGCCTCCTCCCGATCACGCCACGCTCCCGATGAAGCCTAGCCAACCCATCCACCGGTACGCGGTCTGCACGATTTCCGCTCATCTGCCAGGATGTCGCGGTGCGTTTACTCCGTACCCTCTCTGGTTTGACGATCGCGGCGGTCTGCCTGGCCGGCTGCGGGTCCACCAATGGGTCGGCCACGCCGACCTCGACCCCGCAGTTCGTCGACCCGGCCGCACAGGCGTCCTCGGCCGATCCGGCGGCGGCCCCCTCGGCCCCGGCCGGCGCCGCTCCCGGCCCGAGCACCGCGCCCAGCACGCCGCCGTCGGTGAAGCCGTCCACGAGCGCGACGGCCCCGGTCGACGTGAAGTACGTCTTCCCCGTCGACGCGTCGAACGTCGACTGGCACGACACCCACTCGAAGTACCCGGCGACCGACATCTTCGTGAACTGCGGCTCCCGGTTCGTCGCCACCACGAGTGGACGGGTGCTGGAGGTGAGCCTCACCGACACCTACGTCGAGGGGAAGCCGGACGGCCCGGCCAACGGTGGGCTGTCGGTGTCGATCCTGGGTGACGACGGGGTGCGCTACTACGGCTCGCACCTGAGCAAGGTGCAGTCCGGCATCCGGGCCGGCGTGCGGGTGAAGGCGGGGCAGCTGCTCGGCGTCACCGGCAAGACCGGCAACGCCAACGATGTCTGCCACCTGCACTACGGCATCTCGCCACCGTGCGCGAAGACCGGCGACTGGAAGGTGCGGCGCGGCGTGGTCTGGCCCTACACCTACCTGGCGTCGTGGCGTAAGGACGGCCAGAAGAGCCCGGTCGCGTCGGTCGCCACCTGGAAGCGCAAGAACAACTGCCAGGCCTAGGCTCTGCGTCGTGAGCACAGCGGTGATCGGACTCGGGCTGATCGGTGGTTCCCTGCTGCGGGCGCTGGCCGCCGCCGGACACGACGTGGTGGGCTACGACGCCGACCCGGCCACCCGGGAGGCGGCACGCGCGGCCGGGTTCCGGGTCGCCGGCACGGTGCCCGAGGCGGTCCGGGGCACGGAACTGACCGCTCTGGCCGTACCCCTGACGGTGTTGCCTGAAGTGATCGCCGAGATGGCCGGTCACGACGGCCTGGTGACCGACGTGACCTCGGTGAAGGGTCCCGTCAGGGACCTGATGAAGGGTTTCCGGTTCGTCGGCGGGCATCCGATGGCCGGCAAGGAGACCTCGGGGTTCGCGGCGTCGGAGGCGGCCCTGTTCGCAGGATGCGCGTGGGTGCTCTGCCTGGAGCCGCACGGCACCGATCTGGCCGACTGGCTGTCGCTGGCCGGGCTGTTCACCTCGATGGGCGCGCGGGTGGTGCCGGTGACCGCGACCGAGCACGACACCGCGGTGGCCCGGATCAGTCACGTGCCGCACCTGTTCGCCGCCGCACTGGCCACCCAACTGGTGGCAGATCCGCTGGCCGGGACGCTGGCGGCCGGATCGTTCCGGGACGGCACCCGGGTGGCCGCGACCCGTCCCGAACTGACCGCGGCGATGTGCGGGGGCAACCGGAGTGCCGTTCAACGGGAGCTGCACCGGCTGATCGGTGATCTCCAGCGGCTGGAGGAGCACCTCTCGGCCGGCGACCCGACCTCGGCGCTGGTGCCCTACCTGTCGCTCGCCTCGCAGGCGCGGGGCGCGTGGCCGCCGGCGCCGGGCACGCCGGAGAAGGTGCCGGCCGACGTCGAGGCGCTTCTGGAGCTGGGCCGGGCGGGCGGATGGGTGACGTCGGTGAACGACACCGAGCTTGTCGGAATGCGGCCGGGATCTGACCTCTATCTCTCCTAACGTGATGGGTGACGCCCTACCGCTTAGGAGTTCCGATGCCCGGTCAAGTTCGCCCCGTCACCGATGAGCAGGACGGTCTGCTCGCCTACCTCGCCCAGATGCGTTACGTGATCAAGCTGACCGCGTACGGGCTCACCCCGGAGCAGCTGCGGGCCGTGCCGAGCGCCAGCGAGCTCAGCGTCGGCGGGCTGATCCGGCACTGCGCCGCCACCGAAGAGGGCTGGCTGTCCACCGTGCGCGGCGAGCACGGCCCGGTCGACTACGAGGCCTACGAGCGCAACTTCAAGCTGGCCGACGGGGAGAGCGTCGAGGAGCTGTTCGCGTACTACGACCGGGTGGCCGAGGCGACCGAGAAGACGGTCCGGGACATCGCCGACCTCGACCACCCGGTGCCGATCGACCATTCGGTGCCGTGGAACCCCAAGGAGTACGACGCCTGGTCGCTGCGGTGGGTGCTGCTGCACCTCATCCAGGAGACGGCACGGCACACCGGGCACGCCGACGTGATCCGGCAGACCGTCGACGGCGCCACCGCGTACCCGCTGATGGCGGCCGCCGAGGGCTGGCCGGAGTCGCCGTGGATGAAGCCCTGGAAGCCCCAGGACTGAGCCTGCTGGCTCCGATTCGCTAGGGCTTCTCACCCCGGTCCACCCGGATCACGCGGCGGTCCGTGACGATCGCCGTGACCAGGTCGTACGGGGTGATGTCGAAGGCCGGGTTCACCGCCTCGCTCCAGGCGGTGACCTCGGCCGAACCCCGGTCCTCGATCTCCACCCGCGCGCCGGAGGGCGTGCCCAC
This sequence comes from Actinoplanes lobatus, assembly GCF_014205215.1. Taxonomy (NCBI): domain Bacteria; kingdom Bacillati; phylum Actinomycetota; class Actinomycetes; order Micromonosporales; family Micromonosporaceae; genus Actinoplanes; species Actinoplanes lobatus. The sequence continues at coordinate 1,951,566 of NZ_JACHNC010000001.1, forward strand.
GTCGACCGTGGACTCCGGCGCCACCACCAGGAACGGGATCCCGGCCCGCTTGGCGCCGAGCGCGTGCGCGTACGTCCCGATCTTGTTGATCACGTCGCCGTTGGCGCAGATCCGGTCGGCGCCGAGGATCACCGCGTCCACCTCGCCGCGGGCCATCAGGAACGGCCCGGCCGAGTCGACCGCCACCCGGTGCTCGATGCCCCACCGGGTCAGCTCCCAGGAGGTGAGCCGGGCGCCCTGCAACAGTGGCCGCGTCTCGCTGGCGATCACGCCGGCGAGCAGGCCACGCTGGTGCAGCTCACCGACCACGCCGAGGGCGGTGCCGGTGGTCACCGCACACAGCCCGCCGGTGTTGCAGTGGGTGAGCAGCCGGGGCCGGGTCCCGCACATCTCGACGACCAGGTCGGCGCCGAGCCGCGCCATGGCCGCCGACGCCTCGATCTCCTCGTCACGGACCCGGCAGGCCTCGGCCAGCACGGCCTCCGGCCCGTGCGGGAGCAGCGCGGCGGCACGGCGGGCTCCGCGGGCCAGGTTCACCGCCGTCGGGCGCGCGCTCTCGATCTTCCGTACGGCCACCGACAGCGCCGCCGGATCATCGGAGTGGACCCGGGCCGCCAGCGCGACCCCGAAGGCCCCCGCCACGCCGAGCGCCGGTGCGCCCCGGACCGCCAGCGACTGGATCGCCGCGATCAGCTCGCCCACGGTGTGCAGCCGCAGCACCCGCTCCTCGTTCGGCAACGCGGTCTGGTCGATGATCTCGACGGCGCCGTTGACCCAGTCGATCGTCCGCATCAGCGCCCGGCCCGCTCGTTGAGCCGGTTCAGGATCTTCTCCAGGGTGTCCTGGCTCTTGCCCAGCTCCTCACCGGTCCACCGGGCCTTGATTCGGACCGTGGAGCCGTCGTGCAGGTCCACCTCGGCGTTGATCGGCACCGGCTTGAGCACCCGGGCGCCGGTGACCTCCTCGTACGGCAGGTAGCGGTAGATCTGGGCCAGCGTCGCCGGGTCGTTGTTGGACAGCATCTCCTTGAGCCGCTTCTCACCGTCGTCGGTGCCCTTGGGCGCGGGCACGAACACGAAACCGCGGTCCAGCATGATCAGGTCGGTCTCCTGGTCGTTCACGCGGACGTTGGCCATCGCCCCGATCACGTCCGAGCCGCCGGCCGTGGCGCGGGACTCGACGACCCGGGCCGCCTCGATCTGGATACCGAGCGTACCGAGCCGGGCGCGGGCCTCGGCCACACTTTCCGGCACGACCGCCAGCTTGGCGATCTCGGTGAAGTCGGCCGGCTGCCCGTCCCGGCCGACCAGCTGTGCCGGGCCGGACCAGGAGTGCTGGTAGCCGACCACCCCGGAGTGCACCGCGGCGAGGGTGATCAGGTCGTCCATCGGGTCGGCGAAGGCGAGGGCGGCCTCCTTGCGGGTGGCGTCCGGGAAGAACTCGGCGGCCAGTTTGCCCAGCTTGCCGTCGGCGGCCAGGTCGAGGATCTCGGCCAGTCCGGCCTCCTGGACGCCGAGCAGCCGGGCCGTGGACCGGAAGATCCGGTCGGCGCCGCGCTGCCGGGCCGCGGTGATCGAGGCGGCGGTGAACTCGGCCCAGGGCAGCACCGGCCGGTCACCGAAGTCGAACGCCTCGGCCTGGAGGGCCCGGCCGAGCTCGTCGACGTTCGGCAGCAGGATCGTGGCCGGGCGCTCGTCGGCGGTGTGCTGGACCGGGGGCAGGGCCCGGATCGCGGTGATCCGGTCGCCGAGGGCCGGGTGGGTGTCCCACACCGAGGTCTCGTCGTCCGGCTCGATGTCGCGCAGCCCGGCCAGTGCCTCGGTACGGGCCGCGTGCATCTGCCCGAAGCCGCCGAAGATGTCGTCCGGCGCGTAGCCCAGCTCCACGCCCTGGGCGACGTACTGTCCGAAGTAGAAGTTCCAGGCGAAGGTGGCCACCGGCAGCTCGCGCATCACGCCGACGGCGGCGTCGGCACCGGCCACCCGGACCGCGACCTCGTCGGCCTCGAACTCCTGGCGGCGGCCGACCGCGTTGCTGACCAGGCGGTAGAGGCGGCCGTAGCCCTTGAAGACCCAGCCGAACACGTTGTACCGGCCGACCCGGCTGAGCGTCTCGTACATGGCGAGCCGGCCCCGGTACGCGATGGCGCCGAGCCGGGTGTGCGAGCCGGAGTAGTGGCCGAGCTCGTGCCCGAGGACCGCGCGCAGCTGGTCGACGGTGAAGGTCTGCAGCAGCGGCATGCCCAGGTAGAGACGACGGGTGCCGCCGAGCAGGCCGAGCAGCCGGGCGTCCTCGCTGACCGCCGCGTTGACCATCGGCTCGAGGCGGATCTCGTCGGGGGCGCGGGTGCCGGCCGCGGTGGCCAGCTCGCGGACCGTCGCCCACAGCTCGGGCGCCTGCTCCGGGGTGATCAGCAGGCCGTCCGGCTCGCTCGGCTTGGTCCGGATCGCCCGCCACAGACCGGCGAGCACCGCGCCGACCGCCGCGAGCAGCAGCCAGCTGAGCTTGGCCGCTCCGGCGCCGTGCATGTGCGTCCAGATCTCGTAGAGCAGCCAGCCGACCAGGGCCAGCTGGAGCAGGCCCAGCACGTAGAAACCGACGAGCATCGCGACCGAGACGGCGGCGCGCAGCGTAGTGGACATGACGGTGGTTCCCTCCCCGTGATGCGCCCGTCCGGGCGGCCGTCGGAAGATACCGACCTCGATATGCGCCGGGCAAGATCCTTAAAAGGTCCTAGGCTGCGGTTATGGCTTCTCGTGATCCGGTCGCCGATCTGCGGCGCATCGCGTTCCTGCTGGAGCGGGCGAACGAGGCGACGTACCGGGTGCGCGCCTTCCGGTCGGCGGCCGCGACCGTGTCGAAGACCCCGCCGGACGAGCTGGCCGCCCGGGCCGGGGCGGGCACCCTGGCGAAGTTGCCCGGCATCGGCGACGTGACCGCGCGCTGCGTGGCCGAGTCCCTGGCCGGGGAGGAGCCGGTCTACCTGCGCCGGCTGACCGCCACCGAGGGCACCGAGATCCCGGCCGCGGCCGCCGCGCTGCGGGCCGCGCTGCGCGGTGACTGTCACGTGCACTCGGACTGGTCGGACGGTGGCTCGCCGATCGAGGAGATGGCGCTGGCCGCCGCCGACCTCGGCCACGAGTACTTCGTGCTGACCGACCACTCGCCGCGGCTCACCGTGGCCCGGGGGCTGACCGCCGACCGGTTGCGGCGCCAACTCGATCACGTGGCGATGCTGAACGAGGCGCTGCCCGAGGGGTTTCGCATCCTCACCGGCATCGAGGTGGACATCCTCGAGGACGGGAGCCTGGACCAGGAGGAGGAGCTGCTGGCCCGGCTCGACGTGGTGGTCGGCTCGGTGCACAGCAAGCTGCGCGACGACGCGTCCCGGATGACGCGGCGGATGGTGACCGCGATCGGCAACCCGCATCTCGACGTCCTCGGGCACATGACCGGGCGCAAGGTGTCGGCCGCCGGCGAGGGCGACGCCGCGCACCGCCGGGCCCGGACCCGGCCGCCCAGCGACTTCGACCTGGAGAAGGTGCTGGCCGCCTGCCTCGACCACGGCAAGGCCATCGAGATCAACTCCCGGCCGGACCGGCTCGACCCGCCGAAACGGATGCTCACCGTCGCGGTGGAGGCGGGCTGCGTGTTCAGCATCGACACCGATGCGCACGCCCCCGGCCAACTGGACTGGCTGGACTTCGGTTGTGGGCGGGCCGCGCTGTGCGGCGTGCCGGCCGACCGGGTGGTGAACACCTGGACGGCCGAACGCCTGCTGGAGTGGACCGGATCACATGGTTGAGATCACGTAGGGTCGGCGGCGTGGGACGAATTGACGAACTCGCGAACCGATACGTCGACGAATGGGCCGCGCTCAACCCGACCGGCGCCACCGCCACCGGCATAACCGGTTACGAGGACAAGACCGACGACCTCTCCCCGGAGGGCTTCGAGGCTCAGGCCGAGCTGCTCCGCCGGACCATCAACGATCTCGACGTGACCGAGCCGGAGCACGAATCCGAGCAGGTCGCCAAGGACGCCATGCTGGAGCGGCTGGGCCTGCAACTGGCGCAGTACGACGCGGGCTATGTGAGCACCGACGTCAGTGTCATCACCAGCTCGCTGCACGAGCTGCGGATGGTCCTCGACGTGATGCCCACCGAGGGCGAGCAGGCGGTCGCCGACATCACGGCCCGGCTCAACGCCTTCCCGTACGCCCTGGAGCAGTACCGCCGGACCCTGCTCGAGGGCGCCGGCGACGGCCGGGTCAGTGCCCGGGCGCAGCTGCTGGCGGTGGCCGAGCAGTGCGAGGCGTGGACCGATCCGGCCCGTGACGACTTCTTCCACGGGCTGGCCCGGCGGCTGGGCGCGTCCGGCGCGCTCGCCAAGGAGCTGGAGCGGGGCGCGGCGGCGGCCACCGCGGCGACCGCCTCCTTCGGTGACTTCCTCCGCGACGAGCTGGCCCCGCGCGGCCGGGAGAAGGAGGCTGCCGGCCCCGAGCGGTACGCGCTGGCCTCCCAGTACTTCCTCGGCGCCAAGGTGGACCAGCTGGAGACGTACCACTGGGGTTTCGCCGAGCTGGACCGGCTGGAGCGGGAGATGCGCGCCGTGTCGGCGGCGATCGCCGGCGCCGGGGCGACGGTGAACGAGGCGGTCGCCGTGCTCGACGCCGACCCGGCCCGCAACATCCGCGGCAAGGAGGCCTTCCGGGACTGGATGCAGGCGCTCTCCGACCGGGCGATCACCGAGCTGAACGGTGTCCACTTCGACATCGAGGGCCCGGCCCAGAAGCTGGAGTGCTGCCTCACGCCGACCAGCGACGGCGGCATCTACTACACCGGCCCGAGCGAGGACTTCTCCCGGCCCGGCCGGATGTGGTGGGCGGTGCCGGAGGGCCAGGAGGTCTTCTCCACCTGGCGCGAGGTCACCACCGTCTATCACGAGGGTGTGCCCGGCCATCACCTCCAGGTCAGCCAGACGCTGCTGCGCGCCGACCAGCTGAACCGGTACCAGCGGCTGCTCTGCTGGTGCTCCGGCCACGGCGAGGGCTGGGCCCTGTACGCCGAGCGGCTGATGGACGAGCTGGGCTACCTCACCGATCCGGGCGACCGGCTCGGCATGCTCGACGGCCAGGCGCTGCGTGCGGCCCGGGTGATCGTCGACATCGGCATGCACCTGGAACTTCCGATCCCCCAGGACAACCCGTTCGGCTTCCACCCGGGTGAACGATGGACGCCGGAACTCGGCTGGGAGTTCCTGCGGGCACACACCCGGATGCCGGAGGAGGTCCTCCGGTTCGAGTGGAAGCGCTATCTGGGGTGGCCGGGGCAGGCGCCTTCGTACAAGGTCGGCGAGCGGATCTGGTTCGAGGCCCGCGACGAGGCGAAACGCCGCAAGGGCAGTGACTTCGACCTCAAGAGGTTCCACCGGGACGCGCTCAACCTCGGTTCGCTGGGGCTCGACCCGCTCCGTAAGGCACTGGCCAGGATTTGAGTCATTCGGGTCTCTCCGTGCCGAAAACGGGACGGAGAGACCCGCCTTTTTGTATTTGATCCATTACTCTGCGCACAATTCCTCCGCTGAGCGATCGTTCAACCACGCTCCGCGAATGGGCCGCTACCCAGATGTAACAAATCCGAAGTAGAACTCATATTCACGTCCCGCCTGAGGTGCGGATACGATCTCCCGCGGCGCTCCGCACTTGTTCCGGAAGCAGCGTGGACTGGGCCTTTCTCGATCCGGCCCCGGCCCGGGCGTTCGTACAGCCAAGTCGGCAGTGCCGCGTATCCCCCGATCAGCCGAGCGAACTCTGACCCTTGGAAAGGGGTTTTCTGAGGATTTCTCGGATAGATTGACCCGGATCGGTGTGCCCGCATGGCTACTCTCCGTAGCCCCCCACTGGCCCATAGCGTGTGCATGGCGGAGGACTAAAGCAATGTCAGTCTCGGTGAACAGCCGGCGAACGCGTTTACGCTCCGCCCTCGCGGTGGTGCTGACGGTTCTCGTCGTGCTGCCGACCGCAGCCCTGTTCCTGCGTGTCCTGGACGAGATCAACACTCAGCGGGACGAGACGCAGCTCAAGCAGCACGGTGTCGAGTACCTCGTGACCCTGGCGCCGCTGGTCAGCGCGCTCGCCGAGTCACAGTCGCAGGCTCTGCAGGGTGTCACCGCCGAGCCCCAGTCGCTGACCGCCGCCGTCGCCCGGGTGCAGGCCGTGGACGAGCGCCTCGGCGAGGAGCTGGACACCTCCAGCCGCTGGGCCGGCCTGAAGGAGAAGATCGGTCGCCTGCCCGGCATCGCCGGCACCGCGCAGACCGTCTACGACTCCCACGTCGAGGTCGGCGAGCTGGCCCTCGCGCTGTACAGCGCGGTCCGCGAGAACGCCAAGCTCAACATGGACCAGCAGTCCGACATCTGGTTCCTCCAGGAGACCATCACGGTGGACATGCCCGAGGCGGTCACCAACGTGAGCCGGATGAGCGACTCGGCCAACATGCTGGCCGCCGCCGGCCAGCGGCAGCGGGCCGTCCTCCAGGTGCAGCTCGGCGTCGCCGTCGCGGCCGTCGAGGAGAGCGTCGAAAAGCTGACCGACCACCTCCAGGCCGCCGCCGAGGACACCGAGAGCTCCACGCTCGCCGGCAACCTGGTGAGCAACCTCGACTCGTTCCGTCGTGGCGTCGAGTCCGCCAACCGTGGCACCAACTACGGTGGTCAACCGAACGTGTCGACCCTGGTGACCGCGCAGAGCACGCTGTCCACCGCGCTGAACGCGCTGACCACGGTGACCCTCAAGGAGCTGTCGACGCTGCTCGAGGAGCGCGACGACGACCTCCAGATCCGCCAGATCGAGGCGTGGGCGCTGCTCGGCGTCTCCATCGCGCTGCTGCTGGTCGCCGCCTTCTGGACCCGGAGCCGGGCCGCCCGGGTCCGCGACTCGCTCGACAGCAGCCGCAACGTCTCGGTGCGTGCCGACAGCGACGGCCCAGGGTCGTCCGCGGTCAGCCCGTACGACCAGGCCCCCGTCTACGGCGGCAGTGCTACTGGGCGGGAGCGTTCCGGTGCTCTTCGGTAAGTTCCGCATCCTGGGCAAACTCGCCCTGCTGATCCTCGTACCGCTACTCGGCGTCCTCGGCCTGAGTGTTCCGGTCATCTACGAGCGCGTCGACGCGGCTCGCGTCGCCGGTGAAATCTCGGACACCATCCAGCGGGCCACCCAGGTCAGTTCGGCGCTTATCGAGATCCAGGAAGAGCGCCTGCTCTCGGTCGGCTATCTACTCGGTCTGATCGACCGCACGACCCTGGTGGTGCAGAGCGCGGAGGCCGCCGACGCGGTAGCCGGGCTCGCCGATGATGACGCCCCGGTGGCCCTACGCCGTGCCGTCGCTGCCGCCACCCGACTCACCAGCACTCGGCAGAACGTGCTGAACCAAGCGATCGACGTCTCCCAGGTCGTCGCGGATTTCACCGGCGCGGTCGACCCGCTGATCGACGGTCTGGGCCTGTCCAGCAAGGCTGACCTGACCACCGGCCTCGGCCGACAGATCTACGCGCTGGACCGCTCCATGCGCTCGGACGACCTGATCAACCAAGCGGCCTGCTGGATGGCCTCGGCGGCGGTCGCGGCCAGCAGCAACCCGCGGGACGCCGCGTTCCTGCTGAGCCAGTTCAACGCGACCTTTGCCCAGGTCGAATCGATCATCCGCACGTCGCGGATCTACTTCACCGACCCGCAGTACAAGCTCTACCTCGCCAACCAGCAGGCGTTCGCCGGCCGTATGGGCTCCACCTTCGTCAAGGGCCTTCAGACGAACCCGACGGGGGCGCTGCAGAAACTGAACATCAGGACGGTCTTCCCGTCCCTCCAGACGGTGGTCGTTCTGGGTAGCTTCGTCGAGAAGCGCGTGGCCCAGGACGTGGACACCACGGCGACCGACAACCGGGAAAGCGCCATCCGCCAGTCGGTGCTCCTCGGTGGCGGCACCTTCCTGCTGCTGATCCTGGTCGCCACACTGTCGATCTTCATGGCCCGTGCGGTCGCCCGGCCGCTGCGCCGTCTGACCGTCTCGGCCGACCGGATCGCCCGCGCCGCCGAGTCCGAGCTGGAGCGCGTGGCCGACGACGAGGCCGAGGCCCAGGTCCGGCCGATTCGACTCGACCCGGTCGACGTCGAGGCCCAGGACGAGATCGGTGACCTGGCCCGCGCGTTCGACCGCGTGCAGACCACCGCCGCCCGGCTGGTGGAGCGCCAGGTTCTCGGTCGCCGTAACGTCGCCCAGATGTTCGGCCACGTCGGCCGTCGTACCCAGAACCTGGTCGGCCGTCAGCTGAGCCTGATCGACTCCCTGGAGCGCAAGGAGACCGACAGCGACCGGCTCCGCGAGCTGTACCGCCTGGACCACATGTCCAGCCGTCTGCGCCGGAACGCGTCCGCGCTGGTCGTGCTCTCCGGTGGCGCCGGCGCGAACGAGCACATGGCCCCGCTGGCCCTCTCCGACGTGGTCCGTCTCGCCCTCGGTGAGATCGAGGACTACACCCGTGTCGAGGTGGACATCCCCGAGGACATCATCGTGGTCCCGGCCGTCCTCGCCGACCTGACGCTGCTCCTGGCCGAGCTGCTGGAGAACTCCACCTCGTTCTCCCCGCCGCACACCAACGTCACGGTCACCGCCGACGAGCTGCGCGGCGGCGCCCGCCTCGCGATCATCGACCACGGCCTGGGCCTCGCGCCCGAGCGTCTGGCCGAGGAGAACGCGCGACTGACCCGCCGTGAGCGTCTCGACCTGGCCCCCACCGAGGTGCTCGGTCTCTTCGTGGTCGGCCGGCTCGCCCGCCGGCACGGCATCGAGGTGACCCTCACCGACACCCCGGACGGCGGTCTGACCGCCTGGATCGACCTGAACCCGTCGCACCTGGTCGCCCGGGTGGAGAACCTCGCCCCGCTCGCGGCGCCGAGCTTCCCGTCGGCCTTCCCGGCCGCACCGGTGCCGCCGCAGATCCGGGCCGCTGAGCCGGGCGCCGCGGCGCCCGCCTACTCGCCCGCCCTGCGCGGCAACACCACCGAGGTCGCGATCACCAGCGGCGCGGTCCGGTCGGTGCCGGGCAGCCAGCAGCCGTTCGACCCGGTGGTGCTGGGCCGGGCCACCGAGATCGTCGAGGCCGGCCAGTCCTGGAACGCTTTCGGGGGGCGGTCCGCGCCGGCCCTCGAATCGGCCCCGGCCGCTGACCCGTACGCGGACCAGCCGGTCTACGACGCCGAGCCGGTGTACTCGCCGCGCCCGGCGTACCAGGAGCCGGCGCCCGCGTACGACATGGGCACCCCGGTGGCCGGCCGCGTCCCGAACTCGCGGCCGGAACTGCCCGCCGGGCAGGGTGGCTGGCACACCCCGATGCCGCAGGAGACCGCCTGGGCCCCGGCCGCCGCCATCCCGGCGCCGGTCAGCCCCGCGCCGTACACCCCGGAGCCGGTCGCCGCTCCGTCGGTGCACCGCGAGGAACCCGCCGCCCCGCTGCGCCGCCGGGTTCCCGGCAGCCAGCTCCCGGCCGCGGAGGACGCCACCGTGCAGAGGATGGCGGTGCCCACCACACCGGACGACGCGCTGGCCGCCCGGGCCATGTTCGACGCCTTCGAGGCGGGTGTCAGCCGGGCCCACGGCGACATCAGCGACACCAGCGTCTCGATGCCGGCTCCCGACTTCGGCACTCCGGCGTGGGAGACCCCCGCTCCGGTCTGGGCGGAGCCCGCTCCCGCATGGGAGCCGCCGCCCGCGCCGATCGTTCCGCCGGCGCCGCCGTCACCCAACGGTGGCCCGCAGCTGACCCGTCGTGTGCCGGGCGCCACCCTGCCGCTCGACGAGATGCGCCAACCGATCACCCCGCCGGCCCCGGCCACGCTCGACCCCGAGGCCGCCCGAGCCCTGATGGATCAGTTCGAGTACGGGGTCGCACTCGCACTGAATGAAAGTCAGCCACAACACGAGGGACAACCGCGATGACTTCCCCCTACTCCACCGCGCAAAGTCAGCTCAGCGCCGAAGCCAAGACCTTCAACTGGCTGCTGGACTCGTTCACCTCCGGCACCGCGGGCGTGATCGAGGCCATCGCGGTCTCCTCGGACGGCCTCCTGATGGCCATGTCCGCGATCAAGGACCGGCCCAACGCCGAGCGCCTCGCGGCCGTGGTCTCCGGGCTCACCAGCCTCGCCGGTGGTGCGGCGAGCTGGTACCGGCTGGGCGCCCTGAACCGGGTCATCATCGACATGGCCGACGGGTACCTGCTGGTGACCGCGATCAGCGCCGGCTCGGTGCTGGGCGTCATCGCCGACCGGTCCGCGAACCTCGGCACCCTGGCGTACGAGATGACGCTCTTCGCGACCCGTGCCGGTGGCGCCCTGAGCCCGCGTCTCATCGCCGAGTTGAAGAACGCAGTCCAGCAGTGACCTACCCGGATTCCGACGACCCGGTACCTCCGGCGCGGCCCGGAGTCCGGCCCTTCCTGCAATCCGGTTCTCAGCACTCGACCGGCGGCTACACCCCCACCGGGGAGCACCCGCCGGTCGAGGCCTCGACCAATACGCTGCGCCCGTTCGTCATCACGGCCGGGCGGACCGATGGAGGCGATCCCGACATCGGTATGGAGACGCAGGTGACGCTGGTGCCGGGTGCGCCGGCGTCCCGGCTCTCTCCGGAAACCAGGGCGATCGTGGCTCTCTGCGAGGAGAGCCCGATCTCGGTAGCCGAGATCTCCGCGCGCCTCCACCTGCACCTGGGCGTGACCCGAATCCTGGTCGGCGACCTGCGTGCCACCGGCCAGCTCGACGTCCACGTGCTGGACAACGACACACCTGACCCCGAGACCATCATGCGAGTGATCCGTGGACTTCGATCCATCAGCTAACCGCGTCGTCGGTACCGCGCGCATACCCGGCGCGCCGGAGCCCAAGAAGGCGCCGGTTCCGGTCAAGATCATCGTGGCCGGCGGCTTCGGGGTCGGCAAGACGACCACCGTCGGCGCCATCTCCGAGATCTCGCCGCTCACCACCGAGGCCGAGATGACCTCGGAGTCCGTCGGCATCGACGACCCCGGTCAGGCGACCATGAAGACCGGTACCACGGTCGCGATGGACTTCGGCGTCCTCACCATCGACCAGACGCTCAAGCTCTACATCTTCGGCACGCCCGGCCAGACCCGGTTCGCGTTCATGTGGGACGACCTGGTCCGGGGTGCCCTTGGCGCACTGGTTGTGGTAGATACCAACCGAATAGACGACTGTTATCCGGCAGTCGACTACTTCGAGCGCCAGGGCCTCCCGTTCGTTGTCGGCATCAACACCTTCAACGGGCAGATGTCGTACAGCATCGACGAGGTTCGGTGGGCCCTCGCGGTGCGCGAGGACGTGCCGGTCATATCCTTTGACGCACGGTTCCGCGCATCCGTGCGGGATGCCCTTCTCGTTGTGCTGGACCAGGCACTCGACAAGGCGATCCGGATGAAGTCATAGGGTTGTGACCGGTTGCCCGGTCACGGATTCCGCAGCGATCCCAGAACGGGACGGTTCCCAAACCGGCCGGTCGAGGAGCAGAGTGGGAACCGGGCGACCGCGCAGCGAAAGAGGACGGTGAAGTGCGAGGCGGACTGGACGACGCGCTCGACAAGCTCGCCCGGCGGGATGAGCTGAGGCGCCGCGCCGCCGGCGAGGCCAACGGCACCCCGCCGGCGGTGACCGAGCTGGTCGAGGCGATCGCGGCCGTGGTGGCCCGGAATCCCCAGTTGGGCGTCACGGTCGGCGTCGAGGGCGCGGGCGACCCGGTGCTGCTCCATTTCTCGTTCGCCGACGGCACGGTCCAGGTGAACGCCGACAATCGGGTCACGGCCCGGGCCACCGACGCCGCTCCGCGGCACGTCGATTTCGAGATCGACGTCGAGGAGCCGGCCGAGGAGCCGCCGCCCGTCCCCCGGGCCAGCCGCGACGACCAGGACCGCTTCGGCCCCACCGACTTCGAGTACCCGGAGCCCGCCTACCAGGAGGCGGGCGCCTACGGCGAGCACGCGGCCTACGACGAGCCGACCACGGCTGAGCAGCCCTTCGTGTTCAACCGCCACGAGCAGGCTTTCAGCCACGATCCGGCCGGCTACGCCGACCAGGGCAACACCACGCCGCATCCGTTCGCGCCGACGCCGCCTCCGCATGTGCCGTCCCAGGCGACCCCGCATTCGTACGTTCCCGCGCCGCCCGCACACGCATACCCGGAACCATCGCACCCCGAGCCACAGCCGGGGTTCCCGGAGCCGCTGCCCGAGCCGATCCCGCTACAGGTGGAGCGTCCCGAGGAGACGGAGCTGGCGGCCCGCCGTCTGGCCGCGATGCTGCGCGACAACCCGTCCCTCCTGGACTGACCGCGGCATTTCCACTACTCGCGGTAGTCAACGTCACGCGAGCCAGAACATCACTCTCCGAAGTCACTTGATCACTCTTCACGTTTGCCGGAAAACACCCGGTTTTCGCTGATCAGTGCGGTCTGAGATGTCTGGCTTCGCCCGTTTAGCCGATCTTCCCCTCCGTTCCGCTCACCACCCTTGAGTCACGCTCGGTAGCGACATAGTGTCCTACTGCCTCGGCTGACGACACCGACAGTGATCATTGCGGAGGAGATCCCCGCCTGAGATCCCCTCGAGAAGAGGCTCCCCATGTCTCGTCGTGAAGCCCACCTGGTCGGCGGCACCCACCCCGAGGCCGTCAGGCTCGCCCCGGTCGCCCTCGCCATGCGTGCGGCCGGTCTGCTCGAGCCCGTCCTGCTGGCCGCCGGTGAGCACGCCACGACGGTCACCGGGGCGCTCGCCGCGTTCGGTCTCGAGCCGGACATCACGCTCCAGGCCGAACCGTCCGCCGGCGGCCGTGCCGAGGCGCTCACCGCGATGGTCCGCGAACTGGACGAGCTGTGGTCGGTACGCACCCCGGCCGCCGTGCTCGTGCAGGGCGACACCACCACCAGCATGGCCGGTGCGCTGGCCGCGTTCTGGCGCCGCATCCCGGTCGTCCACCTGGGGTCCGGCCTGCGCTCGGGTGACCTGGAGTCGCCGTTCCCGGAGGAGGGCGACCGCCGCCTGGTCGCCCAGGTCTCCGCCCTGCACCTGGCGCCCACCCCGCTGGCCGCCATGAACCTGCTGGACGAGCGGATCCCGGCCCGCGACGTGCTGATCACCGGCGACACCGTGGTGGACGCGACGCTCGCGTTGGCCGGCCGGAAGCAGCCGTTCGAGAACCCGGACGTCGCCGCGGCCCGGGCCACCGGCACCAACCGCCTGATCCTGGTGACCGCGCGCTGCCACGACCGGATCCTCGCCGCGGTCCGCGAACTGATCGGCCGCTACCCGGACATCGACGTGATCCTGCCGGGCCACCCGGACCCGGCGGTCCGGTCCCAGGTGGACACCGTGCTGGCCGGGGTGGATCGGGTGACGGTCACCGGCCCGCTGTCCTACCCGGACCTGTCCCGGCTGCTGTCCGAGGCCTACCTGCTGCTCACCGACTCGGGCGGCCCCCTGGAGGAGGCCCCGTCGTTCGGGGTGCCGGCCCTGGTGCTGCGCGACGGCACCGAGCGGGTCGAGTCGCCGCACACCGACTGCGCCAAACCGGTCGGCCCGGACACCGCGCTGATCGTGTCGGAGGCGTCCACGCTGCTGGACAGCCGGTTCCGCCGTGACGCCATGACGGCCGGCGGGAACCCGTACGGTGACGGTCTGGCCGCCCGGCGCACCGCGCAGGCCACCGCCGCCCTCCTGGGTCTCGCACCCGTCCCCGAGGCCATGCCCGTCACCCCGCACATCCCCGACGCGATCCTGAACGGCTGAGGCACATGGACGTAGTGGATTTCTGGATCCGTTCGTGGACCAGTGACGACCTGCCCGGGGCGCGGAAGCTGCTCGCCCCGGACGTCGAGGCGGAGTGGAATCTCGACGCCCCGGTCGACGACGAGGAGATGCTCCAGGTCCTGCACCGGATCGCCGCCTTCGCGGACGGCGTCTCGGTGGTCGCCCGGACCGACGCGGTGGACGGGTCCGCGCTGATCTACGACCTGACGGCGCCGTTCGGCACGGCCCGCCTGGTCGAGTTCCTCGGCGTGGACGGTCAGAGCATCAACGAGGTCCGGCACGTGTACGACGTGACCGCGATCGATCGATTCTTCCCCGGCCTGTACGCCAATTAGGCCGTTTTCTGACCTGAACCGTGGGTAGCGTGCGGTCCATGGCATACGACTTCCAGATCGTCGTGGACTGCGCCGAACCCCACACGCTCGCCGACTGGTGGGCCGAGACCCTGGGCTGGAACGTGGAACCCCAGGACGAGGCGTTCATCAAGGAGATGGTCGCCAAGGGCTTCGCCACCGACGAGGAGACCACCCACCACCGCGGGAGGCTGGTGTGGCGGACCGGTGCGGCGATCCGCCACCCGGAGACCGACCAGCGGGTCCTCTTCCAGTTCGACGCCGCCGCCAAGAGCGTGAAGAACCGGGTGCACCTCGACGTCTTCGTCGGCGCCGACCAGCGGGACGCGGTCCGCGACCGGCTGGTCGAGCGCGGCGCCACCTTCCTCTGGGCCGGCCGTCAGGGCCCGCACTCGTGGCTGACGATGGCCGACCCGGAGTCCAACGAGTTCTGCGTCACCTGACCGGCAGGGTGCGGCCCAGCAGGGCGAAGAGCGCCTCCCAGTGCCGCTGCTCGCCCTCCTCGTGGTGCATCGAGGTGTCCGACATGGTGAAGCCGTGCGGCGCGCCCTCGTACAGCTCCGAGGTGTAGGTGACGCCCGCCGCGTCGAAGGCGGCCTCCAGCGTCTTGATCTGCTCGGGCGTCATCGAGCCGTCGTTGTCGGCGTGCGCGATGTAGACCTCGGCGGTGATCGCGGCGACACCCGTGTGCGGGCTGTCCGGCGCGCCGGTCACCATCCCGCCCGCGTGGAAGCTGCCCAGCGCCGCGATCCGGTCCGGCAGCGCCGCCGTCACGATCAACCCGTTGCGGCCGCCCATGCAGTAGCCGACCAGCCCGGCCGGACCGTCCGCCACCTTCTCCTGCCCGGCGAGGAAGTCCAGGTAGGCGGTGGCGTCGGCGGTGATCCGCTCCGGTGTGAGGGCCCGGATCATCGGCATCAGGCGGCCGAACGCGGCGCCCCGCTTCGCGCCGTCGGTCAGTTCCTCCGGGGCGACCAGGGGGCCGCTCGCGTCGCGGTAGAAGAGGTTCGGGACGAGAACCGCGTACCCCCGGGCGGCGATCCGCCGCGCCATCTCCATGAGCCGCGGGCGCAGACCGAAGGCATCCATGAAAATCAGGACCGCGGGGTACGGGCCGGCGCCGTCCGGAGTCACGAAATACGCCTCGGCGACGCCGTCAGCAGCCGGGACAACGATCTCACTGGGTGACATAGCGGCACCGTAACATCGGATCTCCGTGATTCACGCCGCACGCCGTATCCTGTGGCCCATGGCCACCCGGCTGCGTGCGGACGCCCGCCGTAACCGTGCAGCCCTGCTCGCCGCGGCGCGCGAGGTCTTCGCCGAGCAGGGCCTAGACGCGTCGCTCGACGAGATCGCCCGGCGGGCCGGCGTCGGCAACGCCACCCTCTACCGGCGCTTCCCGAGCCGCCGCCATCTGATCGCCGAGGTCTTCGCGAGCCACATGACCGCCGCGGTCCATCTGGCCGAGCAGGCGCTCGAGCATCCGGACCCGTGGGCGGCGTTCGTCGGCTACCTGACCCGGGTCTGCGAGTTGCAGGCCACCGACCGAGGGCTCGCCGAGTTGCTGGTCACCACGGCCTTCGACGACGACGAGCGGCTGGCCGCGCTGCGGGTCGCCGCCCAGCGGCGGGCCGTCGACGTGCTGACCCGGGCCCAGCGGGCGGGCCGGCTGCGGTCCGACTTCACCCGGGACGACCTGGGCCTGCTGATGATGGCGAACGCCGGGGTGGCACAGCACTCGGCTGATCCGCACGCCTGGCGGCGGCAACTCACCCTCGTCATCGGCGGCCTCGGCACACGGCCGGCCTGAGGGGCCCTATCGCTGGGCGGCGAATCCCCGGCCCGCGTCGGCCAGCGCCTCACCGGCCAGCGCCCAGAACGACGTCGCCGTGGGATCCTCCAGCCACACGTTCAGCGAGATGCGCAGGGCGGCCAGGAAGGTGGCGGCGAGCAGCGTCGCCCGTACCCCTGAAGGGTCTGGGTCCTTGATCCGGACCGCGACCTCGGCGGCCAGCTCGCGCTCCAGCTCGGCGAAGATCCGCACCTGGGCGGCCGCCAGCGACGGGTGCCGGCGGACCAGACGGCTCCGGGAGATCCACTCGGGATCGGGATCGCCCCGGTCGCCGTAGAACTCGCCGGCGGCCGCGGTCAGCGCGGCCCACGGCGGCTCGTCCACCGGACGTGCCCGGACCAGCCCGGCCAGCTTCCGCATGCGGCGCAGATCGCCGTAGAAGAGCGCCTCCTCCTTGTTGGCGAAGTAGTTGGAGAAGGTCCGCCGGGAGACACCCGCCTCGTCGGCGATCGCCTCGACCGTGATCCGCTCCGGCCCGTGCTCCAGCGCCAGCCGCAGGGCCGCCTGGTAGAGGGCCTGCCGGGTGGCCTCTTTCTTGCGCTCCCGCAGGCCCGCCTCACTCATGACCTGAGCGTACCGGCGTGTGATTCAGTTCCCAACGCGCAAACTTGCACACCGGGCAACCTTGAGCCGACAGTTGTCTGTACAAGCTTTCCGAGGAGAGGCCGGCCGCCTGATGAGCGCACCCACCCTGGACCAGGTGGAGCAGCAGAGCCCGATGACGCACCGCGAGATCATGGAAGCCCTGTCCGGCCTCCTTCTCGTGCTCTTCGTCGCGATGGCCAGCTCCACCATCGTCTCCACCGCCCTACCGAAGATCATCGGTGACCTGAACGGCAGCCAGACCCAGTACACCTGGGTGGTCACCGCGACCCTGCTGACCGCCACGGCGACCACCCCGATCTGGGGCAAACTCTCCGACCTCTACAGCAAGAAGCTGCTGGTCCAGCTCTCCATCGTGCTGTTCGTGCTCGGCTCGCTCGCGGCCGGCTTCACCCAGACCACCGAGCAGCTGATCGCCGCCCGGGCCTTCCAGGGCCTCGGCATGGGCGGTGTGCAGGCGCTGGTGCAGGTCGCCATCGCCGCGATGATCCCGCCGCGGGAACGTGGCCGCTACAACGGGTACCTGGGCGGCGTCCTGGCCCTCGCCACCGTCGCCGGCCCGCTGCTGGGCGGCGTGATCGTGGACACCGAAGCGCTCGGCTGGCGCTGGTGCTTCTTCATCGGCGCGCCGTTCGCCGTGATCGCCCTGCTGGTCCTCCAGAAGACCCTGCACCTGCCGGTCATCCGCCGGGAGAACGTGAAGGTCGACTACCTGGGCGCCACCCTGATCGCCGCCGGCGTCAGCACCATCCTGATCTGGGTCTCATTCGTGGACGACTCGTTCGGCTGGGTCTCCTGGCAGACCTTCGCCATGGTCGGCGGCGGCCTGGCCCTGCTCGGCATCGCCACCTGGGTCGAGTCGCGCGTCGCCGAGCCGGTGGTGCCGCTGTCGATCGTCCGCCAGCGCACCACGGCCCTCGCCATCCTCGGCAGCCTGGCGGTCGGCATGGCGATGTTCGGCGGCTCCGTCTTCCTCGGCCAGTACTTCCAGATCGGCCGCGGCTACAGCCCGACCGAGGCCGGCCTGCTGATGATCCCGATGATGTTCGGCATCATGCTCTCCTCGACCATCGCCGGAAAGGCCATGACCAAGAGCGGCAAAATCAAGCCGTACGTGGTGGCCGGCACGATCATCCTGGTCATCGGGTTCGCCGGGCTCTCCGTGCTCGACCACGAGACCCCGCTCTGGTACATCGGCTCCGCCATGGCCCTGGTCGGCATCGGCGTCGGCATGTCCATGCAGAACCTGGTCCTGGCCGTGCAGAACACCGTCTCGCTCAAGGACATCGGGGCGGCCAGCTCGACCGTCGCGTTCTTCCGGTCACTGGGCGGCACGATCGGCGTCTCGGTCCTCGGCGCGGTCCTCGCCCGGCGGGTCACCGACTCGATCACCGAGCAGCTCACCGCGATGGGCGTACCGGCGGGCGGCAGTTCGGGCACCAGCTCGCTCAACCTGAGCAGCCTGCCGGAGTCGATCCAGCACGTGGTCCGGGCCGCGTACGGGGACGCCACCGGGCACATCTTCCTGATCTCCATGGGCGTCGCGGTGATCGGCGTGGTGGCCGCGGTCGCCATGAAGCCGGCCAAGCTGCGCTCGACGGTCGATGTCTCCGCCCCCGCGAAGGTTCCCGCCTCCACGAAGTAGGGCAGATCACTCCGCACTCCTTGGAATGATCCGCTCACGCAGCGCTAATCTCGGGTTTCCTCAGTCGTAACGTTCCCCGGCCGATGGTTCACGTCGGCAGAACAGAGGAGGAGGCTCGGATGGTGCGGTCGGTCGACGCCGAGGTGCTCTCGGCCGCTCTGCTCACCATCGAGGACGAGCGTTCCTGGGACGCGCAGGCCGAGTTGACCCGGGCGATCTCCATCGAGGAGGCCGCCCGGGTCCTCGGCGATCCACTCCTGATCGCCCGGGCCCGGCTCTGCCAGGCCAACATGCGGATGCGCTCGGGCGACGTCGCCGGGGCCGCCGAACAGATCTGGCAGGTCCACGAGTGGGCGGTCGGCAACGACGCCCGTCTCCTGCTCGCCCGCACCCATCTGATCTGGGCCTGCATCCACCAGTACCTCGGCGACTCCGAGCAGGCCCTGGAGCACGCGCTGCTCTCGGTCGAGCTGCTCGACGACGAGTCCACCACCCACATGCACATCTGGCACCGCACCAAACTCGCCGACGCGCTGTGGGCGGCCGGCTCGATGGACGCCGCCCGGCTCCGCTACGCGCAGGCCGAGGAGCTCGCCGTCCTCAGCGGGTCACCGGCCCTGCTCTGCCTGCTCAACAACCACGCCTACGCGGAGTACGACACCGGCCACCAGCAGCGCGCCGAAGAGGTCGCGAAACGCCTCCAGCGGCTGGCCGACGAACGCGGCATCCCCCTCGAACCGGCCTTCCTCGACACGGTCGGGGCCATCCAGATCGGCAACGGGCGGTTCGCCGAGGCCGAGGCCACCATGCGGCTGTGCATCGAGCGGCATGCCGAGGGCCGCCACGAGGACGCCGACGCCCTCCCGGAGTACCTGTTGACCCTCGCCCAGGCGCAGCGCGGCCTCAGGGCGTATTCACGGGCCCAGGAGAGCCTCGACGAGTGCCGGGCCCTGTGCACCGAACGCGACCTCGTCGACGTCCTCGCCCGGGCGCACCAGGAGCAGGCCGAGCTGCACGCCGCCCGGGGCGAGTTCGCCGAGGCGTTCGCGGTGCACAAGACGTTCTTCACGGCGTACCAGAATCTGCACTCGCTCCAGCGGGAAGCGCGTACCCGTACCCGGCAGGCGATGTTCGAGACGGTCGAGGCCCGGCAGGAGGCCGAGCGGTTCCGCGAGCAGGCCCGCCGCGACCCGCTCACCGGGCTGCACAACCGCCGCCACGTCGACGAGGTGCTGCCCGTCCTGATCGCGTCGGACCCGGCGCTCACCATCGCGCTGGTCGACCTCGACCACTTCAAACAGGTCAACGACCGACTCTCGCACAGCGTCGGCGACCAGGTGCTGGTCAAGGTGGCCGCCCTGATCGCGGACGGGGCGGCGGCCGTCTGCCCGGAGGGTTTCACCGCGCGGATCGGCGGCGAGGAGTTCCTCGTCGTACTGCCCGGCACCCTTCCGGCCCGGGCGTTCGCCCTGCTCGACGGCATCCGCCGGACGATCCGGGAGCATGACTGGCGCGACCTCACGCACGGCCTTCCGGTCACCGTGAGCATCGGTGTCGCCGCCGCCGCGGACGTCCCGGCGCCCACCCAGCCGACCCTTCTGTCCACTGCGGACGGTCACCTGTACTCTGCCAAGCACGCCGGACGTGATCGTGTCGTCTCGGCCGCCTCCCGGGGATACGCCTCGGCCGCCTGAAATCCCCGATCGCGGGGGTGAAGTCGGTCGATCGTTCGGGCTAGGCTGATGGCGCTTGAGCTCGACAGGTTGTGTCGCAAGGAGGCGGTCGTGACAGAGGGCAGTTCCGCACCCACCGAGGTGGCTCCGCCCGGGGTCAACATCAACGTGCCGCACTCCGCCCGCATCTACGACTACTGGCTCGGCGGCAAGGACAACTTCGCCGTCGACCGTGCCGTCGGAGAGGCGATCATCCAGGCCATCCCCGGCATGAAGTACATGGCCGGCGAGAACCGGAAGTTCGTCCACCGGGCGGCCCGTGACCTGGTCGCCAAGGAGGGCATCCGCCAGTTCCTGGACATCGGCACCGGCATCCCGACCCGGCCCAACCTGCACGAGATCGCCCAGCAGATCGCACCCGAGACCCGCGTCGTCTACGTCGACAACGACCCGATCGTGCTGGTCCACGCCCGCGCCCTGATGATCAGCGACCCCGCCGGCCGTAGTGAGTACATCGCCGCCGACATCCGCAAGCCGCGCTCCATCCTCGACGACCCGGCCCTGCGCGACACCCTCGACCTGACCCAGCCGGTCGGCCTCACCCTGATCGCCATCCTGATGCTGCTCGCCGACACCGACGACCCGTGGACCAAGGTCGCCGAGCTGCGCGACGCCCTGCCCTCCGGCAGCTGCCTGGCCATCACCCACCCGACCGCCGACTTCAACCCGGCCGAGGTCGACGCCGCGGTCGCCGCCGCCACCGGCGCCGGCATGACCCTGGTGGCCCGCAACCGCGAGGCCGTCGAGCGCTTCTTCGGCGACTGGGAGCTCCTCGAGCCCGGCCTGGTCCCGGTCTCGGCCTGGCGCCCGGACGGCAAGGTCGAAAACCCGGAGGCCGCCTACTACTGGTCAGGCGTGGCCCGCAAGCCTTAACCCCTTCTCCGGTACTGGGGACAGATGATTCCCCGGCGCCCGCGGGGCGTGCCGACGTCGGGGAACCACCTACCTCGCCACCGCCGGTGTTTGCCATGGAGCAAAACGAGGTGGTCGAGCCCCTACCCGGGTGGGCGGCCCAGCACGGGGAACCGCGCCGCCCACCCGGTGATCAAACGGGCGTGCTGCGCAACACCCTCAGGCGGGGGCGCTTGCACGCCGGGGGGACCGGCACGCTGTCGGCGCGGACGAGCATTTCGCGGACCGGACCCTCGCGGCCGGTGCGGTCGATGACGATGGCGTGGACGCCGAGCCAGAGGTCTCCCTCGTGCGGGATGGGCTGTGCCCAGTTCACCCGGAGCAGGCGGATCCGGATCGGGCCGATGCCGTAGCAGTAGTCCGATTCGGCGAACTCGTACACCGGCCAGGCCGGACCGCTCGGCCGCAGCCGGTGGTCACGGACACGCGGCGCCCGGGGCCGCGGCAGCCTGGCGGATCGTTGCTGGCGGTGGCAACGGACGAGCTCAGTCACGCGCGTCGGACTCATCCTCCTCGGCAGGCGGCCGTCGCAGGATGGTCCCGCCGGGCCGGCTCAATCCAAAACGGTGGGTGACCGCGCTGGCCCGGGTCGACGCCGCGAACACATCGTCCGCGAACGGCTCGTCCCGGTAGACCAACGGGTTCGCCCGGCGCGAGCTGTCGGACGCGCCGGGCTCACTCGAATCGGGGTGCTCGGGGCCGAAGTTGGGTATCGACATACTCGTCACCTCTCGCTCGGACGCCCCCGCCAGGGAGCCTCGCGCCGAGGCCGCAGACGTCGCTCCGCAGCCGACCCGTCACCTAAAGATGTCACCCTGAGTGACACCCCTAGGAACCAGTACGTGCGTTATCATGCTCAGAATCTCGTGACTACGCAAGGCCAGATGCACGTGCATTTGCATCAGCGCCCAGTTTAGGCACGCAGAGACCACCGATTCCCGGATCGATGGGCGATCCGGGGCAAATCTAGGGAGCTTGGAATGACCTATGTGGTCAACGGCATGCCTGCCGGCGAGCTGCAGGGCGTCACCTGGCAGAAGAGCCGGCGCAGCAACCCAAGTGGCAACTGCGTGGAGTGCGCCGTCCTGCCGGGTGGCGATGTTGCCGTGCGTAACTCCCGCGATCCCGAGGGTGCGGCACTGATCTACACCCGGGCCGAGATCGAGGCGTTCCTCGGCGGCGTCCGCGACGGAGACTTCGACAACCTGATCGCCTGACCCTCAGGCATTCGACCGGGTCCGGCCGCGCGATGTCGCGGCCGGCCCTTTCGTGCTGATCAGGCCGGGCGGCCGACCTCGTTCAGCAGCTTGCCGAGGATCTCCGGCGTGTGGTTCGGCGGTTCCGCGTCGATGCAGACGCGCTCCATCGCCATGGCGTAGTGGTCCACGTCCTCGCGCTTGTCCAGGTAGATGGCGCTGGTCAGCTGTTCCACGTAGACCACGTCGGGCAGCTCCGGCTCGGGGAACCGCAGGATCGCGAACGGTCCGCCGGCCGCCGCGTGGCCGCCCGCCTGGAACGGGATGATCTGCAACCGGACGCTCGGCATCTTCGACGCCTCGATGAGCGCCTCGATCTGGGCGCGCATCACCTCGACGCCGCCGATCGGGCGCCGCAGCACCGCCTCGTCGATCACCGCCCACAGTTGCGGGCCACCCGAACGGGTGAGGATCTGCTGCCGCTGAAGACGAACGTCGACCCGCCGGTTGATCTCGTCGGCGGTGGCGCCGGCGTGACCCAACATGATCACGGCACGGGCGTAGTCGGGCGTCTGGAGCAGGCCCGGAACGAACTGGATCTCGTACGTCCGGATCAGCGAGGCCGCGGCCTCGAGACCGAGGTACGCCTGGAACCAGCCCGGAAGGACATCGCTGAAATGCTGCCACCAGCCGGGGTTGTTGGCCTGGCGGGCGAGATTGATCAACGCGTCCCGCTCGGCCGAGTCGCTCACGCCGTACATGGTCAACAGGTCCGCGACGTCACGTTCCTTGAAACTGACGCGGCCCAGCTCCATGCGGCTGATCTTCGATCCGGACGCACGGATCTCGTAACCCGCGGCCTCCCGGGTGATCCCCCTCGACTCCCGCAGCTTCCGAAGCTGGGAGCCGAGCAGGATGCGCAGCACGGTCGGGCCGCCTCCCGGCGCCTCCTCCTGCGAACCCGCGCTCACCTGACTCCTCGTCGCTGCTCTGTGACTGCCGGCGCAGCCTTACGCATCCTAGAGCGGAGATCCTTCTCGCGGTACCGGCGGGATCGCGGCCTCACGATCGTTCGTTCATTGCGGATGCACGTGCATCCGGCCTTGCGAACGCACTTGATGACGAGCATGATAGCTGACAGACACGTACCAACCGCTGACGGAGCGTGCCGAAATCTTCGGCTGCTCAGCCGGTTGTGGGTGTTGCTCATGAAACACCGGAGCACCGCCTCGACACCTTGGAGGCAATCCCCCATGCCGAACCTGATGGCGTCCACTCCCACCGTGACCCCGCCCTACCGTGACCCGGCAGAGGTGGCCCCGGCCGAGAGCTACCGGCCAGCAGATCCGGTGTGGGTCTACCGGGACGGCTGGCGGGCGGGTGTCATCGAGGCGGCCTCGCCACGCGCTGTCACGGTCACCTACCGGCCGGAGAACCATCGGGGCACCGGCGTGGACACCTTCACGGCGCCCTACGTGACGTCGCGGGCCGACGCCGACCCGGCTCTCGACCAGCGCGCTCTACGCCTGGTTCGCCGGAATCCGCTGCGATGACCGGCGCGGTCACGGTCTCGGCGGTGGTCGGGCTGCTCAGCCTCTTCTCCGGGGTCGCCCTCGGGTGGTATCTCCGTCGCACCAACGACTGGTGCCCAACCTGCGGCGAGCAACTCTCGTGCGGCGCCTGCAAGATGCCGATCAACTGGTCGGAGCAGCAACAGAGCACCGCGCAGCGCTCGCCCGTGTAGTTTTACCAGCATGACAGCGGTGAATGAGGAGCAGCAGCTGTCGTGCCGGGTCCGAGACGCCGCGCTGTCCCGGGCCTTCGAGTTCCTCGGCCGCCGGTGGAATGCCGCAGTGCTGGGCAAGCTTCACGACGGCCCGGTCGGTTTCCGGGAGCTGTCCCGCGGCATCGACGGGATCAGTGACTCGGTGCTCTCCAACCGCCTGTCCAGCCTGGTGTCGGCCGGCCTGATCATCCGGGCCGTCGACGAGGGCCCACCGGTCTCCGTCTCCTACACGCTCACCGAGGCCGGACGCGCCCTGATGCCGGCTCTCGATCAGATCGCGCTCTGGGCCAACGAGCACCTGCCCTGAGGTTTTGGAGCGCAACCGCTCACGCACGTCGCCCGGTGGGGCTCGCGTTCTGGACGCGCCAGCGGCCAGCGAGACGCGCCGGGCCCTCGGCGGGAGCAGCGGTCTGTACCACCCACCCCGCTACGACAGGGATTTTCGGTTCTTAGTGATCATCTTCACGGGGGCTTTCTGATGGTAAGCCACTAGTTTTTTAGAAGTGGATACTTTTTCAAGAGCTGGTCTGACCGCGGATGCTCGGGCGCTGCTGTTCACCGAGGCGCGCACGGCGAGCGCGTTCGCGGCCACGCCGGTGACCGACGAGGAGCTCGCGGAGCTCTGGGATCTCGCCAAATGGCCGCCGACCGCGGCGAACACGCAGCCGCTGCGGGTGCTGTTCGTGCGCAGCGCGGAGGGTCGGGAGCGCCTCATCCCGCATCTCGCCGAGGGCAACCGGCCCAAATCGCAGAGCGCACCGGCGGTGGCCGTGCTGGCGCTGGACACGTCGTTCCACGAGTACGTGCCCGAGGTGTTTCCGCACAATCCCGGGCTGAAGGACGTCTACGAGGCGAACGAGGCCCTGCGTCTGACCGCCGGCAACCTCAGTGCCGGGCTCCAGATCGGCTACTTCATCCTCGCGGCGCGGGCGATCGGCCTGGTCGCCGGCCCGATGAGCGGTTTCGACAAGGCGGGTGTGGACGCCGAGTTCTTCCCCGGCGGGCGCTACCGGTCACTGGTCGTCGTCAACCTGGGTCACCCGGGCGAGAACGCGTGGCGCGACCGGCTGCCCCGCCTGCCCCACGAGACCACGGTCCAGTGGGCCTGAATCCGTGAAAAACGGCCCGGTGGCGCCTCGCCACCGGGCCGTTTCCGTCAGCGCCAGCGGTCGCCGGTGAGGCGCTCGTAGACCTCGACGTACCGGTTACGGGTGGCCTCGACCACCTCGTCCGGGATCTCCGGGCCCGGCGCCGTCCGGTTCCAGTCGGTGAGCTGCCCCGACCAGTCCCGCAGGAACTGCTTGTCCAGGTAGCGGGGCACGCTGCCCGGCTTCCACTCGTCGGCGCCCCAGAACCGGGACGAGTCCGGCGTGAGCACCTCGTCGCCGAGCTTCAGCGTGCCGTTCGCGTACCCGACCTCGATCTTGGTGTCGGCGATGACGATGCCCTTGGCGGCGGCGATCTCCGACCCGCGGCGGTACACCTCGAGCGTGACCCGGCGCAGCTCCTCGGCCAGCTCCTTACCCACCCGGTCGACCGTCTGCTCAAAGGTGAGCGGCTCGTCGTGGCCGCCGCCGACCGGCTCCTTCGTGCTCGGCGTGAAGATCGGCTCCGGCAGCCGGGACGACTCCACCAACCCCTCCGGCAGCACGTTGCCGGAGATCGTCCGGTTGCGCTCGTAGTCCTTCAGCCCCGACCCGGCCAGGTAACCACGCGCGATGCACTCGACCATGACCATCTCCAGGCGCTCACACCGGATGGCCCGCCCACTCCACTCCGCCGGCACGTCGGTGGCCGAGATGACGTGGTTCGGGATGACGTCGGAGAGCTGGTCGAACCACCAGAGCGAGAGCTGGGTGAGGATCTTGCCCTTGTCCGGGATCGGCGTGGGCAGGATGACGTCGTAGATCGAGATCCGGTCGGAGGTGACCAGGATCAGGTCGTCGCCGTCGGCGTAGACGTCCCGGACCTTGCCGGAGTGCAGGAGCTCCACTTGTTCCCCTCGGTGGGCGGCGGGTGAGGTGCGCTTTCACGCTATCGAACACCGCGCGCCAGGAGCACACCTCCCACCGGGAGCACCCCTGAACGACACAGACGCGGACTTCTTGGCACGCCGCTAGGGCGCCCACCGATACGGTCCGCCGAAAACGCGGGGAGTGCTATCGATGGGCGTTCGCGACGGTTTGCCATGGCTGCTCGACGAATACTGGATCGTGGGCGATCTCTGGCTGCGACGAGGCCGCACGGTGGGAACCGGTGACCCCGAGGTTGTGGCGATAGCCAGCCTTCTCGGCCGCAGTCCCAGCTCGGTCAGCAGGCGGGTCGGCAACTTCGCCGGCACCGATCAGCCGGGTAAAGGGTTGAAGCCCTTGACTGGCGAACCCCTCCGCATTTGGGAGTCGCTCCGCGGGAATCCCGCGGCTTTGGCTCGTGCCGTGGCCCAAGCGCGTTCCCGCCTTACGCTGCTGAACAGCGGCTTCTCGGTGAGCCGCGTCGGTGCGGGTGTCCGGATAATCGCGCCAGAGCTGCCGAACACCGAGCCGGTCGCCGTCACCACTCAAGAGACAGTCAGGGAAGCCAAGCAGGCGGAGGCCGAACTTCGGGAGCAGTTCCGAGTGTGGCGGGATCCCAAAGGACAACGGCTGCGTGGCATAGCGATCAAGGCACCGGAATCAACACTTCGTGTCGATCTTTACGACCAATCCATCAACCTCCTCATCGAAGTGAAGGCGACCACGGATCGCGATCTTCTCCGGTTCGCGGTTGGCCAACTCTACGATTACCGCCGCTACCTGGACTTCGAGGTAGATCTGGCGATTCTTCTTCCCAGCCGGCCCAACGAGGACCTGATGGGTCTGTTGGAGGTCGCACGGATCGGCGCCATCTGGCGTGACGGCACGTCCTTCACCGATTCCCAGGACGGTCACCTTCTCCGTTCTTGACGGAGAAACCAGAGAATGCCGCCCGGCGGGAAGATCGGGCGGCATCGCCGGTGTGGGTCAGGCGGGCTGTTCGGTGGGGCGACCCAGCAGGAATGCCAGGCTGAGCGACCGCCCCTTCAAGCGCACCAGCGCAAGCCCACCCGCCACCGCCGCGGTCGTGGTGACCGTGCCGGCCAGGAGGAGGGCGCCGCGGGGGCCCAGCGAGTCGCAGAGCCAGCCGATGGCGGGGGCGCCGACGATCGCGGAGAGGGACGAGACGATGCCGACGGTCGCGAGGACGCGGCCGCGCATCTCCTCGCGGGTGTCGAGCAGGACGCGGGTGGAGACGATGGTGTCGACGATGACGGCGCCGGCGGCGATGGGCAGGATCAGGGCGGCGAAGCCGAGGATGTTCGGGGCCAGGCCGGAGCAGAATTGCAGGACGCTGATCAGGAGGCCAGCGCCGAGCAGGACGCGCAGGGTGGAGCGGCCGCTGCCGGCCAGCAGGAGGCCGCCGGCGACCGCGCCGACCGCGAAGACCGTCGACACCAGACCGTACGATCCGGACGAACCGCCCAGCGGGCCGGAGACCATGGCGGCCATCGAGACCTGGTAGTTGCGGCCCAGGGAGCCGAGCACGAACGACAGCGCCAGGACGATCAGGATGACCGGCTGGCCGAGCAGGTAGCGGAAGCCGGCCAGCACGCCGCCCTGGCCGGCGGGGGCGGAGGCGAGGGTGCGCATGTCACCGAGGCGTATGGCGAGCAGGGCGGCGATCACGCCGAGGTACGAGACGGCGTTGATCAGGAAGAGGGCGGACGGGCCGGTGATACCGATCAGCACGCCGCCGAGGGCCATGCCGCCGATGCGGCCGGCCGAGTTGAGGACGGAGCCGAGCGCCACGGCGGAGGCCAGGGTGTCCTTGGGCACGAGGGCCGAGCCGAAGCGGCCGAGCACCGGGCCTTCGAAGGCGCCGATCACGCCGGAGGCGAGTGCGACGCCGTAGATGAGCCAGTTGCCGCCGGCGAATGCGGCCGGAAGGAGGGCGGGGAGGATCAGGGCGAGGGCGAGCAGAGCGCGGAGCGCCTGGAAGGTGATCAGCAGCGGCCGGGCCGGGAGGCGGTCGGCGAGCGCGCCGCCCCAGCTGCCGAGGAGCAGCACCGGCAGCGATTGCAGCATGATGACCGCGCCCATCGCGGTGGCCGAGCCGGTCGCCGTCAGGATCAGCCAGTTCAGCGCCAGCACCTGCATCCACGTGCCGCTGACCGAGACCAGGTCGGCGGCCGCCCACAGGCGGTAGTTGCGCTCTCGGAGCGGCGCGAACATCGGAGCCAAGGCGGCGGCACCCCCACGAGGAAAGTGGCGCCGTCTCTCGGTGCCGCCTCCCTCTTCGGGCCGGCCTCGCGTTCCGCTTCGGCCGGAGCCTCCGGAACACCGCAATCGCAACCTGCATGGTTGCGCTCCTCAGAAAGACCTTTCCCGGTACGGGTGAAGCACCCGGATTACGCTCCCTGCCATGACCGACGTTCCCGCGCAGCCCACCAGGGCCCGCTCCATCTTTCAGACGGTCGGCGCCCTCGCCGTGGCCGTCCTCTCCGCGCTCACCTGGTTCGGCTGGCTGGGCTGGGACCACGAGTACCAGGCCGACGGCAGTGGCCCGTACCAGGCGTGGCAGGTGGTGGGCTGCGTCCTGAGCCTGATCGTGATCATGTTCGGCGCCGTGCAGCTGGGTGTGCTGCCGTTGTCCGCGGCGGCCGCCATGACGCTGGGGTTCACCGCGGCGTTCAGCATGACGGCTTCCGATGACGAGACCGGCCTGTGGGCGGTCGGCGCGCTGATGATCTTCGTCTCGCTGGCGTCGGCGTCGGTCCTGGTCGGGTTCCTCTCCCTGCACCTCCGGCATCGGCGGCTCAGGGGGCGTACGCGCTGAGCGTCCCGTCGAGCACCTGATGGATCCGCCCGCCGGCGACGATGACCGCTCCGTCGTAGGCGGGCCCGGTCACCGTCCCGTCGGCGGCCTTCCGCACCTGCCCGGCGCTGTAGAGCAGTCCACCGGCCCGGACCGGCTGGGCCATGTCGGCGGCCGCCCGTACGCTCCAGACCCGTTTCCCGTCGGTCACCCGGAGCGCCTCGATGCCCTGGTCGAACACTCGGTAGAGCCGGTTCCCGTCGATCGCGATCATGGACTGGAGCAGCGGCGGCGCCGTCCACGTGGGCTGCCCGTCGGCGACCCGGACGGCGCTGAGCCGTTCGGCCTGCTTGTCCCGGACGTAGAACCGGGTGCCGTCCGGGTCGGCGGCTTCCGCGGTCCAGTCGGCCTTGCGGGTCCATCGCACCCGCCCGCTGACGATGTCCACGGCGGCGCTCTCGCCCTCGGCGGCCTCGCTGCCGTCGGTCCGGCGCAGCAGGATCGTCCCGTTCGCGGACACCCCGGAGGACAGGTGTTTCGCCTTGGTCCAGAGGGTCCGGCCGTCCCGGGCCGAGAACGCCACGACCTTGTCCTCGTCCGAGGGCGATCCACCGGACACCACGATGACGCCCTTGTCGACGGCGGTGTCGTTCACCGGGATGTCCGTGCTCTGGCTCCAGCGGGGCAGCCCGCTGCGCAGGTCGAGGGCGATGATCTGCCCGTCCGGGTCGCTCTGTGAGTTGCAGCCGTTGTTGGCGAGGATGACGAGCCCGTCGACGACTCCCAGCCGTGGTGTCCCGTTGTCGCCGGGGTCGTCCCAGTCGTAACGCCACAGCAGCCGCCCGGTGTCCGCCGCGTAGGCCGAGACGCCGAGCTGGTCGCTGGCGACGACGCGCCCTCCGGACAGCAGGGGGGCCGACCAGCCGGAGCAGCTGGTGTCGCTGGACCGGAGCTTGACCTGCCATTTCTTGCCGACCCGCCGGATGCTGCCGGCGTTGATCACGTTTTCCGCCGGGTTGTAGTAGCTGTTCTCGGCGTCGTAGCCGGGGTGGTCCCAGACCGGCGTGACGGCCGCGGCGGCTGGGCTCGCTGCCGCGCCGGCGGCAAGGGTGACGGAGAGGAACCAGGCAAGCATGCACATAAGGTATGCGGACCAACCTGCCTGAAGAGCAAGAATGGGACGACCCGGGTGGGCCGTCCCATTCTGGTCCCGCTGATTCAGCCGGCGAGCAGCTTGAGCATCTGCTGGACCTGGTCGGTGCGGGACTGCTTGACCCGCTCGGCGAAGGCCTTGGCCTGCTCGTTGCCGCCCTTGGAGAGTTCGAGCTGGGCGAACTCGACGGCGTTGTGCTGGTGGCCCAGGAAGAGGTTGAGGAAGGCGGTCTCGAACTGCGCCTTCTTCATCGTCTTCAGCGCCGCGATCTCCTTCTCGCTGGTGGCCGGCAGACCACCGTGATCGGCGTGCAGACTGGTCCGCTCGTCGAGGGTGGCGGGTTTGCCCCACTCGGTGAGCCAGTTCGTCATCATCTTGATCTCGTCGGCCTGGGTGACCTGTACGGCCTTGGCCAGCTCGACGACCTCGGGGCGACCGGCCCGCTTGGCGGCGATCTGCGCCATCTGCTGCCCCTGCTGCTGGTTGTCGATCAGCATCTGGAGGAACATCACGTCGGTGTCGTTGAAGGTCGACCCGGCGGTGATCTCGGAGACGTTCTTGACGTTCTGCGCCGGGGCCGTGGCGGCCGGCGCGGCCTCCTGCTTGTCGACCGCGGTGCCGCACGCCCCGAGCAGGAACGGCGCGGCCGCGACGACCAGGGCGGCTACGTGACGGGCCTTCACAGCGGCAGCCAGAGGGCGAGCGTCCAGATGCCGGGCTCCCAGCTGCGGATCGACGTGTGCGCCTGGCGGCACTGGTAGGAGACGCCCTCGTAGCTCACCACGTCACCGGTCTTGTACGACACTCCCGGAGCCCACGCGACCCCCTTCCCAGGAGCGGTCGTGCTGGTCGGGGCGATCGTCGGCGCGGTGGTGGGCGCCTTGGTGGGAGCGGTGGTGGGCGCCTTGGTGGGAGCGGTGGTCGGCGCGGCCGTGGTCGGCGCCGTGGTCGGCGTCGTCGAGCCGGTACCGCCGACGTTGACGTCCACGCAGTTGTAGAAGGCGTTGACGGTGTCCCCGATGTTCCACACCGCGAGGACCGTCTTCCGGCCCGAGAACCGGCTCAGGTCGACGGTGTGCGAGACGGTGGCCGCGGGGATGGCGTTGTTGTCGTTGAACGAGGCGACCTCGGCGCCGTCCACGTAGTACACCCAGGTGGCGGTCCGGTGCCGGGCGGTCAGCACCCAGTTGAAGGTCACCGACCTACCGACGGTGGTGGCCGGCCAGTTCCTGGACTCGTCGTTCAGGACCGTGAAGTTGGCGTTTCCGCCGTTGCACTGCTTGGACCCCTTCGGGGCCTCCACGCTCTGCGGCTCGAACTGGATGGCGCCACAGTTCGCGACCGTGCCGGCCGCGCAGAGCGCCTGCCGACTCGGGGGCGAGGAGACGTAGCCGTGTGCGAGGGCGGGCGACGACGCGACCGCCAGGGTGGAGGCGACCATCCCGAGGGTGGCCAGCGGGTAGGCGATCTTCCTGCGCATGTCAGCTCTCCAACGGTTCGACCTGGCAGTTACCGGCCGAACATTAGGAGTGGCTGCCATAACGGAGCCTTAACGGAACCGTCAAACCCCTTTAAAAGCCTGCCCTACCGACGTCTGCGCTGGTCAGCAGGCTCGAGAACGGGCGCGTGGAGAAGGAATCCGATGCGCGCGCCACCCAGCGGGCTACGGTCGATGACCAGTTGCCCACGGACCGTCTCCGCGGTCCGGCGCACGATGTCCAGGCCCAGACCGGTGGAGCCGGCGCCGCTCACGCCACGCCGCACGGCGGTCTCCGGATCCGGGATGCCGGGGCCGGCGTCGTCGACGAGCAGGCCGCTGGCCGAGACGCTGACCCGGAACGCGGTGCCGTCCGGGGTGTGCGAGAAGACGTTGCCGAGCAGCGCGTCCACCACCAGGATCACGTCGGCGGCCGACATCGGGATCATCACCGGCTCGTTGCCGCCGACCACCTCCCACGGGCGCTCCTGGTCCTCGGCCAGCACCGACCAGAAGGCCAGCCGGTCGGCCAGCACCTCGACCAGGTCGCACTGCTGGGAGCCGCGCTTCTCGATGCTGCCCAGCCGGGCGCCGGTGATGATCGCCTCCAGCTCCTCGTCGAGCAGGTCGCACGCCTGCCGCATCCGCTCCGCGATCGGGCCGGGTGGCATCGCCTCCACGTCGAGACGAAGACCCGTCAGGGGCGTACGCAATCGGTGTGAGAGATCTGCGGCGAGCTCGCGCTCCCGGTCGAGCAGGCGCCGCAGATCGTCGGCCATGCCGTTGAAGGCGGTGGCGGCGTCGCGCAGCTCGCTCGGGCCGATCGGGGTGATCCGCTCGTTGAGCTCGCCGCCGCCGAGGCGGCGGCTGGCCGCCGCGAGCCCGCGGGTGGCCCGGACCAGCTGGCTGCCGAGCCGGTCGGCGAAGAGGATCGAGCCGCCGACCAGGACGACGGCGAGCGCGCCCAGGTAGAGCCAGGCCGTGCCGACGCCGCGCCGGGTGTCCGCCTCGGGGATGAACACCTCGACGACCACGGTCCGGCCGTCGGTCAGCACGGTCGGCTGAAGGTAGGCGACGCCGCCGGCACTGTCCGCGGTGGCGGCCCGGCGGTCCTGCGCGGCCCGCCGCACGGTGGCGTCGCTGAGGTGGCTGGCGCCGATCGGCTCGATGCCGGGCAGGTGGACCGCCAGGTTGCCGGCGCTGCCCGCGGCGGTGCTGGCCACCGCGTTGGTGAGGGACACCAGGTCGCTGTCGACACCGAGCACGGTGACCATCGAGGTGGCCTGCTGCCGTGCGTCCGAGATGGCCCGGTCGTACGCGATCTGCCGGGTGGCCACCGCGAGCGGCACCAGGAAGGCGAGGGCCACCATCGAGGTGATGGCCAGCGCCAGCCGGTTGAGCGCCCACCTCATTGCGGATCGACCATCATGACGCCCACTCCTCGGACGGTGTGCAGGAAGCGCGGTTTCGCGGCGGTCTCGCCGAGTTTGCGGCGCAGCCACGAGATGTGGACGTCGATGGTCTGCTCCTCGCCGATCCGGGCCTGCTGCCACACCTGGTTCATCAGCTCGCGCCGGCTGATCACCTGGCCGACCCGCTCGGCAAGATACGCGAGAACGTCGAACTCGCGCCGGGTCAGCTGCAACGGCTCGCCACGCAGCTCCACCCGGCGCTGCCGCGGCTTGATCACCAGTTCACCCACGGTGATGGTGTTGGGCTGCTGCTCGATGGTGGTCCGGGCGCGGCGCAGCACCGCCGAGATGCGGGCCAGGATGTGGCCGCCGGAGAACGGCTTGGTCACGTAGTCGTCGGCGCCGGCCGAGAGGAGCGCGATGATGTCCGCCTCCGACCGGCGGGCAGTGGCGACGATCACCGGTACGTCGGACACGGTCCGCATCATCCGCAGCGCGTCGGTGCCGTCGATGTCGGGCAGTCCAAGGTCGAGAATCACCAGGTCCGGCCGCTCCTGGGTGACGATCTTCAGCGCCTGGGCAGCCTGACCGACCGGGCGCACCACGTGCCCGGCGTCGGTCAGCGCACGGGTCAGCGCGGCCGTGATGATGCGGTCGTCCTCGACCAACAGGATCATCGCCATGGCGACAACCATAAGACCGGGTGAGAAGATGGCCGCGTGCGATCTTCCAGGTGGGTGCCGATAGCGGGTTGGTGCCTGGCCACCGCGACCAGCATCGTGCTCGGCTCGGTGGCGCTGTCGCCGGTTTTGACCGCGGCCCGCGCCGACAACGGGGCGCTGCCGGACATCGATCAGCTTCCGGCGCCCGCCGCGGTCTCCGAGACCAGCGACGCGCCGCCGCCGGCCGAGACGACCGCACCGGCCCGGACCACCCGGCCCACCACGTCCGCGAAGCCCGGCCGGACCCGTCCCTCGTCGGCCCGGCCCACCGGCGCCACGACCACGCCGGCCGCCACGACGAAGCCGGCGACCACCACCGAGGACGGGTGGACCGTCACCACCAGTGACGGCGTGAAGACGTACGTCCGGTCCTTCACCACCGAGGGTGGCACGGCGGTCGTCAAGATGACCAGCGAGGGCATCGTCTCCCTGGTCACCGCCACTCCGGCGGACGGTTACCGGGTGGAGAAGACCGGCTCCGACGTCAACCTGGCGGTCTACTTCAACGAGACCAACCACAGCTTCATCATTCACGCGCAGTGGTTCAACGGCGCGCCCTTCGTGGAGGTCAGCGAAGTCGGCGAGTGATCGCAAGGGTTTTCCCCGATTCGCTGACGCCGGTCGATATCTAACGTCTCACCTCAAGTCACCTCGGTGTGACCCACCGCCCCTTCCCGGGACGGTCGAGGCCCGCCCGCCATCCCCCGGGCGGGAGAGGAGAAGGCGTGAAATCCCGTACCCCCGTCGTCATCGCGCTGACCGCCGCCACCGCGGCGGCGTCCGCGATGGTGGCGGTCGCCGGACCGGCGACCGCCCTGCCTCCCACCGACCCGGCCGCCGTCGCGGCCCGGGCGGCGGGCACCGCGTCGGCCCTCGTCGCCGACCGCCCATCAGTGCTGCAGGCCAGCGCGGATGAGGCGTTCGTGCAGCACCAGGTGATCACCACGGACAACCTGCAGTACGTGCCCTACGACCGCACCTACAAGGGACTGCCGGTCATCGGCGGTGACTTCGTCGTGGTCACCGACGCGGCCGGGCAGACGAAGTACACGTCGGTCGCACAGACTCAGCCGATCGGTGAGCTCTCGGTGACCCCGAAGCTCTCCGCGGCCGACACCGTGACCATCGCCAAGGGCGAGCTCAAGACGATCAAGAACGTCGAGAGCACCCGCCTGGTCGTGGTCAACACCACCGGCGCCCCGGCGCTGGCCTGGGAGTCCATCATCAACGGCACCCGGGTCAACGATCACGGTGAACTGGGCGTCAGCCGCCTCACCGTGGACGTGGACGCGGCCTCCGGCTCGGTCCTGCGCACCCACGAGAACGTCACCGGGGTGAGCGGCACCGGCACCGGCTGGATCACCGGCTCGGTCACCCTGGACACCACGCTGTCCGGCTCGACGTACAGCCTGCGTGACCCGTCGATCACCACGCTGAGCTGCCAGGACTCGTCGACCAACACGGTGTTCAGCGGCACCGACAACGCGTGGGGCAACGGCACCGGCACCAACAAGGAGACCGGCTGCGTGGACGCGTTCTACGCGGCGCAGAAGCAGAAGGCGATGCTCTCCAGCTGGCTGGGCCGCACCGGCTTCACCAGCAGCGGCGGCGCCTGGCCGATCCGCGTCGGCCTGAACGAGACCAACGCCTACTACGACGGCACCCAGGTCCAGATCGGCAAGAACAGCGCCGGCCAGTGGATCTCGTCGCTCGACGTGGTGGGTCACGAGATCGGCCACGGCATCGACGACAACACCCCCGGCGGCATCTCCGCCAACGGCACGCAGGAGTTCGTCGGCGACGTCTTCGGCGCGGCCACCGAGGCCTACGCCGCCAACGCCAACGACCCGGCCGACTACCAGGTCGGTGAGGAGGTCAACCTGGTCGGCAGCGGCCCGATCCGGTACATGTACAACCCGTCGCTCGCCGGTGACGACAACTGCTACTCCAGCAGCACCCCGAGCCAGGAAGTGCACGCCGCGGCCGGTCCCGGCAACCACTGGTTCTACCTGCTCGCCGAGGGCACCAGCCCGACCAACGGGCAGCCGGCCAGCACCCGGTGCAGCGGCACCGGCGCCCTGACCGGCGTCGGCATCCAGACCGCCACCAAGATCTTCTACAACGCGATGCTGATGAAGACCTCCAGCTCGTCGTACCTGAAGTACCGCACCTGGACGCTGACCTCGGCCAAGGCCCTGGACAGCACCTGTGGCCTGTTCAACAAGACCAAGGCCGCCTGGGACGCGGTCAGCGTGCCGGCGCAGACCGCCGACCCGACCTGCACCACCAGCACGCCCACCACGTCGCCGACCGCATCGCCCACCACCTCGCCGACGACCGCGCCGGCGAGCTGCACCGGGACCAACGCCACCGATGTCTCGATCCCGGACGCCGGTTCGGCGATCTACAGCGACATCGTGATCAGCGGCTGTGCCCGCAGCGCGTCGTCCACCTCGACGATCGCGGTGAACGTCGTCCACACGTACCGGGGTGACGTGAAGCTCGACCTGGTCGCGCCGGACGGCACCACCTACGCCCTGAAGGCGACGTCCAGCTCCGACAGCACCGACAACATCAGCGCCACCTACACCGCGAACCTGTCGAGCGAGGCGGCGAACGGCACCTGGCGTCTCAAGGCGCAGGACGTCTACTCGTCGGACACCGGTTACATCAACACCTGGACTCTCACACTCTGAGAGCCCGGTTCCGCCGGCGCCGCACCTGCGGCGCCGGCGGAACGATCACCAGCTGATCACGTTCGTCACTCAGATCTGCCGCTCGGGCCGGGAGGGCCATAAGGTGCCTCCTAGATGTACGGACAGGAGGGCCCCCGGTGACTTACAGCGTGTACGGAATGACGGCCGGGCGGCCCACCGGCGTCCTGGCCGACGTGTGGGGCCGTTCGCTGGTCCGGGACGTGGTGCTCACCGTCGGAGCGGCCGCCGCGGTCGGCCTGGCCGCGCAGATCTCCCTCCCGGTCCCCGGTTCCCCGGTCCCGATCACCGGGCAGACCTTCGCCGTCCTGCTGGCGGGCGCCACCCTCGGCGCGACCCGCGGCGCCGCCGGCATGCTGCTGTACGTGGTGGCCGGCGCCCTGGGCGTCCCGTGGTTCGCGGACGGCGCCTCCGGCTGGCCCTCGGCCACCGCCGGCTACCTGATCGGGTTCGTCCTGGCGGCCGCCCTGGCCGGCCAGCTGGCGGCCCTCGGCGGGGACCGCCGCCCGGTCCACACGGTCGGGCTGATGGCCGCCGGCAACGGGCTGATCTACCTGGTCGGGGTGCCGTGGCTGGCGTTCTCCACGGGCATCGGCCTGACCACCGCGCTGAGCCTGGGCCTCACCCCGTACCTGCTGGGTGATGTGCTGAAGACGCTGCTGGCGGCGGCTCTGCTGCCGGGCGTCTGGGCGCTGATCCACCGGCACGTCGACACCGGCGATCGCTACTGACAAGCGATACACACAGGCTGTGCACACAGCCTGTGGATAACTCGAACAGATGTGCGAATCCGGTCAGCGGATCACCCTGGGTAGACCGATCCGGGTTCGCACGCCGGGCGACGAATGCACCAGCGGGGCGCCGTGCGGCATCGGCAGACCGGCCGCCGTGGTCAGATCCTGTTCCAGATCGAGTACCCGCGCCCGGTGCAGCACCCACGGCGGATGCCACACATCGACGCTGGTCAGGCGGCCGGCGACCACGGTGTAGAGGCGGTACTGGGTGGTCAGGAAATGGTCGATCCGGCCCAGTTCGGCGTCCGGGAACCGCTCTCCGGACCGGACCCGGAGCCGATACCCGGCACCGCGCGGCTCGTAGCGACGGCTGCCGCGATACACGGTCACGTCGCCGTCGGTACACAGTGTCATCCGCGACCACCGGTACGGCAGATTGAGACCGGCCCGGGCGGTCACCACGGCCGGCAGCCGGGCGGCGTCGAGCGAGAAGAAATAGATCCCGGCACCGCCGTCCGGACCGCGTACGTACGTGCGCAGGTTGGTCTCCGGGAAAGTGGAGAGCCAGGGCAGGGCGGGCAGCCAGGGTGGGCGGATCTCGTCCATCAGGAACGGGAGCATGCCCACCCAGACCAGGCCGTCCTTGGCGTCCGGCGTGAGCCCGGCCGGAAGCAGCGGGCCCACCACCTCGGCCGGGTAACGCCAGTGCAGAAACGTCATCCGGCGCCACCACTGGATCATCATGGCGGTGCGGACCTCGGCCATCGGCGGGGCGAGCACAGTCGACCACCTCCCGCCTCGAGTGTCCCCGGTCCACCGCTCGAAACGGACCGGGAAACGCTCAGATATCCAGAGCCACCTCGATCCGCCGCAGCTGGTGCCGGGCCAGGGCCAGATTGGCACGATCCTTGTTCAGCGCCAGGTAGAGGAACAGGCCCTGCCCGGAACGGCCGGTCAACGGCCGGATCAGGTGGTACTGGGTGTCCAGTGAAATCAGGATGTCCTCGATCTTCTCGTGCAGGCTCAACATCTCCATGGTGCGCAGCTTCGCCCGTACCACCTCGGTGTTCGCGGCCGACGCCACCTGGAGATCGAAGTCCCTGCCCCCGCCGGCGATGCCCAGCGCCATACCGCTGGATCGGTCGACCAGGGCGACGCCGATGGCGCCGTCGATCTGCATCGCGTCCTTGAGGGCTACGTCCATGTCCGGCATCTCGGGTGTCCTCCCACTTCCTCGGGTCTGGGCCTGAGCGTGATGGACACCGGCGGTAACCGGTCGCACACGATGTGCGCCTCGACCTCATCCGGTCATGGGATCTTCAGGTGTACGACGGCCGAGTTGCGGTTTTCTTCAAGTCAGAAACTGCTCATGGCTTCACGTTGCGGTCCGTCGTGGTCACGCTCACGGATCGAAAACCCTTGGGGGTACGCCGTAACCGCGCCCGATTCTCCGAAGTTGGGCGTCGGTAGAGCCGGGGTCTAGGCGGAGGGGACGCATGGTGTCAGTGCCGCTGTACCAGGCGAAGGCCGAGATGTTCCGGACTCTCGGCCACCCGGTCCGGATCCGGGTGCTGGAACTCCTCCAGGACGGCCCGAAACCGGTCCGCGACCTGCTGGCCGAGATCGACGTGGAGGCGTCGAACCTCTCCCAGCAGCTCGCCGTCCTGCGCCGGGCCGGCATCGTGACATCGTTCCGCGACGGCGCCCTGGTCATGTACATGCTCAGCACCCCGGACGTCGCCGACCTGCTCGCCGCGGGCCGGCGCATCCTGGGCGCGGTCCTCACCGACCGCGACGGCCTCCTGGTGGAGCTCCGCGCCCAGGGCTCGACGAGCTAACGCTCGCAGTTCACCACCACATCCGGCGCCGCGTAGTCGCACTCGTCCCCGGCCGCCGTGGCGTTCTCACCGCCGTCGAGGCGGTCCGCATCGTTTTCGAAGTCGCCGGTGTCCGTACGGAGCAGATCGTCGCCGCCCTCACCGAAGAAGGTGTCGACACCCGCGGTGTCGTGGATGAAGTCGCGTGCGTCGCCGCCGTGGACGACGTCGTCTCCCCACCCTCCCGAGATGTCGTCGTAGCCCCCGCCACCCCGGATCTCGTCGTCGCCGTCGCCACCCCGGATGAGATTGGCCGCGCCGTTGCCGATCAGGACGTCGTTGCCGCTGCCACTCCAGATCCACTCGACGTCATCGCCGACGGTGTCGCCCTCACCCGCCTGGCCGTCGTTGCCCGCCGGCCCACCCAGGTCGACACGGACCGGATCGAGGTAGTTGTAGTAGTCGACCAGGTCGAGCCCGGTGTTGCCGATGAGGACATCGGCCGACACCGCGTGGCTCAGCGGGTCGTCACCGGCCATGCTGTCGTTGCCGGGCCCGCCGTCGATCCGGTCCGGGCCGGCCTCGCCCGAGAGGTAGTCGTGGCCGGTGCCGCCCAGCACCATGTCCGCGCCCGCGCCGGCCTCGACCACGTCCGCGTGGGAGCCGCCGTCGATGAAGTCGTTGCCGGTCTGGCCACGGAGCAGGTCATACCCGGCGCCGCCGGAGATGACGTCGTTGCCGCTGCCGCCGTCGAGCGTGTCGTCGCCGGCCGCGCCGTAGAGCTTGTCGTTGCCGGTTCCGCCGTTCAGCACGTCGGCAGCCGATCCGCCGGTGAGCACGTCGTTGCCGGCCCCGCCGTCGGCGGTCAGCGGGATGGCGGTGCGGTTGGTGACCGTGTCCGCGCCGCCGTAGGTGTAGATCCGCAGCCCGGTGGGGGCCTTCGGGAGCTTGCAGGTGACCTTGGTCTTGTCGCCGCTCACGGCCTTGCAGCCGGTTCCGGGCTTGACCGCTACCGCGTCGTCGATCATCACCGTGCTGCCGGAGCGGGTGATCACCAGGCGGTTGGTCCTGCCGGCGGCGGCCTTGAACTGGACCTTGGTGGTCGCGTAGACGGACGCGACGCCGCTCGTGGCGGCCTGTGCGGGCGTGGCCAGCACACCTGCCGAGATCGTCGCGAGAAGGGTCATGCCGACCCGGGACAGCCAGATATGACGGGACACAGTGGATGCTCCCCTGAGAGCCGGCGGCCGATGCGCCGCGCGGGAACCAAGATCATAAATGGCCGGCCCGGGTCGTCAAGGCCCGGTCAGGGGGTTACGAGGATCTCGCAGCGCTGGAAGCGGTCGAACTCCCACTGCACGCAGCTGTCGCCGGACGGCTCGGTCACGTGCTCGCCGCCGTCGAGCTGGTCCTCCACGCCGTCGTCGCCACCGTCGAGGTAGTCGTCGCCCTCGCCGCCGAGCAGGTAGTCGGCACCGCCGAGGCCGTGGAGGCGGTCGTTGCCAGGGCCGCCATCCAGGTCGTCGGCGCCGGACCCGCCGGTCAGCTCGTCGTCACCGCCGCCGCCGGTAAGGCGCTCGACGTCGGCTTCGATGGTGTCGCCCTCGCCGTCGGCGCCGTCGTCACCGATGACGCCGTCCGCGTCGGCGGTCACGTCCGAGTGCTGGTAGCGGTCGTAGTAGACGATGTCGAGGTCGCCCGCGCCGCCGGAGTAGTAGTCGGCGTCCACAGCCTCCTTCTCACCCTCGCCCGCCAGGGTACCGGCGTCGATGAAGTCGTTGGCGCCGCCGCCGTACAACCGGTCCCGGCCCCAGTCGCCCTGCATCCGGTCCATGCCCTCGCCGCCGTAGAGCACGTCGTCGCCGTAGTCGCCGCGCAGCTCGTCGTCGCCGTCGCCGCCGGACACCAGGTCGTTGCCGCCGTCGCCGAAGACCACGTCGTTGCCGGCCGCGCCGTAGAGCGAGTCGGCGCCCTCGCCGCCACGCAGGTAGTCGCGGGTGTCGCCGCCGTCGATGACGTCGTTGCCGCCCTGACCGAACAGCTGGTCGTAGTCGGCGCCGCCGGAGATGCGGTCGGCCTCGTTGCTGCCGTAGATGGTGTCCTTGCCGGCGTCACCCCAGACCCGGCTGCCACCGGTCCAGACCTCGACGTGGTCGTCGCCGTTGCCGCCGGACACCTGGTTGGCGCCGGTCCACCCGTACAGGCGGTCGTCGCCGTCGCCGCCGGAGATCCGGTCGTCGCCGTCGAGGCCCCAGATGCCGTCGTTGCCGGCGCCGCCGTACAGGGCGTCATGGCCGGCGTCGCCGTACAGGACGTCGGCCGCGGAACCGCCCACGAGGGTGTCGTTGTCGGCGCCGCCGCTCGCGCTGAGCGGGACGTTCGTGCGGTTGGAGACCGCGTCGGCGTAGTCGTACAGGTAGACGCGCAGCAGGGTGGGCGCCTTGGACGTCGTACAGGTGACCCTGGTCTTGTCGTTCTTGACCGGCTTGCATCCGGGGCCGGCCTTGAGCGCCACCCGGTCGTCAATGGTGATCGTGTTGCCCGAGCGGGTCAGCACGACGCTGTTCTGATACTTGGCGGCTGCCTTGAACTGCACCTTCGTCGTCTCCACGACCGAGGCCACGCCGACCGTGGCGGCCTGCGCGGGCGCCGCGAATGCCACGGCGGATGCGGTGGTGAGAACGGTGAAGGTGATGCGAGGCAGCCAGACGGAACGGACCATTGTGGATCCTCCCCCATGGCTCCGGCGGTTACCTACCGCGCGGTAGCAAGATCGTAGGTGTCGTCGATGTTTCGCGCAGCCCCCGTTTTCAGTGGCCGCTCTCGACGATCCCGGTGATCACGGCCGGCGGCATGGTGAGCCGCCACGAGTCGGTCAGCTTCCCGTACAGCAGTACCGCGCCGATCGTCACGGGCAGAGCCGCCACCAGGGTTATCGCTGCGATTCGGCGCTTCCAGACGTACGCCGGAGGGGTTGCCGGAAGGACCACCGGTGACGCCGGGGTGATCTCCCGGCCGGGCGCCGCGGGCAGCGGAATCGTCGCGCCGGAGGCGTGCCACACCTGGCGCAACCGGGCCGCGAAGCCCGCCATGCTGTCGACCGCCGGAACCGGCGTGAGCACCTCGTCGAAGAGCCGCGACAGACCGGGCCAGGCCGAGATGATCCGGTCGGCGCGGTCGATGTCACCGGGCCAGTCGTCGCCGGTCAGCACCCGGAAGAGCAGCGCGCCGAGGGCCGTCACGTCGTCGCGGGGCTCCGGCGCGGTCCGCCCGAGCGGCGCCGTGAAACCGGTGAGCATCGGTTCGCCGGACGCGCCGATCAGGACGACCTCCGGGCGGATCCGGCCGTGCACCATCCGCGGGCGCATCGCATGCGTCCGGGCCAGCGCGTCGGCCAGGACGATCGCGTGGTGCAGGGCCTCGGCCGGCGACGGGGGCCGGTCGCGCAGCACGTCGTCGAGGGTACGGCCGTCGATGAGGTCGAGCGCCAGCCAGGGCCGTCCGGTCGCGGTGATCCCGCCGGAGCGGACCGGGACGATCGCGGTGGTGGCGCCCAGGCCGACCGACGCGGCGACATGCGCGGCGAACGCGGACTCCTCGGCGCGGCCCCGGACGAAACGGTGGAAGAGCTTCAGCGCCACCCGGCGTCCGGCCCGCTCGTCCCAGGCCTGGTAGAGATCAGCCTCGGCGCCGGTGCTCATCCGCTGCAACCGGGTGTAGCCCGCCGGGGTGTCGATCCCCGCCACGTATCGCCCCCCTCTGACCGATCTTGAATAGAAATATCACCCACCGAACCGGCAGCGGCAACGACCGCCCAGCCAGCAAGATCACCCGAACCGCCATGGCGAACCTTTGATGTGAGCCGAGTCACTCCGGTAACGGCGCGCGGCGAGAAGGGCGCGCGGCGGAGAGGCGAGGGCTCGGGCGGGGAGCCGATAG
The DNA here is from genome assembly GCF_014205215.1 of Actinoplanes lobatus. NCBI lineage: Bacteria > Bacillati > Actinomycetota > Actinomycetes > Micromonosporales > Micromonosporaceae > Actinoplanes > Actinoplanes lobatus. The sequence goes on from NZ_JACHNC010000001.1 coordinate 1,994,319, forward strand.
GTTGAGGTATGGCCTTTGATCAGGCGCTTGCGGATCGGATTCAGGACGAGCTCAGGGACCTCGACGGTGCCGGTGATCGCAAGATGTTCGGGGGAATCATCTTCATGGTGCACGGCAACATGGCCGTGGGCGTGATGGGCGACGACCTCATCGTGCGGCTCGGTGAGCAGGCGGCGGAGGTGGCCCTCAGTGAACCGGGCACCCGGGTCTTCGACATCACCCGGCGGCCCATGCGGAACTGGGTCGTCGTCGACGGCGAACGCCTGGACGACGACGCATTGGTGCGCTGGCTGCGGGCCGGCGTGGCGTTCGCGAGTTCGCTGCCACCGAAATGACTCCGGACGGGGAGCGGCGGGCGGCCTGACGACGGCGCACGAGGTTGAGCCGGTCCGCGAGCGTCGTTGACCGCGGACCGGTGGTTCAGTGAGCGCGGGCGGCGTGCTGATGAAGCTGCCCGGGGGTGGAGCGTCAGATGCTCTGGTAGCCGGCGATGGTCGCGGCCAGGATGTCGGGGCCGGGGCGCTGCCACAGCTCCTCGTTCATGACCTCCACCTCGATCGGGCCGGTGTAGCCCGCCTTGGCCACGGCGTCGTGGAAGGCGCGCATGTCGACGCAACCGTCGCCGGGCAGGCCGCGGCCGGTCAGGACGCCCGCGGGCAGCGGGGTGATCCAGTCGGCGAGCTGGTAGATGGCGATCCGGTCGCCGGCCGCCTCGATCTTCGGCAGTACGGTGTCGTCCCACCACAGGTGGTACGTGTCGACGGTGACGCCGACCTGGCCGGCCGGGTGCTGTTCGGCGATCGACATGGCCTGGTCCCAGGTGTTGATGACGCAGCGGTCGGCCGCGTACATCGGGTGCAGCGGCTCGATCGCCAGGGTGACTCCGGCGGCGGCCGCGTGCGGCGCCAGCTGGGCGATCGCGTCGGCGACGTGTGCGCGGGCGCCGGCGATGTCCTTGGAGCCCTCGGGAAGACCCCCGGAGACCAGGACGAGAACCGGTGTTTCCAAGGTGGAAGCCTCGTCGATGGCCCGGCGGTTGTCGTCGTACCAGCCGTCGAGCTGGAAGAAGCCGCTACGGCAGAGGGTCGTGACGGTCAGCCCCGCGTCGCGGACCAGGGCGGCGGAGCGCTCGAGACCGTGTTCGGCGACCGGTTCACGCCACAGCGCGACCTTGTCGACGCCCGCGTCCACACAGCCCTTGACCAGGTCGGTCAGCGCCCAGTGTTTCGCGGTGATCTGGTTGAAGGAGAATCGGTTCATCCCACTGTCACCTCGAAGAACCTGTTGGCCCGGCGTGCGGCCAGGTCCGGGTCGGGGAGCAGGCCGGCGGCGTCGGCGAGCTCGATCAGTTTGGCGAAGTGCGGCACCGAGCGGCCGGACTGGAGGCCGCCGACCATGGTGAAGTGGTCCTGGTGGCCGGCCAGCCAGGCGAGGAACACGATGCCGGTCTTGTAGTAGAAGGTCGGCTTCTCGAAGATGTGCCGGGACAGCGGCACGGTGGGGGCGAAGATCCGGTCGTACTCCTCCAGGTCGCCCCGGTCCAGGGCGGCGAAGGCCGCCGTGGCCGCCGGTGCGATGGCCGCGAAGATGCCGAGGAGCGCGTCCGAGTAGCCCTGCTCGTCACCGCGGATCAGCTGCGGGTAGTTGAAGTCGTCGCCGGTGTAGAGACGCACCCCGGAGGGCAGGCGGCGGCGCAGCCCGATCTCGTGGTCGGCGTCCAGGAGTGAGATCTTGATGCCGTCGACCTTCGCCGGGTTGCTGTTGATCAGCTCCAGCACGGTCTCGGTGGCCTTGTCCACGTCGGACGAGCCCCAGTAGCCCTCGAGCGCCGGGTCGAACGCCGTGCCCAGCCAGTGCAGGACCACCGGCTTGTCCGACTTGTTCAATAGTTCACGATAAATAGTGAGGTAATCATCGGCGTCCCGCGCGGTGGCGGCCATGTGACGGCTGCACATCAGCACCGGTACGGCGCCGGCGGTGAGGACGTCGGCGAGCTGCTCCTCGTACGCCGAAAGCACTTGATCCAGAGACGCCGGACCCGGCGCCAGCTGATCGGTCGCGACCCCCGCGACGATCTTGCCGCCGACCGAGGCCGCCTCCGCGGCACTGCGCCGGATCAGCTCCCTGGTCGCGGTGTAGTCGAGGCCCATGCCGCGCTGTGCGGTGTCCATGGCTTCGGCGACGCCGAGGCCATGCGACCAGAGATGGTGGCGGAACGCCAGGGTCCGCTCCCAGTCCAGGACCGCGGGGGCGCCGGGCGCGTTCTCCGCGCGCGGGTCCGCGACGACGTGGGCGGCCGCGTACGCGATCCGGCTGCCCGGCGCACCGGCCGGCTTCTGCCAGGTCTTCGTGGAGAGCGTCAGCCGCCGCCCGTCGGGAAGGTCGACGATGCTCACAGCGTGATCCGCCGTCCCTCACGGGCGGACTGGAGGCCGGCCTCGGCCAGCGCGACACCGCGGGCGCCGGAGGTGAAGTCCCAGTGGAACGTCTCGCCCGCGACGACGTGCCGCAGGAACGCCTCCCACTGCACCTTGAAGCCGTTGTCGAACTCCTCGTTGTCCGGCACCTCGGTCCACTCGTCGCGGAACGACTTCCCGGTCAGCGGCAGGTCCGGGTTCCACACCGGCTTCGGCGTGGTGGCCCGGTGCTGGATCTTGCAGCCGCGCAGGCCGGCGACGGCGCTGCCGTGGGTGCCGTCGACCTGGAACTCGACCAGCTCGTCCCGGTTGACCCGGACCGTCCACGAGGAGTTGAGCTGGGCGACGATGCCGCCCTCCAGCTCGAAGATCGCGTACGCCGCGTCGTCGGCGTCGGCCGCGTACTCCTCGCCGCGCTCGTCGACCCGCTTGGTGATGTGGGTCGCGGTGGTGCACTGGACCGCCCGGACGTTCCCGAACAGCTCCTCGAGGACGTAGTTCCAGTGCGGGAACATGTCCATCACGATGCCGCCGCCGTCGGCGAGCCGGTAGTTCCAGGACGGCCGCTGGGCCACCTGCCAGTCGCCCTCGAAGACCCAGTAGCCGAACTCGCCGCGCACCGACAGGATCTGGCCGAAGAAGCCGCCGTCGATCAGGCGCTTGAGCTTGCGCAGGCCGGGCAGGAACAGCTTGTCCTGCACGACGCCGTTCTTGATGCTCGCGGCGGCGGCCAGCTCGGCCAGCTCCAGCGACGCCGCGGAGCTCTCGGCCAGCGGCTTCTCGGTGTAGACGTGCTTGCCGGCGGCGATGGCCTGCCGGATCGCCTTCTCCCGCTGGGCGGTCACCTGGGCGTCGAAGTAGATCTCCACGTCCGGGCGGGCCAGGGCCGCGTCCAGGTCGGTGGTCCACTCGGTGAGGCCGTGCCGGGCGGCGATGGCGGCCAGTTTGTCGGGGTCGCGGCCGACCAGGATCGGCTCGGGCCAGATGTGCCCGCCACCGGCCAGCGGTACGCCACCCTGCTCGCGGATGGCGAGAAGCGAACGAACCAGGTGTTGCCGGTAGCCCATCCGCCCGGTGACCCCGTTGACGATGATGCCGATCGATCTGCGCGCTGCCATGTGGAACCCTCCGCCGGTGATGAGGAAAGCGCTTTCCTGCTGCTGGCAGCGTAGGCGGCGGAAGCCGTTCCGACAAGTCCGAATTGATCACCCGGAATGGTGGCAGGGACCCCTACCGGGCGGTTGCCGCACGAGAAACGGCAGGTGGATGACGGTTCGGCGAATTTCACTCGACGGGATTCACATGCTTTGACACCACACGTGGGGATACCTAATCTCGGCGCGGCATCACTCCGAACCCCCAAACCCGAGGGCGAAGCCGCATGAGTACGAGTGACGACTCCGGCAGCGCCGAGGAGCTACGGCAGGTCGAACGGGCGGTCCGCTGGCTCGACGAGGCGGACCGTGACGTCTTCGCGCTCTGGTGGGAGGAGGCGCGGGGACGGATCGGCCGCGGGCAGGTGGCGGACCGGCTGGAGACCAGCCGGGCGGACGCCGACGTGCGGATTCAGCGGATGCGTACGTCGCTGGAGTGGTGCCGGGTGCTCGTCGCCGCGCTGGAGGCGTCGCCGCAGTGCCGAGGGCTCGCGGTGCCGGTCAGCGCCTGGGACGGGACGCCGGATCTACAGTGGCGGGAGCGGTTCGGGGGGCATATCCGAGAATGCCGGACATGTCGGGGACGACTGCGGGGCGAGAAGTCGATCGAGCGGCTCCTCGCCGGCGCCGTCACGGAGCCCGCGGAGCCCACGGAACCCGTGAAGCCCACGAAGCCCGCGGAACCCGCGAAGCCCGCGGAACCCGACGAGACCCCGGCGCCCGCGGCGCGGAAACCGCGGCGGGGGCGGCGGACACTCGTCGCCGGGTTGGCGGCGATCGTGCTGGTGGGGGCGGGCGCCGCGGCGTACACCCTGCTCCCGAAACGGCCCGGACCGATCGCGGAGGCCGCCGATGTGGCAGCCGGCGCGAGCACCGCGCCGTCCGCGTCCACCGAGTCGACCTCGCTCCCGGTGATCGACGCGCCGGGCTCCTACACGTTCGCGGCGGCGAAGGCGTACTGCGCCACTCTCGGCCGGACCTTGCCGACCCGGATCGAATCGCTGTCGATCGCCGCCCCGGGCCCGTTCTTCTGGACGTCGACCCCGTACGCGACGACCGGGACGGCACGGAAGGCCTGGGCGGTCAGCGGATCGATCAGCCGGGGCGCGGCCCAGTCGGCCCGGCACCACGCCCGCTGCACCCGACCAGCGACACCCACGGTGACCGACCTCCGGATCGCGGCCGGGCAGGTCACCGACCCGGTGACCGGTCTGACCTGGCAGCGGGGCTTCGCACCGGCGGCCATGGCCGCTTCGGCGGCAACGAGCTACTGCGCGAAACTCACGCTGGGTGGCCGGTCCTGGCGCCTTCCGACGGTACGCGAGCTGGCCACCACGGTCGACGAGACCCGGACGGTTCCGGCTGTCGACACCACGACCTTCCCCGGTACGCCGAGGAGCGGCTGGTTCTGGGCCGCCCCCGAATCAGGTAAACGCTGGATGCTGACCTATCTGGACGGTTCCACCGATTCCGGCCGGGCGAGGACCGGTCACGTGCGCTGCGTCTCCTGATTCAAAAGATCAAGCAGGCGTACGCCGATCGCGCCGACATCCGCAGCCGTCCACTCCAGAGCGGGCCCGGCCGCCGTGACCTCGGTCATCGCGTAACCGGGCACGTCCGCGTCCGACCAGCCGCCGGCGAACCAGACGCCCTCCTTCTCGGCCATCGCCAGCACCGCCTCGTTGAGGACCGCCGCCGGGTAGGGCAGCCAGAACCGGAACTGGTGGGTGTGCGGCGGCTCCGGGAACACGCGGGCCCCGGGCAGCGCGGCCAGTGCCCCGGCGATCACCCGGGCGTGTGCCACGTACTCGGGGATCCGGGGCAGCTCACGGTCCAGGCCGGCGAGCGCGGACAGGGCGACCGGCCACTGCTGGAAGAGGTGGCCGCCGTAGCGGTGCCGCCAGGTGCGGGCGTACTCGGTCAGGTCGGCGGTCCCGGCCAGGACGGCGCCGCTGATCCCGCCGAGCGTCTTGTAGAACGACACGTAGACGCTGTCCGCCAGGGCCGCGATCTCCCGGATCGACCGGCCCAGGTAGGGGGCCGACTCCCAGATCCGGGCGCCGTCGAAGTGCACCCGGGCGCCGATGCCGCGGGCCGCCTTCGCCGCCTCCACCAGCTCCGGCCAGGTGGGCAGCACGAAGCCGGCGTCGCGCAGCGGCAGCTCGATGACGACCGTACTGACCGGCTCGGCCAGGCTGATGATCTCGGCGGCGGTCGGGTTTCGCGGCGCGCCGGTCGAGTGGATCCCGCGCAGGCCGGTGAGCTCGGCGTACGCGTGCCGCTCGTGCACCTCCTGGTGGCCGAGCGGATGCAGGGCGGCGGCCAGGACGCCGATCCGTTCGGCGCCGTAGCGCAGCGCCACCTGCTGGGCCATCGTCCCGGTCGGGAAGAGCACGGCGTCCTGCGTGCCGAGCAGCGCGGCCACCCGCTTCTCCAGCACGGTCACCGGGCCGCCGCCGTAGAAGTCGGGCAGGCCGTCCAGGTCGGCGGCGGTCTCCAGGGCGGCGACATGCTCGCGCATGGTCAGCGGTCTGACCCCGGAGAGGATGCGGTCGCAGGCCCGCATGGCGGTCTGGCGCCGCTGGATCAAGGAGTCCGGCATCAGCGGATGATCGCATGCCGCGCGTTTTTGTCGGACCCGGTCGCTACTGTTCGCGCCATGCGGAGCACCTTCGTCTTCCCGTCAGGTTGGTATCGATACCGGTCCGCGCGCCGGGGCAGCGCCGGAGTGGCCGCCTTCGTGCCATCCGCGAAGGCGCGTGCCGCGGTGGACGCCGACACCGCCCACCATCAGGTTCGGCTCCGGCAGTGGCTCGGCGCGCCGACGACGCCGGAGCCGATCCGGGCCGACGCCCTCGCGTGGCTGGCCGGTTCGCCGGAGGCCAGCCCGCTCGGTGCCGCGGCGGTCCCGGCGATCGCCCAGATCAACCGGTGGGACAGCACCGACTGGGCGCATCTCTACGCCGACGTGTGGATCAGCGAGCGTGGGCTGCGTTTCGCCGCCGAGGCCGCGGTCGGCCTGCTGGGCCTGACGGTCAAGGACGCCTTCGTCCCCCGTGGCGCCGCGAACGGCGACAAGACGGGCGTGTGCCCGAAGGCGCCCGGCGACGTGAACCGGACCGGGGTGGCGGACCCGTCGATGCTGATCCTGCTGCGGGTCCGGCAGGCGCTGGCGGCCACCTCCGAAAAGGAGTACGGCGAGGTGAAAGCCGCTCTCGAGCCGTTCCGGCAGGGGCATGTCTATGAGCGGGCGGCGGTCTCCGTCCTCTTCCCCGAGGAGCGCGCCTGGCTCGAGGAGGATGTGGCCGCGGCGGCCGGCGCCCACGACGAATACCTGGCGTCCCTGCTCTTCACCGCGGTGGGCACCCCGGCGGACGTGGCGGCGCTGCTGCCGGTGGCGAGCGACTACACCATGTCGAGCTCGCTGCACATGCTGTCCACACTGGTGGAGGGCGTCGGCCCGGCCGCCGTCCCGGCCCTGTTCCACTGGTTCGACACCGGCTACCACGACGCCGAGACACTTCGGCGGCTCCTGTCGGTGCTCACCGTGCTCCCCGGCGACGAGGTGGCCCGCGGGCTGATCGAGCGCATCGACCGGAAATACGTCTCCCCGGCCCTGCTGGAGCACGCCGACCGTTACCCGGAGCCCGCCCTGCGCCTGCTCGCCGAGGCCGCCGGCAAACGCGAGATCGCCGAGCTGCTCCGCGCCCACCTGCTGAAACACCGGGATCTGGCCGCCGGGGTCACCGCCGGACTGAGCCCCGAGGCGGCCGGCCGGGTCGAGCGGATCCTCGCCGAGGAGGCGGTCGCCGCCCCGCCCGCGCCGCTGTCCGCGGTGCCGCCGGTGCTCGCCGACCCGCCGTGGAAACGCGCCACCAAACCCGTCAAGCCGGTCGTCATCACCGGCCTGACCTGCGATGACCCGACCTCCCTCGACTGGCCGGAGGGGGAACGGGAGCGATGGTCCAAGACCAGGATCCATCGGTACGGCGGAGATCGCGAGTGGGAGAGCTACGCGAGCCAGATCAACACCGCGCGCCTGGGCGCGCGTGAGGCGGCCGTGCTGTTCCTCGACGCGCCGGAGGAGACCGCCCGGCGAGCGATGGCCGACTGGGATCCGAGCAACACCTGGTCCGCCGGGACATACATGCGGCCGGTGGTCGCCCGCCACGGGATCGACGCACTTCCCCTGCTGCTGAGGCTGGCCCGGCTGACGCCGAGCGAGATGGCGTCGATGATGCCGCCGTTCGCCGCGCCGGAGATCGCCGTTCTGGCGGCGAACTGGCTGGCCCGGCTCAAGAGCGTCCGGCCGGATGCGCTGGCGTGGCTGCTGCGGCACCCGTCCACGGCCGCCCGCGCACTCGTCCCGCCAGCCCTCGGCAAGCCCGGCAAGGCCCGGCAGAATGCGGAGAACGCGCTGGTCACCCTGCACACCAACGGTCACTCCGAGGCGGTCCGCGCAGCCGCACGGGGGTACGGTCCGGAGGCCGCGGACGCGATCGAGACCCTGCTCGATTCCGATCCGCTCACCCTCGTCCCCACCAAGGTCCCACCGGCTCCGGCCTGGGCCGATCCCAGCCTGCTCAAGCCGGTGCTGCTGCGCGACGGCTCCGGGGCGCTTCCCGCCGAGCCGGTGACGAACCTGGTCACCGTGCTGGCGATGTCCCGGCTCGGTGAGCCGTACCCGGCTCTGGACCGGATCGTCGAGACGTGCGATCCGGCGAGCCTGGCCACGTTCGCCTGGAGCCTCTTCGAGCGGTGGCAGGCGTCCGGAGGCGTCTCGAAGGAGAACTGGGCACTCGACGCGCTCGGCCTGCTCGGTGACGACGAGACGGTCCGGCGGCTCACCCCGCTGATCCTGGCCTGGCCCGGCGAGGGCGGGCACACCAAGGCGGTCACCGGGTTGCGGGTGCTCGCCACCATCGGCAGCGACGTGGCCCTCATGCACCTGCACCACATCGCCCAGCGCGCCAGGTTCACCGGGCTCAAGACCGCCGCCCGGCAGAAGATGGACGAGGTGGCGGCCGATCTGGGGCTGACCGCCGAGCAACTGGCCGACCGGCTCGTCCCCGACCTGGGTCTGGAGACGGACGGCAGCCTGCGCCTCGACTACGGTCCCCGGCAGTTCGTGGTGGGCTTCGACGAGCAATTGCGGCCGTTCGTGACGGACGCCGACGGCAAGCGGCTCAAGGCTCTGCCCAAGCCCGGGGTGCGCGACGACGCGGAGCTGGCGCCGGCGGCGTACCAACGGTTCTCCGCGCTGAAGAAGGACGTCCGGACGATCGCGGCCGACCAGGTCCGCCGGCTGGAACGAGCCATGGTCACGAACCGGCGGTGGAGCGGGGCCGACTTCCGGCGACTCTTCGCCGAGCACCCGCTCGTCTGGCACATCGTGCGCCGCCTGGTCTGGGTCACGTTCGACGCCGACGGTGTGCCGGCCGGATCGTTCCGGGTCGCCGAAGACCGCTCGTTCACCACGGTGGACGACGAGGAGACCACGCTGGCCGACGACGCCGTGGTCGGGCTGGCGCACCCGCTGCACCTCGGCGACGATGTGGCGGCCTGGGGCGAGGTGTTCGCCGACTACGAGATCCTGCAACCGTTCCCGCAGCTCGGACGGCCGGTCTACGCCCTCGGTGAGGGCGAGCGCACGGGCGCACGGCTGGCCCGGTTCGAGGGCGTCAAGGTGCCGACCACCAGGGTGCTCGGGCTGGAGCGGCGCGGCTGGCGCCGGGAGGCGCCACAGGACGCGGGCATTCAGGGCCACATCGAGTTCGTCATCGCCCCCGGCCTGGAGATGGTCGTCGAACTGGAACCGGGCATCGCGATCGGGGCCCTCGACCTCCTTCCGGACCAGCAGTTGGAGCGGGTTTACCTGCACAACGGCACCGGCAACCGGTGGCGCTCGGAGGGCCACCTCACCCTCGATCGGCTCGATCCGGTGACCGTCTCCGAACTTCTCCACGACCTGGGGGAGCTGACCAAGCCATAGGGCCCCTTTTCATCACGCGCCCGGCCGCGCGGCCGGGCGCGGCTCGGGGCGGCGGGGCGGGGCGGGTGCTTGGCGCCCGCGCGGGCGCCAAGCGTGGGTGGGGTCAGGCGGCGGGGGCCAGGTCTTCCGGATTCTCCGGGTAGTGGGCGCCGAGTTCGACGAAGATGTCGGCGTTGCAGCGGAAGGCGAGCTGGGCCTCGGCCACCATGGCCTCGGCCTGGTCCTCGGTCAGGTCGAGGGCGTCGAGTCGCGCCCGGTAGGCGATCTTGTAGGCGCGCGGGTCGGGGATCTGTTCGAAGCGGTAGAACGAGGTGCCCGCCTCGCCCAGGCCGTAGAGGTTGGCCAGGGTGCGGCCGATCATCTGGCCGCCGCTGAGGTCGCCCAGGTAGCGGACGTAGTGGTGGGCGATGAAGTGGGTGGGTGAGGTGGCCGCCCGCGCACGGAGGCGCTCGGCGTAGCGGCGGGTGGAGTCGAGAACGGTGATGGCCGACTCCCAGTCCGGGCCGTAGAGGTGGGCCAGGTCGGCCTCCAGGGACGGCACCCGGGTCAGCGCCGGATCGGCGAAGCCCGCGACCAGCTCGGCGACCGAACCCGCGGCCGCACGGTCGGAAGCCGGGCCGGATGGCGAAGCGGCGGTCGCGCGGTCGGCGGGGGACGACGGCGCGGCGGTGCGCATGTGGGAGGCGGCGGACTCCAGCTCGCGGTAGATGGTCAGGTACTGCGCGGTCAGGGCGGCGTAACCGGCCATCGGCACCGAACCGGCCATCAGGCGGGAGATGAAGCTGCGGGTCTCGGCCTCACGGTGTTCAACCATGGTGGCGCGGCGGATGCGGGTGGAGAAGTCGGTCATCTCGGCTCGTCCTTCCTGATCATCGAGTTGGTGGCGCGGCCGAGGGGCACGGGGATGCGACACGACGTCGATGTCATCTCGATCATCCTCATTGAGCGGCCGCCGGGTCCAGACCCGTTGGGCGGTTCTTCAGCCGCCTGCGGGACAGCCCGCGGCGGACAAGTCGGAAGGCGAGGTACAAGATACCCACCGCCAGCAGGGCAATCAGGGCCCATGGCCAAGCCCAGACGGACGTGCCCCGGGTGACTTCGGGGAGCTTTCGGTCGAAGCTCGCGGGTTCCAGGGCCACCTCGGCGGTGAGCCGGACCGTGGGCTGGACGCCCAGGATCCGCTCGGTGACGGCTACCGAGCCACCGGGCAGCAGCTCGGGGATCTCCATCGCCTCGGTGCCGGCCAGCCGCCAGCCGAACGGGCCGTTCACCCGCACCGAGCCGGTGCCGCCGAGACGGACGTTGCCGGTGTTGCGGACCAGGTAGCGGACGGTCATCACACCGCCGTCGGCCGGGTTCGTGGAGGCCGTGTACTCGAGCCGTACCGTATCGATCTTCAAGGTCGGCGCGGTGGCGCCCGCGACCGTGAGATAGACGCGGGCCGCGACCCGGCGGTCCACCAGGACCTTTCGGCCCTGGGCGTTGGTGGTCTCCTCGGCGATCGAGGCGATCACCCCGCCGGCGTGGTCGCCGGGGGTGGCGTCGGCCGGGACGGCGATCGCGAACGGCACGTCCAGCCGGGTGTTCGCCGGCACCGTGTACTCGGTAGCGCCCAGGGCGATCCACGAGCCCACGTCGGTGGCCTTCTGTGCGGCCGGGAGCAGCGCGAACGACCCGTCCTCGGTGTTGTAGGCGTCGGTGCCGTAGACCGTGAAGGTCATCGGCCGGGCGGTCAGGTTGGTGATGCCGACGTAGTCGGTGAGGCGCTCGCCGGGCGCCGCGCGCCGGATGATGAAGTCGCGGCCGTCCGGGCCTTTCGCGCTCGACGGCTGCACGGACCACCGCACATCCGAGCCACTCGGCGCGGCCTGGGCCAGGGCCGGCGCGGCGAGAGCCGGGATCGGCGCGGCGAGAGCCGGGATCGGCGCGGCCAGAGCCGGGATCGGCGGCGCTGTCAGAAGAAGAACCGCGGCCAGGACGCCTCGGAGGACCATGCTGCTCCTTACGATGGGGCGGGCCGGCCGGGGATTGTTGCGGAATCCCCGGCCGGTTCCCTCACCCACGAATGCCGGGCGACGCCCGGATCAGGCGAGCGTCAGGGTGAGCACCGCGCTGTACTCACCCGCTGCGCTGGACTCGGGGATACCGAGGTTGAGGGCGGCGCCGCAGGTGGCGCTGCCGAGGCTGCTTCCGGTCTCGGCGGTGCACAGGGTGCGGCTGGCGCCGAGGCCGGCGCCGGGGGCCACCGGGGCGCCGGCGGTCACCGCGTTCTTGGCGCCGTTCGCCGCGACCAGACCGCTGGTGGCGACCTGGGCGCTCGGGGTCCAGCCGAGGTTGGCCGCCGGGATGACGGCCCCGCCGGCCGCGGTGAACTCGGTGACCTGACCGACCAGGTCCCATCCGGCGCTGGTGCCGCGCAGGTCGCTGACGGTGACCGCGTTGAGGTTGCCGGTCGCGGTCTGGCCCGGCGTCGCCGCCGAGAGCGCCACGGCCGAACCCGCCGAGGTCAGGGTCAGGGCGCCGCCGGAGACGGCCGCCGTGACGGTCTGCGCCGCGGAGCCGCCGCCACTGCCCGGGTCGGTGGGATCGGTCGGGTCGGTCGGATCCGTCGGGTCCTCGTCAGAGGCCGACGCCGACCCGGTCACCGGGTCGAGCGCGGTGCCGGCCGGGTAGAACCCGGCGAACGCCGACGCGCCGGACGCGGTCAGCGTGGCGGCGAGCGCGTTGAACGAGACGTCGCCGTCGGTGACCGTGGGGGCCGTGGTCACCAGGGTGGCGATCTCGGCCTGGTCCAGGTGCTGGTCGGTGGCGCCGTTGTCGGCGACCAGGTCGACGTCGGCCTTGAGCGAGCCGGTGCCGTCCCCGTCCACGACCAGGGTCGGGTTGGAGACGGTGATCTCGAACAGATGCGCGGGGTACGAGAAGACGACCGTTCCGCCGTAGCTGACAGTTGCGGTGCCAGCTGCGGCGTCGTAGGTGCCCCCGGTGGCCGGGAAGTCGAACGTGCCGTCCGTGTTCCGGGTCGCCCCGTTGCTCGTGGCGATCGGCGGGGTGCCGTTGCCGGTCGAGACGTACGCCCGGAACGAGGCCTTGAAGCCCCAGTCCAGGCTGCCGCCGGCAACGTCGACCGGGGCGGCGAAGGCCGGCGTGACAGCGGTCAGCGCCGACGCGGCACCCAGGGCGATCGCGCCGGCGAGGAGTGCGGCCCGATGCGGGCCGTTACGTGTGCCCATGTTTTGCCTCCGATGAGCTTCGATTCAGGTTCGGTTAGGGTAGCCTCACCTAACTCACATGATCAATCAAGGGCATGCGAGATCCGAATCCGGGATGGAGGACGCGGTGCGCATCGGGTCGCGGGCGGCGGTCGCCGCCATGGCACTGCTCGTGGTCGCCACGACCAGCTCACCCGCGCTGGCGGCGCGACGGCTCTCGGTCTCCAAGACCAGGGGCCTGGACCGGGCCGGCGAGACGGTCACCGTCACCGGTCGCGGGTACGACGTCACGAAGGGCATCTACGTCGCGTTCTGCCTGGACAACGGCCCCGGGGTGCTGCCGTCGCCGTGCGGGGGCGGGGCCGACACGTCGGGCGGTTCGGGCGCCTCGGTGTGGGTCTCGTCGAATCCACCCTCCTATGCGGAGGGACTGACCATCCCGTACGGCAAGGGCGGCTCGTTCACGGTGTCGCTACGGGTCACCCGGATGATCGGCGACATCGACTGCGCGGTTCGGGGCTGCGCCGTCGTGACCCGAAACGATCACACCCGGACCGCCGACCGGTCGCAGGACGTGCGCATCCCGATCCGGTTCGCGGCGGCGGCCGGTGGAACCACGACGACTCCAGCGCCCACCGGGACCGTGCGGACCACCGCGAAACCGGGCACCAGGCAGTCCGCCCCGGTCGGGCCGCCGACCGGCCGGCTCGCGACCGCCGCACCACCGGCGGCCACGACGGCCGTCGCGTTGCAGGCCGGCGAACCCGCGCTGAACCGTACGAGCAACGCCACACCGCTCGGTCACTGGTGGGCGATCGGTAGCGCGTTCCTGGCCGGCGCCCTGGCGGCCGGCGTGATCGGCCGCATCCGCCGACGCGGGCGGCAGTGACCGTGCCGCCGCGCAGCGCCGACCGGCCGTGCCACAGCGCCGCCTCGATCCAGGTGGGCCCGCGAGAGGAAGGGCAGAACCAGCCATGATCCGTCGTATCGCCGTCGTCGTGGTGAGCGCGACCGTCCTGCTGACCGGTGGCTGCACCACGGTCAGCGAGGTGGGCCCGGAAACCGCGAGCACCTGTGGCATCGCCACCGCGCGACTGGCCGACGAGGACGTCAGCCCGCTCGACCCGCGCCCCACCCCGCAACTGCCGGTCACGGTGAAATCGGCGGACGGGCGCGACGTCACCATCCGGTCGGCCGACCGGATCCTGGCCGTCAACCTGTACGGCTCACTCGCCGAGATCGTCTTCAGCCTGGGCCTCGGTGACCGGGTGATCGGCCGGGACACCTCGACGGCCTTCCCGTCGGCGGCAAAACTTCCGCTGGTCACACCGCAGGGGCACGACCTGTCGGCGGAGGCGGTCCTGGCGCTGGACCCGACCGTGCTGATCGCCGACGACAGCATCGGCCCGGCCACCGTGCTGAAGCAGATCCGGGACGCCGGCATCCCGGTGGTCATCGTCGACGACGAGCAGACCCTGGAGCGGATCCCGGACCACATCCGGGCGGTGGCCGGGGCGCTGGGCGTCGCCGAGGCCGGGGAACGCCTGGTCACCCGGGTACAAGGGGAGATCGACACGGCCCGGGCGTCGGCGCCGAGGAACGGAACGCCGCCGCGGATCGCGTTCCTCTACGTCCGGGGCACGGCCGGGGTCTTCATGATCGGCGGGGACGGGGCCGGTTCGGACGCGATGATCGAGGCGATCGGCGCGGTGGACGCGGGCACCGCCGCGGGGCTGGCGAAGTTCCGGCCGCTGACCAGCGAAGGGCTGATCAACGCGGCGCCGGACGTGATCCTCGTGATGACCGAGGGCCTCAAGTCGGTCGGCGGGGTGGACGGGCTGCTCGAACTGCCGGGGGTGGCGCAGACCCCGGCCGGGATCAACCGCCGGATCATCGACATGGAGGACGGCATCCTGCTGAACTTCGGTGCGCGTACCGGCAAGGCGGTCGAGGCGCTGGCCAAGGCGGTCTACGGCCCGTGCTGAGGAAGGTCGAAAGGCGCGCGCTCAGCCCGTACAAGAGCATGGTTCTGATCGTGGGGTTGGGTTTGGGGCTGGTGACGGTCGGCCTGATCGCGGCGGGGCGCGGGCAGGTGCCGATCTCGCCGGCCGAGGTGGCCGGATCCGTGCTGCACCGGCTCGGTGTGGATCTCGGTCCACTGCCGTCGGCCGTGCAGGGTGAGAACGCGTTGTGGCTGGTCCGCTTTCCGCGGGTGGTGCTCGCCGTGGTGGTCGGCGCGGCTCTCGGGTGCGCCGGCGCGCTCATGCAGGGCGTCTTCGGCAACCCGCTCGCCGAGCCGGGGGTGATCGGCGTCTCGTCCGGCGCGGCCGTCGGCGCGGCCGCGGCCATCGTCAGCGGGATCACGGTGGCCGGTGTCTGGACCACCGCGGCCGCGGCCTTCGCCGGCGGCGTTCTGACCACCTTCATCGTGTACGCGATGTCGCGCGCGAGTGGCCGGACCGAGGTGGTGACGCTGGTTCTGACCGGTGTGGCGGTCAACGCGACGGCCGGCGCCCTGCTCGGTCTGCTGATGTTCGTGACCGACGACGACGGCGTACGGGCGATCGCGTTCTGGCAGCTGGGAAGCCTGGCGCAGGCCACCTGGGGTGCGGTCGCGGTGGCCGCGCCGTGTGCCGCGGCCGGTCTCGCGGTGGCCTGGAGTCAGGCCCGCAAGCTGGACCTGCTGGCCCTCGGCGAACGCCCGGCCCGGCATCTGGGCGTCGGCACCGAACGGTTGCGGATCACCGCGATCGTGGCGACGGCGCTGCTCACCGCGTCGGCGGTGGCGTTCACCGGGATCATCGCGTTCGTCGGGCTGGTGGTGCCGCACCTGATCCGGATGATCGCCGGGCCGGGGCACCGGGTGCTGATCCCGGCGAGCGCGCTGGCCGGCGCGATCGTGGTGGTGACCGGTGATCTGGTCGCCCGGACCGCGATCGACTACCAGGAGTTGCCGCTGGGGGTGCTGACCGCGGTGGTCGGCGGGCCGGCGTTCTTCTGGCTGCTGCGCCGGACCCGGGCCCGGGCCGGAGGCTGGGGATGAGAGCCGTCGCGGTGGAGGTCCGCCTGGGCGACCGGGCCGTCGTGAACGGTGTCGATCTCCACGTCTCGCCCGGGGAGGTCGTCGCGCTGGTCGGGCCGAACGGCGCCGGGAAGTCCACCCTGCTCGCCGCGCTGGCCGGCGACCTTCCGGCGGCCGGGCGTATCGAGATCGCCGGCCGGGAGGTACGCGCCTGGAAACCGGTCGAGCTGGCCCGGCGGCGGGCCGTGCTGCCGCAGAAGGCGACGCTGTCGTTCCCGTTCACGGTCGGTGAGGTGGTGGCGATGGGACGGGCGCCGTGGGCCGGCCGCCCGGAGAGCGCCGACGACCGGGACGCGGTGGACGAGGCGATGCGGCTGACCGGGACGACCGGGTTCGCCGGGCGGCCGTTCCCGGAGCTGTCCGGCGGGGAGCAGGCGCGGGTGGCGCTGGCCCGGGTGCTGGCCCAGCGGGCGCCGGTGCTGCTGTTGGACGAGCCGACCGCGGCGCTCGACATGCGGCATCAGGAGCTGGTGCTGCGTACCGTCCGGGACCGGGCCGCCGGTGGGGCGGCGGTCGTCGTGGTTCTGCACGATCTGGGGCTGGCGGCGGCGTACGCGGATCGGGCCTATGTCCTGGCCGCGGGACGGGTCCGCGGTGCGGGGCCGCCCCGGGAGGTGTTCACCGAGGAGCTGCTCAGCGACGTGTACCAGCACGGGGTCGAGGTGTTCGGTCATCCGCGGACCGGGACGCCGCTCGTGGTGCCGCGACGCTGAACGGGACGCCCAGGGCGGCGAAGAACCGCTTGGCGCACTCGATCCGCGCCGGGTCGGTGTTCCGGTCGTCCGCGATCACCGTGCAGCCGTCGTCGAGGGCCACCAGCCAGCCGGGGTGGTAGTCGCCCAGTGGGGTGGGGATGGCGTAGTCGCCGGGCAGCCGGGCGTAGACGACCACGTCCTCGCGGGTCTCCAGCTCGTGGACCAGGGTGAGGTCGGTGGTGGCGTGGTCGTAGATGTTCTTGAAAAGTCGTGGGCCGGCGTGGGTGAGATCGATCCTGGGCCGGACGTCGGTGAAGATCTCCCGGTGGGCGGGGAGGATGTCGTAGCTGAGCCCTCGCACGGCCAATTCGGCCTTTTCTCTATTTATCAGGGTTTCAGCTTCCTCTGCGAATCGGGCGGGATCGTTGCGGTACAGGCCAAAGGTCTGCGGGTCGACTCCAGCGAGGATGGCTCCGATCGTTCGCCGCGTCAGCGCGGTTCGCCCCGCAAGATCACCTAGCAGGTCCCGTGGCTCTCCCGGAATCGGATATATCCGTATTTGCTGACCGTCTTGCACCTCGATCCGCAGTGGAGAGACACGCAGCGAAGCGTCGAGAGCGGCGACACAACAAGCGATCAGCTCGGCGGAGTCGAAATCGACCCGGTAGACGGCCCGACGACTGATCCGCTCCACCGCCGTCTGGAACTCCGGCCGGCGGAAGTTGGCGTTGCGCGCGAGCCGGGTGAGACGACGGCCGTCGGTCACCGCCCCGAGACCGGACTCCTTCTGCAGTCCGGCCACGAAGGACGCGTAGGACTCGTCGGTCACCACGGTCAGCTCGTTGATCTCGTGCACGACGGCCGGATCGTCCATCCGCTCGCCGTTGCGGTCCACCGCGAGCCGCAGCCCCCGGCCCACCTCCTGCCGCCGGGACACGGTGTTGTCGCTGCTCTTGAGCATGCCCATGACGAAAACGTTGGGGTTGTCCCACCCCTCGCGCAGAGCGGAGTGGGAGAAGATGAACCGGACCGGCTCCTCCGGCGACAGCAGCCGCTCTCGATCCCGCAGAATCAGACTGTATGCATCTATATCGGTAGATGATGGGTCGACCCATCGCCGGGTCCGCCGGTCGATCGCGAAGTAGCCCTGATGGGTCCGCTCCACCGGGATCGACGCCAGGTGGCGCCGGTAGTCGCCGTCCGGCTCGGCCGCGACCAGACCCCGGTACTCCTCGACGAAGATCCGGGCGTACTCCCCCAGCTCGTCGTCGGCCGAGTAGTCCCGGTACCGGCTGACCCGGTCGATGAAGAGCAGGGACAGCACCTTGATCCCGCGCGCCCAGAGCTCCCGCTCCTTGTCCAGGTGGGCCCGGATCACCTCACGGATCTGCACCCGCCGGATCGCGGTGACCGGCGCCGACGACGGCGACTCCAGGCCGATCACGGTGATCCTTTTTACAAGCCTTTCCCGGTACGCCTCCCGCGCGTCCAGCCGGTGCACCAGATCGTGGGTGACCCGGTGGGTGGCCGAGTACCGCAGCACCATCAGCGGGTCGAACCGGCTCAGTGAGGCGAGCGACCGGGCCGAACCGATCCGCTGCGGCTCGTCGATGATCACGACCGGTCGCGCCGCGCTGATCACGTCGATCGGCCGCCGCGACCGGAAGGCGTCCAGCTCCTCGTAGATGCGCCGGTTGTCACGGGCCGCCGAGTTGAACGCCTGGACGTTGATGATCATCACCTGTACGCCGGAGCCGTCCCGGAACCGCTCCAGTTCGTGCAGCTCCGAGGAGTCGTACACGAAATGGCGGGGCCGCGTTCCGTACGCCTGCCGGAAGTGCTCGCCGGTGACCTCGAACGACCGGCGCACCCCCTCGCGGATCGCCACCCCGGGCACCACCACGATGAACTTCGCCCAGCCGTACCGCCGGTTCAGTTCCATGATCGTTTTTATGTAGACGTACGTCTTGCCGGTGCCGGTCTCCATCTCGACATCCAGGTTCGGGGTGCCGTCCGGGGCCGCGTCACTGCGGGCCGCCACCGTGGAGAGGGGCAGCCCGGCCCGCTTCTGCACGGCCCGGATGTTCTCCAGCAGCCGCTCCGGGTCCAGTCGCAGCGGCGCGTTGCGGTTGCCCGGATCCCGTCGCGGCTGCCCGGCGAAGCAGTCCACCACGGCGGCCACCGCCTCGGTCTGGTACGCCTGCACCTTGAACTGGAGCCGCACCGCTCACAGGACCTTCACGTCGGTGGCCGGCGACACCTCGGCGAACACCTGGCCGGCGTTGATCCGGTCGGCGTCCCCGGCGAACGCCGAGTCCCGGAAGACCGCCCACCGCGGCCGCCGCCCGGCGACCGCCCGGACCACCGCCGGGCTGACCGTGGCGGCGAAACAGGCGACCAGCTCACCGGCGGTGAGGATCTCCCGCCCGTCGACCGTCGCCACCGTGATCGGCGTGGCCGGGTCCAGACCCCAGTCCAGTTGCACCTGGAGCAGCAGGTCCTCCCCGGTGCGCCCGGGCCGGATCCGGTCCGTGTGCGCGGCCAGGCCGGCCTGGTCGAGCGTGTCCGGCGGCACCCGCGCGTCGGTGAGACCCGAGGTGTCCCAGCGCAGCACCCGGAACCCTAGGTCCAGCGCCGTCCCGGGGTGCCGGGCGCGGATCTCGGCGGCCACGTTGCGGACCCGGGTCAGGCCGATCTCGAAGATGGACGCCAGCCCGGCCTCGGTGACCGGCAGCGGCTCCGGGATCTGCACGCTGATGAAGCGCCGGTTGCCGCCGTCCGCCAGGTTCTGTTCCAGGACGGCGTGCGCGGTGGTGCCGCTGCCACTGAAGAAGTCGAGCACGATGTCGCCGTCGCCCGGGTCGCCGGCCAACTGGAGGATGCGGCGGACCAGCTCGACCGGCTTGACCGAGTTGAGGACGTTCGCCGTGTTCTCGAACGGGACGTAACGCAGCAGTGCCCGTTTGGCGTCCTGGGTGTGCCCGACCTCGTCGTACGGCCACAGCGTCTGCGGGGTGCGCCCGGCCGCCACCTCGGAGAGGAACCGCTTGACCGCGGGCACGTTGTCGCCGTCCGCGCCCCACCAGATCCGCCCGTCCGCGTCCAGTTCGTCGAACCGCTGCCGGGAGATGCGCCAGTAGCTGCCCCGGGGCGGCCCGTCGATGACCCGACCGGACGGGGTGGTGATCGGGTAGACGCCGGCGTCGTACCGGTTGCGGGCCGACATGTTCTCGGCCTTCCACGGGCCGCGCGGGTCGTCGTCGGGGTTGCGGTAACGCGCCTCCATGGCCTCGGTCCGGGCCAGCGGCCGGGGCTGCCAGCGCTCCCGGTTCCGCGCGAAGACCAGGATGTAGTCGTGGTCCTCGGAGAACCAGCGGGCCGAGTTCTTCGGGGCGTACACCTTCTGCCAGATGATCTGCGCGACGAAGTTCTGTTCGCCGAAGATCTCCGTACCGATCTTCTTGAGGTTGTCGATCTCGTGGTCGTCGATCGAGATGAAGATGACCCCGTCGTCGGCCAGCAGGTTCCGGGCCAGGGCCAGCCGTGGGTACATCATGGTCAGCCAGTTCGAGTGGAACCGCCCGCCCCACTCGGGATTGGCGACCAGCGGCACGCCACCCGCGCCGACCTGACCGGATCCGGTCAGGTAGCCGGCCCGGGTCTGTGAGAAGTCGTCGTCGTAGATGAAGTCGTTGCCGGTGTTGTAGGGCGGATCGATGTAGATCAGCTTGATCCGCCCGAGGTACGGCTCCTGCAACAACCGCAGCACGTCGAGGTTGTCGCCCTCGATGAACAGATTGCCGGTGGTGTCGAAATCCACCGACTCGGAGCGGACGGGACGCAATGTCCCCGATGCCGGTTCACGCGCCTCGCGCTGCGCCCGCTGTTTGCCCGGCCAGTCCAGCCGGTAACGCTCCCGCTCGCCCTCGACCACGTGGTTCCCGAGTCGCCGCCGCAGCTGGTCGAAGTCGATGGCCCGGGCGGCCCGGCCGTCCGCGCCCATCACCTCGGTGACGACCATGGGAAACAGCTCGGCGAGCCGGTCGGCGTCGCGCGCCGCCGGGTCCACGCTGTCCCGCCTCAGGCTGTCCACAGGACCCGGAGCCTACTCGCCCAAGCGGTAAAAACCGGACCTTACACTGCCATTTTTGGGTACGTGGGGGACAAAGCCCATCAGGAGGGCGTTTCCCCGGGACATCGATACGGTTCCGTTCTATGCGATGATCTCTGAACTCTCCTTCCATTCACGGGGTTGATGGATGTTCACTCTCCTTTCTCGATCTCTGATCACGACGGCCGTCTCGGCGGCCGTTCTCGTCAGCACGACAGGTTCCGCGATCGCGGCCACGAACACGCTGACCGTCACCGCCGTCAACCGCTCCGGCGCCAAGGTGAGCATCGCGGCCAACGTGATCAACGTCAGCACTAACGTGTCGTACACGATCCGCACCGGCAAGGCGAGGAAGCTGCCGAAGGGCAGCTACGCCGTGCTGGCCGCGATCCCGACCGGCTACACCACCACCCTCGGGGGCAAGCCGGTGAAGGTGTCCGGCTCGACCAAGCTGACCCTCGACGCCCGCTACGGCAAGCCGGTCAACCTCGGGATCAGCCCCGCGGTCACGGGCCTGGAGAAGCGGACGCAGGCCCGGCTCTGCGTCGACTCCTTCATCAGCACGTCGGTCGAGGGGTACGGCTCCGACGACAGCCCGGTGTACGTCATCCCCACCGCCTCGAAGAAGATCCAGTTCGCCGCCATGGGGACCTGGACCAACGCGCTGGGCAGCGGGGACAGTTACGCGGTCGTGCACCGCAGCAACGGTGTCCCGAGCACCCCGTCCCGCGCCTTCAAGCGGGCATCGCTCGGCACGGTCACGGTCGACTCCCGGCGCGGCACCGGCATCGCCAACTACAACGGCTTCGCCGTGCAGCCGCAGGACGGTTGCGCCACCGACCTGTACTCGAACCTGTTCACCACCGAGGACCCGACCTACTCGAAGGTCCACCTGACCCCGGGCAACTGGCATCTGCGCAGCGACAGCCAGGCGACCACCAGCACCGGCGAGGGCTGGAACGTCGACAGCCTGTTCGCGTCGCGCAAGGTGGCCGCCGGCAAGCCGGCGTTCGTCCGCTTCAACGGGGCGGCCACGGGTCCGGGCTACGAGCTGCCGACGGTGATCCGGGGCCGGATGAACTACTCGCTCGACGACATGTTCACGGATCCGGGCTTCCGCTGGTCCGGCGACCCGGCCAAGGTCGTCGCCACCCTCAAGACCGGCGGCAAGACGGTGAAGACCCGGAAGGTGGGCACCTACGGCGTCTACGGGCCGCAGCTCGAGTACTGGGTCAAGAAGGCGGGCTGGTACACCCTCAGCGTCAACGCCACCCGGTACTACCCGGGCATCACCCTGCCGAGCGGGATGCTCTCCACCGCCTCGGGCGTCGTCTTCCGGTTCCCGGCGAAGCCGGACACCAGCGTGCTGCCCCCGCTCTTCACCGTGCAGCACGTCCCGGCCGGCCTGAACAACTGGAACCGCGCCAAGGCCGGCAGCACCACGAACGTCGCGATCAGGCTCAACCGGGCCGGCCACGACACCGACGCCAAGCGGGGCGCGAACCCGAAGCTCAAGTCGCTGAGCACGAAGATCTCCACCGACGGCGGGCGGACCTGGCGTTCCGTTCCGGTTCGGAAGATCAACGGCGTCTGGCACGCGATCGTCCCGAACCCGGCGTCCGGCGCGGTCTCGCTGCGCACCCGGGCCACCTACACCAACGGTGGTTACACCGAGGCGACCGTCTTCCGGGCGTACGCGATCGGTTGATGGTTTCGGCGGCCCGGTCTCACCGGCCGGGCCGCCGCACCACGATCCGGATCAGCGCTCCGATGGCATAGCCGAGGAGCAGCACCCCGATGCCGGAGGCGGTCACCCGCGCCGGCGTCACATCCGACGCCAGCCCGGCGATCAGGCCGGCCAGCGCGGCCAGGCAGACCGCGACACCGAGCACCCGCAGCGCGGGATCCCGCAGCACCGGCGCGAGCGGCAGGAAGTGCAGCCCGACGACCGCACCGATCAGGACCGGGATGTACTCGGACTGATGGATGACGGCGAGCAGCACGGCGCCGAAACCGGCCGCCGCCAGCTCGCCCGCGAAGATCACCAGATACCGGCGGTCGGTGGTCGCATTCCGTTCCACCGGGCCCTGCCGGTGGGCCCGCAGCACCACCAGCGCGCCGATGCCCGCCACCAGGATCGAGGTCAGGCTGCCCACCACGAGGTAGGTGCCCAGGGGCGGCCGGCTGTCCGGCACGCTGAACCAGATCATCCCGAAAACGCCCAGGTAGAGCGCGGTCAGTCCGGCCTGTCGCCGCTCGGCCAGCGATGCCGTCACAGTGGTTTCCCTCCACGAACGGGACAGCCACCGGTCGGCGGCCCATGGCATCTTACGAACGGGAACGTGATCCGGTTCGCGCGTGCGTCGATATGGCGGACGGCGGTCAGAACTCGCAGCTGACCAGGGTGTCGCCGGGGGACTCCCGGCAGCCGTCGCCGCGGGTGCCGTGCGGGCCGCCGTCGAGCAGGTCCACCGTGCCGGTGGTGTCGCCCTGTTCGTGCAGGTCGTCGTCGCCGTCACCGCCGTAGAGGCGATCGAGGCCCGCCTCGCCCTGGAGGAAGTCGTTCCCGGCATAGCCGGTGACGATGTCGTTGCCCGCGCCGCCGGTGATGTAGTTGTCCGCGGCATTGCCGGTGAGCCGGTCGTTGCCCGCGCCGCCGTAGATGTTCTCCACATCGGCGCCCACGCTGTCGTGCTCGCCGGCCAGACCGTCATCGCCGGTCGCGCCGTCGAGGTCGACGCTCACGGCTGCGGTGTAGCTGTGGTAGCTGACAGTGTCGATACCGTCACCGCCGGCCAGGAAGTCGGAAGCTGCCGTGGCGGAATCGATGTCGCCATACATGTCGTCGTTGCCTGCACCACCGTAAAGCCGGTCTCGACCCTGGTCACCACCCATCTGATCATCGCCACCGAGCCCGATCAGCACGTCGTCGCCGGCCAGACCGCCCAGGAGGTTGCGGCTTCCGTTGCCGGTCAGGCGGTCGGATGCCTTGCCGCCGACCAGAGACTCGACGTCGGCGCCGATGGAGTCGCGCTCACCGGCCTGACCGTCGTCACCCGTAGCGCCGTCGAGGTCGGCGGTCACCGGCTTGACCCGTTCGGTGTAGGCGACGTGATCCAGACCGGATCCACCGGACAACAGGTCGCTGTCCGTGGTGTAACCCCAGTTCTGGTCCAGGACATCGTCACCGCCCTCGCCGTAGGACCGGTCGTTGCCCGGCCCATCGAAGAGATAGTCGCTGTCAGCCCCGCCATACAGCACATCGTTGCCGGAATATCCACGAATATCGTCGTGCCCGTCGCCGCCGTAGAGACGGTCCGCGCCGTCGTGCCCGACCACGACGTCGTCCCCGGGACCGCCGCTGACGACGTCGTTGCCGACGTTGCCATTCATCGTGTCGGCACCACCCTGACCCCAGATGCGGTCGGCTCCGCTTCCGCCGAAAAGACGGTCGCCCCGTGGTCCGCCGGTAAGACGGTCGGCACCGCTGCCCCCGTCAGCGCTCAGGCCGACATCGCTGCGGTTGTCCACCGAGTCGTTGCGGTCGTAGGTGTAGACCTGCACTCGCGCCGGACCCTGCGCGATGGTGCACCGCACCCGCGTCCTGTCGCCTTGGACCGCTTTACAGCCCTTGCCGACAGCAAGGGTCACGACATCGTCGATCATCACGGTGTTGCCGCTGCGGCTGATCACGACCCGGTTCTGGTCACCGCCGGCCGCCTTGTACTGAACCTTGGTGGTCTCGACGACCTGGACGATGCCTGTGGACGCAGCCTGGGCCGGCGATGCGAGCATCCCGGCGGCGACGGTCAGCATGGCAGACAGGCCGGCACGAACCGACCATGAGGATTCCAGCACGTCGCCTCCCGTATGAACACGCGCGGCCCGTGATCGTAGGACGGATAGGTCCCGTCCTCAATCCGTGACCTTGAAGCCGGCCTCATCCGAACGTCGATGATTCGCCACCCGTCCGGGTACGAATTCATGGTGATCTCAATGTGCGACGTGAATAGCCGGGAACCTGTCCGCCAGACAGGGGCATGGCCCAGTACTTCGATTTAGTCATCCGTTGCCCGGCGTGCATCGCCGACGGGCGGGACGGCGGATTGCCCGGTTACTGGTATCACCATCAGTGCGGCGGTGGACTCCAGATCGGCGACGACGCCAACTATCAATGCAAGAGCTGCTTTCAGCGCCACCATGTGCGCAATTGGCGGTATGCCTGCGAGCAGCACGAATCGGATTTCCGGGCGACCACCTCGGCCCATCTGGCCAACGCCGTGTCGACGGCCGGCCAGCTCACCAGCGTCGCCGGCCGCCGCTGGCTGATGACCTTCCTGGAAAACCTCGGCGACTGGTGATCACTTATCACCGCCTCTACTTCCGGTGCCCGGCATGCGTCGGCAGCGGTATGCGAAGCACCGTGGCCAGTTACTGGTACCACGACTGCGGCGGGCCGTTGGAGCTCGGCAGCAATGCGGCGATCCGCTGTACGAGCTGCTGGGAGGAGAGCCATGTATCGAATTGGCGCTATTCGTGCAGCAACCACAGCGGTGACTACCGCGCCACCAATTCCGCGCTGTTCGCCAGCTCGATGAGCATGTCCGCCGCCCTCGTACAGGCCGGTGGCCGCCGCTGGCTGATGAGCGTGCTGACCAACCTCGCGGACTGGTGAGGGCGATACAGAAAGGGGCAGTGCATTGCGAGTGGCCGAACCCGGCGTCGTCCTGACCGCCGTGCCGGAGGAGCCGCGGCATCGCGGCATGCATCTGGCCGTCGTGGCGGCCGACGTCGCCCCGCGACTCGGCGTCTCCGGCGGGCACGACGACCGCGCACCCCGGTACGTCCGGCTGGTGAACCCGGCCACCGGAGCGGCCGGATACGCCCGCCTGCACACCGGCGAGCACCTCGCGCCGGGCATCGTGGCGGTGCAGGGATACATCCTGGACAACGCCGGAATCACCGCCGGCGAGAACGTCCGGGTGGAGCGGTGGGATCCGGAGCGGGACGCCCGGCCCGCGACCGAGGTGACGCTGACCCGGGTGGCCGGTCTCCCGGCCGGCCGGGTGCAGGCCGGCGGGGTACGGGTACGCCTCACCGACTCCGGGCTCACCTTCGTGCCCGGCCACCGGTTCTCGCTGCCGGCCGGCGGGGCGGACCTGACCTTCGAGGTGGTCGCCGCCGACCCGCCGGACGTACCGGTCCGGTGCACCCCGGAGACCGTGCTGACCCTCCAGGACGCCACCGGCCCGGACACCGCCGACCGCACCACCGGCCGCCCGGAGGCCGCGGAGGACGTCTTCGCGGACATCGGTGGCCTGGACGCGGCGATCCGGCGGATCACCGAGCTGGTCATCTGGCCGGCCGAGCAGCCGGAGCTGTTCACCCGGCTCGGTATCGGCGCGGCCCGCGGCATCATCCTGCACGGCCCGCCGGGCACCGGTAAGACCCTGCTCGCCCGGGCCGTGGCCAAGCGGATGGGTGCGCACTTCTTCCTGATCAACGGCCCGGAGGTGATGTCCAAGTTCTACGGTGAGGCCGAACGCCGGCTGCGCGAGGTGTTCGCCGAGGCGGCCGAGAAACAGCCGAGCGTGGTCTTCATCGACGAGCTGGACTCGATCGCGCCGTCTCGGGACCGGGTCTCCGGCGACCTGGAGGTACGCCTGGTCAGCCAGCTGCTCACGCTGCTGGACGGGTTGCACGGCCGCGGCCAGGTGGTGGTCATCGGCGCCACCAACCGGCCGGCGGCGATCGATCCGGCACTGCGCCGGCCGGGCCGCTTCGACCACGAGGTGGAGATCGCCGCACCGGATCAGGCCGGGCGCCGCGACATCCTGCGGGTGCACAGCCGTGGCACCCCGCTGGCCGCCGGTGTGAACCTCGACGACCTGGCCGAACGGACCGTCGGGTTCGTCGGCGCCGACCTGGCCAGCCTGGTGCAGGAGGCGGCGTTCGCGGCGGCCCGGCGCCTGATGGGTGGCGGTCTGGATCCGGCGTCGCTGAGCCGCGCCGAGGTGGGCCCGGACGACTTCGCCGAAGGGCTGCGGACCGTGGCAGCCGTCGGCGTTCCGGCAACTGCGCCCGGCGCTCAGCGGACCCGACTGGGACGATCTGACCGGCCTGGAGGCCGCGAAACAGGCCCTGCTCCAGCTCGTCGACTGGCCGCTCACCCGGCGGGAACGGCTGGCCGGGCTCGGCGTGGCCCGGCCCGGCGCGCTGCTGCTCACCGGACCGCCGCTCGGCGGCAAGACCGGCCTGGTCGGGGCGCTGGCCCGGCGGATGTCGGCGACGCTCCTGCGCCTGCCGGCGATCGAGCTGCTCAGCCCGTGGGCGGGTGAGGCCGAGCGGATGATCCGCGACATCTTCGTGAAGGCCCGGCAGACGTCGCCGAGCATCGTGCTCATCGACGATCTCGACCGGCTCACCGCCGGCGATCCCGACCTGGTCCGTCGCCTGCTCGCGCAGGTGGACAACGAGATGACCCAACTGACGTACGCCACCGCGGCCTCGGTGATCGTGACCGCCCGTACCGGGGGCCTGCCTCCGGCGGTCCGGCACGACCCGCTCTTCTCCGACGTCGTCGAGCTGGGCCTGCCGTCGTCCACGGAGATCCGTACGGTCGTGCAGCGCCGCCTCGCCCCGTACCTGGACGGGGAGGTGACCGCCGACGAGCTGGCCGCCGAACTCCGCGACCGTTCGATCGGCGAGGCGCTGCGGGTCTGCGACGACGCGCTGACCGGCGCGCTGTGGGACGAGCCGGATCACCCGGTCGTCCGGAAACAACACCTCATCACGGCTCTCGACCGTGCCACACACACCCGTACCACCAGTCCGGAGGAGGACGAGCTCAGTGTCTGACATCCCCAACGGAGGTCGCCGTCAGGTCGCGCCACGGCAGACCATGGAATCGCCGAAGCAGGTGACCCTCCAGTTCCTCGACGACACCTGGGAGCGGCTGCTCAACTCGCTGGAGCGGCTCGAGCAGGTGAGCGAGGGCTACCGCAATCTGACCGCCACCCGGCTCGACCAGCACCCGGACCGGGACCGGATCACCGAGTCGGAGCTGGACGTCCGCTGGGAGGTCCACCTCCAGATCAAGAGCCTCGAACGGATCATCAAGCCGGTCATCGAGGACGCGGAGTGGATGATCGCCGACTTCCTGCGCTGGTTCGGCGGCCGGGCCCGGCGGCCACTCGCGGTCACCGACGAGTACGCGGTACCGGTCCTGCACTGCGTCATGGACCACCCGTACGAGCTGCCGGATCTCGACGAGGTGGTGCCCACCGAGAGGGACATCCTGGACGCCGCCGAGGCGCTCGGCCGTGGCCTGCACGAGTCCGACAAGATCGAGGAACGGTTCCTCGCCGACTCCGGGCTGGAGGCCACCCGGCACCTCCACACCCGCGCCCACAGCCGCAGCAGCGGCCTGGTCCGGCTCAGCGAACTCAACCGGAAGCTGGCCGTGCACCTGGCCTATCTGATCGACCACCCCCAGCCCGCGAAGGAGGAACCCAGATGAGCCAGTACGACACCCAGGTTCCGGAAGCCGAGTGGTTCAGCCTGGTGATGCGCTGCCCGGCCTGCCTGTCCGAGCAGAAGGAACCCGGCCCGGCGGCGCAGTGGTTCCACGCCTCCGACGACGGGTTCGTGCAGGTGGGCAGCAGCGCCCAGTACCGCTGCACGAGCTGCCGGTGCGTCGAGCACGTGAAGAGCTGGCGGTACGCGTGCGAGGCGCACCAGACCGACTTCCGCCCCACCTCGTCGGCGCACCTGGCGAACGCGCTGTCCACCGCCGGGCAGATCACCAGCGTGGCCGGCCGGCAGTGGATGCAACGGTTCCTGGAGAACCTGGGCGAGTGGTGAGAACGGCGAAGGAGCCGGGGCGGGCCCGCCACCGGCTCCTTCGTGTTCGTCCAGGGTGCGATTTAGGCCGGCGGGGCGGCGAGCAGGGTCTCGCAGCCGACCTGGACGTTGTCGGTGACGTTGGGGATGTAGCAGGTGTCGCCGGGCGTCTCGGTCACGTTCTCGCCGGCGAGGATGACCTCGCGCCCGGTGCTGGACCCGGCGGGCTCGGCGTAGAGCCGGTCGTCGCCGCCCTCGCCGCTGAGGTAGTCGCCGCCCAGCCCGCCGTAGACGGTGTCGTCGCCGTCCCCGGCGTAGACGGAGTCGGCGCCCGAGCCGGTGTGGATGACGTTCGCCTTGGCGTCGCCGTAGATGAAGTCGGCGCCCGAGTGACCGACCAGGTTCTCGATCCCGAAGAGCATCTCGTACTCGGTCTGGCCGCCGATCGAGTTGTGTACGCGGCCGTTGCCCCGGTTCGGGGTGTACGCCATGTTGATGCTCAGTTCCATGCTCGCGCTCAGGTACGCGTAGCTCGCAACGTCGGTGCCCACACCGCCGTCGACCACGTCGTCGCCGGTACCTCCCTGGAGGTTGTCGGCACCGCCCTCGCCGTTCACCGTGTCCTTGTCGGAACCGCCGTTGAGCACGTCGTCGCCGTCTCCGCCGAACAGCTTGTCGTCGCCCGCGCCGCCGCTCAGGCTGTCGTTGCCGGCCTCACCCCGCAGGGTGTCGGTGCCGTGGTCGTCGATCAGCGTGTCGTTCCCCGCGCCGCCGGCCTGCGTGTCGTCACCCCGGCCGCCGACCAGGATGTCGTTGCCGTTCTGCCCGGCGATCGAGTCACGGCTTTCCAGGCCGTAGATGCGGTCGTTGCCATCGCCACCGAAGAGGGTGTCCGCCCCGGTGCCGCCGGTGATCGTGTCGTCGCCCGCGCCACCGTTGACGGTCACCGGGACGCCGCCACCGACCCGGGTGACGAAGGTGTCGTTCCCGTTCTGCAGGTAGACCTTGAGCGACTTGACGTTCTTCGTGGCGGTGCACTTGACCTTGGTCTTGTCACCCTTGACCGCTTTACATCCGGCGCCCGCCTTGACGGCGACCCGGTCGTCGATCGTGATCGTCCGACCCGAGCCGCTGACCACCACGGCATTGGTGGCGCTGGTCGCGGCGACGAAGGTGACCGTGGTGCCGGACACCTTCGCCACGCCCGTGGCGGCGGCGAAGGCGGACTGGCCGGTGAAGGCGACCGCCGAAGCGGAGGCGACCAGCACCGCAGCCGCCCGGGGCAGCCAGATCTTGCGTCTCATGTCGAACTCCCCGTGGAAATGGCGACGTCGCGTCGGGACGATACCGTTTCGTCAATTGGTATGCCATCCCCTTGATCGCCGGATGCCCGCCTCCATCGAGGCCGCTCCGGTCACGCCTAGACTGGGCCGGCGCCCGAAGACCGATCGGCCAGGGGAGATCCACGGTGAAGCTGGCCAGTGAGGTCTCCGCCGACAAGCTGCGGGGCGGCTTCTACTCGCCGGCCGGGCTGGTCCGGGTGTGCCTGGAGCGGGTCTCCACACTGGCGACCGGCACCGGTTCCCTTCGGGTGCTGGAGCCCAGCGCCGGCGACGGGGCGTTCCTGCGCGGCATCGTGGCGCATCCGCTTCGCGAGCGGGTCGGCGACGTGGTGGCCGTGGAGATCCTGGAGCCCGAGGCGGCCGCCTGCCGGGACGGCGGCGCGGCTCTCGGCGAGAGCCTGCACGTGCATCACGGCAGCTTTCTGGACGACCACGTCCAGCCGGCGCCGTCCTTCGATGTGGTGGTGGGCAATCCGCCGTTCGTCCGCTTCCAGTTCGTCGACGCCGACGAGCGGCGCAAGGCGGAGGCGATCGCCACGCGGCTCGGCGTGGCCCTCAAGGGCGTCTCCAACCTGTGGATCCCGATCCTGCTGAAGGCCGTGTCCTGCCTGCGTACGGGCGGGGTGTTCGCCTTCATCCTGCCCGCCGAGTTCCTCACCGGGATCTCCGCCTCGACGGTCCGGGACTGGCTGCTGGCCCACACCACCGAGCTGCGGATCGACCTGTTCCCGCCGAACTCATTTCCGGCGGTGCTCCAGGAGGTCGTGGTGCTCAGCGGACGGCGGCTCGACGTCTCCGCCGGGACGGCGAACCTCACCGTCTTCGACCACAGCGGGGATCGGCCGGCCTGGAGCCATCAGGTCCGTCCGGGCACACCCACGTGGACGAACTTCCTGCTGACCCCGGCCCAGGCGGACGCGTACACCGGCGCCTCCCGGTTGGCGGGCTGCATCGGCCTCGGTGGCGCGGTGCGGTTCAGGGTGGCCACGGTGACCGGCGCGAACGACTTCTTCTCGGTGGACGAGGCGACCGTGGAGCGGTACGAGCTGGAACCCTGGGCCCGGCCGCTGCTGCCCCGCATCCGTAACGCGCCCGGCCTGGTCTTCACCCAGAGAGATCACGACCGGATCCTCAGCGAGGGCGGCAAGGGCCGGCTCCTGGACTTCGCCGCCACCGCACCGGACCCGTCGGAGGTGTCCGGCCCCACCGGCTACCTCGGCCTGGGTGAGCGGGATCTGCTGCACGAGCGGTACAAATGCCGGATCCGTACCCCGTGGTACCGGGTTCCCGTGGTCGCGCCCGGGGAGCTGCTGCTCTCCAAGCGGTCGCACCTGTTCCCGCGGGTCGTCCTCAACACCGTGTCAGCGGTCACCACCGACACGATCTATCAGGGCCGGCTCACCGCGGCGTACGCGCGGCGGGGCCGGGCCGTGGCGGCGTCGTTCCACAACTCGCTGACCATCCTGAGCGCCGAGATCGAGGGCCGTAGCTTCGGCGGCGGGGTGCTGGAGCTGGTGCCCAGCGAGGTGGCCCGGCTGCGGATCTTCGTGGCCGACGAGCTCGCCGAGGACCTGGGCCGGCTGGACGCCATCTCCCGGTCCACCGATCCGGACAAGGACAGCCTGCTGGTCGAGGAGACGGACCGGCGGCTGGCGAAGGCGGTGGACGGCCTGGACGACTCGGTTCTCGCCACCCTCGCGGACGCCCGTCGCACGCTTCTCCAGCGCCGTCTGGACCGGAACCGGTCCTGATCCTTCCGGTGGGAGACCGGGTCACCGATCTCCCACCGGGGACGGATCAGGCCCTGGCCCACTTCTGGTTGGCGGTGCCGCCGCAGTCCCAGAGCTGGAGCGGGGCGCCGTTGGCGTTGTTCCATCCGGTGATGTCGACGCACCGGTTCGCCGAGATGTTCACCAGGTCACCGGCGGCCGACAGGGTGAACCGCTGGACCGGGTTCCCGTTGCAGGTGACCAGCTGGATCGGGGTGCCGTTGGCCAGCGCGCCGCCGGCCGGGTCCATGCACTTGCCCATGGCGCGCAGGGTGCCGTCGCTCGCGAAGGTCCACTGCTGGGCGGCGGAGCCGTTGCAGTCGTACATCTGGAGCCGAGCGCCGTCGACCGCGTTGGCGCCGGGGATGTCGATGCAGCGGCCGTTGAAGTTGCTCTTCAGCGCGTTGCCGGTGGCCGGCGGCGGCGTGGTCGACTCGTTCCAGGCCGAGACGCGCACGTAGTCGACCAGCATGGTCTGCGGGAACGAGGTGCTCGCGTCCGGGCTGCCCGGCCAGTTACCGCCGACCGCGACGTTCAGGATCATGAAGAACGGGTGGTCGAAGACCCACTGGTTGCCGCCGAGCGAGGCCGGGGTGACGCGGAAGTACTCGGCGCCGTCCAGGTACCAGACGATCAGGTTCGGAGACCATTCGACCGCGTACGAGTGGAAGGCGTCGCCGAGCGGGGCGCCCAGGGTGCGGCTGCCCCCGATGGAGGCGCCGCCGGAGTAGCCGGGCCCGTGGACGGTGCCGTAGAGCTTGTTCGGCTCCTTGCCGACGTTCTCCATGATGTCGATCTCGCCGGACTGCGGCCAGCCGACGCTGCCCAGGTTGTCGCCGAGCATCCAGAACGCGGGCCAGATGCCCTGGCCCTTCGGGACCTTGATGCTGGCCTCGAACCGGCCGTACTTCTGCGTGAATTTTCCGGACGTGAGGATCCGGCCCGACGTGTACTGACAGGTGCCGTACCAGCACTGGTAGTTGGCGGGGTTCTCCTTACGCGCAGTGATCGCCAGGTGACCCTGGCCGTCCTGGCGGACGTTGCCGGTGGAGTTGGTGTAGTACTGCAGCTCGCTGTTGCCGAAGCCGCCACCGCCGACGTCGAAGTTCCACTTCGATCCGTCGATCGCCGCGCCGGACGCGCCGTTGAACTCGTCTGACCAGGTCACCGGGCCGATGGCGGCGTCCGCCGTGTCTCCGCGGGACGTGATGGTCAGGGTTCCGGCGAGGGTGAGCGCGACGGTCGCCGCGCTGAGGAGGGCTCGTAACTTCCGCATGGGGATCCTCCGGGGGAGAGGGAACCTGAACTTTATTTGTAACAATCTTTAAAGTTCGATCGCTGTCAGTCAATGCCGACGGGTTCCGGAACCACCGGATAACAGGAAACGCACAGCGACCTTCGGTGAACCATCGACAGGCCCGTGCCGTGGAATCTCTCAGATAAGGTGTCACCCGCCGCATCGCCCACATCGAGGTTGGAGACAGGGTTGCCAAAGTCCGCGAAGCGCCGCACACCCCTGTGGGCGCGGCTGTGTGCCAGTGCCGGCTGCGCACTCATGGTCGTCAGCGGAGGGACCATGGTCACCGGCCAGGCCCTGGTCTCCAAGTACACCGGCGGGATCACCAACAACGACCTGCTCGACAACGGTGCGGCGCAGGCGGCGCCGGCCAACAAGGAGATCAAGGGCCCGCTGACGATCCTGCTGGTCGGCATCGACCCGCGGAAGCCCTCGACGCCGCCGCTGTCCGACTCGATCCTGATCGCGCACATCCCCGCGGACATGAGCACGGCCTACCTGTTCTCCATGCCCCGCGACCTGTACGTGGACATCCCTGCCGACTCGAAGTCCGGCGTCCGCGCGCACAGCGGGAAGATCAACTCGGCGATGGCGCTGGGCAGCCAGGTGAACGGCAAGATCGACGTCGTCAACGGCTTCCAGCTGCTCTCCAAGACGGTCCGCAACTACACCGGCATCGACAAGTTCGACGCCGCGGCGATCATCAACTTCGGCGGCTTCAAGAAGATGATCGAGGCGCTCGGCGGCGTCTCCATGGTCATCGACATGGACGTGAAGTCGGAGCACCTGACGCCCGAGGGCAAGCAGCGGCCGCGTAAGTCGAGCTGCCCGGTCACCAGCGACTGCCCGCACCCGTACACGGGCCCGCAGGCGTCCTACAAGAAGAGCACCAAGCCGGTCCGGCTCCAGCCGTGGCAGGCGCTCGACTACGTGCGGCAGCGCTACCCCAACGCCGGCGTCCCGATGAGCGACTACGACCGGCAGCGCCACCAGCAGCAGTTCATCAAGGCCATGGCCAAGGAGGCGATGAGCAAGGACGTCATCACCGACGTCGGCAAGCTCACCAAGATCCTGGACGCGGCCGGTGAGTCGCTCACCTTCGCCGGCGGCGGCAGCGACCCGCTCGAGTGGGCGATCGCGCTCAAGGGCCTCAACGTCGACGACATGGCCACCGTCAAGCTCCCCGGTGGCGGCAAGTTCGAGTCCGACGGCGACTACCTGGGTGAGGAGTTCCGGCCGGCGACCACGGCCGACGACTTCTTCAAGGCCGTCCGGGAGGACCGGGTCGCCTCGTTCCTGCTGGACCACCCCGGCCTGGTGAACAAGGACAGCTGACCCGCGGCGGCCCGTTGCATCGATGTGTTTCCCTGTGTGATCCCGGTCTCGCTATCACGAGGTGAACTCACA
Source organism: Actinoplanes lobatus (assembly GCF_014205215.1). Lineage (NCBI taxonomy): Bacteria > Bacillati > Actinomycetota > Actinomycetes > Micromonosporales > Micromonosporaceae > Actinoplanes > Actinoplanes lobatus. The sequence continues at coordinate 2,028,640 of NZ_JACHNC010000001.1, forward strand.
TGCGACGATCCACCAGATTTGGAGCCGTCCTCTTCACATCCCTGCTCGGCGGCCTGATCGTGGCCGTGCCCGCGGAGGCCGCCGCCGCCGGTAACGCCCGGGTCTCCGGGACCCGGGTGTTCTACACCGCCGCGAAAGGCGCGCAGAACCGGGTCGTGGTGACCCGGTCCGGCAACCGGATCACGATCGACGACCGGGTGGCGGTCAAGGCCGGCCCAGGCTGCAAGGCCGTCAAGGGTGACCGGACCAGGGTCGTCTGCCGCATCAGGACCGCATCGACCCGGATCCGGATCTCCACCGGCGATCGGGCCGACACGATCGTCAACCGGACCGGTCTCGGCATGACCGCCGACGGCGGGACCGGCGGCGACACGATCAGCGGCGGGCCGGGCGAGGACATCCTCCGCGGCGGTTCCGGCAGCGACCGGCTGTACGGGTACGGCGCCAGCGACGTCCTCTACGGCGGCACCGGCGCCGACCGGCTGAACGGCGGCGCCGGCCAGGACTTCCTCCGCGGCCAGTCCGGCGACGACGTCCTCCTCGGGTCGAGCGGCGACGACTTCCTCACCGGCGAGCTCGGCGCCGACCGCCTCGACGGCGGCAGCGGCAACGACTCGCTCCTCGGCGACGAACCGGGTCTGGGCCGGGTGTCCGCCGATGTGCTGCGCGGCGGGCCGGGCCGCGACTCGGTCGTCTACGCGAACTACCGCAACGGCGTCACCGTCGACCTCGACGGCTCGGCCCGCGACGACGGCCAGGCCGGCGAGCACGACACGGTCGGCGCCGACGTGGAGGACATCTACAGCGGCGACGGCAACGACCGGCTGACCGGCAACGCCTCCGCCAACCGCTTCGACGGCGGCTTCGGCGACGACGTGCTCCGCGGCGGCGCGGGCGACGACGTGCTGATCGGCCTGGACGGCCGGGACAGCATCTACGGCGAGGCCGGCGACGACGAGATCGGCGACTTCGACATGGACGGCGACCTGCTGGACGGCGGCACCAACGCCACCCTCGGCGACCGGTGCGTGGTCTCCGGCCCGGACACCACGGTCGACTGCGAGCGCTGACGACCCGGGGAGGCGGCTACGGCCGCTTCCCCGGTCCAGCGTCGGTCAGCGCTCGCAGTTGACCGAGGTGTCGTCGTCGCCGGGCGCCACGCAGGTGTCGCCGGCCGCGCCGTTGTCGCCGCCGTCCAGGAGGTCCACGTCGTCGTCGTGTCCGGCGTCCAGGTGGTCGTCGCCGCCGAGGCCGTGGATCTGGTCGGCGCCGCCGAAGCCGATCAGCGTGTCGGCGGCGCCGGTGCCGTAGAGGCGGTCGTCGCCGTCGCCGCCGTACAGCGTTTCGGCGCTGAGGATGGTGTCGCCCTCACCGTTGCGGCCGTCGTCCCCGCGTACGCCGTCGGAGTCGGCGCTGATCCCCTTGGTTCGGTAGGTGTAGTAGACCGAGTCGGTGCCGTTGCCGGCGGAGAGCCAGTCCGCGTCCGAGGCGGTGGTGTCGCGGCCCTGGATGTGCAGGTCGTTGCCGTCGCCGCCGTACTCCCGGTCGTTGCCGGTGCCGCCGTCCAGCCCGTCGTCGCCGGCGCCGGCCACGAGCAGGTCGTGGCCGCTGCCGCCGTAGAGCTGGTCGGCACCGCCCTGGCCGTAGAGGCGGTCGGCGCCGGTTCCGCCCTGGAGCAGGTCCGTCCCGGAGCCGCCGATCAGCGTGTCCGTCCCGGAGCCGCCGAGGGCGAACAGCGGCACGTTGCCGCGGTTGGTGACCCGGTCGTCGCCGGAGCCGAGGAACACGGTCACGCCTTGGGTCTCCTTCGGCGTACACCGGACCTTGGTCTTGTCGCCCTTGACCGCCTTGCAGCCCTTGCCGGCCCGGACGGTGACCCGGTCGTCGATGGTGACCGTGCGGCCGGATCGGGTGACCACGACGGCGTTCCGCCGGCCCGGTCCGGCTTCGAAAACGATCTGCCCGGGGTCGCCCGGCTCGGCGTACTGCACGTACACCCTGCCGGTGGTCGCGGCCTGCGCCGGCGCGGCGAACACGCCGACCGCCGCCGTGGTGCCCATCAGAGCCGCTCCGAGCCTGCTCAGCCATATCGTCCCGGGCATCCGCGCTCCCTCTTCAAGATCGGTGCACGGATGGTAGATCACCGTCGCAACCTTCGACGGATCGAGATTTAAGGATGTTTAAGGTCGACACACTCTTTACTTTTACTGTTAACAGTCCTAAAGATTGGAGAATCCCCAGATCACTCGAAAGGACGCCGATGAAGCGCTCCCGATCGGTAATCCTCGCAACGGTCACGGCGCTGGTCGCCGGCGGCGCGGCGACCTGGTTCTCGGGCGAGGCCTCGGCCGCCGCCGCCTGCGCGCCCACGTGGAGTCCGACCGCCGTGTACGTCAACGGCAACGTGGTCTCGCAGAACAGCCACAACTACACGGCCAAGTGGTGGACGCAGAACGAGTCGCCGGCCGTCCGCAGTGGTCAGTGGGACGTCTGGGCGGACAACGGCGTCTGTGGAGGCGGCACCACGCCGCCCACGACGACGCCGCCGACCACCACCCCGCCCACCACGACGCCGCCCACCACCACCCCGCCGACGACCACTCCCCCCACCACGACCCCGCCCAACGGCTCGCTGCCGAAGCACTTCCTCACCGGCTACTGGCAGAACTTCGACAACGGCGCCGCGCCGCTCAAGCTCGCCGACGTCCCGGCCACGTACGACCTGATCGCGGTCGCCTTCGCGGACGCCACCGCCACCCAGGGCGCGGTCACCTTCAACCTCGACCCGGGCCTGGCCGGCGCGGTCGGCGGCTACACCACCGCCCAGTTCAAGGCGGACATCGCCACCCTGCACTCGCGGGGCAAGAAGGTGGTCATCTCGGTCGGCGGCGAGAAGGGCACGGTCGCCGTCAACAGCACGGCCGCGGCCACCGCGTTCGCCGACTCGGTCTACTCGCTGATCCAGACGTACGGGTTCGACGGCGTCGACATCGACCTGGAGAACGGGCTCGACCCGACCTACATGGCGAGCGCGCTGCGCAGCCTGCGGGCCAAGGCCGGCGCGAACCTGATCATCACGATGGCGCCGCAGACCATCGACATGCAGAACCCGCAGTCGTCGTACTTCAAGCTGGCGCTCGACATCAAGGACATCCTGACCGTCGTCTTCACCCAGTACTACAACTCCGGTGCGATGCTCGGCTGCGACAACAACGCCGCGTACGGCCAGGGCACGGTCAACTTCCTGACCGCGCTGGCCTGCATCCCGCTGCAGAACGGGCTGCGCCCGGACCAGATCGCCCTCGGCCTGCCGGCCAGCACCCGGGCCGCCGGTGGCGGCTACGTCGCCCCGTCGGTCGTCACCAACGCCCTGGACTGCCTGGCCAAGGCCACCAACTGCGGCACCTTCCGGCCGCCGGCCACCTACCCGGGCATCCGCGGTGCGATGACCTGGTCGATCAACTGGGACGTCACCAACGGCAACGCCTGGGCCAACACCATCGACCCGCACCTCGCCACTCTCCCCTGAAACTGGACTCCCCCATGAAACTCAGCAGGAAAATCGCCCTCGTGACATCGGTCGGGGCGGTCGGCGCGGCCGCCGCGATCCTCCCGATGGCCACCTCGAACGCGGCCGTCGCCTGCGCCTCGGCGTGGAGCGCCTCCACGGTCTACGTGAAGGACAACGTGGCCTCGCAGAACGGCCACAACTACACCGCCAAGTGGTGGACCCAGAACGAGTCGCCGGCCACCAACAGCAGCGAGTGGGCGGTCTGGATCGACAACGGCGTCTGCGGGGGCACCACCAACCCGACCACGCCGCCGACGACCAACCCCACCACCAACCCCACGACACCCCCGGCGACCGGTACGAAGATGGCCGCCGCCCCGTACATCTACCCGGGCTGGGGTAACCCGCCGGCCCCGTCCACGGTCGTCAACGCCACCGGGATCAAGGCGTTCACCATGGCGTTCGTCCTGGCCAGCAACGGCTGCAACCCGGCGTGGGACGGCTCGAGCGGACTCACCGGCGGCGCGCACGCCAGCACCATCGCGGCGATCCGGGCGGCCGGCGCCGACGTGGTCCCGTCGATCGGCGGCTGGAGCGGCAACAAGCTCGGCCCGAACTGCTCCACCCCGGAGGCGCTGGCCGGCGCGTACCAGAAGGTGATCGACGCCTTCCAGCTCAAGGCGATCGACGTCGACATCGAGAACACCGACGAGTTCGAGAACTACGTGGTGGCCGACCGGATCGTGGACGCGCTGAGGATCGTCAAGCAGAAGAACCCGGGCGTGAAGACGATCCTCACCTTCGGCACCTCGACGACCGGCCCGAACGCGCACGGCGTACGGCTGATCCAGCAGGCCAAGGCGAAGGGCGCGAACATCGACGTCTTCACCCAGATGCCGTTCGACTTCAGCGGGCACTCCGACATGTACGCCGCGACCGTCGGCGCCACCGAGGGCCTGAAGAACGTGCTCAAGTCGACGTTCGGGTACACCGACGCGCAGGCCTACTCGCACATGGGCATCTCCGGCATGAACGGTCTCTCCGACCAGCAGGAGGTCACCACGGTGGAGACCTGGACCCGGATCCGTGACTACGCCACGAGCAAGGGCCTGGCCCGCTTCGCGTTCTGGGCGGTCAACCGGGACCGCGGCTGCGCCGGCGGCGGCGTGGTCAGCGACTGCTCCGGCATCGCCCAGGCGGACTGGGCGTTCACCAGGGTGAGCGCCGGATTCTGAGGTAGCGACGGCTGAGGGCCGGCATCCGTCACCGGGTGCCGGCCCTCAGTCCTTGGCGAGCCGCTCGCGCAGCAACTCGTGGCGGAACTGGTAGGCCGACCCGGCCGCCCGCAGCACCTGCCGACCGGCGTGGGCGTCGTCGAGGAAGCGCATGAGCCGCCACGGCAGCTGGTCGCCGGCGGCCAGCCAGGCGCTCTTCACCGCGAACACGCCGAACCGGGTGGACGACGCGGCCACCACCAGGCCGGCCGTGAGCCCGTAGGTGGCCAGCGTGCTGAATCCGCCGGCCAGCGCCACCGGGAGCGACTGCCCGCCCGCGATGGTCCGGAACCCGACCGTCATGCCGATCGCCACCGCGATCACCGCGGTCATCCGCAGGAAGACGCCGCGGTCCTGCCGGAACAGCCGGTTCGGCGACGCCGCCAGACGGTTGTTCGGGTCGTCGCCGCGGATACCGAACGCGTACGCCCCCGCGACGCCCCCGGTGAGACCGATGACGATCAGCCAGATCGCCGGGAAGCCGTTCTCCGCGGCGGCGAACGCGCCCATCACGCCGACCAGGGCGCCACCGGCGATCCGGCGCAGCGGGGCGTTCATCCGCAGCGACGGCAGCCGGCGCTGGGAGATGTCGGTAGCGACGCGCGAACCCAGCCCGGTCACCAGGGCCGGCAGCAGGGCGTAGGCGAAACCCGCCAGCAGGCCCACGATCGTCAGCCCGGCGATTCCGGCCTCGAGCGGGTCGATCCGGCCGGGCCCCGAGCGGACATCGTCCCGGAGCAGGAAGAACAGCACGGTCAGGGTCATCGCCACACCGGCGGCGACACCCTGCACGGGACCGGCAGAGACCACGTGGAGACCGCCGGTGATCACTCCGGCCAGCCCGGCGGCGAGCGCCGGCGGAACGATCCGCCGCAGTCTCGAGACGCGCCGGTCCGGGCGGGCGGGCCGGTCACGCAGGGCCAGCCAGATCAGTACGGCTACCGCCGCCCCTTCACCGATCGACCGTACGACCGGCGCCGCGATGTCGGAGCGCTGGGTGTAGCCGAGGATGTTCAACCCCGCGGTCAGGACGCCCAGCAGCGTGGCGGCGGCGATCCGGGGCACCGGGCCGTACCGGCGGGGCACGGTGTTGCGCCGCACCCAGTGGGCCACCCACCAGACGGCCAGGCCGGCGGCGAGCCCGTCCGACGGGGCGATCAGCCACGGCTGGTCCACGCCGGGCCGGGCGCCGTCCGCCCACGCGGTGACCGCGGTGACGGCCAGCGCGGTGATCAGGCCGTACCGCACCGGTCGCGCGGCCGTCCCGGCTCGCGTGATCTTGAGGCCCAGCCACGTGATCAGGCCCGCGGTGAGACCGGTGGCCAGCCACCCGTTGACGTCCTCGTCCCAGCGCGTGGCGAAGCCGTCGACCGTGCCGGCCGCGAAGCCCACCACCAGGGAGTCGGTGAGAGTGACGAACTCGCCCAGCCCCCGGATGGCCGCCGTGGCCGCCGCCGTGGCCACGCCGACCAGCACCGCCGGCATCAGGTCACCGCCACGGCCGGGCGCCCGTAGCGGCAGCGGCCGCCAGGAGAAGCCGGCCGCCAGCCCGGTCATGATCGCGAGGTCGTAGGAGCCGCTCAGGGTGCCGGTGATGTACCCGCCCAGCGCCGCCAGCACCGCGGCCCCGTAACTGCCGGTGATCAGGAACAGCGCGCCGTAGCAGACCAGCGCGGCCGCCGTGATCCGGATCGCTTCGGTGAGCCCGGGGACCGTGCTGCCGAAGACCCAGGTGTGCATCAGTCCGGCGGAGAGCGCGGTCCAGAGCACCACCGCCACGAGGGTGACCGAGTGGAGCAGTGCCCGGGACGTGGGCGCCGACATCACCCGCAGGTCCCACCAGCGCAGCTCGCCCGTGTCGGCGACCATCCGGGCCAGGTAGCCGAGCCAGCGGCCCGCCTCCGGTGCGGGGTATGCGGACCGTTCCTCGGCGTACCGGGCCGGGACGAACCCGCGGAGCAGATGGTCGGTGATCTCCTCGGCGCCGTGCAGGCCGAGCAGGCCGGCCGGGTCGGGCCGGGGTTCGCCGGTGTCCCCGGCGTTGTAGATCGAGTCGACGAGCATGACCATCAGCGGGGTACGCAGCACCGCGCCGAGGTCCGGCCGCTCCGGCAGGGCGGCGACGACCGGCGCCCACCGTCGCTCGTCCGGTTCGTCCCGTCCGAGGTAGTCGCACACGTCGCGGAGGTCCTGCGAGCCGAGCGTGATCGTGGTGCCGTCCGGGAACAGCTCGTCCACCACCCGGTTCCCGTCCCGGCAGCCGACCAGGACCCGGGCCGGGCCGTCGAGGCTGTTGAGCTGCTCGACGACCGTGCCCGGCGGCGCCTTCTCCAGCACCTCGTCCAGGCCGTCCAGGATGAGGGCGAGATGCTGGTCGTCGAGCAGTTTCTCGGCCCGCGACTTGGGCACCGGGCCCTTCGCGGGACGGTCCAGGAAACGGTGGTTGACGTGCAGCCAGTCGATCAGCCACGTACGCAGGCCGGTCAGGGCCGGATCCCAGGACGCCAGCGGAACCAGCAGGGGCAGCGGCTCGCCCCTGGTCCAGCCGGTCAGCAGGTTACGGAACACGCCCACCAGCAGCTCGGACTTCCCGGAACCGGCGGCGCCGAGCACCACCGTCCGGGCACCGTCGGCGCCCTTCTGCCAGAGCCGGGTCAGCCGTGCCGCGGCGTCCGTCTCGCCGGGCGCGCCGTCGTCCGCCGCGGCGCCGCCGACCCGCCACTCGATCGGCAGCCGGCGGCCGGAGCCGACCCGGTTCCACACCGGATCGGTACGCCACCGCTCGCGCAGCGCCTCGTGCAGGATCGCGACCGCCTCGCCCGCGTCGCCCTCCCGGACGGCGGCCCGGGGCCGGGTCCGTGGCACCACCGGTCGCACCGGCGCGCTGCCGCGTCCCGCGCTCTCGTCGTCGAGCACCCGGAGCAGGTCGGCGGCGCTCGGCCGGTCGGCCGGGTCCGGGGCGAGCGCGGCCAGCACGAGCGCCGCCCAGCCGCCGGCGTCGGCGAGCGGGCCGGCCAGCTCGTAGGCGGCCTCACCGCGGCTCATCCGGTCGCGTTCGAACTTCTCCAGCCCCAGGTGGCCCAGGCTCTTCGACCACGGGTGACGCCGCCCGGCCGCGGTCGCGACGAACAGACCCCAACTGAAGACGTCGTACGCGGGCTGACGGTCGGGTCGCTCGGTCAGCGGCGCGTCGAGCACCTCGGGCGCGTGCCAGTCCTCGGTACGCCCGGCGGCGTGCCGGGTGAGACCGGTGCTCATCGTCTGCTCGATGCCCTGATCCACCCAGCGCGGCGCCCAGGACACCCCGAAGTCGGTGATCACCGGCCCGTTCCCGGTCAGCAGCACGTTGCCCGGCGACAGGTCCCGGTGGACGATCCCGGCCCGGTGCAGATGTACGAGGCCGGCCGCGTACCCCCGGGCCAGGCTCAGCCACGCGTCGTGGGTGAGCGCACCGGCGGCGATCAGGTCACCGAGCCGGTGGTGCGGGGTCAGTGGCAGGGCCATCCACGGGTCGCGGGCCTCGTACGGGTCGCCGGGGCGGGGCCGCAGGTCGTACGACTCCGGTCGCACCAGATGGTGCGGGCCGCTGTCGAGCAGCGGCATCACGTTGGGGTGGGCCGGGATCGACTGCATGATCCGCGCTTCCCGGGTCAGCCGGCGGGCGGCGACCTGGCCGCGCCCGAGCGTGCCGTCCGGCCGGGACGTCTTGATCGCCACGGGTACGCCGGTGACCGCGTCCGGCGCGTACCAGATGTAGGCCTGACCACCGTCGCCGAACGTGCCGCGCAGCGTGTAGCGGCCGTCCTCACCGAGGTGCCGCAGCCGGGTCCGGCCGTCGGCGGCCAGCGGCCACATCCAGTCCTCGGCCGGTGGATCAGGCTCGGAGATGGGCTCCGGCTCCCCGAGCATCCGCTCCCCTTTCCGGCTCGGTCACGTCCTGAGCTTGCCTTCCGCTCGCTGTCGCGTCATCCGGTTCGCGGAGGATTGTGCCCCCGGATGGACGCCGCTAACGTGACCGGTCATCACGGCGGTGGGTCAACCCGAGGTGCTGACGAGCATTTTCAGGACGGCGACGGCGATCCCGCCCATCCAGGCGATCCGTCCGAGGATCGGCGACTGGCCGGCCGACTTGGCCCGGCTCGCCGCGATCAGGCCGAGGATCAGCGCCAGCGGCGTGCAGAACGTGATCGAGATGATGCCGCCGATCCCGAGCGCCAAGACCGACTTTTCGGCGTACGAGGTCCGCTGCCACACCGGCCGGGACGGAGCCGGAGGACGGAACGGCGGTGGAGCCGGAGGAGAGAACGGCGGCGGAGTGACGGGCCGGTAGCGGGTGACCCCGGGCCGGGCGCCGGAGCTGTGGCTCGGGCGCGCCGGATCCATCGGTTTCTGCGTGCTGGTGGACCGGGTGGCAGCGGCCCGGCTCGCCTTGACCCGGTCCAGCTCGCACCACGGGCAGGTCAGCAACTCCTTCGGATGGGCGTGCCCGGGGTCGGCGGCACAGTCCCGGAGGCCGCCGTTCAGCCGGTCGAGCGCGACCTGCCACTCCTCCGCGGTCGGCCGCCGTGCCGGGTCGCGGGCGCCCTCGATGAACGCCCGCCGGAACAGCGCCCGGATGTCGGCCGGGAGCAGCTTCTCCGGCGGCGTCCCGACCGGCGGCGTGAGCTGCGGATCACCGGCCAGGAAGTAGAGCCCGCGCTTGGCCAGGCCCCGGCGGGACGGCTTGTCCCCGGCGCCCGCCCACCGGCCGGAGAACGGATGGCGGCCTTCCATCAAGAGCATGAAGACGTGTACGGCCAGAGCGAACGTGTCACTGTGGACGGTCCGCGGGCGGCTGTAGTCACCGTCCTCCGGCGGCGTGTAGTCCTCCTTGCCGACCCGGCACAGGTAGGGCGTACCGGTGCCGGAGGGGACCTGCATCGAGTCGCAGTCGATCAGCGTGACCAGCGCACGGTCACTGACCAGGATGTTGCTCTCGTTGAAGTCACCGATCACGTACCCGGCCGTGTGCAGGGCGTGCGTGGCGCCGGCCAGGTTGGCCGCCACCCGGGTCAGCCGCCGCCAGTTGCCGAACGCGGGCACCCACGCCGGGGTGTCCGGGAGCGGGTCGCTGCGGTCGCCGGGGTTGACGACCTGGTGCAGTGGAACGCTGTGCGCCAGGTCGAGCAGCGGCATCACGAAGCCCTGGAAGGCGCCGGATCCGGTGGACACCACGGCGGTCGGCCACGCCAGGGTGGTGTGCCCGGTGCCGGCCGTGGGGTCGACCGGCGGCCGGGCGACCATCCGGGCCAGCTTGTTCGACAGTTCCGGGCCGCGCTTGGCCAGCACGTCGTCCTTGTAGATCTTCAACGCCGACCGGGCCGGGCTGTGCAGTGCGTAGACCCAGCCCTCGCCACCCTCGTCGAGGTGCTTGGCCACACGCGGCGAGCCACCGGTGCTCAGGCGGTACCGCCCGAGCACCTCGACCATAGGCATGCTCATCGTTCCACCTCCGCTTCGCTCCGGTGGCACGACGAGAACTCCACTGAGCCTGATGATTCGCTCGCAAGCTCGCTCATTGCCGTACCCCGATGATCAGGCTCTTGTCGTCTCCGGTCTTGTCGTCGGCGCGTTCGAGGAACGCGGTGAGGTCGGCGTCGCCGGCGCCGTCGCGGACCGCCTGGAAGACGTCGTCGAAGAACGGCTGGTACGGGTCTCCGGTGGCGCCGCGCTCGGTGATCAGCAGCCGCAGCCCGTCGCTGGAGAGTGCGAAAGCGTCGACGTCGGCCACCGGCATGGTCCGCACCGGCGGCCGGGCGATCGTCGAGCCGGTGGTCAGGAAGGTCGCCTCGTTCGCGAACTCACCGCGCATCGGTGGCGCGGCGATGCTCAGTTCCTTGTCGGCGTCGCGGACCACGGCGACGCCGTCGCCGATCTGGGCCGCCTGCATCAGGTCGCCGTGGACCACGACGAGCGCGAGGGTGCAGGCCAGGTCACGGGGCTCCAGCCGGTTCCCGGCGGCGACCGCCCGCATCCGGTACCGGGTGGCCCGGAAGATCGTCGGCAGCAGCCGTTCCGGCGGCACCGGCCGGGCGCTATGGCAGAGCCGTTCCGCCACCTCGACGGCGGTCCGGACCGCGGTCTCCGCGCCCAGGTCGGAGGCCGCCGCACTGCCCGCGCCGTCGGCCAGCGCGGCGACCAGCCAGCCGTCGCCGCCGGCCCACCGGATCCGGTCCTGGCAGGGCAGGTCGTTGGCGAGGTGCGCGGTTCCGGTGGCCAGTCCACCGGCCAGCGCCCAGCCCGGGGTGTCTGTGTGCGACTCCATCAGACCGTCGCCCAACCGGACGGTGAGGGCAACGCGACCTGCGCCGACGACGTGGCCAGGCTCTGGTCGCCGGCCACCTGCGTGTCGCTCATCGACACCTGCGACATGCTGGCCGACAGCCACTTGAAGAAGTCGCTGAACGACGTGACGCTCCGCAACGAGACCGCCGGGCGCTCGGTGCTGAGCGAGGACAGGAAGTTCAGGTCGGCATCGCCGCCGACGCCGATCGGGAAGACCGTGACGGCACGCCGCTGCTGCTCGCTGCGCAGTTCGTCGACGGCCGCCTGCAACTCCGCGGGGTAGTCGGTCGGCGCCCCGTCGGACATGACGATCATCCAGGGCCGGTAGTACTCGACGCCGGCGTTCTTGTACGCCTGCTTCTGCTGGTTGATCTCGGAGAGCCCGAGCTGGATCGCCGACGCGACCGGGGTGCCGCCGGACGCCGTGAGATGCGGCGCCACGAAGTGCTGGGCCTCCTCGAACGGGGCGGCGACCTGCGACGTGCCGCCGAACGTGACCACCAGGATCTCGGTCCGCTTGCGGGCGAGCCGGTCCTCCTTGATGTCGGTGGCGAAGAGCCGCAGGCCCTCGTTCAGCTCGTTGATCCGGTCACCGCTCATCGACGCGGACACGTCGAGCAGCAGCACGCAGGCCACGCGCGGTTCCGGGTTCTCCTCGTTGATGCGGGGTTCGAACATGACCTACCTCCAGGAAGAGTTCAGAGACCGAGGTCCATCGAGATTCACGCCGAGGAGCTTTCACCGGTACGGCGAAGGCCGCGCGCAAGCTTGCGCGCGGGTGCCGGCGGCCCCGCCCAGAATCTGATCATGTCGATAGCCAGTCCGCTCCCGTTCGCCGTCGGGCGCGGCCCCCGGGTCCCGTCCGCCGGCCTGGAGCTGGGTCTGTCCCTACAGGGGCAGGCGATCCACGCTCCGCCGATGCTGCCCGTGACGGTGATCGGCCCGACCGGGTCGGGGAAGACCACCCGCGTCGCCGCGCCGATCCTCGCGGACTGGCCGGGTCCGGCCGTCGTGCTCAGCGTCAAGGCCGATCTGATCGGCGCCGCCTATCCGGCGCGCCGCCGCCGCGGCCCGGTGTGGCTGCTCGATCCCGAGGACGCGCTGCGGGCCGGCGACGAGGCGGCCCGCTTCGACCTGACCGCTTGGATCGCCTCGCTCGCCGATGCGCAGGACGTGGCGGCCGTGCTGCTCGCCAGCGGAGGCGCCGACGACGTACGCGAGGGGCGGTTCTGGTCCGAACTCGCGCAGAACTGGACCGCGCCGATCCTGTTCGCGGGCGCCCGGTCCGGTCTCGACATCGGGCAGATCGCCGACCTCGCGATGCGGGACCGGTCCGCGCACGCCGAGCGTCTGGTCGCCGAGTCCGGTGATCCGATCGCGATAAGGATGCTGCGCAGCGTCCTGGACCTGGAAATACGGGCCCGCACCAGCGTGATGGCCACGGTGTGCCAGGCGCTGCGGGTGTTCAACCGGCCCGGGGTGGTACGCGCGGCGACCGGCTCCGACTTCACCCTCGACCAGGTGCTGGACGGGACGGCGACCCTGGCGATGACCCTTCCGGCCTTCCGGATGCGGCAGGTCGCGCCACTGTTCGCCGCGGTGCTCACCATGCTCTGGTCCCGGTTGCAGACCCGGGCCGTGAACGAGCCCCTGCTTCTGCTCATCGACGAGGCCGCAAACGTTCCGGGGGTCGCCGATCAGATGCTGGAGTGGGTCACCACCGGCCGTGGCCTGGGCGTACAGGTGGTGACGCTGTGGCACGACCTGGCCCAGCTGACCGCCCGGTACGGCGTGGAGCGCTCGACCGTGGTGAACAACAGCGGCTCGCTGCTGTTCCTGGGCGCCGGCCGCGACCCGGACGGCCGTGAGTTCCTCGACCGCTTCGCCGGGGCGGCGCTGCACGACCGGCTGGCGACGACCGGCAACGTGGTGTTCCGCGAGGGCCGCTGTGAGCCGCTGCGCCTGCGCGCCCCGGTCTAGCCCAGGTCCCGGCCGATGCCGAGCCCGCGTTCCCGGGTGAGGTACTCCTCGAGCTGGTAGCGCCGGAATCCCCACAGGCCCTTGACCATGGGGATCAGCTCGGTCAGCCCGCCGGTGGAGCCGCCCGGCCGGGAGTTGGCGGAACGGTCCGGGTCGAGGTGGTTGGCGACCAGGTTCGTGTACCACTTCGGCGCGAACTCCGGCGACGTGCCGACCGCCTCGAGGATCAGCCGGTGGATCTCGTGGGTCGGCCGGCGTTCCGCGACGTTCGTCAGTTCCCGTTCGATGTACGCCTGCACGCCGATCCCGCTCTTGGCGAGGAAGGCCTGCAGGCTCTCGCTGGAGCGCAGCCGGTCCCGTACGTCCTCGCGGTCCAGAAAGGACTTGAGCAGCGGGAGGTTCTCCCGCGCGGCCAGCTGGACGCGCAGCGCCGCGTCGTCGAGCTCCCGCTGTTCACGCTCGTTGAGCGGGGCCCGCGGGTTGGACGTGAAGCCCGGGTCGTTGGCGGGCGCGGTGCGGATCGGCGCCTCGATCCAGACGACGAAGTCGGTGCTCTTGTTGAGGATGGTCAGCATGGTGCTCGCCGCCTGGATCGCGACCATCGGGGTGGCGAGGATCTCGGCGGGGAAGCCGCCGGGATCGGCCGGCACCGCGGGGTAGAGGCTGACCGGCTGCGGCAGCCGGGGCGAGCGCAGCTCCAGGATGTTGTTGCCGGACAGGTTCTCGACCAGCACCCGCGCGCCGTCGGCCGGTGCGGTGAACCAGATCCGGCCGACCACCTTGCTGACCGCGGAGGGCAGGTCCGGCGTCGCCCGGCCGACCTGGAGCCAGTCGCGGCCGTCTTCGGGCCGCTGCGCGCCGAACCAGAGCTGTCCGCCCGGCCGGAGCTGGGCGACCCGGCACCGGTTCCGGTGCCGCTTGTCGACCGCGAGCCGGTTGACGTGGTTCGGGTTCCGGCACACCTCCGGCAGCGGTGAGTCACCGGCATCGCACGGGGTGTGAATCTCTGCGATTGACATCGAGCCCATGGTCGGCGATCGCCGGACCGCGCGACAACACCGCTCACGGTCTCCGCGGCGCACCTTTCGGACCGAATTCGCGTCGTCTGACCGGCCAGCGCCCTGATCGAGGATCAGAACCGGAGCCGGCGTACGGCCGTGCCGAGGTGTCGTGGGTCCACCGCTCCCCACCCCCACCTCGGCCGGCCACCGTGAACAGCGGCGTCCGCAGCGCCGTCGCGGCCGCCGCTTTCGCCCTGATGCTGCTCGTCTTCGCGCTCTGCTTCGCGGGCGTGAAGGCTATCGCCGGCTGACGCCGGTCACTTCTCGCAGTTGACCCGGCTGTCCAGGCGGGTGCCGCGGCAGGTGTCCCCGTTGGAGCCGTTGACGCCGCCGTCGAGCGTGTCGGCGACCTGCTTGCGGCTGTCCTTGCCGTACAGCCTGTCGTCGCCGGCTCCGCCGGACAGCGCGTCCTTGCCGTTGCCGCCGATCAGCCGGTCGTTGCCGTCCCCGCCGCTCAGGTAGTCGACACCGTTCTCACCGCGGAGGATGTCGTTGCCCTCGCTGCCGTAGAGGCTGTCGCGGCCGGAGCCGCCGAACAGCCGGTCGTCGCCGGAGCGGCCGGCGAGGGTGTCGTTGCCGGCCCCTCCCCAGATGCTGTCGTTGCCGCCCCCGCCGTCGATGTTGTCGTTGCCGGACTGTCCGAAGAACCGGTCCCGGTTCGTGCCGCCGATGATGCGGTCGTTACCGGCTCCGGCGTAGACGGTCGTCGCCACGTCCGAGTCGTTGACGATCTCGTCGTTCAGGTCGTAGGCCCAGACGGTGACCCGCTTCGGCGTCTCCGCCGTCGTGCAGTACACGATCCTCTTGTCACTTGCGTCCGCCTCGCAGCCCTTGCCGGCCTTGATCGGGGCGAATTCGTCCCAGATTTCGATCTGGTTCCCGGTGCGGAGCACCACCACCCGGCTCTGGTGGCCGGACGCCGCCTTGAACTGAACCTGGGACGCGGACGTCACCGAGGCCACACCGACGGAGGCGGCCTGCGCGGGCGCGGCGAAAGCGGTGGCCGAGAGGGCGGCGATCAGGCCGGCCGTCGCGATGCGCGGAATAGAAGTCATGGCTACCTTTCCAAGATCAATCAATGTCTCGGAACGGTACGGTAGCGACCACTCGCAACCACCGTTATCGATCCGTGATCAAAGTCCGCGAACCACCCCGGCCGGCCCCGCATCGCACCAGATGACCGAGCGACAGCGAGCACAACGGGGGAATCCGATGAACATCTTCAACCGCAAGGCCCTGGCCCTCATCGGCGCGACGGCGACGGCCGTGGCCACCAGCGCCCTCTTCGCCTCCGCGGCGCAGGCCGCCACCGTCGGCAAGGCCGAGGTGGTGGGCGTGCACAAGAGCATCGTCAGGTTCACCGCCGCCGCCGGCCAGGCGAACTCGCTGACCATCACCATCTCCGGCCGGACCGTCACCCTCGACGACAAGGTCGCGATCAAGGCCGGCAAGGGCTGCAAGGCGGTCAAGGGCGACAAGACCAAGGTCAAGTGCACCACTTCCCGTACGCCCACCGAGCTCAGCATCCTGCTCGGCGACAGGAGCGACCGGGTCCACAACCGCACCGGCGTGTTCATGGCGGCCGACGGCGGCACCGGCAACGACGTCCTGAGCGGCGGCTCGGACAGCGACCGGCTGATCGGCGGTGCCGGCAACGACAAGCTGAGCGGCAACGGCGGCAACGACGCGATCGACGGCGAGGCGGGCAACGACCACCTCTTCGGCGGCGCCGGCAAGGACTGGATCTACGGCGGCGCGGGCGACGACACCCTCACCGGTGGCGCCGGCCGGGACGAGCTCGTCGGTGGCCCCGGGGTCGACCGGGTCACCCAGTAAGGCCGTTCGCCGTACCCCGTGATCTGGATTTTGTAGTGTGATCACGGGGTATGGAGGGTGATCTTGTCCCCGATCGAGATTCTGGCGGCCAACGAGGTCCTGCTCTGCGCGATCGTCCTCGGCCTCGGACATCTCGTCGGCAATCTCCGGATCCGCGGTGTCGCCCTCGGCGTCGCCGCGGTCTTCTTCGTCGGCCTCGGCATCGGCGCGCTGGACGAGCGGCTGCGCCTGCCGGACTTCGCCGACGAGTTCGGCCTGGCCCTGTTCGTCTACCTGATCGGGCTCGCCGGCGGCCCGACCTTCTTCGCGGCGCTGCGCCGGCGCGGTCTGCGCGACAACGCCTTCGTCGCCGCGGTCCTCACCGTCGCGGCGCTGACCGCGGTCGGCGCCGCGGCCGCCTTCCACCTGAGTCCCGCCACCGCGGCCGGCGTCTTCGCGGGCGCGCTGGTCAACGTGCCGGCGCTGGGCAGCGCGCAGGAGGCGCTACGCGCCATCGACCCGGCCGAGGGGGGACGGCTCGCCAACGACGCGGCGGTCGGCATGAGCCTCACCTACGGGTACGGCGTGATCGCCATGATCGGCGCCCTGATCACCTACATGATCTTCGTCCGGGTCGACTTCGGGCGTGAGGCCGCCGAGAACACCCGCCTCGCGCCCGCCCCGAAGAAGCTGGTCGAACGCACCCTGCTCGTCACCCGGGGCGCCGGCACCGGCATCCGCGACCTCACCGACCGGCTCGCCGAGGACGGTGAGGCCCTACTGGTACGGCTGCGGCGCGGCGACCGGATGCACCTGGCCGCGACCGTACCCGCCCTGTGTGAGGGCGACCTGCTGTCGGTCGTCGGCACGCGCGACGCCACCCGGGACCTCGTCGCCCGGCTCGGCGAGAACGTCAAACCGGCGCTGTCGCTGGATCGCGGCACCCTCGACTTCCGCCGGATCACCGTCTCCGACCCGGACCTGGCCGGCATGACCGTCGCCGAACTCGACCTGCCGCGCCGCCACCACGCGATGATCACCCGGGTACGGCGGGGCGACCACGACCTCATCGCGACGCCCACCACCCGGCTGCAACTCGGCGACCGGGTCCGGGTGGTCGCCGACCGGGACCGCATGCCGGAGGTGACGGCGCTGCTGGGCGACTCCGACCAGTCGCTGACCAGGGTCGACTTCACCGGCCTCACCCTCGGCCTCGCGCTGGGCCTGCTGCTGGGCACCATCGCGGTACCGCTCACCGGCAACGCCACCCTGCGCCTGGGCCTGGCCGGCGGCCCGCTCATCGCCGGCCTGGTCCTGGGCCGTGCCGGGCGGACCGGCCCGATCACCTGGCACCAGCCCCGCTCCACGATCCTGGTGCTGCGCCAGTTGGGCGTGGCGCTGTTCTTCGCGGGAGTCGGCCTGAAATCCGGCGGCGTGCTCGTGCGCGGCTTCTCCGACGGCGATGCCTGGAAGATCATCGCCGCCGGAGCCCTGGTCGCGGCCGGCACCGCCGTCGTCTGCATCGTCGGCGGCCGGCTGCTGCGCATGCCTCTCTCCTGGCTGATGGGCGTCATGGCCGGCATCGACACCAACCCCGCCGTGCTCACCTTCGCCGAGGACCGGACGAGGAACGAACTGCCGGCCCTCGCCTACGCCATGGTGTTCCCGATCGCGATGGTCCTGAAGGTTCTCATCGCTCAGCTGATGATCGTGCTGCTCTGAGCGGCGACCCGCTCATGGGGACCCGCCAGAGCCGAACCTTGTCGTCCGCGCCGGCACTGATCAGACGTCTGCCGTTCGGGGTGATCCGCACCGACCAGACCGCCCCTTTGTGCCCGGCCAGCGGCACGCCCACGGGCTTCCCGGTGCGGGACTCCCACACCCGTACGGTCCCGTCGTCGCCCCCGGTGGCCAGCAACCTGCCGTTCGGGCCGAACCGCATGGCCCGCACCGGCCCGGTGTGGCCGGCGAGCGGCGCGGTGGCCGGCCGGTGGGTGACCGTGTTCCACAGCTGCACGGTGTTGTCGCCGCCGGAGGAGGTGGCCAGGAGCTTCCGTACGCGGCTGAACGTGAGCGCGTAGACGGGCCCGGTCGCGCTGACGATCGGCTTGCCCGCCGGCTCGCCGGTGGCCGGGTTCCACAGCCGCACGACGTTGCCGCCACCGGAGGCGGCGAAGAGCCGGCCGTCGGGGCTGAAGCTCATCGCGTACAGCGGGCCCGGCTTGATGGTCAGCACCTCGCTGACGGGCTTGCCGGTGCCGGTCTCCCACAGCCGCACGACATCGCCGGCACCGGAGGTCGCGAGCCGGTCGCCGTCCTCGCTGAACACGACCGAACGCACACCGCCGGCGTGGGCGTCGATGGTCCGTACCGTCTCCCCGGCCGGATTCCACAGCCGCACCGTGCCGTCGTCACCGGCGGTGGCCATCAGCCGGGCGGGCTTGCTGAACGCCACCGAGCGCACCGGCCCGACGTGGCCGGTCAGCGGCGGCCCGGCCGGCTGCCCGGTGGCGGCGTCCCACAGCGAGACGCCGTCGTCACCGGCGATCGCCAGCCGCTTGCCCTCGAAGCTGTACGCCAGGGAGTGGATCGGTCCGGTATGGCCGGTGATCGGCGCGCTGACCGGGCGCCCGGTCAGCGCGCTCCACTGCCGCACCGTCCCGTGACTCACGGTCGCGAACGCCCGCCCGCCGGGGCGCATGGCGATCTCCCCGTCCTCACCGGGCACGACGACGCGCGCTTTGCTGGACGCGACGGGCTCGGCCTCCACCGCGTGCGCGGGCCGCGGGCCGGCCGCCACGGCGGTGAGCGCGAGCAGCCCGGCCAGAGCCACCGCCAAATTACTCTTGGTAGTCACATCTGCACGATAACGACATGCCTTGTGACTGATCATCCGTTTTACCCGATTCATCCACCCGAGTGCGATCGCGCTTGTGCACCGATCGACGGATCGATACCGTAACGGCGCGTCGGCCTTGATCGTTTCCGGCGCCTCTCACGGGGAGGACCTCAACCATGGCTCGACGGCCCCGTTCCGGGCTGCGTTCGTTCGGCGTCGGCACCGCGGTACTGCTCGGCGGCTCGCTGCTCGTCGCGCCCGTCGCCGCGCACGCGGACACTCCCCGGACCGCCACACCCGCGGCCGCCACCGACGAGATCACCCTGGTCCCGGAGACCGGCGGCCGTACGGCGATCCAGGTCACACCGGCCTCCGGTGAGCCGACGGCGCCGGTCGGATTCGTGTCGACCGGCGGAACCGTGCGGGCCGAGCGGCTCGACGGAAGCTCCGGCCCCGAAGTCACGGCGAAGACCGGCGCGCCGGCCGCCAGGACGTCGGTCGCGGCCGGCACGACGTACCGCACCACCATCCGGATCGACTCGCAGAGCAACGCCGCCCCGTCCAAGTCGATCCACCTGTGGAACATCGACACCTGGACGTACGCCGCCGTCGACAACCCCAACGGCACCCTGTACGCCACCGCGGACCTGCCGCCCGGCAACTACCTGGTCGCCGCGATGTACGGCTGGTCCGGCTCGAACACCTACCTGCTCTCCAGGTCGTTCACGGTGAAGGACAGGACGCAGACCGTCGCCCTGGCCGAGTCGGCGACCCGGGAGGTGGCCCTCAAAGCCGACGACCCGACCGCACAGAACAGCGCGAACGCGGTCTGGCTGTCGATGCCCAACGGGGACCTGGTCGGTTTCTCCGGCGGGTACGCCGCGCGGACGTTCGTGAGCACGGCCGCCGTCACCGGCGTCGTCCTGCGAGCGCACCAGCTCCTCACGAAGAGCGGGTCCACCACACTCCGGCCCAGCCCGTACCGGTACGACCTGACGCAGAGCTGGGCACACCCGTTCCCGGCGTCCCTGGTCAGCACGGTGAAGACCGCGTCGCTGGCGAAGACCACGACCACCCTCCGGGCGCAGGGCGTCAACACGACGGGCTGGTACGCGACGGTGCCGAATGTCGGCGAGTGGACTGGCGCCTACCTGTCGACCCCGGTGCGGCTGCCGGCCACCTTCACCGAGTACGTGACTCCCGGAATCGAAGTCGACGGGATCGCCAGATACGGCACCGGCTACATCCTGAGCCTCGGCAGCCGCACCCTCCCGGCCGGCGCCTCCGCCGACACCACGGTCGGCTCCGCACCGGTCGCGCCCGCACGCCGGCCATGGAGGGACGACTCCCGGCGCACCCCGGATCAGATCCATGTCAACGAGAACATGATCCACACGGACACCGACGGGAACACCGGCCTCGATCAGGCCGCGAAGGTCTCGACCACGCTCCGCGCCGGTGACCGGGTGCTGGCGACGGCGGACACCCCCGGCATGGTGGTGGACGTCCCGGCGGGGGAGCAGGCGTACCACCTGGAGCAGACCGCCACCCGCCGGGTGGGCTGGTCCCAGCTCTCGACCAGCATCCACAGCGACTGGACCTTCGCTTCCGCGGGCACCTCCACCGGCCTGCTGCCGCTCATCGATCTCGCGTTCTCGGCATCCGGCCTCGACCAGCGCAACCGGGCCGGCACGGCGCCGGTGAACCTGACCGTGGTCCCGTCGACCCGGCGGACCGCGGCGGCGACCACGATCGAGACGATCGAGTGGTCGGCCGATGACGGCGCTACCTGGGCTGACCTGCCGTTCACCGCATCCGGGGCGGGCGTCACGGCGTCTCTCGCGGTGCCGTCCACGGCCGCGTTCGTGTCGCTGCGGGTGACCGCCCGCAACGCCGACGGCGGCGCGCTGACCCGGACCGTGCTGCGCTCCTTCGCCGGCCCGGCCACCGCGGGCGACCAGGCCACCGGCGACGTGACCATCTCCAACGTCAAGGTCAACGGCGGCCGGCCCCTGAACCTCGGCACCTCCGGCACCGCGTGGGTCACCACGACGTTCACCGCCTCCGCGCCGTCCGGCATCGACCGCGCCGGGCTGGCCCTCTGGCACGGCGCCTACAACGCGCCGGACGGCCGGGAGACCGCCACCGCCACCTGTACACCGGTGAGCGCCACCACCGCGAACTGCAGCGCCTCGGTCTACCTCTGGGACGTGCGTTACCTGATCTCCGGCAACGCGCTGGCCGGCGCCTGGCAGGCCGCGGTGTGGGCGACCGCGAAGGACGGTTCCGGGTACGCCGAACGACAGCGCGCCGGGAGCCTGGTGATGAAGCGGGTCACCCGGCTCACCACGAACGCCACTCCGGAGCCGGTGAAGAAGGGCAAGAAGATCACGGTCAGCGGCGTGCTCACCCGCGCCGACTGGAGCACCGGCGCCTACGGACCGTACGCGTACCGCACCGTCCTGCTGCAGCGCTTCAAGCGCGGCGGTACGGCGTGGACGAACGTCAAGTACGTCCGGACCGACGCCTACGGCCGGCTCAGTACGACCGTGAAGGCGACGGCGGACTCCTCCTACCGGTACGTCTACTTCACCGACGCCACCTCGACGGCGGTCGTCAGCGTCTCCGACTACGTCGACGTGCGCTGACCGGAAGCGGGCAAACAGAATGGCCGTGACCCGCATATTCGCGGGTCACGGCCATTTCCGGCTGGGCTATCGGGTCACCGGGTCAGCTTCTGCTTCGTTATGCGCCGGGTCGCTCCCGGATCGTCGTAACGATTAAGTGTCGCCATGCATTAAGATCCGGAACAGATCGGGAGCCGCCGATGAATGGCGGCTCCGGCGAAACGGGGGAAGACGTGTCATTCCTGCGACCCTTGACCGTTCCCACCGCGCTGCTGGCCGGCGTGGCGGGCGCGTTCATGGCCACCGGCCCCGCATCGGCGGACGCCGACGCCGCCAACGTGGTCCTCGAGGTTCTCGCGAAACGCAACATCCTGCCCACGAACGGCTGGTCCAGCGTGGACGTCCAGATCCGCAACGACGGGACGCTCCCCGCCGCCGGCGTGACCGTGGCCCTCACGCTGCCGACCGGCCTGCGCCCGGGCGGAGCGGAGAGCACCAGCGACTGGGAGTGCGACTGGGCCACCCCGGTCATGACGTGCACCCACATCGGCGACCTCGAACCCGGCGAGTCGAAGCGGGTGATGGCCCGCAGCGTCGGCGTCGAAGGCGTCCAGGCCGGGACCGCGCTCCCGGTCAGCGCCACCGCGACGACGACCACGGCGGAGAGCTCGACCGCCGACAACACGGCGACCAGGATCATTCGCATCGTCGCCACCGGAGTGGTCCGCGGCCGGGTCTTCAACGACCTCAACGCCGACGGCGTCCGGCAGGAGAGCGAGCCGACCGTGACCGACGTGGGCCTGTCGATCCGCTCACAGGACGACGAGGACAGCTACGGGTTCTCGAACTCCTTCAACGGGATCTACCAGTACGACGTACCGACCAAGCGCTACCGGATCGACACCACCCTGATCCGGAACAACTGGCGGTTCACCACGCCGAACGTCGGCAGCGACGCCACCGACTCCGACCTGCGGATGACCTCCGAGGGGCAGTACTCCCAGACCGGCGAGAGCCCGGTGTTCACGGTGACCGCCGCGACCCCGACCGTCGTCGACCTGGGCGTGATCGCGGCCTACCGCCCGACCGGGGTCACCCCCGCATCCGCCCTCCAGGGCACGGCACCCGTGGTGCGGCTGACCGGCGACGCGTTCAGCGAGAGCCTGACGGTCAAGCTCACCCGCGCCGGCTCCGACCCGATCACCGGCACCGTCTCGAACGTCGCCGCCGACCGTAGGTCGATGGACGTGACGTTCCCGCTGGGCCAGGCCGCGACCGGGGCGTGGACGCTCACCATCGACCGGCAGTACGGCCCGCACGCCGAACTCGCGAACGCCTTCCGCATCACCCTGCCGCCATTGCGGGCCACCACGGCACCGTCGATCACCGGGACGGTCGCGGTGGGCTCGACGGTGAAGGCCACGACCGGCGCCTGGAGCCCCGCCGCCACGTCCTACACCTATCAGTGGTCGGCGAACGGCGCCGCGATCAAGGGCGCGACCGGCGCGTCGCTGACGATTCCGGCGTCCGTGGCCGGCAAGCGGCTGACCGTCAAGGTCACCGCGATCCGGGCCGGCAACGACAACGGGACCGCGGTCTCGGCGGCGACGGCGGCGGTCGCGAAGGGCAAGGCCGCCAAGGCGACCAGGAAGCCCAAGATCTCCGGTACGGCGAAAGTCGGCCGGAAGCTGACCGCCGGTGTCGGCTCGTGGTCGCCGAAGGTGGACTCGTACCGATACGAGTGGCGGGTGAACGGCAAGCTGATCAAGGGCGCTTCCGCCCGTACGCTGAGGTTGAAGTCCGCCTGGTGCAACAAGAAGATCACCGTGACGGTGATCGCGGTGAAGGCGGGCTACGCCGACGGCCGTGCCACCAGCACCGCGGTGAGGGTCCGATAGCAACTCGGCCGGTGATCAACGATCACCGGCCGGCCCGTCTTCAAAGGTGTTTCCTCAGCGCCGGCGCAACTGCTCGGTGAGCTGGCGGAGGAACGCGGGGTCGTCGTCCGGGCCGATCGGGCGGCGAGCGGTCGCGGCGCGGGCCGGTGCCGCCGCGGCCCGACCGCCGAGGAACCACACGACCGCGCCGCTGACCGGGATGAGCACGATGATCGCGGCCCACGCGGCACGCGGGAACGACCGGACCCGCGACCGGTCGGTGAGCAGGCAGTCGATCAGGGCCAGCACGCTGAGCGCGACGACGGCGAGCAGAAGGAACGTGAGCAGTCGGGTCATGCCCATTACGGTGGCGGCCGTAGGCGGCAGCGCCGGTCCCACCACGGTGCCGATCGGTTGCCGCGCATCCGAGGTGCCCATGGCCGTCCGATGATTACCATCGGAACACGGGGGTCCACGAGATCGGCTGGCTATGGAAGCGGAAAAAGATCACGTTGACGGTGTGATTATCCGTTACCAGGGTGAGGAACTGCTCTACCTGAGTGACCGGACGCAGGTCACCCGCCGTATTCCACCCGACGGGCCCGGCGTGATCTACAAACACGCCGCCGGTGCAGGGGCGGCCCACCGGATCGAGCACGAACGCGCCGTCCTGGAGAAGCTCGCCGGCCTGCCCGGTGTCCCCCGCCTGGCCGCACACCAGCCGCGCCGGACCCTGGTCATGCAGGACGACGGCGGCGGCCCGCCACCGGCCGGGCCGATGCCGCTGCCCGACCTGGTCCGCACCGCACACGCCCTCGCCACCACGCTCACCGCGGTCCACCGCGCCGGCGTCCTGCACCGCGACATCACCCCGGCCAACGTGGTGCTGCGGTCCCACGCGCCGCCGCTGCTGATCGACTTCGATCTCGCGATCACCGGCACATCGGAGGCGGGCGAGGGCCCGGTCGGCACCCTGGGTTTCCTGCCACCGGAGCAGACCGGCCGCAGCGGTCTGGGCATCGACCGCCGCGCCGACCTCTACGGCCTCGGCGCCACCCTCTACGCCCTGGCCACCGGCGTTGCCCCGGTCACCGGCCGCGATCCGCTGGAGTTGATGCACGCCACCCTGGTCGGGACGCCGGCCGTGCCGGGCCTGCCGCCGCGGCTGGGCGACATCATCATGCGGCTGCTGGAGAAGGACCCGGACCGGCGCTACCAGAGCGCCGAGGGCCTCGCCCACGATCTGACCCGCTGGACGGCCGACCCGGACGGCAACTGGGAGCTGGGCGAACGCGACTTCCCGCCGTTCCTGCCGGCGCCGCCCACCCTGGTCGGCCGGGACCAGCAGGTCGGCACGCTCGCCACGGCCCTGGACCGGGCGCTGGCCGGCGACGGCCGGGCCGTGCTGGTCAGCGGCCCGCCCGGGATCAGCAAGAGCGCCCTGATCCGGACGCTGCGCCCGCTGGTCGCCGCGCACGACGGCTGGTTCCTCGCCGGCAAGTACGAGCAGTTCGGCGCCGTTGTCGGCAACAGCGGTCTGAGCCAGCTGGTCGGCGGCCTGGCCCGGCTCCTGCTCGCCCTGCCGGAGGCGGAGCTGGAGGGCCATCGGGAGCGGCTGGTCGCCGCGTTGGGTGAGGCCGGCCAGGTGCTGTCCGACGCCGCGCCCGAGGTGGACGTCCTGCTCGGCGGGCGGGTGGCGGCCGAGCCGGCGGAACTGGTGACTCCGCCGGCCTGGGCCAGCGACAGCCTGATCACGCTGCTGCGCACGGTCGCGGTCCATCGCCCGCTGGTCGTGGTCGTCGACGATCTGCAGTGGGCCGGGCGGGCGGCGCTACGGGTGCTGGACGGGCTGGTGGCCGTCGGTCCGATCCCCGGAGTGCTGGTCGTGTGCGCCTACCGGGACGAGGAGGTCGCCGCCGGCCATCCGCTCACCGGCCTTCTCACGCGCTGGGAGCGTGACGATCTCGTCGCGCCGCCGCTGCGGCTGGCCGGGCTGGACCGGGCCGGGCTGGCCGAGCTCACCGGGGCGGTGTTGCGGGTGGATCCCGCGGCCACGGCGGCGCTCGCCGGTCTGATCGGCACGGCGAGCGCCGGAAACCCGTACGCCACCGTTGAACTGATCAACGGGCTCCGCACGGAGGGCCTGCTGAGGCCGGCGGGGTCCGGCTGGGACTGGGACCCGGATCCGGTACGCGACTTCGTCACCCGCCACCACCTGCCACAACTGCTCACCACCCGGCTGGGGCAGCAGTCACCGGCGACCCGGCGCGTGCTGGTCGCGCTGACCTGTCTCGGCTCCGACGTATCCCCGGAGTTGCTCGCCACCGCCACCGCGACTCCGCCGGACACGCTGCCGGCCCATCTGGCTCCCGCCGTCACCGACGGCTTGATCAGCGTGGGCAGCACCGTCAGGTTCTGCCACGACCTGGTCCTGCGGGCGGCCCGCGATCTGCTCCCGGCCGCCGAGCTGGATCGGGAGCGGCTGGCGATGGCCCGTCGCCTGGCCGCCCACGACGGGTACGAGCAGCAGGCCGCCGAGCAGTACCTCGCGGTTCCCGGCCTGATCGGCGACGACGGTGAGCGCCGGACCGCGGCCGCCCTGCTGCACCGGGCCGGCCGCCGGGCCGCGCGTACCACCAACTACCCGGCCGCCGACGAGCTGCTGGCCGCGGCCGACCGGGTGCTGGCCGACGTCGACGCCGCCGCCGCCGACCGGGACGCGATCGCGGTGGACCGGCATGCCGCCCTCTACTGCCTGGGCCGGCGCGCCGACGCCGACCGGATCTACCACGATCTCGCCGCCCGTTCCTCGAACCCGCTCACCCTGGCCGCGGCCACCGCCGTACAGATCAACAGCCTGACCGTGCGTGGCGAATGCCGCGCGGCGATCGCTCTCGGGCTCGACGCCCTGCGGCGGCTCGGCATCACCCCGCCGGCCGACCTGGTCGCCGACAACCAGCGCACGCTGCTCGAACTCCGGGACTGGGTCGCCGCCCATGGGCCGGCCTACCCGGCCCGGGAGTCCGCCGATCCGTGGATCATCGCGGTGGCCCGGATCCTGCGGCGGATGACCGGGCCCGCCTACCTGATCGACCGGGACTGGCACGCCTGGCTGGTGCTGCAGATACACACGCTGTGGCAGCGCAACGGGGTGTGCGAGCCACTGGCCGCCACTCTGGGCCTGGTGATCCGGGTGACGGCCTGGATGCTCGACGACTACCGCACCGGATACCTGCTGACCGGGTACGCGTTGCGGGCTGCCCGCGAGCACGGTTACCGCACGGCGGCCGCGGGGGCCGCCTACATGCATCTGCTACTGGCCGCGCCCTGGTTCGAGCCGCTGGAGGAGGTCGTCGAGGGCTGCTGGCAGGTCCGTGACGATCTCCTCGCGATCGGCGACGTACAGCTCGCCGGGCTGCACTGGGCGCTGTCGCTGATCCTGCAACTGGAGACCGAGGACTCCCTGGAGACCTGCGCCGAGGACACCGAGGCGGCGCTGGCCTTCGCGGAGCGGACCGGCAACCGGCACACCCGGCTGTTCGCACGTGGGCACCGGCAGCTGATCCGGACGCTGCGCGGGCAGGGCTCCTTCGCCGCCGACGACTTCGACGAGGCGGCCCACCTCGACGACATCGACGAGAACCTCCCGGCTCTGGCCGGCTATCACCTGAATCGGGCGCTGGCGGCGCTGCTCGGCGACGACGCCGTGGCCCTGGAGAAGCACTCGGCCGAGGCGATGAGGCACTGCGACGCGTTTCGCGGGTTCTACGGCAGCGCCCTCGCCCGGGTGATCCGCTGCCTCAGCGATCCCTCGCCCGCGACGACGGACGCCCGGAACTGGCTGGCCCGCCGGGCCGCCGACGCGCCCCGCAACTTCCGGCCGCTGCTGCTGCTCGTGGACGCCGAGATCGCCCGGGCCGCGGGGGACGCCGCCGCGGCCCTCCGGCTGTTCGACACGGGTCTGCACGAGGTGACCGGCCGCCCGTGGCATCACGCCCTGCTCGCCGAACGGGCCGCCCGCCTGCACCTGGAACAGGGTCTGACACACACCGGACGCCGTCTGCTGGCCGAGGCGCGCGACGCGTACCGGGCGTGGGGCGCGGCGGCGCCGGTCGCACGGCTGGAGACCGCACACCCGTTCCTGCGGAACACCGCGAGCGGCGGTTCGGACAGCGTGGCCGCCGACCATCTGGACCTGATGGCGATCCTGCGCGCATCGCGGGCGCTCAGCTCGCAGACCACCCTCGCCGGACTGACCGAGCAGGTCACCGATGTGCTGTGCGCCATGACCGGGGCCACCGACGTGTGCCTGTCGCTGCGGAGCCGCATCGTCTCCGCCGGCTGCCACACGGATCTGCCGTCGGCCGCCGTCCGCTACGTCCAGCGCACCCGCCAGCCGCTGCTGGTCGCCGACGCGACCCACGACGACCGGTTCTCCCACGACCCCTACCTGGCCGGCCTGGAGGCATGCAGCCTGCTCGTCATCCCGGTGCCCTGCCACAGCGCCGAGGACGCCGTCCTGGTCCTGGTCAACCGCAGGCAACGCGGCGTCTTCTCCACCAGCCGCCTGCAGACCGTCGAACTGATCGCCGGGCAACTGGCCGTCTCCCTCGACAACGCCCTGCTCTACGACTCCCTGGAGAACGAGGTCCGGGCCCGTACCGCGGAACTCGCCGACCGCAACCGCGACCTGGAAGCCGCCGGCCAGCTCAAATCCGACCTGATCGGCATGCTCGGCCACGAGATCAACAACCCGCTCGGCACGATCTTCGGCTACCTGGACCTCATCCTGACCGACGACCCCCTACCGCCGTCAGCCGAGGAACTGGTCGTCAAGGTCCAGCGCACCACCCGGCGGCTGGCCGGCATCGTCGACGAAGTACTGGCCCTGGTCAGCATCGACGCCGGCCGGCTCATCGCGACCCCACGCCCGGTCCGGGTCGCCGACCACATCGAGGCCGCACTCGCCACCACCGCCGCGGTCACCGTCTCCTGCCCACCCGACCTGACCGCCGCCGTACAACCCGGCCACCTCGACCAGATCCTCACCAACCTGATCAGCAACGCCGCCAAGTACGGCGGCGGCGTCGAGACGATCGACGCACGCGCCTCCGACGGCGGTTCCGTCACCATCGACGTCACCGACCGCGGCCCCGGCGTGCCACCGGAATTCCGCGACCACCTCTTCAACCGTTTCGCCCGCGCCGAATCCACCGCCGGCAAGGCCCCCGGCACCGGCCTGGGCCTCTACATCGTCCGCGAACTCGCCCGCGCCAACGGCGGAGACGTACGCTACCGCCCCGCGCCCGAAGGAGGATCGATCTTCGTGGTCTCACTTCCCCAGGCGGCTCACCGAACCGGCGTCACGGCACGAGGCTGAGGCGTCCGGCCCCCGGAGTTGTTGGGGCCGGCCGGCCGGCAGTGCGCGAGTAGGGTGGAGCCACATCGGCGGCTCCTGCCGCTCTTGCCCTTGGTGCGCATGCCGGGAAGGGGACGGTTGTGCCGGCCTTGCCGCATGAATCGGACCGGTCTTCTCCTGAGTGCCCGTCGCCATGACCCCGTCTCAGGACGAGGATGACGGCCGTGCGCTGGTCCGGCGGTTCATCGACCGGCAGCCGGCGGACCTGGATCTGCTGCGGCGGATCTGCCGGGCCGTCGTCGAGGCATTGCCGGCCAGCGGGTCGGGGATCAGCGTGATGACCGCCGACGGGACTCTCGGGGTGTGCGCGGCGTCGGATCCGGCGAGCGAGCGCGTCGAGGAGTTGCAGTTCGTCCTCGGTGAGGGGCCGTGCGTCGATGCGTTCGGAGCTCGCCGGCCGGTGCTCATGGCGGACCTGTCCGATGTCCCGGCCCGCCGGTGGCCGCTCTACGTTCCCGCCGTCCGGGACGAGGGTGTGCGCGCCGTTTTCGCGTTTCCTCTCCAGGTCGGTGCGGCACGTCTGGGTGTCCTGGATGTCTACCGCGACCGGGTGGGACCGTTGAGCGGTACGGAACTCCAGATGTCCTTCACCTTCGCGGCAGTGGTCGTGGAGGCGTTGCTGAACGTGCAACAGGACGGGGTCTTGCGGGACGACGGCGGCGCAGGCCTGGAGGTGGGGCATCGCGCCGAACTGTTCCAGGCGCAAGGGATGGTCATGATGCAGCTGGGTGTGTCCATCGGTGAGGCTCTGGTGCGGATGCGGGCGTACGCCTATGCCGAGAACCGCCGGCTGGAGGATGTCGCCCGCGATGTCGTGGAACGTCGGCTGCGATGGGACGAGGACAAGCAATGAGCGCCGGCTATCGGGAGGCAGAACATGAGCACCGTCTCGGCTGAGCGACTGGCCACCATCTTCGTGGAGGCCGCCGACACCCTGGTCGACGAGTTCGACCTGCTCGACTTCATGCACATGCTCGTCGACCGGGCCAGGGTCCTGGTCGACGCCGCCGCGGCCGGCCTGATGCTGGCCGACGAGCGGGGACGGCTGGAGTTCATGGCCGGCTCCGACGAGAACGTACGCCTGGTCGAGCTCTTTCAGTTGCAGAACGATCAGGGGCCGTGCCTGGAGGCGTTCCGGACCGGCCGGTCGGTGATCAACGTCGATCTCGCCTCCGCGGTGGATCGCTGGCCCCGATTCGCGCCCCGGGCGGCGGAGGCCGGTTTCCGGTCCGTGCACGCGTTTCCTCTCCGCTTGCGCACGCAGGTGATCGGCGCCTTGAACATCTTCGGCAGTTCGGCCGGCGGGGATTTCGATCCCACCGATGTCCCGGTCATGCAGGCCCTGGCCGACGTGGCGACGATCGGCCTGATGCAGGAGCGTGCGATCCGCCGTAGTGAGGCGCTGACCGAGCAGTTGCAGGGGGCGTTGAACAGCCGGATCATCATCGAGCAGGCCAAGGGCGCCCTCGCCCAGATTCTCGGTGTCAGCGTCGACGAGGCGTTCCGCCGGATCCGGGCCTATGCCCGCAACCACAATCGGCGGCTCACCGAGGTGTGCGAACTGATCGTCACCGACCTGGCCCGGTTGCCCGGCCTGACGCAGCCCTGATCTCGTCCTCGAAACGGGGCCGCTTCCCGGCTGTCAGGCCGCGGCCATGGCCTGAACGTCGTTGAGTTCGCCGGTCATCCCGTACAGCCGCTGGACCGGCACATAGCACCGCAGGATCGGGAACTCGTCCAGTTCCTCGCGAGTGAGGTGATCCAGGATGACCCGGTGCAGGGCGGCGAATCCCCGGTCGAATCCGGGGTCGTCGGCACCGAGATCGTCGAGCGTGTCCAGCGACAGCAGGAGGGCGGTCTCCTCCGTCATGCGCATCGTGCCGATCCTGTCGGCGGCGCCGCTCACGTTCCGAACCGCTGGATGAACGACCTTCCGTTCGCCGAGTTCGTGCAGGTGCACGGCATGGGAGAGCGCGGCGAACCGGCAACCTCTTTCCCGGTCACCGCTGCGCTCGACCGCGGCGCACAGCCGGCGGATTTCGTCGTGCTCCCCCAGCAGGGCGTCAATTACATCGAAGAATGTCATCGCGGGCTCCGCTCTGATCGCGCCGCGCGCAGTGGCCCACCCACGGCGTGCAGGTACCGCAGCGCCTGGCGGTACGACTGGAACAGGCCGGTCTCCTCATAGGGGATCCCGATCTGGGCGCAGTACGCCTTGACGAGCGGCTGGGCCCGGCGCAGGTTGGGTGTCGGCATGGCCGGGAACAGGTGGTGCTCGATCTGGTAGTTCAGGCCGCCCAGCGCCGCGTCGGTCAGCCGGCCACCGTTGACGTTGCGCGAGGTCAACACCTGCCTGCGCAGGAAGTCCTCGTCACCGGTCGGGTGCGGCATCCCCTTGTGGTTCGGCGCGAACGTCATGCCCAGGTACACCCCGAACACCGCGTGATGCACGGCGAAGAACGCGAGGGCCTGCAGCGGGGACAGCACCAGCAGCAGGGCGGTGACATAGACGATCCCGTGTACGGCCAGCAGGCCGGCCTCCAGACCGCGGCGCCGCATGCCGGGGCGCCGCAGCGCCTTGATGCTGGAGATCCGCAGATCGAGGCTGAGCAGCGTGAGCAGCGGGAAGAACAGACCGGCCTGGTGACGGGCGATGAACCCCTTGAGCCCACGGCGGCCCCAGGCCGACTCGGTCGCCCAGATCAGGACCTCCGGCTGCACGTCGGGATCGAGCTCGTCGTGGTTCGGATTGTTGTGGTGACGGGTGTGCTTCTCGGTCCACCAGCCGTAACTCATTCCGACGACCAGGTTGCCGGCGATCCGGCCGACGACGTCGCTGGGCCTGCGGGTACGGAACACCTGCCTGTGTGCCACGTCGTGAGCCAGCAGTCCCGCCTGGGCGAACACGACACCGAGCAGCGCCGCGACCAGCAGCGTCCACCACGACGAGCCGACCAGGAGGAAGGCGGCACCGGCGCCACCGAGCATGACGGTCACGACGATCATCCGTACGGCGTAGTAGGCGGGACGCCGTACGAGCAGCCCGGCATCGGTGATCTGGCGGTTCAATGCGGCGAAGTCGCTGCCGGCCGATCTGGGGCGCTGGGTGACGGATGCGATCATGTGCGACGACTCCTTAGTGGCACCGCCCGCCATGCGAACACGTGAGGGCGTGGACCGTTGAAGAGGCCGCGGAGTCTGGACGGCCGCTCGCCACCGATGGAACGGTGACGGCAATCTTCCACTACCCCGGCGGTGGGCCCGATAAACCGGCCGCCAAAGGATTTCCGGCGACGAGAACGCCCTCGCGATAACCGGCGCGATATCCGTTTGGGGCGCGTATGAACCGGTTACGCTGACTGAGGTCGAGGCCGGAGGCTCTGCCTCGGAGGTGAACGGGTGGCTTCGGTGGGCAGGATCCTGGTGGTCGATGACGAACCCGATCTACGGTTCATACTTCATCGCATCCTCGCCCGGGCGGGTCACGAGATCGCTGAGGCCGGAGACGGCGCCGCTGCCCTCACCTCGGTGCACGAGTCGCCGCCGGATCTGGTGGTGACCGACATGATGATGCCGGTAATGGGCGGTGTCGAATTCATCCGCCGGCTGCGCGCCGACCCGGCGACCGCGACGATCCCGGTCCTGGCCGTCAGCGGCGACTGGCAGCTGGCCGTCGACGCCGACGCCGTACTGGCCAAGCCGTACGAACGCACCGAACTGCTCACCGTGGCCGAGAATCTGCTCCGGAAAGGACGTGACCGGCGGTGACACGGCTGTCGACCGGACTTGCGGACCTCGACCTGATCATGGGCGGCGGCCTGGAGCAGGGGTCGGCGACGGTGATCGCCGGGCCGCCCGGGTCGGGCAAGACGATCCTGGCGCAACAGATCTGCTTCGCCAACGCCACCACCGAGCACAAGGCCGTCTATTACACGACCCTGTCCGAGCCGCACTCCAAACTCGTCGAGCACCTGCGCGTCTTCCCGTTCTTCCGCCCGAAGGCGCTGGGCTCCCGGGTCGAGTACGTGCACCTAGGGGACATGCTGCGCAGCACCGCCGCCGACGACCTCGAACCGCTGATCGACGAGGTGGTCCGCAGAGCCCTCGACGACGAGCCGGCACTGGTCGTGATCGACAGCACCAAGGTGCTCCGGGACTTCGTCAGCGACCACGCCCTCCGGACCGCGCTGTACGACCTCACCAGCCGGGTCGCCCACAGCAGGACCGTGCTCCTGCTGCTGGGGGAATACACCCCCGAGGAGATGTGCACCGGGCCCGAGTTCACCCTCTGCGACGCGATCGTGCACCTGTCTTACCAGGCGCGGGAACCGATCGACCGGCGTGCCCTGCGGGTGGTCAAGATGCGCGCCACCAACCACCTCGGCGGCGCCCACACCGTACAGATCACCCCTGCCGGTTTCCGGGTCTATCCCCGGATCGAGGCGTTGCTGCCCGGCGACGTGCCGTCCAAGGACGTCCGGATCCCGTCCGGGATCGACGGGCTGGACGCGTTGATGGGCAGCGGAATACCGCAGGCCGACGCGACTCTCGTGCTCGGGCCCTCCGGCGTGGGCAAGACCATCGGCTGTCTCAACTTCCTCGCCGAAGGCCTGGCCCGCGGCGAACGGTGCGCCTACATCACCTTCCAGGACACCGTCGACCAACTGGTCGACATGGCCGGCACGTTCGGCCGGGACTTCGAGACGCCCCGCATCGACGGCAGATTGGTGATCTCCCACGTGCCGGTGGGGGATCTCGACCTGGACGTCCTGGCGTCGGTGGTCCGGCACCGCCTCACCGACGGCGCCACGACCCGAATCGTGATCGACAGCCTGTCCGAGATGGCCGTCGCGGCACGCGAAGCCGTACGCTTCCCCGCCTATCTGCGCAGCCTGCTCGGCATCGTCCGCACCGCCGGCGCGTCCCTCTGGGTGACCAGTGAGACCCGCACGTTCGGGCCCATGGAAGAGCCGTTCGCCGGGCTGATGTTCCTGTTCCAGAACGTGATCCAGATCCGCTACATCGAGCACCGTGCCGCGATCGGCCGGGTCCTCAACGTCCTGAAGATGCGCAACAGTCACCACGACAACAGGTTGCACGCCTGCGACATCACCGAGCGCGGCGTCGCCGTCGGTGACGCCGTCGACCACGTCACCGGAATACTCGGCTGGAGCCCGCTCCGCCACAGTCCCGGCAGCGATCCGGCTCGATAGGCCGCGCGCCGACCGACGGTGAGCTCCCAGCCAGCGCGCGTACAGTGAGAAGTGACCGATGGCCTCGCTGTCGGGCGCCGGCCCCGGTCGGCGTGCGTGGCCCCGGCAACAGCCGGATGCCGCGCCATTCACCGGCCTCGGTGGACCTCGTCTCGCCCGCGTCGTCGGGCCGGACCCGCGCCTGCGTTGGTCCCGGACGACGGGAACACCCATGAGAACCTCGGTTCGACCGCCTGGATCACCGGCCCCTGCGGAAGCACCCCACGCTCGGCTCACCCCGCGGCCCCCGGTTCCGCTGATCGACGGAATGTGGTGGCCGAGTTCGCCCGACCTCGCCACCGAGCTACGGCTTCTGCTACCGGCCCTCGACCACGTCCGTGGCCCGGTGACACGGCTGCTGCTGGCCGTCGGCGACTGGACGACCACACCGCACCGGATCGTCATGGGCGACCGTACGGTCACCGTCGGCTACACGACCTGCCGACCCACGACGGTGATCACGGTGATCTGCGCCGACGGCGGCTCCTTCACCGCGTGCATGGCACCGCAGGGTCCGGCACCCCGATCTCCGAGCCCTCCGGAAACCGGATGGGACGAGGCGGTCTGGGAGACCGAGGACGGCCCCGGCCCGCACGGCTACGCGATCGCGGGGTGAGCGCTGGGCCACCCAGAACCTCCGAAAGGTGACGTTCGGATCGGTTCCGGTCAACCGGCGGACCGCTGTCCCCTACCCGCAGGGATACGCGAGCCCACGCTGGGTACCCGGCATGGATCTCGTCAACGAAACGTGGAGGTTCGCCATGACGGCGACGCAGCAGGACCAGGACGTGATCGACCTGCTCCTCACCCAGCACAACGAGATCAGGGCCTTGTTCGCCGAGGTGAAGAGCACGACCGGTGAGCCCCGTAAGAGTGCCTTCCATCAACTCGTACGCCTGCTCGCCGTGCACGAGAGCGCGGAGGAACTGGTGGTGCACCCGGCTTCCCGGCACGACATCAGCAAGGCCACGATCGACGGCTTCCTCCGGGAGGAGGGCGACATGAAGCGGGAGCTGAACAACCTGTACGCGATCGGCACCGACGGTCCCGGCTTCGACGAGATGTTCGCCGCGTTCGAGCAGGCCGTGATCGCCCACAATACGCACGAGGAGCAGCGGGAGTTCCCGATGCTGCGGCGCAAGGCGGACCCGGCGAAGCTGCGCCGCATGGCGGGTGCCGTGCGCGCCGCCGAGGCCGTCTCGCCCACCCGCCCACACGCCGGCGTAGGCGAGAGCGGCACGACGATGATGCTGGCCGGGCCGCCGATGGCGCTCTTCGACCGGATGCGCGACGCCGTCCGGGACTGGCACCGGGCGAACGAGGCGTGAGAACACCGTCTGATTGTTGACTTGTGCAGTTGCAAAACTCTTCAAGTCGATCTGAGCACAAACCAAATATCGCCGGACGGTGCCAGTCGGTGCCGGACAGCATGTGCGTTCTGTTTCCGCTTGTCGCGCCCATCCTCGACGCATCACCACACACGAACTCCGAGGAGTCGGACATGGCGGAAATGGACGTGGCGCTCAAGGACACGATGCAGATCGACGGAGCTCTGGGAGCAGCCCTCGTCGATCACACCAGCGGCATGGCGCTGGGCACCGTCGGCGGCGGTAGGGATCTCGACCTGACGGTCGCCGCTGCCGGCAACACCGACGTGGTGCGCGCGAAGCTACGCGCGATGGAGATGCTCAACCTCACGGAGACGGTCGAGGACATCCTCATCACGCTGGACACGCAGTATCACCTGATCCGGCCCCTGACCAGCCGATCCGGCAAGGGCCTGTTCCTCTACCTGGTCCTGCACAAGGACCGTGCGAACCTGGCCATGGCCCGCCACCAACTGCGCCGGATCGAACGCGCCCTCGACCTCTGATCAGAAGAAGATCATCAAGGCTTCCACGCCATGCTGATCGACCGACGCGAGTCATGCCCGCCGTCGACCGCACCTGCACCAAGTGACACCGGGGCCCGGTGGGCGAGAGCCCACCGGGCCCCCTCCTGTTGCCTCGCACATCGATGATCGTACGATCGACCGGCATCGTATCGACGTCCGATGCAGGGAACTCGCGACGGGAGCGGGAATGGTTCGTGGAGTGTCGGGTCTCGGTCGACGGCTGATGGCGGGAGCCACGGTGACGGCCGCGGTCGCCGGAGGAATGGCGCTGTCGGCGGGCACCGCGCAGTCGGTCGAGCAGGACCACACGGCTCACCAGGCGCTCGCCGCCATGGCCGGGGCAACCCAGGTGACCGTCGGATCCGGCCGGATCGCCCTGAACCAGCCCGCCGACCCCTACCTCGGCAAGATCCTCCCGGGGTCGAACGCCCACGTCACCGGCATGTACTCGTCGCAGGTCGCCTGGCCGCTGGTCGGCATCCACATGGCGCTGCTGCCCAACGGTCACGTGGTCGGCTACGGGACCCCGCCGGGCGAGGCGAGGCAGGGCGGCTTCTCCTACGACGACTGGAACCCGGCCACCGGGGTCGGCGCCGACGCGCACCGGCAGACAGCGTCCATGCATTCGTACGACGCCTTCTGCAACTCGCTGGAGCGGCTGCCCGACGGCCGGCTGCTGATGGTGGGCGGCAACTCCACGACCGCGACCATGATCTACAACCCGGCCACCGGCGGGCAGACGATGGGCGCCCAGCTCAACCGCCAGCGGTGGTACGCCACGGTGCTGCGCCTGCCCGACGACCGGATGCTGACCCTCGGCGGCGGCAACTCCTACAACGTCGACGCCTTCCAGAAACCGAACGACAACACGACCGTCGCCACCACCCCCGAGATCAGCAACGGGACCGGGGCGTGGACCAGGCTGACCGGCGCGGACAACACGGTGGCGTTCGGCGCGCGGGACAACCGCTGGTGGTACCCGCGAGCGTACGTCGCGCCGGACGGCAAGGTCTTCGGCGTCTCGTACAACCAGATGTGGAAACTCGACCCGTCCGGTACGGGCAAGGTCACCTCGCTGGGCACGCTGCCCGTGGCGATCGGCGTCTCCGGCTCCTCGGTGATGTACGCGCCCGGCAAGCTGCTGTTCGCCGGCGGCGGCCAGTACAACAACGGCAGCAACCAGGTCGCCACCAACCGGGCCACCGTCGTCGACATCAACGGCGCGACCCCGAGGACCGCCGAGACCAGCGCGATGCGGCTCGCCCGTAACTGGCTCAACCTGACGGTCCTGCCCAACGGCGAGGTGCTCTCCAACGGTGGCACCCGGGTCGGCACACAGTCAGGCGCGGCGAACTCCACCTACGACTCGGAGATCTGGAACCCGGTCACCGGTAGGTGGCGGGACGCCGCCAAGGCGCAGCGGATCCGCAGCTACCACTCCACCGCGGTGCTGATGCCGAGCGGTTCGGTGCTGACCGCGGGTGGCGGGGTGCCCGGCCCGGAGGACAACTTCAACGCCGAGATCTACTACCCGCCGTACCTGTTCACCAAGGGCACCGACGGACGGGTGCGCTGGGCGAACCGGCCGCAGATCACCGGCATCAGCGGCTCGCTGGCCTACGGCGGCAAGGTGTCGCTCGGCCTCTCCGACAGCCGCAAGCTGTCGTCGCTGTCGCTGATCCGGGCCACCAGCGTCACCCACTCCTACAACACCGACCAGCGTCGCGTGCCCCTGTCGTTCCGTCAGCTCGGCAACACCGTGACCGCGACGATGCCGGCCAACGCGAACCTGCTGCCGCCCGGCGCGTACCTGCTGTCCGGTGTGGACAGCAACGGTGTGCCGACTCCGGCGCAGTTGGTCACGGTCAAGAGGTCCGGCGCGGGCACGGTCACCGTCTACGAGAAGGACCGCACTGCCGCCGACTCCGCCGGCCCGAGCGTGAAGGTGCGCTTCCCGGTCACCGATGGTTACATCAAGGCGGGCCAGAGTCTCCGT
The DNA here is from genome assembly GCF_014205215.1 of Actinoplanes lobatus. NCBI lineage: Bacteria > Bacillati > Actinomycetota > Actinomycetes > Micromonosporales > Micromonosporaceae > Actinoplanes > Actinoplanes lobatus. The sequence continues at coordinate 2,066,509 of NZ_JACHNC010000001.1, forward strand.
GTCGACGCCAGTGACGCCAACCGGATCACCAGCACCGAGCTGCTGATCAACGGCAAGCGCCAGCCCTCGCTGCGCTGGGACCCGACGGCCGGGAACGGTACGGCGACGATGACCGTCCGTGTCTACGACTCCCTGAACAACGTCACGGTCGTCTCCAGGAAAGTGGTCGTCGACAACACCGGACCGACGCTGCGGATCACCAGCGCGCCGTCGAACAACAGCAAGCTGCGCGCCGAGGTGACCATCACGGCCACCGCCGCGGACAAGTCCGGCATCAACCGGGTCGAGCTGCTGATCGACGGCAAGGTGGTCGCCATCGACAAGAAGGCCGCTTACCGGCTGGTCCTGGACCCGAAGAAGTACGGCAAGACGTTCATCATGCGTCTCCGGGCGTACGACCGCGCCGGAAACGTGATCTACAGCGCGAAGCGCACCTACCGCCGCTGACCGATAGATCTTCGGACGGCCCGGACCCGCCAACATGCGGGACCGGGCCGTTTCATCGTTCAGATCAGCGGTACGCCCGGGGCTGGTCCACGGACGTCTTCCATGGCGCCTGTTCGTCGCCCTGTCCGCCCGCGAGCAGGGTTGACTGGATGACGTCGAGGAGGACCTGCGGGGTGCCGACGGTGTTCTCGACCGTCGTCACCGTCTTGACCGTGTTGTCGCTGTAGCGCACCACGACCGTGTAGGTGAACCGGTCACAGCAGGGGTCGGCCGGCAGGTACGCCGACCGAAGGACGCGGAACCGGCGGCTCGCCGTCGTGGTCAGCACCTCGGCCGCGTAGCGATTCGTGGTGGCGCGGTCGACGGTGAAGTATTCGACCCGGCCCGTCAGGCCGCCCGAGCGTCTCATCAGAACCGACTCCGTCCGCGGCTCGTCGGAGGCGGCGACCGCCGGTGACGGCACGGTGGTGTCGGCTACGGTCAACAGCGCCACCAGGACGAGGACGGCTGGAATGCGGCGCCGGAGCAGGCGAGCGATCAAATAGTTCATCTGGTTCTCCATCTTTTCATGTCATCGTCACAAGAATACGAATAATGACTCGACGGAGTCGTTCAGATGTCGAATACGCTGCCGGTGGCGCGCAACAGAAGGCAATTGTTACTGAAGACCTCGCGGTACGACGTCATTCTTCCGGCCCAGAGCCCGACAGCGGTGGCAACCACCGGACGATATTCCCGCGTGCAGATTCCGTCGGCGTCCGGCAGAGCGTGAAAATCGCCGTCGACGGCGCGCAGTTCCTGGCACGCCGCCGCGGCCGACCGGTGGCTTCCGCCATCGACGTCGCAGTACAGCAGTGCGGTCCGGCTGAGCTGTTCGGGCTCGTCAACGAACTGGACGCTGACCAGGAGGGCGGTGCTCGGCCGGTTGTCGTGCGCTGTCGCCGGCGCCGGCACCGCGACAGCCGCAGCGGTCACCGCACACAATGACGCGATCGTGACGCCGAATCGACGCAACAATTTCATTTTTCCTCCTCGTGGAAGGGGTCGACGCGATCTCAATGCGTTCTCGTGGAACCGCACTCTCGGATCGCTTGCAGTGGTCACCGCAAAGCTAATTGCGGCACCCGGGCGAGTCAACCACCGAGGAATTGATCCAAGACTATTTTCCTCCTCCCCGGAGGGGTGCTGCGGCGCACCGGACTACCAAATGGTGCGCCGCCACCACCGAAATCTACGCCTACGCCACCCGGCGCACGATCGCCAGCAGCGATTCCTCGACATCTTCGATCGCCCGGTCGGGCTGGAACATCAGCCAGTCGACGGCCACCACGAGCCCCACCCCGAAGAGGGCCGCCGACGCCACCCGCACGTCCAGCTCGGCCGGGAGATCACCGGAGTCGACGCCCTCCTGCACGGTCCGCGCGATCACCCCGATCGCCTGCTCGCGCAGGAGGATCAGGGTCTGCTGCCACTCCCGGTTGGTACGCCACATCTCGGAGAGCAGCAGCTGAGCGAACGCCTGATACCGCCGGATGTACTCCAGCTGGGCCCGGATCAGCGCACGCAGCGCCTCCCTCGGCGGCAACCCCTCCACCGCCAGCCGGAACTGCTCGGTGAGCAGGCCCACCCCGTGCCGCAGCAGCTCCTCGAAGAGATCCGTCTTCGACTTGAAGTTGTAGTAGACGGTCCCCTTCGCCACCTTCGCCCGTAGCGCGATGTCGTCCACGGTGGTAGCCGAAAAGCCCTGCTCGGCGATGAGTTCGACAGCGGCCTCGTACAGCCGCTGCCGGGTGTCCTCGCGTCGCCGGGTCCGCCCGTCCGTCTCCACGAGTAGAACCCTAGAGGACCAGTTCCTGGTGCAGGTCCGCAGTGCGCATCCGGCGTTTGCGGGCGGCCAGCAGCACGGTCAGCAGCAGCGCGGCGACACCGAAGGCGGCCAGGACCAGCGCGTCGTGTGTCACGATCGTGGCAGTGCCTCCGTCGATGGCATGCCGGATCGCCTCGACCACGTACGTCATCGGCAGCAGCGGATGGACGGCCTGGAAGAAGCCCGGTGACGTCTGTACCGGATAGGTCCCCCCGGACGAGGTGAGCTGCAACATCAGCAGCGCCAGCGCCATGACCCGGCCGGCCGGTCCCAGTGCCGCGCCGATCAGCTGCATGATCCCGGCGAAGACCGCGGCCGTGCCGAACATCAGTGCCAGGGTCGCTCCGGCGTGCACCGGCGTGAGCCCGAGCACGAGGTGCACCACGGCGTAGAGCAGGCCGGCCTGGACGGCGCCCATCACCACGCCGGGGAGCAGTCCCGCGAGGGCCACCCGCAGCGGTGGTGCGCCGGACATCAGGTAGCGCCGGTTCAGCGGCCGCAACAGCATGTAGTTGATCATTGCTCCGACCCAGAGTGCCAGGGCCAGGAAGTACGGCGCGAATCCGACCCCGTAGGTGCCGGCCGGATGCCGCACGTCACGGTCCAGCGAGACCGGGTCGGCGAGCACGTCGGCCCGGTGGGCGGTGTCGTCGTAGCCGGGAATCTCGGCGGCGCCGTCGGCCAGCCCGTCAGCCAGCCGACCCGCCCCGCTGCGCAGATCACCGAGACCGGTGGCCAGTTCGTGACCGCCCTTGGACAGTTTCGTCAGGCCACCGTCCAACTGCCGGGCCCCGCTCGCCAGCCGGAAGATGCCGCCGCGCAGCTCGGTCGCACCCTTCGCGGCCTCGGCGTTGCCGGCGCTGACCTTCCCCGCACCGGCCGCCAGTTCGTCCATGCCGTCGGCGAGCCGGTTCACCTGGGCCCGGGCCTTCGTGATGTCGGCCGCCAGATGCGGAGCGTTCTTCGCCAGGTCGCGCGCCATGTCGGCCACCTCCCGGAGGCGGCGCCGCAACTCGCCCGAACCCACCGCGTCGATCTTGCGTTGCACCTGCTCGGCGTCGCTCACCAACCGGTCGGCGAGGGCTTGCGCGTCGGCCAGCCCGGGTGTCTCACTCGGCAAACCGTCGAGGTAATCACGCAGCTCGCGGGCTCGGGTGACGGCCCGGTCCGAGGCTTCCTCGATGTCCCCGACGTGGTTCGCGAGCTTGTCGGCGCCCTGGGCCACCAGCTTCGCCCCGGCTTCGATCTCCTTCGCGTTCTCCTTCAGGAACGGGCCGTACCTGTCGGCCGCCGAGTCGACCTTGTCGGCCAGATCCCGGGTGCCGCGCGCCGCCTCGGCGGTGCCGGACGCCACCTGTGCCGAGCCGGTCTTCAACTGTTGCAGACCGTCGGCCAGACCGTCCACGCCGGAGCCGGCCTCGCGCAGCCCGGAAGCCAGCCGCCCCGCGCCGTCGTCCGCCGAGTCCAGGCGGTTCGCCAGCTCTCCCGCACCGGATGTGGCCTTCCGGGCGCCGTCACGCAGATCGGCGGCGCCGTTCGCGGCCTTGCCGGTCTCCTCCTTCAGATCGGTGAATCCGATCAGCATCCGGTCGAAGTACCCGGCCGACGCGCTCGCCGACGCGGCCGCCCGGACCTCGTCGAAAGCGGTGCGGGCGAAGACCCCGGAGAGGTAGTTGGTGGCGTCGTCGCTGACCGCTCTCAGCTGGGCGTTCCGCGGTTCTCTGTCCGACTCCGGTGCGGCCGCCAGAGAGGCGGAGAAGTCCGCGGGTATGCGGAGTCCGATCTGGTATCTGCCGTCTCGCAGGCCCTCCTCGGCGTCCTGCGCGTTCACCACGTGCCAGTCGAAGATCTGCCGTTCCACCAGCTCGTCGGCGAGATCCTTCCCGGCGTGCACGGTTTCCCCCTCGGAGGTGCGCGCCGGCTGATCCTCCACCACCAGCGCCGCCGGAATGTGGTTCAGCCGACCGTAGGGGTCCCAGAACGCGAACAGGTACAACGCCCCGTACAGCAACGGAACCACCGCGAGAACCGCCAGCGCCGCGGCCGTCAGCCGTCCGCGCAGAAATCTCCGCAGCTCCATCGCGGCCAGCGACAGCGTCGGAAAACCCCGCATCACACCTCTTCCTCGACATCCTCGGACGCGGTCCCGGCGGACGGTCGCCGCACATCCTCCGGGCGCTCCGGTGGTTCCTCTTCCAAATCCCTCCGGGGTACGGGTGACCCGGCCCCCGCGGCCCCCACGGACTCCGCCTCCACCAGCCGCACCTCGGCGAAGGCCCCGGCGGTCGAGGTGACCAGCGGGCGGCCCGGGGTGCCGGTGCGGGGATCGTCGAGGAGCACCACATGGTTCACGAGGGCCGCGTCGATCTCCCGGGCCGTGACCAGCACCGCGGCCCCGCCGGCGGCGATCTCGGCGAGCAGCCTCCAGAGAGCGTCCTGCTCCGCGCGGTCGAGCCCGGCGTCGACGCCGTCGAGTGCGATCATCGCCGGGTCGGTCAGCATGGCCAGGGCCAGCCCGAGAAGGTGCCGCTGGTAGGGCGACAGATCCCGCCCCCGCAGGCCCGGATCGAGGCCGTACAGCGGGACCGTGGCGGCCGCGCGTCGAGGGCGGCCGAGCAGTGCCAGTCGCTCTTTGACATGGTCCCGGACCGTGAAGACGGGTTCGGGCTCCTCCACGCCGGGCACGTGAGCGAGCGCCGCCGTACCCCCGATCTCGATTCTTCCGGTGGTGAGCCGGAGCCGTCGCGCCAGTGCGAGCAGGGTGCTGGTTCGGCCGCTGCCCGGTGGACCGATCACCGCGACGGTCTCGCCGGCGTCGACCCGCAGGTCGAGATCGCGGACGAGCCAGCGGCGATGGTGCCGCACCCCCGCCCTGCTCGCGGTGAGCACCGACATGGCGACTCCTTTTTTAGACTGACCAGTCAGTCTAAAAACATACTTACCGCAGGCCCTCCGGGAGCACCGACGTGGTCGATGTCACGGATGGGACGGACAGGCTCGAATCGCAGCGCTCGAAACGCGCGCCGATTCATCGCGCCGCAACGGTATCGTTCTATGCTGTCGTGTCCGTGCGGCATCGAGACCGCCGGATCCCTGGGGAGGGTCCATGGCACGTCCCAACCGGCTCACGACCATCGGGCTGGCGCTGCTCACCACCTCGGTCGCCGTCGGCCTGACCGCCGCGCCGGCCCAGGCCGCCACCACGGGCGTCGTCTCCGTGTACAAGACCACGAAGGTGCGATACAAGGCCGCGACCGGCAAGCAGAACAAGATCGTGATCACCCGCGCGGGGAACACCATCACCGTCGACGACGTGGTCACCCTCAAGCCCGGCGCCGGCTGCAAGAAGGTCGAAGGCGACACCACACGGGTACGTTGCACCACCGCAGCGGCGCCCACCCGGATCACGGTGTACAGCTACGACCGCAACGACTCGATCGTGAACGACACCGACGTACCGATGTCGGCGGACAGCGGCACCGGCAGCGACCGTCTCTACGGCGGCTCCCGCGGCGACCACCTGTACAGCGCCGACGGCGCGGACCGGCTGGAACGGTCGCCAACATCCGATCACCCACGGATCGCCCGCGATCGCCATCACCCTGCGTAAAGTCATCGCCAATGACGCCCGTCAGAGCGAAGTACACAGGCCGGACGGCCGGGACGCCCCGCGAGCGATTCGGCCGGATCCGACACAGGATCACCGTCGAATCACTACGGCCGTCATTACCCAGCACGGGTCGAAGCATCTGACCCTTAGAGGCGGTCGAGAAACTCGGCCACCGCCCGGCGTACCCGGGGGTCCGCGACCCCGGCGGGTAGCTCCAGCAGCGCCGCCTCGGCCACTAGGGCGATGAAAAGACGAGCACAGGTACGCGGCTCGCGCCAGCCCATTGCCACGAAATGTGGTTCGGTCAGCCCCGCGACCAACTCGTTGCGCGCCCCGATCTCCGCCTGGATCAGCGGTTCGATCCGTGCCTCCAGCAGCAGCGCCTTGACCGCGCGCTCGGTCAGGCAGCCGTCGAGGTAGGCGAGCGCGCCCGACAACAGTGCGGCGCGACCTGGAGGCTGGTCCCCGACAGCGTCCCGCATGCCGCCGAGGCTGCGCTCGTGAAACAGTTGGTGCAGGGCCAGCAGGTATTCGGCCCGCCCGGCAAAGTGCACATAGAACGTACCTTTGGCGACGCCGGCTTCGGCGGTGATGGCGTTGATACTCCATCCCTGCAGGCCCTTTCCGGCCAAGCGCAGCCCGGCCGCCAGCAGCGCCGCCCGTTTGCCCCCGGGATCGCGTACCCGGGCCATCAGAGTCCCCACCCGCCGCCGGGCGCCTGCTCCGTTGACTTGGCTCGGCGCGGGGGACGATCCGCCGGGACGACCGCGCCGTGTTCGGCGCGGTCGAGGAACGGCTGCACCTCGGCGAGAAACGTCGCCGGATCCTCGGCGAACGGCACATGCCCGGTGTCGAACGTGACAGTACGGGCCTGCGGCAGACTACGGGCGACCTCGGCTCGGGCCCGGGCGCCGAAGATCGGGTCGTACCGTCCCCACGCGACCAGCGTGGGCGCGGTGATCTGGTTGGCCACCGCCCGGAGGTCGAAGTCGGGATCGCGGAAGTTGCGCCAGATCGCCGCGTCGACCACCGCGCGCACGTCGCCACGGCGATAGGTCGCCCGCTCGATGATCTGTCGGGTCAGCGGTGTACGCCGGTGCAGGTAAGCGGACGCGAAGTGGCGGTTGATCAGCCGGGTCACACCGGGCCGTCCCCGGAGCCCGATGAACAGCCGGTCGGCCACACCGAAGACGGGGAATCCGCCGGGGCTGACGAGCACGAGCGACCGGACCCGGTGCGGTGCGTCGATGGCCAGGCGGGCCGCCGCGTAGCCGCCGATCGAGTTGCCGATGAGGTGCGCCGCGGGCAGGTTCAGCCGCTCCACGAGGGCGGCCAGCTCGGCCGCGAACCCGCTCGCGCTGGCGCTGCTCGGCGGCTCCGGCGCGGGTGTGCGCCCGGAACCAGGCCAGTCCACCGCGATCACCCGGTGGCGGCCGCTCAATGCCGGGATGACGTCGGCGTAGTCGCGACTGTCGTGCCCGTTGGCGGACAGCAGCACGACCGGGGTGCCGGAGCCTTGATCACTGAAGTGCATCTATGCAATAGTGACTGACCGGTCGGTCATTAGCAAGGACACGGGCCGTCCCGCAGCGGTGTTGAGGTCCTCGGCGTCGCACAGACATTGACCGATCATCGCGTGCAGCCTGGTGATACCCGCGACACCCTCGAGTGCTCGTCTGCCGGCGGCTACCCACCCACCGGGAGTTTGCCGGATGGCCCACTCCCAGAACCCATTAGGATCAATGTGCGCAATTCGCTCGCCACACATAGGCGCCTGCTCGCCTTAGGCCTCGGTAGCGTCATGGCCGCTACGGTGACCTCCGCGGCCCACGCCGCCGAGCCGTCGCCGGACACTTCACCGAGTGCCGTTTCGATAACGTCCGATGGGCATACCGGAAACAAGGGTTCAGGCCACGCGTCGGCCAGCGACGACGGCCGATATGTCGCGTTCAACTCCCCGTCGACTGATCTCGTGCCCGGTGACGTGAACGACAATACGGATATCTTCCTGCGCGACCGCCAGACCGGCACGACCACCCTGGTGTCGGTCGCGGCGGATGGCACCCAGGGAAATGCCGGCTCCTACGGTCCCACCATCAGCGGTGACGGCCGGTATGTCGCCTACTACACCGAATCGTCGAACCTCGTCCCCGGCGACGACAACGGCAGCGCCTCCGACGTCCTCGTGTACGACAGGCAGACCGGCACCACCACGCTGGTTTCGGCGGGCCCGGACCACACCAGCGGCAACAGCTCCTCCGACCAGCCGGTGATCAGCGCGGACGGCCGCCACATCGCGTTCTTCTCCACCGCGTCCGACCTCGGTCCCCAGGTCGGCAACCGCCCGAGCATCCAGGTTTACCTGTACGACCTGGAGGATCAGCACATTTCCCTGGTCTCACAGGACGCTGCCGGAAACGTGGCCAACAGGCCGACCACGGACCTGGACATCAGCTCGGACGGCCGGTACGTCACCTACACCTCCTGGGCAACGAACCTGGCGGGCGGCCGCCCCGACGATTTCGGCCGGGACCTCTACCTGTACGACCGGGATTCCGCCAGCAGCAACCGTCTGGTCACCTCTGCCTACAGCTCGTCAATCAGCGCTGAAGGCCGCTACATCGCATTCGAGTCCGTCGGCACCGGCATCCTCCCGGCGCCCCTCAATAACCTTGGTGTCTTCCTGCTCGACCGGACGACCGGGACCAGGACGCTCGTCTCGGCTGCCCACGACGGCACCGAGCCGAACAAGCCTGCATTGGGTGCGGTGATCAGCGCCGACGGCCGGTATGTCAGCTACTACACGTCGGCCAAAAACATGGTCGCCGACGGTAGCGGATGGCTGACCGGCGTCTACCTGTACGACGGGCAGAACCGAACCACCACGCGAATCTCGGGCGGCACCGACACCAGCCAGGCCCTCTGGCCTACCTTCAGCCGGGACGGAAGCCACCTCGCCTTTGCCTCCAGCGACCCGAATCTCGTTCCCAACGACGCCAACAACACACTGGATATTTTCATCAGCCGTCTCGGCTGAACGTCGAACGCCGGACCGGCAACGGAGTCGCTGTGGGTGAGCAGGTCGTCGACGACGGAGCTCACCGTCAAGGCTGCGTTCGGTGGCGACTGGGACGGAATCGGAGTGAAAGCCTCGGCCGAGGCCCAGCAGAAGAACAACAGCACGCACAAGAAGACCTACATCCCGAGCGCGACTGGCGCGAAGATCTGCGGGCAGAACGGCAACCCGACTGCGACCGAAAAGGTACTCGAGGTCTCGTAGCCTGGTCGGACGTCCACGGCGCCGTTGGTTGCAGGAGATCATCCTTGCAGCCAACGGCGCTGTTGCGGGCGCAGGGAAGTTGACTTCACGGGAATCGCGGCGACCCTACCGCATCGGCTCAGAGATACACGCGGGAACGAAAGTTGGCATTGAAAATCAAACGCGCGCTGGCGGTGGCCCTCCTTGCGGCCGTCGCCGTTGCGGTTGCCATTGTGGTGGGGAACCGTCAGAAGCCTCATCCCGTCAAGGTCGCATACGCCACGCCCGGTAACGAATTGGACACGGCAAAAATGCTGCCGTACGGGTGGTCGGGATCAAAATCGGTAGGAACGCGATTCACCGACGGGCTCAACTATCTGCAGATCTCGCCGGATATCGAGGGCCCTATCGAGATCGTCTCCGTTACGCCACTACTGGACAACGAAGCAACCATACGTGTCGTCGGAGTGCTGGCCCGGGTCGTGCCGGACATGCTCCCCGCGGGTCACCAGTCAGGCTGGTTCCAGCAGGACCAGGGGTTCCCGCCGGCGAGCCCTGACAACTCCGGCGGCCGGGACCCCCGTGGCCTGGTGGTTCAGAACCCCGGACATCGTGACGATCTGACCGTTGAATTCCAGATCGGGTTCGAGGTCGTCGGCGATGGAAAGTCCAGCAAAAACGGTGTCGAAGTCGTCTACCGGCACGAGGGGGAGACGAAGCGTTTCGTCATTCCAAGCTACTTGTCGATTTGCGCGCCCATCTCGGTGAAGTGCTCACCGGAGGACAAATAGTCCGGCACCGGTATTACAGCGGCTCTGTTGCGTTGAGCGATCGGGTGTCCGTGGTGGGGCCTCGCCAAGCATTCAGGCACAGTTGATCGGTGAGGCCGTCAGCCCGGTCGCGTTCGTGGTCTGCGCCGTCGTCGGCGTTCTCCGGATTCCGGTTTCCGCCGGAGGTGATCGTGGTGGCGGTGCGCTGGTACCTGCGCTACAACCTGTCCTACCGCGACGTCGAGGAACTGCTCGCCGAGCGCGGTGTCGAGGTCGATCACGTCACGATGTATCGATGGGTGCAGCGGTTCACGCCGTTGCTGGCTGACGCGGCCCGGTTCACCCGCCGCGCTCCGGGCGACCGCTGGTTCGTGGATGAAACATATGTCAAGGCCAACGGTGTCTGGCGGTACGTGTACCGGGCTGTCGACCAGCATGGCCAGGTCATCGACGTGCTGGTGTCAGCCCGCCGGGACGCTGCCGCGGCTCGCCGGTTCTTCACTCGCGCCCTGAAGGCGTTGAAGGTGGTGCCGGTCGAGGTGGTGACCGACGCCGCCGCCGTCTACCCGGCCGTGCTCGCCGACCTGGTCCCAGCAGCGTGGCATCACGTCGAGCAGTATGCGAACAACCCGGTCGAAGCCGATCACAGCCAGCTCAAACACCGGCTCCGGCCGATGCGCGGCTTACGGACCGACCGGACCGCCCAGACCGTGATCGCCGGACATGCCTTCGTGCAGAACCTGCGCCGCGGACACTACGAGATCGCCACCGAAACCTCACCCCGGCTACACCAATCCACTATGGATCGACAGCGGTCCGACACGCGATCGCCATGCGATCACCACGGTCCCACCAGGTGGGATTCTGGGCGGCGAAAACGGGAAGAAGAAACGCCGTGGCCTGCGTTTCCGCAGGTCACGGCGTTGTTCGCCTGGTGCGCCCGAAGGGACTCGAACCCCTAACCTTCTGATCCGGTGCGCCGTGAGGCGCTGTTGTTCGAGTGGAGGTGAAAGGCCGCCACCGTCTTCCTGTCGCAGCAGGTGGGCGTAGCTGAGGGCAGCCTGGTCCGGGTGGTGCCGGATCGGGTGGAAGCGGCCCTGACAAAGCCGGGGCGTGCCAGCACTGCCAGATGGTGCGGGTCCGGCGAGCGAGACGAAGAGGAGTACGCGAGGAACCGGCGATATTACGTCCCTTAATGGGTTACCGGCTCAAAACCTGGTGGATCAGGGCCGGATGACGGTGGTTCTCCGAGCGCGTCATGCGGGCTGGGGAGCTTCCGGGCTGGATTGGATTGCTGGTCCGGGAGGCGGTGGGGAAGGTCTGCGGCGTACCCATCGCGAGGGCCGTCAGGGGCAAAGTCGGGCTCCTCCTTCGACGAACGAGCAGCAGTGAACATGGGAACCACCCGGCCGCGATTCCCGAGCCGTCCGCGTCCAGCGGGCCGGTCCGGGATAGGCGCACCGACCGTCGAACGGGTCGGGTGGGGCGGAGCCGCCGTAGTACTCCGAGCTGGGGAAAGCCCGGCGCATGGGGAAGGGCGGCAGCGGTTACGCGAAGGGATGGATGCTGTAATGCCGCAAGACGCGCCGCCGAACGGCGACGCCCGACCGGACGTGAGTCCGGTTGATCGGGTAGCGGAGATACAGGCCAAACTTCATCGTTGGGCGGCGGCCGATACCGGCCGCCGGTTTGATGACCTGTTCAACCTCGTGCACGACCCGGCGACGCTGATCATGGCGTTCCACCGGGTCGCTGGTAACCGGGGAGCCCGCACTCCCGGCGTCGACGGCCTGACCGTCGACCACGTCGAGCAGTACGTGGGCGTCCCCGGGTTCCTGACCGACCTGCGTGCCCAGTTGAAGGCGGGCACCTTCCGGCCGCTGCCGGTTCGGGAACGCAAGATCCCGAAGCCTGGCGGGTCGGGCAAGGTCCGCAAGCTCGGTATTCCGACCGTGGCGGACCGGGTCGTGCAGGCGGCGTTGAAGCTGGTGCTGGAACCGATCTTCGAGGCCGGTTTCGAGCCGGTCTCCTACGGGTTCCGGCCCAAGCGGCGAGCCCAGGACGCGATCGCCGACATCCACCAATTCGGCACCAACGGGTACCGGTGGGTGCTCGACGCGGACATCGAAGCGTGCTTCGACTCCATCGACCACACCGCGTTGATGGACCGCGTCCGAGCCAGGGTGAAAGACAAACGCGTGCTGACGCTGGTGAAGGCGTTCCTCAAAGCCGGGATCCTCACCGAACTCGGTGACCGGCGGAACACCCACACCGGCACGCCGCAGGGCGGCATCCTGTCTCCGCTGCTGGCCAACATCGCTTTGTCCGTGCTCGACGAGCATTTGACGGCGCCGTGGAAGCCGGGCGGGACAATGTCGACCAGCGGACGCCGTAACTACCGGCGCAGCCGGGGGTTACCGACGTGGCGGCTGGTCCGTTACGCCGACGACTTCGTGGTCCTGGTCCACGGAACCCAGGACCACACGGCCGCGTTGCGCGAGGACGTCGCCGCAGTGCTCGCTCCGATGGGTCTGCGCCTGTCGCCGGCCAAGACGCGGATCGTGCACCTGAGCGACGGGTTCGACTTCCTCGGCTTTCACATCCAGTGGCAGCGCAAGCGAGGCTCGAACCGCTGGCATGTGTATACGTTCATCGCCGCCCGGCCGATCCGGTCGCTGAAGGCGAAGATCCGAGCACTGACCCGCAGGACATCACAACAGGACCTGAGATCCGTGCTGACCAGGCTCAACCAGGTCACGCACGGCTGGGCCAACTACTTCCGGCACGCCGTCGCCAAGCACACCTTCCACACCCTGGACCGGTTCGCCTGGCAACGGCTGATCACGATGCTCATGCACCGACACCGCTGGAACTGGAAGGCCGTCCGCAAGCAGTTCACCACGCCGACCGGCAGGTGGCTGCCCATCACCGCGGACGGGACCGCGCACCAGCCGATCGCGGCCACCCCGGTGACCCGCTACCGGCAACGCACGATCCCCAACCCTTGGCCCACACCCGACAACGCCTGACGACAGCAACCGTGGAGAGCCCGTTGCGCGGAGACGCGCACGGCGGGTTCGGCGAGCGGCCTGGAGAAACGGACCAGCGGCAACGCGGCACCGCGCTCCAGGCCGACTCAACTAGGTGATCTTCGATATAGATACCCAAGGCCACCGAAGATCTCCGATGCCCCCTGACCTGCGGATGTGCCCCCACAGACCCCTCCGTGACCTTGGGTATCCCTACCGGTTTCAGCTACCGTTTCCGCTACCACGCACAGGCCCAGCGGCGGCCAAATTCTCGGCCCTACCGCCCCCCATCCTCACGCAGCCTTGCCCCGCTGTCCGTCCATGTAGCCACGGAGATAGACAACGGCCTCATTGCCGGCGAGGTGAAAGAGCGGTGGCACGCCGTCCGTGTCACACGTTGCAGCGTCACGCATGCCGGCTGCCTTGCTCGCAGCACCTCGCTCAGCGCGAGCCTTATGCGCCGACCACAGCAACGCCAGCCCGGCAGCCGCCCCAGCGGCGACAGCCGCGCTGAGGATTATGCGAGACACCAAGATTTCGCTACGCGCGCTCACGAACTTCCTCCCCGTGCGACCGACGCACCACGTCACATGTTGATCATGATACGTGACCGCGTGCTGATCTTGCTGCACTTTAAGCTCGATATTAGAACACATGTTCGAGCAAGAAGCTCGCTAGGTCATCGGAGATTCACGGAGAGTCACAGTTCAATGAACGTTCGAGAGACCCGGCTCGGCAGGAACCACGGGGGGCCAAATCCCCGCCGAGCCGGGTGGTCAGGCAACGTCGGCACCTAGTTCCTCAGCCGCTTAGCGGCAACAGGCGACTCCAAGACCGGACGTCTCAGTCATAGTCGCTCCGTGACAACTCGGGCCTTCCACTCGCCCCGGCGGTGTCGCTCCAGTTGCAGCAGGAACCCAACCGCCTGTGCCTCGTTCTGGTGTGTCCCGATCGTGCGCTCAGGTGGCGCGTCGGGTAGCCATGACTGCCACCATCCGTTCTGATGGCCGGGGATCCGGGCGACGTAACCGATGAACGACTCGCGCTCGCCCGGGACGGGTGTCCGGTGCATCATCGTTGCCCTTCGCGATGCCATCGTTAGGCGTTCTCTGACGTACGGCGGCAGGTCGACCACTGGCCGGTCCAGTCCGCTAGGTCGCGCATCCACCCTGCGGCGCTCTGTCGCGACTTGAGCGCCCACTTTTCGGCATTCTTCGTCGCGAAGTCGTCAAGGACCGAGGGGTTTACCGTGCCCCATGCCGACTGCCGGGCCAGCCACTTCTCAGCCTGTTCCGCCGTGTGGCCACTACCGATCAGCCACGGGACGAGCATGGCCAGTTCGACCCACGGCGCGGCCTTGGTCGCCATCGCCCAGTCGACGATCCGCAGGCCGCGCGGCGTGACGATAAGGTTGGCCGGGCCAAGATCGGTGTGAATGAGAGTGTCGCCGTCCATCGCCGGGTGCTCGAACCCGAGCCGCCCTTTCGGACCGAACAGCCCCACATCCGGCGCACGCGTGTTGCCCAGCGTCGCAAGCGCTTCGTCGAGAAGATCCAGGTCGGGACTTTCCGGAGACAGGTCAGCGTGTGGGCCACTGCAATGCTCGAACCCTACGACCAGCCAGCCGGCCTCCTCGAAGTGCCACTTGACCGCGGGCGAGTGAGACCCGCTGACGGCCTCACTCACCCGCAGCTCGAAGCGCAGTGACCGGACGCCGAAGTCGATGTGGGCAGCCTTGACGAACACCTGCCCGTTCGCCCCGGTGACGGTGACGGCTATTTCCGCGTGATCACCGGTCACGGCCGGGACGGCGTGGGATCCGCCGACCCGGTCGGCTACCTCCTTCGTTACAGCTTCGGGCAACGCGGTCCAGTCAATGCGCATCGATCAGTTAGCCCTTTCAGATGCCCGGATTCGGCGGGCAGCAGGACTTCGCCTCGCCGTCCCAGAACTCGGGGTCGATGTAGTAGCCGGTCGCCTGGAGAGCCCGGCGGGTGTACTCCATGGAGGAGCCGTCCGCCATGCCTTCGGTCAGGATCGGCACGTGGTGCACGAAGCCTCCCGCGATCTGCTCGCAGGCGGCGGCGTACGGCTCGGTGTGTTGCAGCGACGCATGCCAGGCCGCGTCAACCGGCTCGGTCGGGACGACGCGGTAGGACCGGCCGCCGGGCAGCAGCCGGCCGAAGTCGGGGTCGTGCTGCGAGTCGGCGTGCGCCTTGAGCATGAGCAGCATCTGTCCGACGGCCCGCCGGGCGTAGGTCTTGGTGACCTCCTGCACGGCGGCGAAGTGTAGGGCGAGCTTGTCGAAGGTCACCGGGTCGACGAGGGCTTGCGGGTCCTTGTCGGCCTGGACCGGCAGTTCGGTCGTGAGGGTCACGACTCCTCCTTGGGGGTGTATGGATCGCCGACGCCTAATGCGCCGGTGAAATCCCGGATCAACGGGTCGATTGGTGCTGGTTGATCTGACTCGGCGCGTGGGAGATGTAGTCCACGTTCGGTTCGGTGCGTGCGGCCTGGAGCAGCTCGACGGCAAGGGCGCTGACGTCGGCGCCGGCCAGCCAGTCTGTGAGCAGGTCTCGCGCCTCGGCGATTTGTTCGGCGAAGGCGACGGGGTCGACGACGCTGCTGGGCGGGATCACACGCCGTAGCGGGGTCGAGGTGAGCGCGGCCTGGGCCAGCTTTCCGGCGATCCAGTAGCCGGTGCGCTCGCGGGCCACGAAGGTCACGTGGACGCTTTCCTCGGTCTGGTTACGCGCGTGCGGGTTGTGCATCCAGCCGCGCGGGAGCACCAAAATCTGACCAGGACCGAGCTCGAACTCGAAATCGGGTCGCATCGACTTCATGCGATCGAGGACGTCGCTGCCCGGCGAGGTGTTGGACGCGAAGTGCTCGCGGTGCGGTTCCTCGACCCCGGGCTCCCAGATCTGCCAGGTCTTGTACCCGGTGAGTTGGTAGACGGAACCCATGTTCTGGTCCCAGTGGTGATGCAGACCTTGCCCGCCCGCCGGGGTGACGAAGCCGGTGGCGTACGTGCCGTATCCGGTCTCGTTCTGGATCGCCGCGCAGATTGCGTGCACCTCGGGACACCAGCGGTGGAGGTTGCGCAGTTGGATGGTGTAGCCCCGGCCGCGCCACTTCGCGACCTTGCCGGGGTCGAGGTAGCCGTCCGTCGTGTAGGCCCGGGAATGCAGCGCTGTCCCGTCCTTGATCACGATGAGCTGCTCAGCGGGTGCGGTACCGGTGTCGAGATAACTGTTGATGAGTTCCGCGTTGACGATGCTGGGAAGGCGGCTGCCGTCGGGCGGTGTGTGAAGCGCCGGCTTCGCCGGCCAGGCGGCCATCATGTCGCTGACCGTGGCCTCGTCGAACAGCATCGATAGGGACATTCCATCCTCCGGGGGTGTGGGAGTCGTTAGTTCCGGGGCGGGATGCTCTGCTTCCGATTGGCAGTCCTGGCATTCGCCGCTGTGACGCTGTCGAGCACGAGATCTTCGACCGCGACCTCCATGTCGTCAGGATCTAGCTCCAGGACAGCGCGGCCCTCGTGCAGGTTGATCCAGCCGATCTTGACCAATGTGCTGCCGACTCTGACCACGACCGGTACGTCGAAGGCGTCGAGCAGCAGGCCGAGCAGCCCGAGCCCGCTCTTCGACGGCGATTCCTTGGTCATGCCGCAAGCCCCGGCGCGTCAATCCAACCGAGGAACCGCTCGTAGAGGTCGGGCGGCGTTCTGCGTCCCGCGGCCCAGTCGTCGACCGCCTCGATCATGTAGGACCCGAGCAAGACCACCAGTCCGCGAGGGAACCTCTGATACTGCTCGGCGAGCTCAACCTTCGCGACTGCGCAGGGCCACGGCCAGCCGCAAACCTTGCAGTTCCAAGTAGGGCGCTCGCCCTGATGATCCGTACGCGGAACGAGCATCACGCGCCTCCTCGCGCACGTCGCTCTTGCGCCGGAGTGAGCGAGCCAGCCCGGCCGACCTGGTACAGCGGTCTGGTGTTCCCATTCCAAGCCGGAGTAGCCAACGGAGGTTCGCTAGCCGATGTCTGAACTCGGTGCTCCTCGCGCTGCCGGGCCGCAGCCATCCATTCCTCGATGCACGGCCACGGCAGGCCACATACGCAGCGCTGCCGACGCAAGGGCCACCACCACCTGCGCTTCCTCTTGCGATGCTGCATTGCGCCTCCTACGGTTGCCAGCCGGTAGGGTCGCGCCGGGGAGTTGAGCGCAGCGGCGAGAGTGTGACCGACGGCGTTGCGGACAGTTTCAACGTGGCGTGCGGTGGTGAGGCATCGCTTGATGCCTCACCTGTCACGCCTTGGCGACGGCAGTACGACGGGCGACGATCTTGTGACGCCCTGTTGTCAGTCTTGAGGGGACTCGGCTGGCGTTCCAGGTGTTGCCAGTTGGCAACTCTTGCCTTGACAACACCTGGCGTGTGATCCGGATGATGGGCTGTGGCCGAAAGCGAATCGTTCAAGGACGCGTTGCGCCGAATGCGAGGGGCGCGTGGCCTCTCGCTTCGAGAGTTGTCTCGCATCGCACCGCTTGACCCGGGCCACTTGAGCAAGATCGAGAATGGGCATCGCACTCCGACTGCCGACGTCGCCAAGGCCCTCGATCGAGCCCTCCAGGCCAGGGGCGAACTGGTAACACTTGCTCACCTCGAAAGGTCAGCACGTGCACGGCAAGCGGTACCGTTTGATCCCATGAGACGCCGAAGTCTTCTCGCGTTGGGGGTAACGGCAACCGCCATCGCTAGCGCTGGGCCTGCAAACAAACCTCACGGGCCAAAGATCGGTATCGCGGACGCCAGGGAGCTCCAAGACACCGCCGCATGGCTATATGGCCTTGACTATCAGCATGGCGGAGCGACCCTTTGGCGCGCAGCTAAGGCCGCAGCACAAGACGGCCATGACATGCTGGAAAATGGCATATATGGCGAGGTTGTTGAACGGCAGATCATTAAGGGAACAAGCCGGCTTCAAATGTGTGCGGGATGGCTAGCGTTCGACGCTGGGAGGCACGATTTAGCTCGATCATGCTACACGGAGGCACTTGCCCTAGCTCGCCAAGTCGGCGACGCAGAGGTTGAGATTCACGCTCTTTCAAATCTAGCCTTTCAGGCCAACGTACTTGGCCGCCCACGCGAGGCAATGCGTTTCGTTGAGGGCGCGATACGCGCCGAGTCGGCGCCACATGACCAAGCTCGCCTTCCGGCAATTCCCCACCTCCGGCGCTCGGTTGCTTTGTCCCTTAGCAATGACAGAACCGGGCACGAAAAGGCAATGGGGGCAGCAAGAAAGATCCTTGATAGGGACCACGACAAGCCTGCCGAGGAGTGGTGTTCCTTTCTCAGCCCGGCGGAGCTTGACGGCGTCGAAGGGACCTGTCTAGTTGAGCTGGGACAACCGAAGCGAGCCGGAATTCTACTAGAATGTGCCATTCGAGCGCTGGATCAGAACTATGCCCGCAATAGGGCCTTGTATCGCGCGAGATTGGCACGCGCGCGTCTTGACTCCAAACTTGTTGACGGGGCAGTAGAGGCGGCGGACGCCGCCCTAGACGATCTCGATAACCAGGTTGCAAGCTGGCGGGTTGAAAGCGAGCTAGCTGCCGTTGCGACGCGGTTGGCAAGGTTTCCGCACGATGGCCCAGCCAAAGATTTCTTGGATCGATACCACTCCAGGAGTCAAGAGTTCGATCCAGTTCGACGAGAAAGGCGGCCATGAGCTCATCCGCAGAAATAGCCATATCAACCCTGCAATCTCCGGATTTGGAGAAGCATCGGGACCCCTTAATCGACGTCTACGAAGAGGTCTATCGCGAGAAACTTGAAGACCCGTTCTTTTCTACATCGAGGTACTGGGAGAGACTTCAAGGCTACGCATCCCGACAGGGTTTCGCCGTCTCAATTGGCGAGGTTGACAACGCCCCCATCGGCTATGCACTCGGTTACACGCTCCCCGCCGGAAGCGGATGGTGGCGAGGGCTCAAATCTGACGTCAGCGAAGACGACCTTCGTGAGGACGGACACCGAACGTTTGCGTTGACAGAAATAATGGTACGAGAGTCTTGGCGACGTCGCGGCTTCGCGCGTCGACTACACGACGACCTGTTAACGAGCCGACAAGAGGAGCGGGCAACCCTTTTGGTCCTCCCGGACAACACCCCCGCAACAACGGCATATGCGTCCTGGGGATGGCATAAGCTAAGCGAGCTGAAGCCTTTTGACGACTCGCCAACCTACGACGCGATGATCATTTCACTGCCGATCGCGCGCTAAGCATCGACGACCGCGGCGGGATAAATGCAAAAAGGCGGCCGGCCCTGTAGAGGGCCGGCCGCCTTTGCGTAGTTGTGGTTACAGCTTATAAACGGGCTGCCCGGTGGGCACCCCGAGCGAGAGCAGGAATCGGCCGACCGCCCGAGCGAACCGGGCGGGGCCGCCGTCGCCGGTGACCTGTTCGAGTGCGCGGCCGGTCTCGTACACGAGGTAGCCGAGCGTGAGGCCGAGCGCGAGGGTGATTTCGGTGGCGGTGGGTCGATAGCTGGTCGCCGATTCGACGGCGTTGAGGACCGGCGCGCCGTGGATGAGGGCGAGCGCGGCGAGGTGGCCGACGGCCATGGGCCAGAGGGTACGCAGTCGGGCGGCGAGCCGGTCGGTGATCACGCCGGACGGCTGCGGGAAGGCGGGTAGGGACACGGGCGGTTCTCCTCGTTGTGTGGGGCTGGCCGGTCAGTCCGGTGGGCGGTGAGTTGCTGGCCGGCTTGGGTGAGTTGGTTGGTGCGTTCGTCGAGCTGGGCGCGGACGCGAGCGAGTTCGGTGAGCGCGGTGTCTCGTTCGGCGATGACTCGGGCGAGTTCGGCGGTGCGGTTGCGTAGTGCTTCGTCGAGCGCCGCGACCTTGGTTTCGAGTGCGCTCACTTGGCCGTCAGCCGGGACACTTCGGCTTCCAGCCGTTCGACGATGCGTGAGTAGATCCGTTCGGTGATTTCGTCGGCTTGGGCCTCGTTGAGCTCCGCCCCGGCCTTACGTTGGCGGCGCCCGACCAGCACGCCGGCGAGCGCGAGCGCGGCCGGCCGACGGTGCTGATCAGGTCGCCGCTCCGACCTGTACGGGTTGACGGTGAGGGCGATGTTTCGCGGCGGCGAGTGCGCCGTCGTCGACGCCACCGATCCATCCGCTGTCAGTCCACGCCTGCCGTGTGTTCATGCCGTTCGACGTCCCACCTAATGGGGCGCCCGAAGCTGCAGAAATGCAGTACGACTTGACGCGCTAATGAAGGGCCTGGCTATGTCTTACGCTCCACCGCAAGACCCCACCCACCAATACCCTGCACCCCCGCCGCAACCTTACGGATACGTTCCTGCGAAAGCCCCATCAGCGGTTCTCGTCTTCGTTATCACATTCTTTTTCGGCATCTTTGGCCTGATTCCGGCAATCCTGAGGCACAACCGTGCCCGGCAAATTGGTGCGCCGGTAACCAGCTACTGGCTTGCGTTCGGCATTACATTCGGCTGCCAAATATTGTTGGTGATGATGATGAGCGTGGCCGGCGCGTCCTCGCAGGGTGGGGGAGGTGGATCTTCCGCATCCGTCGCCCCCGAAAAGATCACTCTGAGCGAGTTCGAAAGCATTTCCCCTGGGATGACCGAAGACGAGGTTGAGCAGATCGTCGGGTCGCCGGGCGCGCTGCGGAGCAATTCAGAGGGCTTCCTTGGAAGTGATTACGTGACCCGCACTTACGATGGTGGATTCATGGCAAGCGCTACCGTTGAATTCAAGAACGGAGAGGTAGTACGGACCCATCAACTGGGATTGCAGTAGAAGCATCTTGCCTAAAGTTCCGACGTTGCTTGCTGGGTCTCATTTCGCCTCGCAAGCACAGAGAAGCGGCCGACACCTTCCGGGGTCGGCCGCTTTCGGGATTGGGTTCAGCGCTGGTATGCGGGCCGTCCGGTAGGTACGCCGAGCGAGAGCAGAAATCGGCCGGCTACCCGAGCGAACCGGGCGGGGCCGCCGTCGCCGGTGACCTGTTCGAGCGCGCGGCCGGTCTCGTACACGAGGTAGCCGAGCGTCAGGCCGAGCGCGAGGGTGATCTCGGTGGCGGTGGGTCGGTAGCCGGTCGCCGATTCGACGGCGTTGAGGACCGGCGCGCCGTGGATGAGGGCGAGCGCGGCGAGGTGGCCGACGACCATGGGCCAGAGGGTACGCAGTCGGGCGGCGAGCCGGTCGGTGATCACGCCGGACGGCTGCGGGAAGGCGGGTAGGGACACGGGTGGTTCTCCTTGTCAGGGGGTTGGCCGGTCATGTCCGGCTCGCGGCGAGTTGCTGGCGGGCTTGGGTGAGTTGGTCGGTGCGCTCGTCGAGCTGGGCGCGTACGCGGGCGAGCTCGGCGACTGCGGCGTCGCGTTCGCCGCGGACTGCCAGCAGTTCGGCGGTGCGGTTGCGTAGCGCCTCATCGAGCGCGGCGACCTTGGTTTCGAGGCTGCCGACCTGGGCAGTCAGCCGGGCGACTTCCGCCTCAAGCCGCTCGACGATGCGGCCGTAGATGCGTTCGGTGATCTCGTCGGCCTGCGCTTCGCTGAGTTCCGCGCCGGCGCGGCGTTGTCGACGCCCGACCAGCACGCCGGCCAGTGCGCCGGCGAGCGCGAGCGCGGCCGGTCCGACGGTGCTGATCAGGTCGCCGCTCATTTGACGTCGAGCAGCACGGACCAGGTGACGGGGCCGATGACCCGGTCGACGGTGATTCGTGCCTTGCGCTGGGCGGTGGCGACGGCGGCCGCGGTGTTGTCGCCGTAGTCGCCGTCTTCGGTGAGCTTGTAGCCCATGACGTTAAGCAGGGCCTGAGCGCGTTTGACGTCGGCACCGGCGGATCCATGGCGGAGGGTGGGCAGAGCGTTCACGATCTTCTCCGTGGTGGTGGGTGCCGGCTTTGTCGGCGTGGTGGGGGTGGTCGGGTGGCCGAGCTTGGCAAGTGCGTCGTTGACGGCCTTGAACAGGCGGTCCCACGGGAAGTGAGGGCCGGGGTCGGTGTGCGTGGTGTGGCCCCATGCCCGGCGTGCGTCGTCGTGGGCGTAGAACGCTTTGACCGTGGGGTTGCGGCGCATCTCGGCGACGCTGGCCCGCCTCACCTGGAAGCTGGAAAGGTCCGGGTCGTTGCGGATGATCCACGCCAGCGCCGCGCCGAGCCGATCCCATGCGACGTTGGCGAGCCACCAGGAGCGCGGCTTGCCGTTGGCGCCGACGATCTCGACCGCGTAGGCGTTCTCGTTGCCTTCACGTGATCCGACGTGGCCCGCCTTAGCGGTGAGTTCGAGTGACTGGGTGACGCTGTCGGCATCGGCGTACAGGTGGGCGCTGACGCCGTCGGTGCGTCGGTGGGCGTAGTTCGCTTCGGCGGTGTCGGAGGCGTTGTTGCTGGTGTTGTGGATGCAGATGGCGTACTTGCGGCCGTCGGAGTCGTGGTAGTCGTTGCGGCCTTCGATGAACGGCACGCCGGGGATGCGTTTCGGGTTGGCCATGGGTGCGGTACTTCCATCCTCAAGGAATTCCTACCGAAAGATAGGAATAGATGGGCGTAAGGAACCTCCCCACCCGGGCGTCCGGGTGGGGTGGCGGTGGAGCGAGGGTTAGGCGAGCCGGTATGCCTTGATCAGTGAGCCGGCGCTGACGTACGTGACGTTGGCGGTGTCCGCGGCGGCCTGTCCCCAGACGAGCGCAATGTTGCCGGCGGTCGCGCCGATCGTGATCTGGGCGGTCTCGATGATCTGCTGTAGCAGGGTGTTGTTGTTGCGGGGCAGGCCGTACGTGATGGCGGTGCCCAAGGCATGCACACCGAATCGGGACGTTGATATGTCGGCGTCGGTCTGCGCTGCGGTGGTGCTGCCCGGGCCGAGACACCGACGGAGACCGGTGGCACCGGTCGGGGCTCCCCAACTAGTGCGGACTTTGGCGGTGTTGGTGCCGGCCACCAAGAGGTGCATCTCGATCCACCACTTGCTGTTGGCCGGTACCGGGAGCACGAGATCGGGGTCGGCGCTCATGGTGGTGGTGCCGCGGCCGGCCGCGTCGGTCTTCTCGATGAACACCGGGAGCATGGCTTGCAACATGGCCTCGGTGACTTCCTCGCCGGCCGGGGTCGGCGGGTACGCGTAGGTGGTCAGTGCGGCCTCTCTTTCACAGCGCCACGCGGGCCGCGCGCCACAGCCGGACCGGGCTGCCGGCCGGCAACGGTCTCGTCACGTCGTTGAGGCCACGCGCGCCGGTCATGCGGTACGGCGAGGTGGTCGCGATGGCGGCCGGATCGAACAGCATGGGGTGACTGACGTAGATCTTGTTGCTCGCCGGTGGGGTGCCGCCGAGCCGGACTTGCAGCCGGGCTCGGGTGGTGGTGGCCGGGGTCGCGCTGAACGTCTTTTGCACGTAGGTCCAGGTGGCGGCGGGCAGGGTGAACGGGTCGCCGTCGTAGCCGTGGCCGGTGACGTAGGTTGCGCCGGCGAAGTATTCGACGATGAGCCGCAGGTCGGTCACGTCTTCGGTGGCGTAGACCCACATACCAGCGGCGTACGTCGTGCCCACGGTGGTCGCGTCGGCCACCGTCGGCCCGTACGCCCGGGCGTAGGCCACCCCGCCGGCCGGTGTGATCATCAGCGATGCCGGGCCGCGTTTGGCGACGACCGTGGACCGTGCCGCCGCGCCGCCGCCGGGCTCGACGGTCCAGTCTTCGGCGTCGGTGGTGAACTGGTGGGCGATGCGGACGTTGCCGGGGCCGAGCGCCCGTACCCGCTCGCCGGCGATCACCAGGTCGAACGGGTACGACGCCGGCCGGGTGGTCCACTGCCCGGGGGTGGCGAGCCGCAGGTCGGTGCCGGCCGCGTCGAGCGCGGTGGCGAGCGTGGTGGTGGTCGAGTCGACGCGGCCAGCGCCGATGGTGCCGACCTGCCACGGTCCGGCCGGCGAACAGGTCAGGGTTGCCGTGAACGCGAATGGCCCGATGTCGAAGGTGTACCCGTCGACGATCAGGTCGACTGCCGGGCCGATCACCTCCATGGGTGGGTTGTCCAGCGTGATCCGCGTGCCGGGCCGTAGGCACAGCACCGGAAAGATCAGCTCTGGCCGGGCCGCGAGGTTGATGACGATGCGGGGCCAGCGGAGTTCATCGGTGGTCAGTAGCCGCAACCGCCAGTTGGCGTGTGCCGTGAGCCGGTTGTCCGTGGGCAGGCTGACCGTGAATGCCTCGTCGTAGCGGCCTTCCGCGGCAATATGGTCCAGGTCGACGGCACGGGCGCTTGATCCGCCGACGCGGTTGACCGTGATGTCGTTGCGGACCTGTTGGTCGTCGTCGGTGGGTTCGGGTTCCTCGCCGACGTCGCCGTCGCCGTCGAACATGCGGAAGTCGAGTTCCATGCCGGGGGCTGCGTTGTATCGCGCGCCGCGGGTGACGTACGCGAGGCCGGCGCCGAGTTCGTAGAGCCGTCCGAGATCCGTGCGTTCGGCCTCTTGCAGCAGCTCGACGAACGTGGCCTCTTTCTGCTGGCCGAGCGCTTCACTATCCCCGGGAACGATCGTGACCGGCATGCCCTCTTCGCTGCACAGCCGCCGGATCCGGGCGCCGGCAAGTTCGCCAAGGTAGCCCCACGCCGAGCGGAGGAAGTCGTACGCGACGAACTCGACGTCGCGGGTGACGGAGTAGAACAGGTGGCCGATGTTGCCGTTGAGCCATCCGGTCGCCCCGGTCACTCGGATCGTCGACACGGTGCCCGGGGTGCCGGTGTACGGGTCGGAGCCCTCGACCAGACCGGCGCCGTAGAACGTGGTCACGTTCGGGCTGACCAGCGGATACGCGTAGATGTCGACGTTGACGGTGGTGCCGGTCGGCCGGGTGAGCTTGATCTGTAGGGCGTTCCAGCGTCGGGGGTCGACGCCGGTGGCGTTGAATGTGATGCCGCCCTTGTAGATGATCGCGCCGTCGTCGTCGAGCCCGCGGATCGAGATGCCGCCGCCGGTCTCCATGACCACGGTCCAGACTTTCGCCGTGCCACCAGCCACGAGCAGGCGCAGCAACTCGAACTCTGACGGTGGCAGTGCGGCGAGGCGGAAGAAGCACACGAACGTCCAGCCGTCTGGCGCGTTGTGCGGCGGGATCTTGGTGGTGATCAGTGAGCCGGTCGCCATGGTGGCGACGGTGGTGGCGCCGGGCAGGGTGTCGTCTTGGCCCATGGTGACGCCGTAGAGGGTGGCCGGTTCGGCGCCGGAGACTTCCGACGCCGCGAGGGTGGTGGCGTCGTCGCCGTCCTGCAACGGGATGTACTGGGTGGGCGCATTGGCCAGCATTTGCCGCACCAGCGGGGACCTGAGCGGCGCCTTGCCCTGGGCGATGCGGCGTAGTACGCCGGCCGCGGTGATCGGCACGGTGGCGTTGCGGCCGGAGCGGTCCCAGCGCGGCGGCCACGCGGGGACCGTGCCGACGAACAGGTTGGACTCGACGGCGAGGTTGCGCACGTAGAACACCCGGTCGGGGTTGGTGTTGCCCGGGTTGATGGACGCGCGGAAGCCGACCTCACCGGGGATCAGCGTGGCGGTGCCGTCGGCGTGGTGGTAGAGCACGTGCCACGTGGCCGGTTCGGGGTCGCCGACCTTCCACACCTTGCCGTAGATCCGATCGCCCTCGATCAGGGCACGGATGCGGTAGTAGGCGGCCGGGTCGTGTGGGATGCCGGCGAACGTGGTGGGGAGCAGGTTGACGCCGTTGTTGCGGGCGAAGTAGATGACGAGCGAGACGGTGCCGGCTGTGGTGAAGTCCGCAGCGACCAGGTACCACGTCGTGCCGCCTTTGGGGTGCGGGCCGAATCGCAGCAGCGGGCCAGCGTACGCGTTCGCGCCGACGGCGAGCGCCGGATACCGCACGTCAACGGTGACGTCGGCATCGAGCAGCTTGGCGCCGCCCATGCTTACCCGCCGGTTGTAGACGGCGCCGGTGGGGACTTCGATGCGGCCACCCGCGGCCGGGGTGACCGACAGACCGGTCACCCCGTTGTGGATGTCGCCACCGACCGCGGTGTATCCAACCCATGCCGGCCCGTCGCTGGCGGTGCCCCACCCTGCCGCGACGGTCCGGTTGAACGTGTCGGCCAGCGGCGCGAGCGCTATCCGGATCGGGGTGTTGCGGCGCAGCTTGGGGTAATGCCGGCCGAGCGGGTTGCGGGTGGTGTAGTGCCCGCCGGTGTTGTCGATCGTGACACTGGCTTTGCCGGGATCGGCCGCAGCCGCCTCGTCGTCGGCGCCCATCTCGACCGTGATCCCGGAGGACACCCGCACGTCGCCGGTGATCGGTTGCCACACCCAGCCGGCCGGCACGGCGGGGTCGCCGCCAGGCGCGAGGTAGACGCGCACGGGGAGTTGCTGCGCGGGGAAGTCCACGTCACCCCCTCGCGTTGGCGATTAACTGGTCGACGCGGACCCACGAGCGGATGAGCCGGCGGAACTCGCGTTCGCCGCCGCGGATGTCGACGATCACGCGCACGGTCTGTCCGCCTCCGCCGCCGTGGCCGGATCCGCGGAGCGGTTCGACCGTGGCGCCGGCGGGCAGCCACACGGTTTCGGGGCCGCGTTCACCGACGTGGGCCAGCCCGGCGCCGACCGCGCGGCCGCCGGTGGCCAGGTACGGGATGTTGGGGGTGTTGAGGGTGACGGATGGGATGTTCATGCCGAGCACGGAGCCGCCGCCGAGCGTGAGCGAGAAGTTGTTCCAGAGCCCGATCACGTAGTTGAGCGCGTTGCGGAAACCGGAGCGCAGCGCGCCCCACATGCCCGACAAGCTGCTCGACACCCGGCCCGGCAGGTTACGCACGAACCCGACGAAGGAATCCCAGCGGCCGCGCGCCCACGTGATCCCGCGCCCGATCGGGTCGGCGATCATGTGGTAGAACCGCGGGAAGTTGACGCGTACCCAGCTCCAGCCGGCCCGCGCGGCGGACCACACGGCGTTGAACGCGCCGGTGACGATCCGCCGGAACGTGGTCGATCGGGTCCACAGCAGATAGAGGCCGGCCGCTACCGCAACGATCGCGATGACGATCAGCCCGAGGGGGTTGGCGGACATCGCGATGTTGAGCAGCCACTGACCGGCCGTCGCCGCGCGGGTGGCGATCGTGGTGGCCACCAGCGCGGCGCGCTGGGCGACCAGCGCGGCCGTCCCGCGAATGCGGGCCACCACGCCGATGTTGCCGGCCGCCGTGTTGGCACCGGTCGCCGCGGTGTTCGCCCCGGTCGATGCGGTGGCCGACGTCATCGCCGCTGTGTTGGCCCGGAGCGCACTGGACAGCCGCCAATGCACCGCAACCTCAGCGATCCTGAGCGGGATGCCGACCGCCGCGGCCGTGTTCGCGGCGACCTGACTTGCCTTGTAGACCAGGAAGCCGCCGGCGACGTACGGCAGCAGCTCGGCGAGCGCGCCGGTGTGGCCGGCCAGAAACCCCAACGCGACCCGGGTGACGTTCAGGGTGTCGGCGAGGGATCCGCCGGCGCCGTCGGCCGTGGTCGCGGAGGTGGCGAAGTTGCTGACGCCGGACGCGAGGATCGGGAACAGGCTGACGACGCTCGACAGGATCACGCGGAGCCCGGCGAAGAACGCGGAGATCTTCGCCTGTCCCTGGGTGGAGTTGAGGAACGCCCGGAGCCTGCCGGTCATCGCCGTGAGGGTGGCCAGCAGCGTCCGGCCGGAGTCGGCTCCGCCGCCGCGCAGCAGCGCGGCAACGATGCCGATCGTGTTCCCGGCGATCGTGCCGAGCTGTCGGATAGCGGTGGTGCCGTTGCGGAACCATCCGGCCATGCGCTCGGAGTCGCGGGCCGCGGTGCTCCAGCGGTTGAACCGGTTCGCCAGCTGTAGCACCCATCCGGCGATCTCGGGCAGGTAGGCCGAGCCGACTACGCCCCAGGTGCGGAACGCGGAGATGATTGGCGCGACCGCCCGGGCCAGGATGCCGGCCGCCCGGTTGGTATTGCCGAGCGTCGCATTGACGTCGGCAACGAACCGGCGGGAGCCGACTAGCTTCGCGGACTCCCGGCCGGCCAGATTGAAGCTGCCGGCAAGCTCGACTAGGCGGGTGCGGGCGACCGGCAGATAGGCCCCGGACAGCATGCGCAGATCCGCGGCGGCACCCTGCCAAAACCGGTTCTGCACGGAGCGGGTTACGCCGTCCCACGCCGGTTTGAGCTGCAAGAGCGTCAGCACGACCGCGCGCGCCGCGGGGGCGAGCTTGGCCAGGGCCGCGGCTTGGGCGTTGACGCCGCCGCCTCCGCCGCCGGCGCCCTGGCGTGCCCGGTTGAGCGCTTCCTGAGCTGCTTTGACCTGTTCGAGGGCGGCGCGTTCGCGGTCCTTGGCCTGCTTGACCTCGTCGCTTCCCTCGACTCCGTCGCGGGTGGCCTTGGCCTGCTCGTTCTTGAGTTCCTGGGTTCGCTTCTTGGCCTGATCGAGCGCGAACTCTTGTTGCCGGACGGCGAGTTCGGCATCGCGGTACGCGTCGGCCGCGTCCGGGCCGGTCATCATCGACGCCTCTTCGAGCCGCTTACGGGCATCGGCGAGCGCGTTGGTGGCCGATTCCTCGTCGAGTTGGGCGCCCTCGACCTGGTCGCGGTAGGACGCGATGCGGTCGGCCGCTTCCTTGCGCGCGGTGTTGAGTGCTTCCTGGGCGGTCTTGGCGTCGCGCTGGGCCTGGGCGAGGCGGCGCTCGGCGCCGGCGACGTCGCCGAGTACTCGGCCGGCGCCGCCGCCGGCCGCGCCGGTGCTCTTGAGCGCGGCAGCCATGCCGGAAAAGCCCATGCCGAGCGTGAGCACGCTGGCGACGCCGGCCGCGCCGATCGACGGCAGCAGACCGAGCAGGCTGATCGCTGGCGCCACCGCGGACGCCAGTCCGACGGCGTGCGCGGCCGCAGATGCGAACGCGGCGCCTAGCGCCAGTTGGGCGGCCGCGGCGAGTAGCGACGCCGCGCGCACGCGGCGGCTGACGTTCTCGACGACGCCGGACGCCCGGTCCTTGCCGATGATGTTGAACAGCAGGGAGGTATCCGCCACGATCACCCCCGCGTGTTCAGTTGTCGGCCGCCGCTTGCTGGTCGGCTTTGGCGCGTAGGTCGTCGATGTAGGCGACGGCCTGCAACACCTGCTCGTAGGTCAGCTCGGAAAGCCGGTACGGCGGGATATGCAGGGTTTCGGCTATCGCGATCCAGTACCGGGCGACCAGGTCAGCGAAGGGGCTTTTCCCGGGCCGGCCGCGCCGGCGACCGGCTGCTCGTCGCCCCCGGTGATCTCGTCGTCGTCGCGCACCGGGCCGACGTCAACGACGTCGTCGGGGTGCTCGGCGCGCCACTCGGCGACCTGCATGTCGATCGCGGCGAGCGCCAGGTCGACGTCGTCAGGGTCGACGGCACCGGCCTGCGCGAGCTTGAGCACCTGGGCGCGCTGCTCGGCGAGCTCGCCGAGATCCATGGACAGGATGAGCTCCCCGTCGGCGACCTCGACCTCGTCGAACTTCAAGTACGGGTGCCGGCGCCGCAGGAACGTCCACAGCAGCGCCCGGCGGGCGAGCATGTTGCCCTTGAGTAGCCGTTCCCGGTAGTCGGTGCCGTAGTCCATGCCGGTACGCCGCTCGATGGCCTCGATCTCCGGCGACCGCAGCGTCTGCAACCGGAACTCGAAGACCTCCGGCGTCTCCTGCCCGGCGGGGTGGTAAGTGAGCAGCAACGCGGGACCTCTTTCAGTGGATGCGGGAAGCGATGCGGTCGGCCATGTCATCCATGGCCTCGTGACAGGCTGCGGCGTAGCGCGGCCGGCCGGCCTGGAGGGTGTTCTCGAAGTACGGCTGTCCGCGCTGGGTGACCTCCCCGCGGCCGTACACCGGGCGGCGAAAGGTGCGCTGATTGAAGCGTTTCGCCGCGTTGTGGAAGCCGCGCGGCATGGTGTTCTTGCCGATGGCGATCCGTACACCGGTGGTCTTGCCGGCGAGCAGCACGTCGACGCGTACGGCCTGGGCGATGGCGCGGCGGATGCTGCCGCCACGGCGGGGGCCGCCGCGCGAGGGGATGGCCATCACCCGGGCACGGACCGCGGCCGCGCCGGGGTCGGCCGCCTGTTTGAGGTTGCGGGCCAACTGCCGGCGAAACCGCGCGGATCCTTCGGTTTCTAGCGCCCGGGCGAGCCGGGCGAGCGCGTCGGGCAGGTCGGTCGTGTAGCCGGCCGGCATCGGCTACCCGCCGGGGGCCGCGGGTGGGGTCCAGCCGAGCGACGTGAGAACCGCGGCCGTGGCCGCGTCGACAACAACCTCGGCGTCGCCGAGCTCCAGGTTGGCGCGCCGGGTGACCACGAACCGCAGCTCCAGCCGCGGGGGCCGGCCCGGCGCAGCGCGCAGGTCGACGCCGGACAGGATGCCGGCCGGCACCGGGACGCCATCGAGCGACACGGCGGCATCGGATCCGGTGCCGACGATCGCGACCTCAGCGCGCATCAGGACGTCGCCCGAGCGATCGCGCCGGACGTGGCCCACGAGATATCGAACTTGTTGACGCCACCGACGTCCGCGGCGATCGCGGAGTAGCCCTTCGGAAAGACGAAGCCTGTCCATCGCGGGTTGGATGGCCCGACGGCGCCGGCGTCGGGCTGCACGGCGAACGGGATCGGGACGCGCCCGATAACCCAATTCCACATCTTTTCGTCCAGGTCACCGCCGGTGTAGTCGTTGAAAAATCCGGCGTTGACCTTGCCGTCGAGTAAACCGCCCGTGCGCCGCTTCCACACTCCGCCGAATACGGTGACGTCGAGTTCGTCGGACTCGATCGGCATTTCGAGCTTGGATGCCTTGGACGCGAGCCCGGTAGTTCCGCCGAGCTCGATCAAGCAGTTGGTCAGGACCAGGATGCCGGTAGGCACGCGGGGGCCTCCTTACGCGGGCGCGACGCCAAGCGCGCCGCAAAAAAGGAATGAGGGGGAAGTGCCGGCGACCGTCCAGCGCACGCGAAAATGCGTGTCGGTGAACGGGCCGGCGACGCGCGCCACCTGGGCGCCGATGCCCGTGGCCGGCGCGAACGCGAGGCGCTGCACGGGCGCGGTGAAACCGGCGACGCTGTCGGACTCGACGACAACCGACAGGGTTGGCGTCGCGGTGCCGGCCACGCTGACCACTTGCAGCGCGGCATACAGGTATTGGCCGGCCGGGACGGCGCCGGTGAACGGCACGTCGACGCCGGCGCCGTTGGCGCTGCGCGCGGTGGTGTGTGGATGGGCGACGGTGCCGCGGATCAGCGGCCACGATCCGGAGATCGCGCCGTCGAACGGGGCTGGTTTGCCGTAGTCGCCGAACACCTGATATTTCGCGGTGAGCGCTTGGGTGAACCAGCAGATATCGCCGGGGGCACCCTTGCCGCGCACGAACGACCAGGCGTTGACGGTGCCGAGCTGCGACCACAGCGCGTTGTCGACCTTGCTGGGGTCGCCCGCGGTCCAAAATCCCGAGAACGCGGCCTTGGAGTCGAGCACCGTGCCGCGCCGGGCGCGCCACCCGGCATCGGCAGGGTTGTCCGGCTCGAACACGGTGGCGTCGAACTCTTCGGCCTCAATGGACAGCTCGACCTTGTTGGACCGGCCGGAGAAGTTGACGCCGTTGCCGAATATCCTGGCGTCGATGAGCACGTCGGGCATCAGCCGCTCCGCCCCCAAACGCGCACCTCGAACCGGGCGCCGTAGTAGGTGACGCCGGCGACGTCGTACATGCCGTAACCGGTACGGCGCTCGACGACCAGCGCGTCAACGACACCGCCGAGCGTCCGGTCGGCTTCCAACGCGGCCTTGATCGAACTCGGGCCGTGCGAACGCAGCAACAGCCGCAACAGTTCGTGTGCGGCTTCCGCGGCACCGGAGCGGGCGACGTAGACACGGCAGGTGATCAGACCGGTCTCGATCGCACTGCCGGTGTCGTCGCTGAAACTCTGGTCGCCGTCGATGGCGATCTCGCCGACCTCAAAGCTCGGCGGGTCGACATGTTCCGGCGCCCATCCGTGCGCTAGCAGGTGCCGCGGTGTGCCGTCCGGGCCGGGGTAGGTGCAGCCGGCCGCGGCCGCGGCCAGACCGGCAGCGATAGCGGAGTAGTCCACGCGCGCCCCCTTTCAGCCGGCCGATTCGAGGCGGAACGGCTCAAGCAGGGCGCGCACGTCGGGATCGCTCGCGGCGACCCGAACCGGTCCCCACTCGCCCACACCCGCGGTCCCGTCCGGGCTGTCTTTGCGTAGGTAGAGCCGGGTCGCGAGGAGCTTGGTTGCCTCGCGGATGTCAGCCGGCACGGCCGGCCATCCCCACTCGGCGGTAATCCGCACGCGGTCAAAACCCCATGCCGCGGGGCCGGCCAGCAGTAACCGGGCCGGCCGGTCGAAGATCAGCGCGTCGCCCGGTTCGACGTCGTACGCGGTGACCGGTTTCCACTCGCCGCCGCGGCCGGTACGGATCTCCACCAGGGTCGGCGGGGCCGCCAGGTCCGGCACGAGCAGTTCGTCGCCGTCGTCGCACTCGACCACCCGGCCACGCACCCGCAACGACAACGCGGTCAGCGCGCTCCGGTAGAAGATCCGGTTACCACAATAGGTCTCCACCGCACGGGAAGCGGATTCGAGCGCGTTGACGAGCAACGCTTCACGGCCGGTGTCCGGGCCGGCGGACATACCGAGCTTGAGCAGTTGAAGCGGGTAATACAGCACCGGGTCAGCCATCGGCCTGCCCCGCCGTCCGGGCGCGGCGGCGCTGCCGCATCGGTTCCGCCGGTACTTCGCCGGCCGGTGCTTCGTCGGCCGGCGGGTCGTCGGCCGGCGGGTCGTCGCCGACGGGTTCGACCGGTACGGCGGCCGGCCGTGTGGTGAACAGATCCGGCCAGCCGGACACGATCGGGTCGTCGGCCGGGTACTCGGCGCCACGCTCGACGCGCGATTCCCGGCCATCGGGCAAACCGACGAACGCGGTCACGTGGGCACGGACAGTGGGCACGGAATCGGGCATGCGTGGTCCTTCCGATCGGGCGCAGGAGGGGTGACCCCCGTCGGTGGGTCGCACATCGCTATGGCCGCATTGCGGCCTATGACCTGGCACCGTGGCGCAGGAGTCGGGAACGTGCGATGGGCGGCTAGGCCCCGCCGTGTCTTCGGCAATGAAGGCATCGACCAGCGCGACGAGCTAACCCACGAGCGTGACGGCGTCATGTGCCGGCACGCGTGGATGGGAGCAGAAATGGGCGTCTGGTCATGGGCCGACATCTGCGGCCCTCGGGGTTGACCGGTCCTGTCTTGTAGCGCTAGATCTGGGCGGTTCTGGACTCAGCTCGATGTCCGGGTGACATGGACGGGTGGCGCTTTGGACCGAATTTTGGGCTGCGTCACCGTTGGGAGACCAGGAGCAGTCATCTAAGGTCGGTCCGTGACTCTTGCAGCTCCCCACATCCGAAACTACGGCGAAGTCTTCACACGCCGGTGGGTGGTCGAAGCTCTACTTGATCTTACCGGGTTCACTACAGATCATGATCTCGGTTCTATGCGTCTGGTAGAGCCGTCGTGTGGCTCCGGCGCGTTCCTCGGCCCCGCCATTGAGCGCCTCATCGTGAGCGCCAAGGTAAATGGACGCGATCTCACGGACCTTGGTGGGGCCATCCGTGCTTATGATCTCCAACTTGAGCACGTGGACGCCAGCCGAGCGCTTTGCCGAAGTTTGCTGCTGACAGCCGGTACCTCCCCGTCTGCGGCGGAGGCGTTGGCTCGGGAGTGGGTAACGCATGACGACTTCCTGCTTGCCGACATCAGCGGAAATGATGCTGACGTTGTCATCGGAAATCCGCCGTATATTCGCTACGATGATCTCTCGGACGATCTTGCCGCTCTGTATCGCAGCAGATGGCCCACAATGCGTGGTCGAGGCGACATCTATGTGGGGTTCATCGAGCGGTCACTACGGCTACTAAAGCCTGGAGGCACGGTCGGCTTCATCTGTGCCGATCGCTGGATGCGCAACCAGTACGGTGCCGGCTTGCGAGAGTTCGTGGCGAGCCACTACGCAGTCGAGAACGTCTGGACGATGCATGACGTTGACGCGTTCGAGGCCCAGGTGTCGGCATACCCGGCAATCACGGTGCTTGGCAACCATGCGCAGTCATCCGTCTTCGTCGCTGACACGACTGCCGATTTCGGGGCCGCCACCGCATCTGCTCTTGTGAAAGCCGCCCGGGATGAGGCGGTTAAGGAGTTCTCCGATTTCGGAGTGAAAGCCCATCGGCTCCCGCACTGGTTCGATGGCGGCGAGCTGTGGCCCACCGGCTCCCCTGCCCGTCTGGCGCTTATTGAGCACCTCAACGACACTTTCGGCCCGCTTCATGATCCGACCGCAGGAACCAAGGTCTCCATCGGTGTCGCGACAGGCGCGGACAAGGTGTTCATCACTCGGGATCCCTCGGTTGTTGAACCAGAGCGCGTTCTCCCTTTAGCGATGCGCCGTGATCTTATGTCTGGCACGTTCGATTGGCAGGGCAACTATCTAATTAATCCGTGGGCGGAGGATGGATCCCTTGTGCCCCTTGCCGACTACCCTCGGATGGCAGCCCACTTTTCCAGTCACCCTAGCCTGCGTGAGAGATTTGTAGCGAAGAAGGATCGATTGTCCTGGTACCGCACAATCGACAAAGTGCAAGCAGGCCTCACCGGCAGACCCAAACTTCTTCTCCAGGACATGAAGACAACGATCCATCCAGTACTCGAACAGGGTGGCCACTACCCACACCACAACTTGTACTACGTTGTCTCTGATGCCTGGGACTTGGAAGTCCTCGGCGGCATTCTCTTGTCTCGAATCTCTCAAGCTTTCATCGAGGCCTACTGCGTGAAAATGCGCGGCGGCACTCTCCGCTTTCAAGCCCAGTACCTCAAGCGTATTAGAGTGCCTCACCCGGACAGCATCGACGTTGACACCGCAGATTCTCTACGTGCCGCGTTCCGGGACCGGGACGTCGACGCGGCGACCCATGCGGCAGCAGCCGCGTACGCCATCGATCTCAAGGAGTACGATCTTGCCTGACCGCGCGCCCGAAGATCCGACAGAGGCCGCCGTATCCCTATTTTGGACCAAACGTGCAAACCAGATTGCCAACCTGGCAGATGGTGGAGTGGCAGGTGGTGCGGCCCGCGCCGGTGGGCACATGGACAGTATTCGCGTCCTTGTAGCGGACATCTTCGTCGAGCACGGAATGTCAGAGCGGTCTATCCACTTCGAGCCCTACCTACCGGGCTACTACCGGGCGCGCAAGCGGTGGGACATGGCTGTTTACTACAAGGATTCTCTTGTTGCGGCGCTCGAATTCAAGAGCCAGGTCGGAAGTGTCGGCAAGAACATCAATAACCGGTTCGAGGAAGCCCTCGGTACCGGCACTGACACGTGGGCGGCACAGAAGAACTTTGCGGCTTATGGTGATGTGCCACCGTGGCTGGGTTACGTGTTCGTGCTCCGCGAGGACGCGGAGACCGAGCGCCCCAATCGTCCGATTGACGCACTCTTTCCCGCAGACCAAGCCTTCAGAGGGATGTCGTATAACCAGCGGTATCAAGAGATGCTGAAACGCTTCATTGGAGACAATATCTACCAGGCTGGCTGGTTCATCACCACGAGCGTCGATGACGCGGGCCGGGTATCGTACGCAGAACCGCTGGCCACTGCCTCGGGTAAAGCGTTCCGTGCGGCTGTTAAAGGCCGAGTCGAATACATCCGTAGCGTTTTGGACTGACGCTTGACAGGCTGGCCCATGAAGCGTATTTAACCTGGTCCGCACCAGTAAGCTGTCCGGCGAACGGCCCGCCGTACGCGGACCGTTTGCCGTCGACGGCCCGGTTAGCCGAGCGCCGCCACCGCGGGCGCCGTCGCGAGCTGCAACAGGCGGAACGCGTCCGGGTCGACGACGTCGGCGCCGACGCGCCAGAACGCCGCCCATCCGGCCTTGCCGTTGGCGCGGCCGTTGGCGCCCTTGAGCATCGGGTCGTACTGCACGCTCATGCCGATGCGGTCGACGATGTAGAACATCTCGAAGTTGCCGGCGAGCAGCACGTTTGCGCCGGCGGCGATGGTGCCGGTCATGCTGGACGCCTCGTAGTTGTCGGCGCCGAGCAACTGGCTCGGCCGGCCGACGCCCATGTTGGCCCAGAACGCCGAACCGCCAGACGTGTCGAGCTGCTTGATCTTGTTGTAGATCCGCTTGTTGGCGAGCCACACGGCCTTGTCGGCGTCGCGGGGCCGTAGCGCGTCGCTGACGGCGTACACGTCGGCCTGAGCGAGCGCGCCGTTGGCCGCGGCCGGGACGAGGCATCCGGCGACGCTGGCCACCTTGGCGACCACACCGCGCGGCCGGGTCGCGCCGACGTTGCCGGTGGCGAACGCCTGCCCCTCGTGGATCTGCTTGGCGTCGGCCAGCAGCCGGCCGAGCTCGGAGGCGAAACCCGTGTCGGCGAGCATTTCGTAGGTGCCTTCAACCCACGCGTCGGCCCGCTTCGGGGTGATCGTCGGCTGACCGAAGGTCGGTGACCCGTCGGTCATCTCCTGCCCCTCGGCGGTCCACGCGGTGCTCACGCCGGCGGAGGTGACGCCGTTCCAATCGTCGGTGGCGATGGTCTTGACGGTGGAGATCCGGCGCAGCGGATCGACGATGCCCGCGTTGCTGAGCACGATGCTCGGATCGAGGGTGAAGGGCACGAGGTAGCCGCCGGACGCCGGGGCGAGCGTCATGGTGGCGCGCAGCACCTCGTCGGGGAAACCGGTCTCCATGTAGGCGCGGAACGCTTCGGCGTAGTCATCGCCGCCGGTGCACAGGATGTGCCGGGCGATCAGCGCAGCCTGCCGGCTACGGTCGCCCGGGTCGACGGTGACGAGGCGTTCGGCCTTCTCGCGGCCCTCGGTGGACAGGTGCCGCGGCGCCCGGTCGATGACGTATTGCGCGCGCTCGATGACGTCGCCGTCGTCGAACCGGCCGGACCGGACCAGGTCGAGCCCGGCGAAGATGGATTCGGTGGACCGGCGGATGTGCGGGGCGCCGCGCCGGCGGGTGTCCGGGCGCCGGGCGCCGTCGCCGTCCTCCCGGTTGCTGATTTCTGCGGCGCGGCTGATGATGCGCTCGCGGTCGACTGCGGCCTTCTCGCTCGCGGCGAGCTCGGCCTCGAGGCGGTCGAACTCTTCGGGGATGCCGGTGGTGGCACGGGTGACGTCGTCGTCGGTGGGCTCGGCGAGCTCGCCGAGCGCGGTCAGTTCCTCGCCGAGTGCCTTGATGTCAGTACGGATGAGCTCCGGCTTGCGGTGCTTCACGTGCGGGTGCTCCCGTTCGGGCGGCCAGGGCGATACGTGCCCGGCGGATGGCGTACCGACCAGCGCGCCCATCGGGCGAGGCTTCGGCGCCGAGTCCCGGGGTGGGAGTGGCGGTGTCCACGGCCGGGGCCAGCTCGGGCGTGGCCGTGGAGAGCGCGCGGATCAGCTCCGCGCGGGCGTCGGGGTCCAGGGCGGCGAGCTCGTCGGCGAGCTCGGTAACCGAGCGGACGGCGATGATGCCGGCGCCCTCATAGACCGGGCGCGGCGTTGGCCCGTACTCGGAGAGCCCGAGTTCGTGGCGCACGACGGTGGGCAGTGGTTCGCCCGGCGTGGGCCGGGGGATCCGGCCGTTGGGGTTCGACCGGAACACGCGGCCACGGAACGACTGTCCGCGGATCTCTTCGTTCTTGATCGATTCGAGTACCTGATCGGCGACCGGACCGCGGTTGTACCGGCTGACGGTGCGCAGCCCGCGGCCGTCGACGCGGACGTCGACGGCCCGGGCGATCGGCACGCTCAGCAGCGCGTCGGCCCGGCCGGTGGTCGGGTTGACGCCGTGGTTGTAGATCACGCTGATGCGATCGAGTCCATGGGAGAGCGTGCGGTTGAACGCCGTCCGGTCGATCTGCTCGAAGTAGTGGCCGTGTTGGTCGCGGACTTCGGTCGGGACGTCGAAAACGGCGGCGTACGCCTCCACCGTGCGCCCGTCGCCGCCGCGCTGGATCTCGATGCCTTCCAGGGCGAACGTGCGGTCATAGGTCTGCATCACACCTCCTCGAACCAGCGGTCGCGGGCGTCGGCGAGGTTCCGCTCGTGGTGGGTGATGCTGGCGAGGTTGTTGCCGATGAGGGCCTCGAAGCGCAGCGCCATCCGGATCAATGCCGCGCGTACGCCCGGGCGGAGTCCGCCGCGGGCGAGGCGCTGCCGGATCTGCTCAAGTTGGGCGCGGTTGTTGGCCAATGCGGTGCGCAACTGGGCCACCTCTTCGGCCTCCCGAATCACGCTCTGCCCGGCATAGGCACGTAGTCGGGCCTGGTGGTCGCTGCCGCGTTCGGCCTTCTTGAGCGCGGTCGCCGATGGGATGCCGAGTTCCTTGCGCATCGCCTTGCCCGCGTCCCTGGCAGTGACGTCGCCGTCGGGCAGGGCGCCGAGCCGGTCGCGGATCTCGGCGACCACCTGCTCGCCTTCCTCTTGATCGGCGCGCTGTTCGGCCTCCCGGGCGGCAGTTTCAGCGTTGGCCGCGCTGGTGGTGGCCATGCCGGCGGCGCGTACCCGCTCCCGGGCCTGGTCACGCTGCTCGTACAAGCGCAGCGTTTCCAGGCGCAGCGCTTCGCGTTGGGCGGGGGTTGCCTCGTCCAGGTCGCGGGAGCCGAATCGGTAGTCGATCCGGTCGCCAAGCCACCGGTCGAGGGCTTCGGCTACCTCCTGCTCGATCCGGGCGGTGCGGTGCGCCTCAGCGGCGGCCCGGACCGCCGGCGGCGTGTCGCGCGGGATCGGCTCGGTGAGCCGATCGAACACCGTCCGCACGCTGCTTTCATCCGGGACCGCCGGTAGGGCGTTGACGAACCGGTCGTCGCCGACGTCGTCCTCGAGGACACGCCGTCGCCAGTGGGAGTCGTCGTTGCGGGCCTGCTCGACCGCCGCACCGAGCCCCGCCTCAGCCGTCTTCGCGTCGGCTTCGGCCGCTTCGTGTTTCTGCCGGTGCCGGATGCCGTCTTCCTGGGTGGCCGGCAGGGTGCGCGGGGCGGATGACAGCCAACTTCGCCGTTCGGCGTCCTGCCATGCGACCAGCGCCCCGAACACGGCCGGGTCGGACGCGGCGAGCTTCGGCATCCGGGTGTGGCGCGCGTTGTGGGGTGCGGTTGCCTTGCGTTCGGCGTTGTCGGCGACTGCGGCCGCGTGTTCGTCGAGATACCGCGCCAGGGCGCCCGGGGCGTCCGGGTCGAACCGGAACTCCGCCGCAGCCTGCCGGAGCTGCCTGTCGTCGTGGTGGTGCCCGGAGTACAGGTTGCGGCCTTTGATCACCTCGTCGGCGGGTATGCCGGCGAACTGGGCTAGGTCGTGCCCCGACGGTTCGGCGCGTACCTGGGTACGGCGCCGGCCGGCATGCTCGGCGGCATGTGTCGCGTGTTCGACCACCCGGCGAAACCCTGAACTCTTGTCGCCCGGGGTGTTGTACCGGTTGCCGTGGGTCTTCTGGTTGTGCCGGCCCGGCAGGTGTCGGCCGATCGTTGCGGCCTGCTCGCCGGGCTCGTCGACCGGGTGCTCGTCGGCGCCGTCGTAGTCGACGACGCCGGCCGCTGGCGGCCGCGCGTGCAAGTAGGCGCGCACCCATGCCCGGGCGCACGCCCGTTCACGGGGAGTGTTCTGTGCGGCGTATGGGCACGCGGTCGCCGTTTCGCCGGCGGCACCGGCCGCCCGGCCAGCTTCGGCCGCGGCCTCGATGTCGGTCGTCAACGCCACCGGTCACACTCCGAAATCTCGGCCGTTGCCGGACAGCCGTGCCGATTCGGCCGCGCGCTTGCTGCCGATGCCGTAGGTGGTGAACGCGAATTCGGTGAAGGTCACGCGGCCGTTGTCGGCCCACCAGCGCATCAGTTCCTCGCTGGCCCACTTGCGGGCGCGCTGAGGTGGGCCGGAAAACAGGCTGATCGGATCGATGCCGGCGACGAATCCGGCTTTGGTGACCATGATTCCGCGGGTTTCTGCTTCGGCCTTGAGGTAGCGCAGATAGATCCACTCGTCATAGAGCCGGCGCACGGCTTGGCGTCGGGTCTCGCCGGCGAAACGCTCGGCGTCGAGCAGGCTCATGCGCTCTTTGTGGCGCAGCTTCTCGGCGTCCAGGCCGTACTCACGTGCGTACGCGTCGAGGTAGTCGTCGCCGGCGTCGACGGCGGCGCTGATCCGGTCGTTGCGGGCGTTCTCTTCGGCCTCACGGCGCTCGTATTCGTCGACGATGGGTTGCCAGGCTCGATCGTCGGGGTTTTCCTCGCGGCCAAAGTCGTCGACCAGTTGGTCGAGCCGGCGGGTGCTCGGCTTGGTCAGCGGGAACAGGTTTTCGCCGACGTCGGAGCTCATGACCTTGCGGAACCGGCCGCGGTGATCGCGCGGGTGCAAGTTCGGTTCCCAGCCGCGCAGCAGTTCGATGAATTCGAGCTCGAAATCGAGTTCGTCGACCGGCCACGCCCGGCGCATGTCGCCGGCCGGGTCGTCGTCGGCGTCCTGCTCGTCGGTGTCGGCCGGGCCGGGCGCATCGGCGGGGGCCGCCGGCCGTTCGGCATCATCGGGTGCCGGGGCGGATCCGGCCGGGGCCGGTTCCTGTTCGCCGGGTGGGCGCAGTTGTACGGAGTACAGCCCGGAGTGATCCAGCAGGGACAGGTCACCGCTGGCGACGTACGCCACCGCGGACTCTGCGGTGAAACCAGCGGTCAGCAGCGTCGACAGGGTTGCGGCGTTGGTCTGCGCGGTCTGCGCGGCCTCCTGCTCCGACTCCTGCAACGCAGCGATGTCGGAGACGTCGAACCACAGTTCGGCGCCGTCCGGCACGTCAACGAGCACCGCCAGGGCGGCGAACGCGCTACGCCACAACGGGCGCATGGTTTGATCCGCGAACCGCCGGAGCGCCTGCCGGTACATCGACCAGGCGGCCGAGTCCAAGCCCTCTTTGAGCCCGGCCACAATTGCGGGGACCTGACCGGCCACGGCGACCCTGTTCTCGCCGGCCGATTGCAGTTCATCGAACTGCACGTCTCTGAGCTGCGCGCCGACCACTTGCAGGTCGGCTCCCTCGTCGAGAATCAGCGTCCGGCCGGCCTTGCCAGGACCGGCGTGCCGGGCCGCGATACGGTCACCGATCCGCTCGGCCTGCTCGCGGGTGAGCTTGCCGGTGTACTTGATGACCATGTTCGGGGTCGCAGCGTTCTTGAAGAACGTCTCGCGGTGCGCGGTCATTGCCTTGTCAGCGTTGATCTCCCCGACCACGGGGGTGAGCCACGACATGCCCCGCCAGAATGCGAGCGGGTCGGGGATCGGCGCCCAGTGCGCGACCTCGTCAACGGCGTAGAAGTCGATGTCCCTATCGGGATCGCCGACCGGGTCGTAAACGAAGCCAAGCACCCGCCGGATTTGGTGGCCGTCGTCGGTCTCGTCGACCTCGGACACGATGGTCACCCAGTCCGGGCGCAGCCGTTCGAGCTGGTCGCCGGCATCGCGTATGTAGGCGTTGCCGGCGAGGGTGGCGTCTTGCTCCATCCGGCCCAACAGATCAGCGAGAGTGCCGTTGGGCCACGGCTTTTCGAGGCGTTCCAGCGCCGGCGTGCGCGAGAGTTTGCGGTCGGCGCGGGACCGGAACGCGACGCGAGCCTCAGTGAACAGCGACATCCTCGCCAGAGCCACGCCGAACACCACGGCGTTGCCCGCGTACGCCTTCTCCGCGAGATCGACGTAACTGGACACGATCCGCTCGGCGTTCGGTTCGCCGTAGGTCTGGAACATGCCGGCCCATGCCTGCCGGCCAGCGCGCCGATCGGCGCCGGCGGTGCGGCGCGCGGCGTACGCCTTGCGGAGCCGATCGAGCAACGCCACCGATTCGCCTCCCGTCGGATCACACGAGGTAGACCTCGGGGTCGTAGTCCGTGGCGAGCTGGTCGATCACCGCGTAGTAGGCGCCGCGGGCGTTGGTGCCGGCCACAAGCGGACTGATGTCGGAGGTGGCGAGCTTGCGGCCCCACGCGACCGCATCACCCAGCGGCCGGAACTTCGCGCCGTTGACCGCGTCGTTGAGCGGCGGGTCGTTGCGGTGCCGCAGCCGCAGCGCCCGGGCGTCGTCGACGAGTTGCCCGCACCACTGCCCGACTTCGCGGGCCGTGGGCACGTAGATGTCGCCGCGGGTGTGCGGCACCTCGGCCCGATGAGCGAAACCATCGGCGAGGCGCTGCCGTTCCCGCTCGGCGGCGGTGATGATGCCGACCTCTTTGAGCCGGTCGAGCAACGCGCCGGCGGCGCCGGCCGCATCGAGCCCGATGGCGACCGGGTCGAGCTGGGCCT
The DNA here is from genome assembly GCF_014205215.1 of Actinoplanes lobatus. Lineage (NCBI taxonomy): Bacteria > Bacillati > Actinomycetota > Actinomycetes > Micromonosporales > Micromonosporaceae > Actinoplanes > Actinoplanes lobatus. Next base: position 2,108,904 of record NZ_JACHNC010000001.1, read on the forward strand.
TGAGCTCGACCAAACGGGCAACAACCCAATCGACGCCGGCCGCATACGAGATCACTTGCAGGTGGCCGAGTCCGTCGTCGCGCACGCCATAGAGCAGGATCGCGGCGCGGTCGCGCATCGGCGTCACGTCCAGGCCGAGCGCTACGGCGCTGCCCGGCTTGCGGCGGCTGGTCGGGTCGCACATGGCCACCCAGATCCGCGGCTCGATCGGCGGCGGGTCCTTCTTCGCGATCTTCGCGGGCCAGATGCCGAGTCGTTCGCGGGCGAATCCGACGTCGGTCATGGCTCGGCGTTCGCGCTGCGTGAACCGGGTCGAGATCCGGTATCCGTACGCCGGATTCGCGGCCCGCCAGTTCGTTTCGTCGTCGAGATCGACCTCGGGGCGGGTGCAGTCGACCGGGCACCCGTCGGCGTGCGCGAGATGGTCGAGATCGCCAGCGAGCCCGAAATCGACGTAAAGCAGTTCAGCGCCCGGCGCCGGCAGCGGCGCGTCCGGGGTGTCCGGGTCGGGCTCAGGCTCGCCTCGTTCGCGCAGCCCGAACATCACCGTGCCGCTTTCGTAGCTCAGCGGTGGCGAGCTCGCGTAAAGGATCTGCGGGTTCTCGCGGGCCGACATCGTCGGCATCAGCGCTTCGATCATCTCCGGCGTGAGGGCGAACGCCTCATCCAAGATGATCAGGTCACCGGAGAAACCGCGGCCGGAGCCTTTCGACCGGGCGATGAAGCGGAGTCGCTGGCCGGTGTCGAGCCGTTCGAGCCCTTCCTCACCGTTGGTGTTGTTGACCTTGACGCGGATGACGGTCGGGTTGCCCTGGTCGTCGGGCGGGCCGTCGACCTCGTAGAGCGTTTCGGAGATCTTGCGGCCGAGCTTGCCCAGACAGGCCACGATGCGCCGGAACGCTTCCATGGCGGTCTTGTATTCGTGGGCGCTGTGCAGGATCAGCTTCTCGCTGAGCAGGAACAGCCCGGCCAGCTCGCGCGCCTCGATGATGGCACCCTTGCCGTTCTGCCTTGAGATCCAGACCGCGACCTCGAAAGCTGCCCAGCGGCCGGCGGCATCGGTGCCGAGCATGTCGCGCACGATGTCGGCCTGCCAGGGATCCAGGGGGATCCCGGCGGCCGCAGCCAGATCGATCGCGTCCTGACCATGCCGGCTCGCGACGTACGGCGGAACCAGCAGGACGCGCGGCTTAGCCGGCGGCGGTGCGGCCGCGGGCGCGGCCAAGGATGCTCGCGACACCGGTAGGCACCTCCGCCGGGCCGGGCGCCGGCGGCGCGGGTCTGCCGACACCCGCCGCGGATCCGGCGGTGCGTAGCCGCAACTCGGCGGCGATGCTGGTCAGCCGGCCGGCCTGCTGGCGGGCCTCGCCGAGCGCCTGGTCGACCACGATGGCCACCTCGCCGCGGCCCTCGATCTCCTCCGCGAGGCGCACCCATTCGGTCCCGGTACCGGCGAGGAACTGGTCGAGCCGTTCGAGCCGGTCAACGATGCGACACGCTTCGGTCAACAGCGCCAGCTCGATCGGGCCGAGCCGGCCCGGGCCGGCCGTGACTTCCAGCCACAGCGACAGGCCACGGAACTCAAGCCGGTCCGGCGGCCGGGGAACAGGTGCCGTCACGAAGCATCACCACCCATCGACATAGACCGGGGAAAGCACGGGATGGCGTCGGGATTCACGTGAAACATGCGCCGTTGTCGCAGACCGCATCGTCCAGTTCGGACACGTCGAAGATCGGCAGCATGGCTTGGGCCGCGGGGATCGCGTCGGCCAACGGCCGCGCGTACCGGGTCAGATACACGTGATCACGGCCGAGCATGTCGCGCCGCTCGTTGAGCAGCGTTTCCAGGTCGCACGCCCGGGCGAACAGTTCGGGGCGATCGCGTCGCATCTCCGCCCACGTTGACGGCCGATGAAACGGGCAGAACCAACACGCACTTTTGGCAGGTATAGGCAGGCCGGCCGCGGTGATGATCCGCTCGCAGTCCTGCCGGCGCAGCAGCAGCCCGGTTTCCTCGCCCACGCCGATCAGCGGATAGACCGGCGTCTCGTACGGTGCGGCCCGGCGCTTGTTGACGCGCTCGATCTCGTCCAGGGAGATCCCGATCCCGACCACCGCGCGGCGGTCCGGGCGGGCGCCGTGCGCTTTGAGCCACCGACCCACAAGCTTGATCTTGAAATCGGCGGTGCACGACCTGGTGCCCGGCTTGCCGTTGGCCATCCGTACCGGGATCGGCAGGCTGCGCGAGCCTTCCCGGGTGAGCCGGCCGTACAGGGTTTCAACGGTGCCGTCGCGCCGGTCGCGTCGGACCTCGACCAGGTCGATCCCGTGCGCGGCGGCGAACGGCTTGGCGTAGCGGGCGACGTAGTCGAGCGTGAGCGGATCTTCGGAATCGTCGCCGACGTTCGCGAAGATGAACGCTGGGAAGTCGATGCGGCCGCGGGCGGAGAGCACCAGGGCGGCCGTCGACTGGACACCCCCGCCGTACGAGAACGCGCGCAACGGTGGCACGGTGCACCCCCGCAACGTCAGGGGTGCACCGTCACGGGTACACCGATCCGCCACCGCACGCGGGCTATCCCGTCGGTGTCTCGGGTTGGGCGGCGCCGGCCGGGAGCGTCCCAACCGGGTCGCGCAGGTAGTTCGGCGTCGATGCGCCAGCCGGCCGCGCGCAGGCTCGCGCCGCTCTCGCCAAGCTGGGTGTAGGTGACGCCGGCGAGGTAGCCGAGCGCGCGAGCTGCGCGCCAGCACGCGCCGTAGAGCATCGAGCAGGCGTGCTGGGTGCCGTCGGTGGCGACGCGGATGACCTCGATCGTCTTGCCGTCATCGAGGATCCGCGACACCGGCCGGCCGGCCATCGCTACGCCGGCCAGGCGTTCGCCGGCGAGCACGCCGACGGCGAACCGGTAGCCCTGGGGCCGGGTGTGGTGCCTGTGGTGCTGGTCGACGTACTCGCATGCCACCTTGAAGGTCACCGGAACCAGGCGCAACGCGGCCACGGGGCGCACCTCCCCGGGGCAGTGTCGCGGTGCCGGCGGCGCGTTTTCCCAGGTCACGCGGGGGGATAAACGGGAGACCCTTGGGCATGGGGTCATCCGGCCGCATGGCCGAATTCCCGACCCCCACCCCTGGTCACAGCGTTGATACATCGACGTGCAGCTCGATCACGTGTGGTTTGAGGGCAGCGTGATCACGGGCCTGGGCATGCCGGACGCGGGCGCCCTTGCTGCCGTTGCAGCGCCGGTGCGCGAGCCGCGCGTTGGCTCGATCTAGGAGGTCTCCGCCGAGCTGCCTCTCGCGGACGTGGTCGACCGTGCGGCTCATCGGATGTCGCCGGTCAAGACTCTGATCGACCCACCCGCCGCACAGGTAGCAGTGCGATTCTTCGGCGTACACCCGCGCGCAGAGGCGTCGGTATGGGCGCCCCTTGAGGCCGGTAGGCATCGGTCTCCCGATGTGGAAGGCATCCCTGCCGTTGGCGTTGCCGCAGACGAAAGCTAGGCGGCGGGCTGCTCGTGCTCGGCGGCGGCGAGTTGGTCGGCGGTGATGGCGGCGAAGTAGGGGTCGATTTCGATGCCCACGAACCGGCGACCTTCGGCGAGCGCGGCGACGCCGGTGGAGCCGGAGCCGGCGAACGGGTCGAGCACGGTCCCGCCGGGCGGGGCGATCCGGACGAGGTCTCGTAGCAGCTCGATCGGCTTCTGCGTGATGTGGACCCGGGAGCGGGGAGTGTTGATCACGTAGTGCCCGTTCAGGGTGTACGGCAGTGCGTTCAGCGGGCGGGGTCCGTGGGTGCCCCAGACGAGGTACTCGTTGTTGTTGGCGAAGCGGCCTTGGACGCGGCGGCCGTTGGGTTTGCACCAGGCGACGACGCCGCGCCACACCAGGCCGGCGGCTTGCACGGCGTCGGTGACGGTGGGCAGTTGCCGCCAGTCGGTGAACACGGCGACGACGCCGCCAGGCTGGGTGATCCGCATGGCCTGGGTGAGCCACAGGGTTGACCAGTAGGCGTAGCCGCGCTGGTCGCGGGTGTCGCCGACGAACGCGGGCAGCGCGGTGCCGGTGATGCTGTCGCTTTGGACGTATTTGGTGTGCACGCTGGCGGTGCGGTCGCCGCGGACCATGCCCCCGGAGGAGTAGGGCGGATCGGCGATAACGGCGTCGACGCTGCCGGTTTCCATCTCGCAGAGCACGCCGAGCGCGTCGCCGCAGTAGAGCCGGGCGTGTTCGCTGGAGTAGTGGGGCGTGACGTTCACACCCATGAGGCCGCACCTCCGATCTGAGTAAGGGCGCGGGCCGCACGTCGTCCACGAGGTCGCCACTGTCGGCGCTCTGTGATGTGTGTGGTGCCCGGTGCGACCGGGACGACGGCGACCACGCGCTCGGCGTGCCGCAGCCCGGAAGAGCCGTAGACACGGAAGAACCCCGCGGCCGGGATCAACGATGGCGGTCGTTGAAAGGGGCTCTCGCGGGGTTCTGCACGGGGAGGTGAATAGATTTCACCAACTTGACGTTTACGATCTCCCCAAGGCCCCTACCTGGTCAAGATCCTCGCCGTGTGCTCTACGTCACTCGGGTTGTAGTACCGGCGTCCGTTGTAGACGAAGCGCCGCCACGCGTGCTTGTGGGCGAGCCGGTAGACGGCCGGCACGTCCCGGCGCAGCATCGCGGCGGCCTCGTCGGCAGCGAGCCACCTCACGCCGCACCCTGCACAGGCGTCGTCTCGGCGCGGCGCATCTCCCGGCGTAGGCGTGGCCACTCCGTCATCGGCCATTCGTGGCCGGTGTCGGTGTCGCACAGCGCCGACGAGGGCAGCACGGCGGAGCGGTCGCGCACGATCGCGGCCACCGTGCCGGTGCACCCGGCGAACGGGCACGCGCCGACCTCGACGCGCCGCACCGGGTTCGGGTAGGCGCCGCGGAACGCGATCCGGCGGACGTCGGCGATCTCGTCGGCGGCGTCGCCGGCGGCCGGGTACGCGGCGAGCCAGTCGACGTGTCGGCGCAGCCACCGGGACAGCACGGCCGGGTCGTCGGCGCGCCGGGGCGGGCGCACGCCGCGGACCTCGATCACCAGGGCTATCCATGCGACCAGGACGGGCCGGATCTCGGCGCGGGCGTACGCGGCCGTGTTGTTGATCGGCATGGGGCGTTCTCGGCTGCCGGACACGACCGGCCCGCCGGCGCCGCTGCCGGGCATGAGCGCGGTTTCGAGGTCGGTGCAGATGTCCGGTAGCCGGTCGAGGTCGGCGGCGAGCCGGTCGCGGCAGGGCCAGCACAGCAGCAGACCGGGCGCGGCCGGGCGGGGTTGCAGGGCGTTGGTATCGGGATCGCGCCAGCAGAGCGGAGACTCGCACAGCAGGATGGACACGCGGGAACCTCCTCGGTGAGCAGCGTGTCGAGCTGGGTGGATGGCCGGCGGATTGGTCATCGGGTACGTCCTCGGCGGGATCGCTTGGTTCGCCCGGGTGCGGTAGTAGGTGGTGAAGGCATGGGCGCCCGTCCCGCCCCGTCCCGTCCCGGCGATCCGGATTCCGGAGATCGGTGATTCGCCGGATTGGCCAATCCTTGTTGATCTTGATGTTGTTGCTGGTGGGGCGTGGTTCCGCCGGCCGCGGAGTCGCGCGAGTTGGTGCGTTCGATGGTGCTGGTTTGCGCCGTGCGGGCATCGCGTGGTTCCGCTGGGTGCGAAGTCGCGGCGGGCGTGGTCCGGCCGGGTGCCGGGTCGCTCGCGGTGGTGGTGGCGGTGTCCCGTTGGGTGCGGGGTCGCCGGGTGGTGCTGGTGTCGTTGTCCGGCTGGGTGCCGGGTCGGGTGCGACTACGGCGCACCTTGTGACCGTGATCGCGCAGGAACGCGGCCGTTTTGGTGCCGTAGTACGGCGTTGCGGGACTCGGCCGCGGCGGGCACCAGGTGTCCGCGTCGGCATGATTCGACCGGCGGGCGTTGCAGGAGTGGCAGCAGACCCTTAGATCGTCGGGGCCGCCGGCGGCTTGCCCCGGGTTGCGGTGGTCGTAGGTGGCGCCGCGGCCGCCTTTCTGGTCACCCCACACGACGATCACGCCGCAGTACCGGCACTCGTCGCCGTCACGCAGGCGCACGGCGACAGTGAGGTTGGCGTTGCCATTGTCTCGCTTACGCTGCCGCTCCCACTCCAATTCGTCTTTGAGGCGGATGTGCACGAGGTTCGTCGGGTCGTCGACCAGGCGCCACGCCTCGCCCCCGCCGTCGAGCTCGACCGGGGTGAGGTAGCCGGCACGCTGCATGAGCACCACCCAATGCCGCCAGTTGTCGCCGGCGGTGGACGCAAGCACGCCCGGGGTGATCACATAGTCGGTGAGGTAGCCGGCCGACTGCACGGCGCACCGTTGGAAGATCCCGGCGAGCAGATTCACCACGTCAGCTTGTGTCCACTGTGGCGGTTGCCAGCCCTCGAAAGCCATCGGCGCCAGCACGGCGGGGTGGTGCGCGCTGGTGTCGGAGAAACGAGCCCACGGCATCAGCGGCCACCGACCAACGACAGGTGACCACGGCGCACGCCGGCGCGGCGGCCGGCCGCGGGTGCGGCGATTTCGCGAGTAGCTTCCCGCTCGGCACACACCTTGTGACACAGCGTGCCGGCGCAGTCGACCAGGGTGGTTGGCCGTCCGCACACGCGGCACGGTCCCGGCCGGGGTGCCGATCGGTGGGTCGACCAGTCCATGACCACCTCGCCGCGGTAAATCGCCGGCGGCGCGTGATCGCACGAGGTACGGACACGGCGGCGGCTCATCGGCGACCCCCGCGCAACGGCGCGAATCGTTCCCGTACCAGGTCGTCAAGGCCGGGCCGGTCGGCGTCGGGCACGCTGGCGGCGAGCAGCATGACGAGGTGCACGAGTTCGGCGCGGTCCAGGCGCGCGAGGTCGTCGAGCACGGTGTCGGGGTTGCCCTGGTGGATAGCGCTGACAAGTCGGTGACCATAGGCGGCCAGCCGGTCAGCCGTGATCATGGTGAATGCCCCCGTCCGGCAATCGATGGAGCCGCAGCCCGCCGCCGGCCGTCGAGCACAGGCCCGACGACCGACGGCGATCACTACAGCCGTGCGCGCGAGCGGTCAGCCGGCGGCAACGCGCGGTCGAGCAGCACGAGGGCGGCGAGCTGCGACACCACGGCCGCGCCGGTGATCGCCGCGCGCAGGTGCTCGGACGGCACCCCGCGCAGCGCTTCACGGGCGCAATCGACGTGCCCTTGCGTCGCCTCGGTCAGGGCAAACTCGATGGCGGCATGAGGTGCGGCGTCAGGGCCGATGATCGTAGCCAGCACCGCGGCCAGCCCGCGCACCGTCTGGTCGTTGCCCGCTCGGTCGGTGGTGTGGGACATGAGCGCTCCTGTCATTGAGGCCGTCGGGACGGTTGCCGGGCGTCGTTGCCGCGGCCGGGTGGGAGGGGTCGACGTGGGCGAGTAGGTCGTTGATGCGGTCGTCGGCTTCCGCCAGTGAGATAGCGGCGCCGATCAGGCTGAGCGCGGCGAGCACCGCGGTGGCGATGAGTAGGTCGCTCATGTCGCCCCCGCGACGACAGGCGCCGGAACGAGCGTGCGGACCAAACCAGGACGGCGGATAAGTCGGCCGGCGGCGACCAGGCCGTCAACGTGGTAGGCCACCGTGGACACCGCCAAGGCGGTCGCCGCAGCGAGCTCACGCACGGTCGGCGGATAGCCATGGCGGTCGTGATGGCCGACGACAGCCGTAAACACACGCTCGCGGCTCGGCGCCGGTGCCGGCGGCGAGGCATCGGGGGCCGCCCGCACGCCGTTGGGCGGGTAACCGTATGCCCGGCGCCCGGCGGGCCGGTCGCTGCAACGTGCCATAAGCAGCGGCGCCGGCTGCCGTCGGACAGTCGAAGCCGCGTCGGTGGCGTCGACACTCATGCCGTCTCCACCGGGCCGGGCGCGTCCCCGGCACGGTTCGGCTCGATGTCGCTGGTCAGCCCATCGACGTACGCACCGAGGTCGGTCAGCCGCACGCGGCGGCAGCGACCGACTTTCACGCTTGGCAGGACGCCAGCGGCGATCAGCTTCTTCGTGTAACTCCGGCTGAGCTTCAACTGAGCTGCGGTCTCCGCCACCGTCAGCATCAAATCGGGCAACTCACGGACGCTCATCGGGCACCTCACGAACGAGCTGGCTGAGTTCGACGTCGAGGCGTCGCGCCACGCTGCGCAACGCATCGAGCGACGGGGTGACGGTGCCGGTGCGCCACCGGTAGAGGCTCGCCCGTGAGATGCCGGCGACGGCGCAGCGCTCCTGGTCGGTGCGAGCGCCGAGCGCCCGCGTCCGGGAACGGAAGAGATCTTCGTTGAGGACAACATGGGACGTCTCGTATCCGGCACTCCTGAGAACCGCTCGCGTTGCAGCCATGCCGCCTACCGTAAAGTCTCGTAGATGCAACATCAAGTGAGCTTCTCGGCTGTTGTTAGCGCGAACTAGCCGCTACTGTCTCATGTATGAGACTCCTGCTACGCGCAGCACTCAATCCAGAGACCGAGGAGAGCCCCTTGATCGAGCGCGCAAAGGTTTCACAGGTGAGACACACGGCCTCCGTGAGCAGCGGCTATGGTGTCGCCATGCGCGACGATGTGACCCCCGAAGGCGCTGCCTTCGCCGAGCTGCTCCGTAGTGCGCGCAAAGACGCCGGACTTCTTCAGGACGATGTGATCCAGCGCTCAGGTGTCAGCCGATCCACCTACCTGCGCTGGGAAGCCGGCGACGGCGTACGCCCGGACCTGAGGTATGTGCGCAAGGTGTGCCAGGTGCTCGGCATCAACCCGCGCCGCGCTGCTATCGCGCTCGGCCTCGTCACGCCCGCAGACCTGGACCTCGCGCCCGACGAGTCCGAGTACGACCCGATGGTGGTCGAGATCAACCGGGTACTCGCCGACGCATCCGTCCCCGATGCCGCACGCGCCGCGCTACGGCACACGCTCGATGCCGCTATGAACCTCTGGCGCACAGCAGTCGCCATGCCCGAACCCCACGAGCCACGCGGCGCCGATCTCGCCCGCCGACGCACCCCCCGGGCGTAATCCTCCCGGCCTCACGGCCGTCACATTCTTCCGGCGCGACGAGATAACGCGCCGCCCCTCCACCATGCTTGGAGTTTCGACGTGGGTCGTCCACGCAAGCTAAGCGCAATTGATCCCGCTATGACCGTGTTCTGTAACGCCGAAGGATGGCAAGGAACCGTCGTCGTCGGCACCCGACCCGACGGCACGCCAGACCGCCGAAAGCGGCGAGGCAAGGACGAGAACGAGGTTCGCCAGAAGCTCAAGAAGCTTCTTGAGGAGATGGCCGCGGGCGAAGTCGTCAAGGCCGGGGAGCCGCCAAAGCTCGCGGCGTTGATGGCCGATTGGCTCAACAACCCCGCCGCTGAATGGCGCTACAACACCAAGACCGGATCGTATGCGTGGGCGGTCAACAACTGGCTGACGCCGGGGCTCGGCGCGTGGCGATGCGACTTGCTGACTGCCGAAGCCATCGAATCGTTCCTACGCTCGATCTACCGCGACCCTGACGACACTGCAAGCGAAGGACTCGCACCGGCGAGCGTCCATACCGTCTTCCGGGTCCTGCGGGCCATCCTCAACGACGCCGTCCGGCGCAAGATCATTCCCCGCAACCCGATGGACTTCATGACCTGGCGGCCGAAACTCATCGAGGAGGAGGTGACGCCCCTGTTCGTGGAGGAGGTTCGGGCCATCCTCCGCGCGTGCGAGTACCGGCGTAACGGGACTCGATGGTCGATCGGGCTGCCGCTCGGCCTACGGCAGGGCGAAGCGCTCGGCTTGCCGTGGTGGCAGGCACCCAAGTCCACCCGAGACAAGCCGATGGGGCTGGACCTCGATGGCGGGTGGCTCGTCGTGCGCCGGCAGTCCGAGCGCCGCAAGTGGGAGCACGGTTGCGTCGATCCGATCGACTGCGCCCGACCGCATTGCCGCACGGTCCCGTGCCCGCCACGCTGGCAGCACGGATGCGGCAAGGATCCGAACGACTGCACCAAGCAGCGCGTAGACCGGTGCCCGAAGCGCGCGCCCCGCCCCGGCTGTGCCACCCACCGCGACCCCAAGACTTGTACCAAGCTGTGCCCGAAGGATTGCACCAATCACGCTTCGGTCTGCCCGAAGCGCAAGAATGGCGGCATCGTCTTCACGGACACCAAGAGCGAGGCGGGCCGCCGTCGAATGGCACTGGCGACACCAATGATCAAACTCGGAGTACAGCACCAGCGTCACCAGACTCAGGAGCGCACAGCGGCCGGCGAGATGTGGACCGACCACAACTTGGTGTGGTGCCAGCCCAACGGGCGCCCGATCGACGCGCGGGCCGACTGGGAGGACTGGAAAGACGTGCTGCGTGAGGCCGGCGTCCGTGACGCTCGCGTCCATGACGGGCGCCACACCGCGGCGACGATGCTGCTCTTGCAAGGAGTCGACGAACAGACCGTGATGGCCGTCATGGGCTGGTCTGACCGGCGGATGCTGCGCCGCTATCAGCACGTCATCGACGAGCTTCGCCAGGAGGCATCGAAGCGGGTCGGCGCCCTGCTGTGGGGTGCCGAGGAGAAGCCGAAGAAGGCCAAGAAGAAGGGGAAGAAGAAGCCTCAGCAGGAAACATCGCCCAGTGTCGATGCAGCCAAAAAGGTTTCAGCTACCGTTTCGACTACCGGCGAGGGCCTAGCCAAGATCATCCAGTTCCCGCGATCCGCGTAGCCGAAAGCAAAACGGCCTCCCACCTGCGGTGGGAGGCCGTTTTTCGTTGGTGCGCCCGAAGGGACTCGAACCCCTAACCTTCTGATCCGTAGTCAGATGCTCTATCCATTGAGCTACGGGCGCTCTCTCAGTGCTCAGTCAGCCTACAACACCGACTTTTGCGCGGAGACTCCGGGATTCGAACCCGGGAGGGGCTTTAAAACCCCAACCGCATTAGCAGTGCGGCGCCATAGACCAGACTAGGCGAAGTCTCCCCGGTGACCCGGGGGCCACCGAGGCTTGACAATACCGGACCCGCTCAGCGCCGCACAAAGAGGTTGCCATCTGGCACGCCAAGGATCTTCGCGAGCGGCTACGAACAGGCGAAACGTCGCGGATGAGGCTAGGCTTCGTGCGATGGAGGAGAACACGCGCCGGGAGGCTCCGCGGGCTCGGGGTCCGCGAAGCCCGTTCAGCACGCCCGAGCAGAGTCCCTCCGGCGAGGAGCCGACCGCGGGCCCCAGTCGCCGTGGAGCGCCGCCGGCGGTCACCTTCCAGCCCCCACCATCCGGCTCAGGTGCCGAAGGTCACTCTTCCGAGGGCGGGGCCCCCCGTAAGACGACCCCCACTGCGGTGCCTCCCCAGCCGGACCGCGCCACCGATTCGTCCGCGGCAGCCGAGCCCACACCAGAGACCTCGCAGCCTGCGGCTCCCGGTCCGGCCACAGCCCGCACACCCGCGAAACGAGCTCCGGTGAAGAAGGCAGCACCGCCGCGAAAGGCCGCTCCCATCGAAGAGCCCGCGGAGGCTGAGAAGCCGAGGAAGGCGGAAAAGGCAGCCCCGGCGCGAAGGGTGAGCCCAGCGGCGAAGAGCACCGCGCCCGCATCTGAGCAGGTCCCGCCCCACGGGGACAGCCCGGCCGGGAAGGACGCGCCTCTGGCGCAGGCGGTCGCGCCCGCAAGGAAGACGCCGGTCAAGGAAGCGCCGGTCAAGGAAGCGCCGGTCAAGGAAGCGCCGGTCAAGGAGACACCCGCAAGGAAGGCGCCGGTCAAGAAGGCGGCCGCCAAGCGAGCCGCGGCCAAGGCGGTCCCGCCCGTCGAGTTGACCGTTCGGACGCCGGCCAAGCGCCCGGCGTCCCGGCCGGCACAGCCCACCCTGCCGCCTCGAGAGGCGGAAACCGCAGCGCAGGATGCGGTCCCCGCCACAGAGTCGCCCGACCTGCTCGTCACCGAAACGGCGCCGGCCGAGCCGACCGCGGCCGAAGCGACGCCACCCGTGCGCGGAGCAGACGGATCGGCTTCTCCTGAGCCGGAAGCCGGCAGGCCGATCGCCAACGAACCGGCCGCGGTCAAGCCCGCCGGAAGGGAACAGGACAAGCCGACATCAGCCGGGGTAGGTGGGAGCACCGCTGAGGCGGGGCTGGGATCGCTCACCGAGGAGTTGCTGGCCGACCCGGCCCGCAGCCCGGAGATTCTCGCCCACACGGCGGTCCAGCACATCGGGCCCCGGGCCCGGGCGTGGGCGGCACAGACGCGCGCGTCCTATCCGACGGCCACGACGGAGGCGATCGCCCGCCTGGCCGTTCAGCGGTTCACCCGCTCGGCGGGGATTCGGGGCGGCTTGGGTGCCCTGGCCGGCCCGTACGCCCCGGTTGCTCTTGTCGCGACGACCGTGATCACGCACGCGGAGCTGGTGTTGCACCTGGCCGCGGTCTACGGCCTGGATCCGGCGGATCCGCGCCGCGCCGGCGATCTGCTGGCGCTGGCGGCCCCGGGGAAGGGCCCGATCGTGCTCTGGGCCGCGCTGAAGTTGGTCCGCCTGCCGGGTGTGAGCCTGCTCACCGCCGTGCTGGGCGCCCGCGCCACGACGGAGATGGTGGCGGTGCGGGCGCGCCGGTTCTATGCGGAGTACTCGAGCCAGGACAGCCAGGAGTCGGGCAGCAGTTCGTAGCCGACGAACGCGGTGATGTCGAGGAGGCTGTGCGCCACGATGAGCGGCATCACGCGTTTGGTCCGCAGGTAGAACAGCGCGAAGATCACGCCCATCACGGCGTTGCCGAGGAAGGCGCCGAAGCCCTGGTAGAGGTGGTAGGAGCCGCGCAGTACGGCGGACGCGGCGATGATCCAGGCCGGTGACAGGGAGAGCGCCCGGAGCCGGGTGATCAGGTATCCGACGACGATGACCTCTTCGAGGACGGCGTTCTGCATGGCGGCGAGGACCAGTACGGGCACCGACCACCAGTACGGCTGGAGCCCGGACGGCACGATCTGCGCGTTGATGCCGAGTTGCAGGGCCCCGTACACGAGGAGGAGGCCGGGCAGCCCGATGCCGGCGGCGAGTCCGGCGCCCCAGCCGAGGTCGTAGGCGGGCCGCCGGTAGTCGATGCCGAGTTCCCGGGCCGCCGCGCCGAAGGAGCGGGCGAGCAGGAACAGCGCCAGGGCGACCGGCACCAGCGCGAAGAAGATGCCGAGCAGCTGGTAAGTCAGGTCCAGGTAGGGCCGCGGCGACACCGAGGCGTTGAGTGTGGCGGTCTGCTGGGCGAGCGGCCGGTCGGCGGTGAGTTTCGCGGTCAGTGACACCACGGAGTAGACGGCCGACTGCCCGAGCGACAGCAGCAACACGATGGCGATCTCGGTCCCGTAGCGCGGACGGGTGGTCAGCTGCTGTTCTTCCACGGTCACCCGCCAACTCTAGGCCAGGCACAAATTGGCCCAATTCGGCAAGCGACGCGCCGTGGAGGGTGGTGAGTCGCACTTCTCGTGCGTCGTGTTCCCGACTGCGCTGACCACCCTGAATGGCATGGGAGACCTCGCAAGCTTGCTCAAGGAGAGCTGGAGCCTGGTCGAGGAACATCAGGACAAGGTCGCCGGCTATTTCTACGCGCGCATCTTCCTGAAGTACCCGGACCTGCGCGATCTGTTCCCGGTGCAGATGGATGTGCAGCGGTCCCGTCTGCTCGGGGCGATCGTGACCGCCGTCCAGACGCTGGAGGATCCGGAGCGGTTCGACGAGTACCTGCGGGCGCTGGGCCGGGACCACCGCAAGTTCCACGTGGAACCGGAGCACTACGAGGTGGTGGGCGGCGCCTTGATCGAGTCGATGCGGGCGTTCGCCGGCGAGGAGTGGAGCATCGAGTACGACCAGGCCTGGGCCGACGCGTACGCGGTGATCGCCTCGAAGATGCTGGCCGGCGCCGATGCCGACCCGAACCCGCCGTACTGGTACGGCGAGGTGGTGGCGCACGAGCGCCGGTCCCGCGACATCGCGGTGTTCACGGTGCTGCCGTTGCAGACGCTGGAGTACCGGGCCGGCCAGTACCTGAGCCTCGAGTGCCCGCGCTACCAGCCGCGGCTGTGGCGCGTCTACTCACCCGCGAACGCCCCGCGCCGGGACAACACCCTGGATTTCCACGTCCGCGCGGTGGGCGCCGGCTGGGTGTCAAGCGCGCTGGTCCGGCGGATGCAGGTGGGCGACATGGTGAAGCTGGCCGCGCCGATGGGCTCGATGACCCTGGACCGCAGGTCGACCCGGGACGCCGTCTTCGTGGCCGGCGGCACCGGGCTCGCCCCGATCAAGTCGCTGCTCGAGGAGCTCACCCGGTACAACCGGACCCGCTGGGTGCACGTCTTCTTCGGCGCGCAGACCCGGGAGGACCTGTACGACCTGGCCGACCTGAACCGGCTGGCCGCCCGCTACCCGTGGCTGTCGGTGGTGACCGCGTGCAGCGACGACCCGACCTTCCCCGGCGAGCAGGGCTACATCTCGGACGTGGTGGCGAAGTACGGCCCGTGGAAGGAGCACGACTTCTTCGTCTCCGGGTCAGGGCGGATGGTGAAGGCCACCTTGAAGCGCCTCGCCGAGCTCCAGGTGCCCTCTGTCCGGATAAAGTACGACAGTTTTACCGACTGACTAGTAATCCCAGGGCCGGCCGGTCTGCTGGTACTGGGCGACCGGCACGAGCTTGGCATCGGCCTTCATCCGGTCCACGTAGAGCCGGCCCTCCAGGTGGTCGATCTCGTGGCTGATCAGCCGGGCCAGGGCCCGCTCGAACGTGGTGACCACCCGGGTCCCGTCGAACCGGGCGTGCTCCACGTCGATCCGCAGCGGGCGCGGCACCAGGCCCCGGTAGTCGAAGAACGACAGGCAGCCTTCGTACTGCTCGTCGGTCTCGCCGGACTCGCCGACGACCCGGGGGTTGAGCAGGACGACCGGTTCGGTGTCGCGCTCCGGCGGCCGGACGACGGCGGCCGCCACCGGAACCCCGATCTGGGGCGCGGCGAGACCCACGCCCTTGCTGAACTCGTGCAGATCCTCAAGCCGCCCGAGCGAGGTCAGCAGCCGGGTGACCGCGGTCCGGGCGGCCGCCCCCTCACGGGGCAGCTGGAAGTGGCGGGCCCGCTGCCGGAGCAGGTCGGATCCGCGCTGGATGATGCCGATGCCACGCATCCGGTGCGAGGCCCGGGGCAGGGTCGGCTCGGGCGGGCCGGTCTCCTCGTAGAGCGGTGCGTCGGCGCCACGGAACCGCCATTCCAGTCGGTACCGGGCGTTGAGCAGGGGCGCGTCGGTTGACCACTCGAAAATGGCGCGACCTCCCTCGGTGCGGCGTTCCAACGGGGTGCGGACGGGCACCTCGGCGGCGAGGGACGCCTCCACACCCCAGACCTGGGGTTCGAAGCTCTCCGGGAAGTTCAGCCGGACGGTCAGAAACCGGGTCGGCAGGCGGACGGCGCGCTGGAACCACTGGCCCCACTTCTCCTCGCCGACCGTGTACGCGTACTCGATGGTGGTCCGTTCGCCGGGATAGAGCGGGAACTGGCCGCGCGAGTTCGCGAACATGAGCCAGATCTCCTTGGACGCGTCCCGGTCCAGCTTGACCCGCCACAGCATGGGCTCGGCGGCCTCACCCTCACCGGCGAACGCCCGCACGTCCATCTCGTCGAAGGTGAGCGGGTTCTCCCGGTGGTGGCGGTTGGAGCCGGCCGGGTCGTGCGGGTAGCGGTCCACGGAAATCTTCGCGAGGTACCGGGTGACCGGTTCGACGCCGGCGTTGTAGAGGGAGCGCCGCACCCGGCAGCGGTAGGCGCCGTCGGTGTAGACCAGGTCGGCGATCTCGCGTTCGACGATCAGCCCGGTGCCCGGTGGCAGCCACTGGACCGGCACGGGCGGGTCGCGGTGCAGGCCGGCGTTGCGGGCGTTGCGCAGTTCGTCGTACTCCTGGAAACGCTGCCAGATGACGCCGCCGGCGCCGAGGACGGCCTCGGCCCGGCGGGCGAAGTCCTCGGTGGGCTTGTGGCGGCGGCCCTCGACGTGGCTGACGTAGGAGGGATCGAAGCCCATGCGCGCGGCCAGCTGCTTCTTGGTCATCCCGCGCTCGACCCGCCACTGCGCAAGGGCTGAGACGAACTTGTCTGCGGCCCTTTCGATGGGCGAGGTGGTCATCACGGATGTCCCCTTCGCGACGGCACGTTCAGTGTCGCCGGGACCGCGTGTCTGCAAGGAGCTAGTAGCGTTTTGCCGACAGATACCTTGACGAATCCGGCAACGCCGCCACGCTACGTAAAGTAATCATGGCGGAGGGTATTCGTCCGAATGATCCCTTGGGTCAGTGTGGTTAGGCTACCCTTAACCAGGTACCGTGGGTCCTTCGCGAGCCCCGCCGCTCCACAAGAGCCCGGCTCGCCCTTCTGCAAGATCATCCGCGAGGAGAGTGCGGTGCCTCAGCGACGAGTGCCGCGGGCCGGCGGCCGCCCGTGACCAGCCCCACGCTGGAACTCCGGCAGATCCGGCCACCACTGCTGGCACCGGTCAACGCGACGCTGCGCGCCATGTTCGGCACCAGCACCGAGGTCCCCGGCCTGGCGCCCGACCTGGTGGTCCGCGACCTGGCCGGCTGGACGCCGACCGCGCGCCTGGCCGACGTACACCTGGACACCCTGCTCGACGCGGCCCGCCGTCGCTGGAACGCGCAGGCCCACGCCGCCGCCGCGCTCGCCTGGAAGGCCTACACCTACTGGCTCGCCCTCCCGGCCGTCCTCGGCTGGGCCTCGGCGCGGCGGGTGCCGCTGCTCACCTCCACCGACGCGGTCATGCACTTCGACGACCCACGCCCGCTGGTCACGCTCGGCATGCGACCGGACATCCCGGTCGCGGTCCTGCCGCACGACCCGCTGGCCCTCTCCGGCCTGCCGCAGGTCAAGGTCGTCGCCGACGAGGACGCACTGCTCGCCGAATTCCGCCGCGCCCTCTTCGAACAGCACCTGGAACCGCTGCTCGACGCCATCCACGGCCGGGTCCGCCTGGGCCGGCGCCCGCTGCTCGGCTCGCTCGCCTCCGGCATCGCCTACGGCGTCCTGCGTTCCGCCGACGCCGTCCCCGGCTCCTCCGCCGCGACCATCGACCGGTTGCTCGGCGCGCTCGGCATCCGCGACCTGATCGACCTCGAACCCGACCCGAACGGCCGGCTCGACGTCCGCCGCAAGACCTGCTGCCTGGCCTTCACCCTGCCTCAGCCCAAGGTCTGCCCGGGCTGCTGCATCAAAACCCCTTAGCGGTACGGGCTACGCGCACCCGCCGCGGGAAGACGGCGACCACCGTCGGACACCGGCCTTTGCCGCCCGCGCCGGGCGCAGATCGGTGGTCACCCTTCGCAGGCGACCTTGACGTCCTTGCCATCGGCCAGGCACTCATCGCCGTCCGCGCCACCGTCCAGCCGGTCCGCCGCCGCCATCCCGTGCTCGTAGCCGTCAAGGTGGTCGCTCCCGGCGCCGCCGTAAAGGTTGTCCCGTCCGGCGTTACCGACCAGGAAGTCCGCACCACCGTTGCCGACGATGACGTCGTCGCCCTCCGCGCCGTAGAGAGTGTCGGACCGCTCGGTGCCGTAGAGACGGTCGTCGCCGTAACCGCCGTAGATTTCCTCGATGTCGGCGCCGATCGTGTCGTGTTCGCCGCGCACTCCGTCATCGCCTCGGACACCATCGGCGTCGGCCGTCACCGGGCGGTCATGCGCGCCGAAGGTGACCGCGTCGCGGCCGCTACCGCCGAGATAGGTGTCCGCGTCGGCTGCTCCCGCCACCAGCGGCGGGCCGGCTTCGAACAGATCGTTCCCGGGCCCGCCGTACTCCCGGTCGTTCCCGTCACCGCTGATGAAGGAATCGCGACCGTCCCCGCCGGAGATCACGTCGTCACCGTAGGACCCGATGAGCGTGTCACCGCCGTCCCCGCCCCAGATCCGGTCGTCACCCACATAGCCGTCGAGCTTGTCGTCGCCACCGTTCCCGGAGATCCGGTCCGCACCGGTGTCGCCGTTGATGATGTCCCGGCGCGGTCCCCCGATCAGGGTGTCCCGGCCACTGCCACCGTTGATGCTCGTCGGCAGCCCGGACCGGATCTCCACCGAGTCGTTCCGGTCGTAGGCCATGATCCACACCCGTGCCTCGGACGACGCCCGGCAGCGGACCTTGGTCTTGTCGCCCCCGACCCGTTCACAGCCCTTTCCCGGCGTGATCGCCACCCGGTCGTCGATCGTGACCGTGGCGCCCGACCCGGTCACGACGACCTCGTTCTCCTGACCCCACCGGGCGTGATAGGTGACCCGGTAGCCATGCGTGACCTTGACGGTTCCATGGGCGGCCGCCTGCGCGGGTGTGGCGATCAGACCGGCCGGGACGGCGGTCAGAAACGCGAGGCCGAAGCCGGCCAGCCGGGTATGACGAGGCACGCGGTCCCTCCAGGGCCTTCGACGATGCCAAGATCATAGAACGGCATCGTATCGACGCGAGCCTCCGCGTCAGAAGGGCTCGCCGCCGGTAAGGACGGTGTCCGGGTCGTCGACCAGCTCGCGGACGTCCCAGACCCAGGCGCCGCCGATCCAGGTGGGACGGAAGCCCAGCAGGTCGGACATGGTGCGCAGGAGTTCGATGTCGCGGCTCTGCGGGGTCAGCACGACCACGCCGGCCCTCCAGAACCGGAGGTCGGCGAGGGTCATCTCGCGCCGCTCGTCGGTGATCTCCGGGATCGGGTTGCCCTGCTTGATCGAGGCGACCAGGCCGCTGGTCGGGCGCCACGGCGGCGAGAACATCGCGGTCCGGTCGCTCGGGTCCTGCGGGTTCTGGTTCGGCAGCAGCGCGTACGCTCCGGCGATCCGCAGGTCCTGGCCGGTGGTGGCGGTCCAGCGCAGCGGGTCCGGGTAACTGCTGTCCGGCAGCGGCAGGGTGACCATGGTGTGCCGGTCATCGACGTAGTCGCGCCAGGCGCCGGTGGTGACGAACCCGGGCACCGGGTCCATCTGAACCGTGGCCATCGGCCGGGGGATCAGCGGCACCAGCGCCATCGCCACCGCGGTGATCATCGCGACCCGGATCGGCCCGCGTGAGGCCGGCTGGCTGCGCATCATGTCGGCGGCCCGCTGGACGCCGAGGGCCAGCACGATGCCGACGATCGGCGCGATCGCCATCGCCCAGCGGGTCGGCACCGCGGAGTCCAGCACCGGGATGCGGTGCAGTAGCGCCCAGATGCCGGGGATGCCGGTGTCCACCCCGTTGAGCACGATGCGCGGGCCGAGCGACATGGCCGCGAAGAGGATCGCGAGCCCGCCGAGGGTGAGCACCGCCCGGGAGCGGCGCATCCAGACGAGCAGGCCGAGGAAGAGGACGATCAGGCCCCAGCCGAAGAAGGCGTTCTCCTCCGCGGCGTTCTGCGTCAGGCGCGACGCGATGGCCGTTTCGCCGGCCATCGAGTGCCGGGAGTAGGCGGCGAACGAGGCCAGGTCGGCCCCGAAGTTCCGGACGAACTCGGCCAGGCCCTGGTAGCTCTGCGGGCCGAAGAACTGGACGCTGAGCGGGTAGGCGAGCACCGCGAGGGTGACCGCGGCGGTGACCCCGAGCGCCCGCACGAACGGCAGGAACTCGCCGCGGTGGCGCCGCCGCCGGACCACCGCCATGACCGCGCAGAACAGGCCGAGGCCGACCGCGGTCATGAAGAGGACCTCGAGGTTGATGAACGCCTGCCAGATCAGCAGGCCGGCCAGGATCAGCCCGTTGCGCAGCGAGCGGCCGCGAACCCGGAGCTCCAGCGTCCGCCAGATGATCAGTGGGACGAGGAACTGGGAGACGATGTTCGGGTGGCCGCCGGCGTGCGACACCATGCTCGGCGCGAAGGTGCAGAAGAGCGCGCCCACCCAGGCGGCCAGCCGGGAGGTGACGAACCGGCGGGAGAGCACGAGATACCACGACGCGCCGGTAAATGCCAATGCGCCGGTGAGAAATACGTTGAACGCCACATGCGGACCGAACAGAAGAGTGATCGGCGTCAGTGGCAACGAAACGGCCAACACCGAGGTGTTGGCCATCATGTTCACCCCGTCGGGGTAATTCATGCGGTCGGAGAAGAACGGATAGACGCCATCCGTGAGCACCCGGGCACCGTGCGCCAGCATCCACTCGAAGAAAGCTTGATCCTGCGGATCATCACGCAGTTCATGATCAAGATTGAGCCACAACGGCAGGGTCAGCATGACCGCGAAGACCACGAAAGTGCCGACGGCCACGACGTCACGCCACGTGAGCAGGCGACGCCACCGCAGGCGTATGACCTGCTCATCCACGGCTTCCCGGGCGGCGGGCAGGGTCGCGGGAGCGACCACCGTGCCACTTGAACCGAGGGCTATCAGCTCCGCGTCCAGGTCGTCGTCGGCGGCCACTCGGCCTCGCGACAGAACGTTCTCGGCGGTCGACTGGCCTGTCGAGTCAAAACCCGTAATCGTCATAGCATCGGCGAGCCTAACCGAGGTTTCCAAGAAGCCAGCGGTGTGCGCCCCAGGCGTGATAGAGCCGATATGTACGCGTGTTTTCCGCGTGTCCTTCCTGTGGACTTCCGGTGGGGTAACCCATCCGAGTACCCAGCTCGCCTATGTCTCAATCAGGCCAAAAAATCAGTGGTGACCAGCACTCAACTTTCGGTTAGGCGCTTCAGATGGTTAACTTCGCTGGTCCCGCTGTCAGCTCAGATCGGCAAGATGAGGGAACCTCACCTATGGCAGACATCACTGGAGACCAGCGGATCCAGTCCGAAGTGCTCGAAGGCCTCGCCATGGCCGTGAACCACCGCCGGTGGTTCGTCGAGCTCGCGCTCCCGCACCTGGGGAACAACCCCATCGAGATCGGCAGCGGCCTCGGTGACTACGCGATCGAGTGGGCGGAACACCTGCCGAAGTTCACCGCGACCGAGGCAGACCCCGACCGGCTCGTCCTGCTCAAAGAGCGGATGGCGGAGTACCCCAACATCGACGTGAAGCAGATGCTGCTTCCGGCACAGGACGCCGCCGCCGAGTACAGCGCGGCCGTCTCGTACAACGTGCTGGAGCACATCGAGGATCACGTCGGCGCGCTGAGCAGCATGAAGGACCTGGTCCGCCCCGGCGGCCACGTGATCATCATCGTGCCGGCCTTCATGTTCGCGATGAGCCAGGTGGACATCGCCACCGGGCACATCCGCCGCTACACCAAGAAGACGCTGGGCGCCGCCTTCGTCGAGGCCGGTCTGGAGATCGAGAAGATCCACTACGCGAATGCGCTGGGTCTGCTCGGCTACTACACCGCGACCAGCATCTTCAAGCTGGCCCCCAAGGAGGGGCCGATGGTCAAGATCTACGACAGCCTGGTGCTGCCGGTGACCAAGGCTGCCGAGAAGGTCGTCCGCCCGCCGTTCGGGCAGTCGGTCTTCTGCGTGGGTCGCGTCCCCCGCTGACCGGGCAGACAACTGAGGCCGCCGGCGCTGTCGGCGGCCTCATCCGTACGGTGGCTCAGCCGCGCACCTGATAGTTGGGGCGGACCGTGGCCCGGGCCAGGGTGTGGAAGGCCAGGTTGAAGCCGACGTAGGCCGGGGACGCGTCCGGCGTCACCTCGAGCCGGTCGACGTCGATCGCGTGCACCGCGAACACGTACCGGTGCGGGCGGTCGCCTGGCGGCGGCGCCGAGCCGCCGTAGTCGCGGGAGCCGTAGTCGTTGCGCACGCAGAAGGCGCCGTCCGGCAGCGGGTCCACGCCGCGGTCCAGGGACGTGACCGTGACCGGCAGGTTTACCAGCACCCAGTGCCAGAACCCGCTCCCGGTCGGCGCGTCCGGGTCGAAGCAGGTGACCACGAAGCCACGTGTCTCCTCCGGGAAACCGGACCAGGCCAGCTGGGGCGACAGGTTCTTCCCGCCCACGCTGGTGTGCACGTAGAGCTCGTCGAGGGGCTGCCCGTCCGTCATGTCCGTGCTGGTCACCGTGAAGGACGGGACCGATGGCAGGAGATCGTACGGGTCGGGCGCCAGGGCGCGGTCGTCAAGACTCATTGGTTGGCCTCCGGCGGCGTGGTGAGTAACTGATCAGGTTTTCCCACGATGGGCAGAGACTAACCGTTCGACGTGTCGGGCGCCTTTCGTCCGCATTGCCGCACGCCGTCACACGAACGGGTAAACGCACAGGTGGTGCGCATGCCTTGAGCCCTCGCAGGTCATGCTTCTGTCAGACATCCGACCGGGTGTGTGCGGCCGAGATCCCCGCGCCCGGTTGCGATCGGCTGCCGTGAGGCATCGGTGGCCACAGCGAGTCGGCACCCGTCAGACCGGCGGGTGCTGACTGCTGTACGGGCACGAACCGCCGCAGTCAGCCCAGTCGCGCGACACTGAGCCCCCGGTAGAGCTTGCGGTACACCACCCCGGTACGGCGGTTCCCCGCGTCGATCATCATCCCGTCGCCCATGTAGATACCCACGTGTCCATGGCCGACCACCAGGTCGCCGGGGCGGGCCACCGAGCGGGAGACGGACCGGGCACGGCGCGCCTGGGCGCCGGACGAGTGCGGCAGACGGTAACCGGCCCGGGCGTACGCGCGTTTGGTGAACCCGGAGCAGTCGAAGCCGCCCGGCCCTTCACCGCCGCGGACGTAGCGCTTGCCGACCTGGGACTTGGCGTACGCGACCACCGCCCGCAGGCTCCCCCGGTTCTCGGCTGTCTGCGGCCGCCGCTCGGTGGCGACGCGGACGGCCTTGGGGACCGACCGCGGCGTCCGGGCCCGGACGCCGCGCGCTTCCCGGGCCACCGGGCGCTCGACCGTGCGGGCCACCAGCCGGATCACGGTGGGCGGGCGGCGCGCCCCCGGTGCGGGGCCCACGGCCCGCCGCGGAGCCGTTCGCGAGGCGCGCTGGGCGTTCGCCCGGCGGTGCAGGAGGCCGGCATGCACGGGCCCGGGTACGGTGCTCGCGTCCAACCGGATCTCGCGTGGAGCGACGGCCACGAACTGCTCGATGCCGGACTGTCGGGCGTGGAGTTCGTCGCGCAGTGGGCGGTCCGCGAGTTCCGGTGTGGCCGGCGAGCCGCTGGGTGCGGTGACCGTCTCCGGGCCGGGGTCGACGGAGTCTAGGGCCGGTGCGATGACGGCCAGCGCGAGCGCGCCGACTGTCAGCACCCGGCGGGTGGACGTACCGTGCAGTGTTGCCTCCGAAATCGGCCCAGGGCACTCACGCGAATCCCATCCGCACGTGACCGATGCCGCTGGTCACGTTTGTGCCGCCGTCGAAGGTGGGCAATGGGAACCCGGACAACCATGCGTATTCCGTGGACCATGCCAACACAACATCGAATCGCCCGGGGCGTGATTCACATAATTGATCCTCCATCACGAACCGGTGGGCGCTGTGGTCAGCTCGGATCCGGCAGTGCCACCCGTACGCCCGGAGTGGACCGCCCGCCGCCGAGGATCGCCGCACTGAGCCGGGCGTCCGCCGGCACGTCGAAGGGCAGGACACCGGCCACGGTCTGGCCCGGACCGATCCGGTCGAGCAGTGCCGGACTGCGATCGTTGAGAAACACCGCGGCCTGTTCCGCGACGGCGTAGGCTTCGCCGTTGGCGTCCTGAACGCGCTGCGCGCCACTGTCGAACAGCTCCGGTTCCCGGCCGTTGTTCGTCACGATGACGTCGAGCAGGCAGAACTGACCGGTGGCCCGCTGTTCCAGGTCGCTCGGGCCGACCGAGGGCACGCCGCACCGCAGTCCGGTGGGCGCGACCGTGAACTGAGCGGTCGGGGGTTCACCCGCGAGGACGCCGGTGACCGTCGCCGCCGGGCTGGTCGCCACCGCCCACGCCCCGAAGGCGACCAGCACGGCCGAGACGCCGATGCCGCCGGTGACCCAGGCGCGGCTACCCCACCGGTGGGGGCCGGCGTCCCAGTCGTCCTCGATCGACGGCAGATCCCGGGCCGGAGCGGAACGATGCGGTGCGTACGTCACGTGTCCCCCAGTGGTTCGGATACGGGCGCGGCCGGGGACCGGCCGCGCTGTCCGTCCATGCTGGGATCGCCGGAGCGCGACACGCTGGCGACTCGCCGCATATCCTGTCTAATCGGTCATACAGCTCCGCGATCGGTCACTCGTACGGGTGTCATCGCTGCAACAGAATCTTCCCGAAGTGGTCGCCGGACTCCATCAGCTCATGCGCCCGCGCTGCCTCGGCCAGCGGAAACGTGCTGTTGATGATCGGCTTCACCAGCCCGGCGGCGACCAGCGGCCACACCTGGTCCCGGACACCGGCCACGATCCTCGCCTTGTCCGCCGCCGGACGTGCCCGCAACGACGTCGACGACACCCGGCCCCGCTTCGCCATCAACTGCCCGAGATCGAGCTCGGCACTCCGGCCGCCCTGCATCCCGATAACCGTGATCCGGCCCTCCGGCGCGAGCACCTCCACGTTGCGGGCCAGGTACTTCGCGCCGATGATGTCCAGCACCACGTCCGCGCCCCGGCCACCGGTGTGGTCCAGCACCGCCCGTACAAAATCCTGGTTCTGATAGTCGACGGTCAGCGCCGCACCCAGCGCACGCAACCGCTCATGCTTCTCCGCCCGGGCCGTCACCAGCACCGACGCGCCCAGCGCCACACCCAACTGCACCGCGAAGGTGCCGATCCCGCTGCCACCGCCGTGCACCAGCAGCGTCTCACCGGGGCGGAGCCTGTCCCGATCCACCACGTTGGACCAGACCGTGCAGGCCACCTCGGGCAGCGCCGCCGCCTCGACCAGCGACAACCCGGCCGGAACCGGCAGCAGCTGCCCCACCGGGACGGCCACCCGCTCGGCGTAGCCACCACCGGCCAGCAGCGCGCACACCCGCTCGCCCACGTGGTGCCCGGTCACGCCCGGCCCGAGCGCACTGATCACCCCCGAACACTCCAGCCCCGGAAACTCCGGCGCGCCCGGTGGCGGCGGATAGAACCCCTGCCGTTGCAGCACATCGGCCCGGTTCACCGCGGACGCCGTCACATCGACGACGACCTCCCCCGCACCGGCCTCCGGATCCGGCACCTCAGCCCAGCTCAGACCCTTGTCCTCGATCACGATCGCGTGCATGGGGCCGACTCTGCCCCACCGGTACGACAAGAACCAGAGGCGGGTGGCAGACTGGAGCGGCATTACGGGAGGGCTCGCCTAGTGGCCGATGGCGCCGGTCTTGAAAACCGGTAAGGGGTAACTCTTCGTGGGTTCGAATCCCACGCCCTCCGCTCCGTCACCGATCTCAGTCGTCGCGACAGATCCGCGACAACGAGCCGGTGTCCGCTCATCCATGCCCCCTGGCCGCAAAGTGTGACCCCGCGCACACCGGCACGGCGGGAGCATCGGCCTCACCGACCCCACGCAGCCAGGCTCGCTGTACTGGATCTCGCGTTAAGCCGGCTGATACGGCCTACGCAACGGCAGAACGTGCCCACCCGACCCCGAAGCCCAGGACGAGGAAGAGCAGCAGCGTGAGCGCGCGACGCCATGGGAAGCCGTCATCCCAGTTCGTGGCACCGATGGAGATGCCGAGTCCGACGCAGCTGGCGAACAGGAGACACATGAAGGCTGTGATCGTGCGAACGAGCGGGCTGTCACCGGACCAGTAGGCCAATGCACCCAGCACGGTCAACCCCAAGGCGAGACCGGAGAACACGATGAAGACGGAGGCAATCTGCCAGCGGACGAATCGACTCACTCGTTGTCTCCCTCGGCTGCATCACGCGCCTCACTCAGACGAGTCGCCGCATCCTCCAACGCCTTGAGTTGTTCGGGCGCCATACGACTCAACTCCGCCTGCCCAGCCTCTGCCGCGGCAGCCAACCCCTCGCCATACCAGGGGTTCCTAAGTAGATCGCGGAGCGGAACGCCACTCTCCAGAAGTTCACGGGCCAGCTCACCCACAGGGTCGTCCCTTCCGCGCTCCGTGGCAAGGTGCTTCAGCAGGGCCTTCGCGATGGGATCGTCCGTGAACTCGTTGCTCATTTGAACCTCTCCCGCTTCCGATCTAGTTACCGGGGTGCCGGTAAGGTTCGAGTTTTGCCATGTTCGTTATGTGGGCGGATGCCTCCACAGCGTCGATCGCGGCAGCGATTGCCTTGATGATCGCTTCACCGTCACCGTAGACTTTCGCGATCTTGTCGTAGACCTGCCAGGCATAAACGGCATAACTCAGCGCCACCGAGAACCCGACCACAGCTCCGGCAAACGTGTAGAAGGTGGCAGTTCCGGCAGCAAGCCCGACACTGATCATCAGGAGAATGTCCAGAAGTTTCATCATGAGACCCGCAACCACGTCGTATATGTTTTTGACGGCGTCAGCAGCTTGGTTGTACAGGTCACCCAGTCTGTTGCCTGTCTCCTGAAGAGATCGCGCTCCAGTTGCCAACCGGAGTTCGTAGTCCTGGAATCCCTCAGCCGCATTCCCTCGCCAGACCGACGGCACGGCAACCGCTCCAGCAGCGAGGTTGTCACCGATGGCGCCAGCGGCCTCGCCGGCCTTACGCATGGCCACGCCCGCCTCGATGTAGCTCGGCCAATCTCCACTGAACTTCTCTGTCCAGTACTCGAACGGATCATGGTTGAACACCCAGATCGCCGCTTGCCGAAGCCAGGCGAACGGGCTGATCAGGTCGGCAAGTGGATTGATGGACCAGAATTCGGCATTGGCGTCTTTCGGAGCCACCAGGTGATCCGCGGGGTTGCCGACGTCGGAAAAAGATTCGTGACTCGCGGGTAACTGCAAGCGCTCTTGAGTGATGGAGTTCGCCAGCACGTTGGGATCAGCGGCACCAGGGTATGAGCCGTCAAGAGCGGCAGCGGCTTCCAGGTCCGTCTGCGAATACTCAACCTGAGCCATATTCACTTGAGTGGCAGCACTTCTGGACAGCTCTTGAATTCGAGAAAGGGCCGTCGTCATCTGTTCGTAGGCTTTCTCATGCGGCCTGGCGAACAACATCAACCAGCCTTGCGCGTTGATTCCGAAGTCGCAATGCTGCTTAACGTACGACAAGGCATCATCGGCACTGTCCCCGGCCCGCTGAAGCTGGTTGTAGATCGAGTTCACGCCCGCCACGTCGACGAAGAGTTCGCCCGCCATCTCGCCCCCCGACACCTCACCGCAAGGCCACTCACCATAGACATGCCTCAACATCGAGTACAGGCACCAGGACCTCTGGGTTCAGACTCGTCATCGGATTTCGGTGTCACCCACTGGACGTGCTCACATCTGCCATGGATCTGGTAGCCGTACGATCACGGGGTTTCCGGCGGACGGCCTCGAGTCGCGGCTGAAGGCCGGGGTCACTCGGTCGGCGGATTGAGGATCATCTGGGGGCCGGCTCCGCTGACCGCGAGACGGTCGCTCGGGTTGACCAGCTTGCAGCGTTGCAGCGACAGGCAGCCGCAGCCGATGCAGCCGCTGAGCTGGTCGCGGAGGCGTTCCAGTACGCCGATCCGCTCCTGGAGGCGGTAACGCCAGCGGGCCGAGAGCCGGGACCAGTCGGCCTTCGTGGGGGTGCGGTTCTCCGGCAGGGAGGCGAGCGCCTCGCGGATCTCGTCGAGCGAGACCCCGACCTGCTGGGCGATCTTGATGAAGGCGACCCGGCGCAGTTCGGCCCGGTCGTACCGTCGCTGGTTGCCGCTGGTGCGGGAGGCGTGGATCAGGCCCTCCCGTTCGTAGAAGCGCAACGCGGAGGGCGCCACACCGCTGCGGGCGGAGAGTTCCCCGATGGTGAGGTGCTCCATCCCCACTCCCTTGAGTTGAAGTGAACTTCAAGTTGCAGTCTATGCACATGAAGCTGCTCAGCCGAGTGACCGCCGACGTCAAACACACTCCCAGCGCGCACTCCACGCTGGACGTCCTGTGGGTTCTCTACGATCGTGTGTTACGCATCACCCCGGAAACGGTCGACGCACCGGACCGGGCCCGCTTCCTGCTCTCCAAGGGGCACGGGCCGGCCGCCTACTACGCGGTGCTGGCCGCCAAGGGGTTCATCCCCGAGGAGTGGCTCGACGACATGGGCGGGTGGGACAGCCCGCTCGGTCACCACCCGGACCGGATGCTGATCCCGGGCGTCGAGATCGGCACCGGCTCGCTGGGCCACGGGCTCGGCCTCGCCGTCGGCACCGCGCTCGGGCTGCGGGCGCAGGGATTCCTGGACACCCGGACGTTCGTGCTGCTCGGCGACGCGGAACTGGACGAGGGATCGAATCACGAGGCGATCGCGTACGCGGCCGCGATCCGCCTGCCGATCACCGCGATCGTCATCGACAACCGGTCCGCGACCCACGGGTGGCCGGGTGGGATCCCGGTCCGGTTCCCGAACTGGGGCGTGTCCGTGGTGAACGGGCGGGATCACGACGAGATCGAGCGGGCCCTGCGGGTCGTCTCCGACCGGCCGCACCTGGTGGTGGCCTCGGTATGAGGGAGACGTTCATCGACACGACCACCGCGATCCTGGACGAGGACCCGCGTACCGCCCTGGTGGTCGCGGACATCTCGGCGGCGTCGTTCACCACGGCGCTGCGCCGGCACCCGGACCGGGTCTTCAACGTCGGCATCCGGGAGCAGCTGATGGCCGGGGTGGGCGGCGGGCTCGCGCTCACCGGGATGCGACCCTACCTGCACTCGTACGCGCCGTTCCTGATCGACCGGGCGTACGAGCAGATCAAGCTCGACCTAGGGCACCAGGAGACGGGTGCGGTACTGGTCAGCATCGGCGCCTCGTACGACGCCGCGGCCGAGGGCTATACCCACCAGTCGCCGGGTGACGTGGCGCTGCTGGACACCCTCGACGGCTGGACCGTGCACGTGCCTGGGCACCGCGACGAGGTGGCCGCGCTGCTGCGGGCGGCGGCCCGGCACGACGACCGCGTCTACGTGCGCCTCTCCACGCAGGAGAACGGCCGCGCCTACCCGGACGCCGGCGGCCTGCGGGTGCTGCGCCGGGGCGGGCCGCTGGTGGTGGCGGTCGGGCCGATGCTGGACCCGGTGCTGGAGGCGACCCTCGGGATGGACGTGACGGTGGCGTACACGAACACGCCCCGGCCGCTGGACACCGACGGGCTGCGGACGCTCGTCGAGGGTGAGGTCGTGGTGGTCGAGCCGTACCTGGCCGGCACCTCGGCACACCTGGTCGGCCAGGCGCTGAACGGGCTGCCGCACCGGGCGCTGCACCTGGGCGTGGGCCGGGCCGAGATCCGCCGTTACGGCGGCCGGCAGGACCACGCCCGCGCGCACGGCCTGGATCCGGCCGGGCTGCGCCGCTCGATCAGCGCGTTCCTGCTCTAGACCCAACGCCGTTCAGTTAGGCCAGCGTCGGGTTCGTCAAGGTCCGTCGGTGATGATGTTGATGGCGATGGTGGCTTGGTAGGTGCGCCGGTCGATGTTCGGGCCGCGGGCCTGGTATTTGGAGTTCGATCGTTTGATCATGCGGGCTTTCACCCGGATCCGGCGGTCGGGCAGTAGGTGGTCCAGGACTGCCTGGCCGATCGCGCCGACGAGGTCGACGACGGTGTCGGTGATGATGCCCGCGGCTTGGATGACCTGGTTGCGGGCGGTGATCAAAGCGGTGGTGAAGCTGGCCCGGTCCGGGTCGAGGCCGGGCCGGGTGTCAGTGGCATCGACCATGGCGGTGCGTAGGAGCTGGTAGACGATCAGCAGCGCGTGGATCTCCTGGTCGATGCCGTCCGGGGTACGGGCGCGTAGGACCCGGCCACCGAGAATGCTGGACTTCAGCTCCAGGTAGGCGGTCTCGATCTCCCACCGCTGGTGATACAGCGTGATCAGTTCCCCGGCTGGGTGTCGGCGGGCGTCCAGCAGGGTGGTGATCAGCCGGTAGTCACCGGTGCTCGTGCCGGTGCTGGTCTTGACCGCGATCCGGGCGTCGATGACCCGCACCCGCACGGTGCCGATCGTGGACAGCCAGGAGCCGTCCCGGTGCCGGGTGATGACCGGCAGGCGGCGGCCACTCTTGCAGCGGATCAGCAACTCGGCCTTCGTGGCGGCGAGGGTCTTGACCAGATCGGCGGCAGCGTAGTTGCGGTCGGCCAGCAGCAGCATCCCCGCTTTCAGGCTGCGGGCCAGTACGCGGGCCTGATCGAGTTCGCTGGTGCCGAGCGGGTCGAAAACGGCGTCGATCACCGAGCGGGTGCCGCAGGCCAGCAGAGCGCTCAGCCGTAGCGTCGGGTAGCCGGCCCCGCCGTGGTTACCGCGCTGTTTGCGGTAGCGGACGCCGACCGCGGCGGCATCGGCGACCGACAGCGTCGTCCCGTCGACCGCGGTCAGCAGCAGGCCTTGCCAGCGGACCGCTGGGGTGGCCGACGTCGCGGCCGGGCCGCGCAGCAGATCGAACAATGCTCGCAACGGCGCGGATCCGAGACGCTGCCGGGCCTGCCGCAAAGCACTGGAAGAAGGCTCGGCCAGGCTCAACCCGGCCAGCCCCGCGGTCAACTGTTGCCACACCTGCAGGTAGCCGTATTCGGCGAACAGCACCCCGGCCAGCAGCAGATACACCACCACCCGGCCCGGCAGCAGCCGTACCCGCTGCTGCACCCGCCCGGTGGCGGCAAGAACGTCATCGACCATCTCGAACGGAATCAGCCGGGTCAGCTCGCCCAGATGCCCCGGCGCGAACACCCCTGCAGCTACCGTCACGGTGCGGGTTATGGCAATCTGATCGAGCAAGCGGAGTCCTGGGGTGGGTTGTCTTGGAGTGACAAACCTCTATACCGGAACTCCGCTTCCTACTTTCTGATCAACACCCTTGACGCCAGCCCGGACCGCCTAACTGAACGGCGTTGGCTCTAGACCAGGGCGGGCTTGTTGACGAACGTGTCGCGGAGCAGCTGCTCGACGCGCCACACCGTGCCGGAGTCGCCCAGCCGCATCCGGAGCCGCTCCCGGACCCCGTCCATCGCGGTGAAGGCCAGCTCGATGCCCGGCTTGGACAGGTCGAGCCGCCAGGTCACGTTGCTCACCTGGCGCAGGTGGGCGTTCAGGTGCAGGCGGGTCCGGTGCAGCGGCCGGGTGTCCTGGGTGACGACCATCCGGCGCCGGGTCAGCAGCAGGAACCAGTCGCCGGAGAGCGGCGCTCCGGGGCGGACGCACCGGGCCACCAGGATGGCGGGGTCGTCCGGGTCCACACAGTTCCGGAAGATCGGCAGGTGGTGGTGGGCGCCCGGAAGGGCCGCGGCGTGAAACGTACTGGCGAACACGTCCATGCAGTTGTTAACGGAGGATGAATGAACGAGGAGTCGGCCGGTGCCACTGAATATCGAATTACAGCGGTAGCTCCGATTTAATGCTGATCATTCTGGGATAGTGGTGCGATGCAATGGCGCGTCAAACCGGCCCTCCCGGCCGCAAAATTGATCACCGCGGTCGCCGTGCTCGCGCTCGCCGCCGGATTCGCCGAAGGTGACCCGGCGCGCTGGGCGGTCGCCGCGGTCACCGCCGCGATCCTGGTCCTCTGGGCGGTCCGCGACCTGGTGGTTCGGGTCCGCCTCGCGGCGGACGACGAGGGCATCACGGTGGTCACCGGAGTCGCCCGCCGCCGGCGAGTGCCCTGGGCCAAGATCGAGAGGGTACGGGTGGATCGCGCCCACCGCCGCATGCTCCGCGGCGTCCTCCTGGAGATCGACGCCGGCGACGCCATCTACATGCTCGGTGCGAACGAGCTGGGCGCCGATCCGGACGACGTGGCCGCCCAGCTGGCCGACCTGCGCCCGGTCAGCTGAGCAGCGACGCGGTCCGGGCGACCGCGGCGGCCACGATCAGCGCGAGGATGACCGCGCAGCCGGCGGCCTGCTTGATGGACCGGTGCGGTTGGTGGGAGTAGGCCAGCACGAAGGCCGTCGCGCCGCCCGCCACCAGGCCGCCGAGGTGCCCGGCGATCGAGATGTTCGGGATGAAGAAGGTGTAGATCAGATTCATGACCAGCAGCGACGTGAACGCGCTGTTGTCCTTCACCAGCCGGCGATTGATCACGATGGCACCGATGACCAGGCCGAACGTGGCCGTGGAGGCGCCGGCGGACGCCTGGTTGGCGGGCTGGAAGACGTAGGCCGCCACGTTGCCGCCGAACCCGGCCAGCAGGTAGAGCGCGGCGAACCGCATCGGGCCGAGCTGGGCCTCCAGATAGCGGCCGACCTGGGCCACCAGCATCATGTTGAGCAGCAGGTGCACCACGCCGTAGTGCAGGAACATGGCGGTGACCAGGCGGTACCACTCGCCCTCGGCGACACCGTGGATCTCGCCGCCGTAGATGGCGTGGCCGAGCACCGCACCGAAGTCGGTGAGCCGGGTGCTGCTGCCGAGCAGGCTGCCGAAGCCGCCGCCACCGCCACCGAGGATGGCCTTTGGGCCACCGACGACCGCCGAGGCGATCATGACGAGCGAGTTGACCGCGATGATGGCGGTCGTGACATAGCCGAGCTGGCCGGCGCGACTGCCCCCGAAGGCGGTACGCGCCGGCCGCTGGCTGCGGCGACCCTCCTTGACGCACTCGGGGCAATGATGGCCCACGACCGCGTCGTTCATGCAACTGGTGCAGATCGGACGGTCACAACGACTGCAACTGAGCAGGGTCTCCCGGGACGGATGGCGATAGCACACCGGTGCCGTCGACGGAGCCTCACTCATGTGCCAAAGGTACCTTGAGCGCTCAGTCGCGCGTGATCTCCACCCGCTGGATGACGACGTCCTCACGGGGACGGTCGCCGGGGCCGGTCGGAGTGTTCGCGATCGAATCGACGACCTTGGCCGACTGCTCGTCGGCCACCTGGCCGAAGATCGTGTGCCGGCGGTTCAGGTGCGGCGTCGGCGCGACCGTGATGAAGAACTGCGACCCGTTGGTGCCCGGTCCCGCGTTCGCCATGGCGAGCAGGTACGGCCGGTCGAAGAAGAGCTCCGGGTGGAACTCGTCGCCGAACTGGAAGCCGGGGCCGCCACGGCCGGTGCCGGTCGGGTCACCCATCTGGACCATGAACCCGGCGATGACCCGGTGCGAGATGGTGCCGTCGTAGTACGGCCCACTGCCCGGCTGATTGGTGCGCGGGTCCTTGTATTCCTTGGTGCCCTCGGCCAGCTCCACGAAGTTGCGGACGGTCGCCGGGGCGTGATCCGGGAAGAGCTGAACCCGGATCGCGCCGTGATTGGTGTGAAGGGTGGCGTAAAGGTTCTCGGCCACGGGTACTCCCGTCTGCGGTGATGGGCTTATCTCGTGCAATTCGGATCCTCCCCCATGTCGTGGATCCGGTCGCGCGGGGGTACCCGAGAAGGCAACATGGCTGGAGAGACCACAGGAGGTGGGCACTGGTGTTCGCAACGATTCGCCGTCGGAGCCGGAGGGCTCGGATGCGCAACGAGCTCGGGCAGAGTGTGGATCACTTCAAGCGCGCGGCCACGATCGCGGCACACGAGACCAGCGCGACCGTCGCACCCACGATCAATGCCGCTCGGGAGCGGGTCCAGCCGGCTGCCACAGCCGCGCGGGACGCCGCCGCACAGAGCTGGGACAGCGCGCTCGCCGCGCTGGTCGCCGCGTCGGAGAACGTCCGGCACGCCGGCAAGACCGTCAGCCGCAAGGAGAAGAAGAAGGCCCGCAAACTACAGAGAAAGGCCGACAAGGCGTTCGGGCACAAGCCGAGCCGGGCCGGCCAGCTCGCCGGGTACGCGTTGCTCGGCACCGCGATCGGGATCAGCGCCGCGTACCTCGTCCGCCGTCGCCGTGAGGCTCAGTGGGCCGAGTACGAGCCCGGCCCGCATTCCGGTGGGGCCGACGACGCCGCTTTCGAGCCGATGGAGCCGACCGTCTACACGACGTCCAACGGCACCGTGTCGGATCAGACCAAGCAGACCCCTCGGTAACGCTACGACTTGGCGGCCCGGACCGGATCCAACGCCGGTCCGGCCGGCAGGTAGGCGATGAACTGGGCCGGAACGCGTACCGGGCTCGCGCTCGAGTATCCGAGCCGGCCCAGCAGCTCGCGGCTCGCCAGCGGATAGAACCGGCCCGCGTCGGTGACCAGGCTGACCGTGCCGCTGCCGGCCGGGGCGTCCGGTGATCCGGCCGCCTCGACCAGCGCCCCTTTGCCTCGGGCGATGTGCACGAGGTCGACCCGGGCGCCGGTGCCGGGCGCGCTGCCGGCCGGGTAGGTGCTGTTCACCCGCAGGGTGTCACCGGTGGCGGCGATGCACGCGCTCTTCGGGGCCTCGGCCAGCGTCGGCACTCCTGCCGGCAGGCCGTCGGCGAACCGGCTCGTCCCGGTAGGCGAATCGGGCAGCTCCAGGAACTCGGCGCCCACCGTGACCGGCGCCGACAGGTTGTAGACGGCGGCCAGCAGCCGCGCCTGCATCACGGTCAGCGGCGCGATGCCGTCCGACAGCACCAGCGCGAAGGTCTTGCCGTCCGCGGTGAGCACCTGTCCCACCTTGCGGCCTTCGATCGCCACCGAGTTCCGCCTGAAGTTCGGGATGACCGGGGCGTCCAGGTCGGGACCGGCCGGGACGGCGTCGACCCAGGCCGCGGAGACCTGCCAGGGGCGGGTGCCGTACCACCCGAGGGCCCGTTGGACCGCGTCCACCCGGGCGGCCGGGATCAGGAACCGCTTACCGCCGTGCACCAGATGCGTACGCCCGGCGGTGTCCCGGACCAGCAGCCCGGCCGTCGGAGCGGTGCCACCCGCCGGGGCCGTGCCGATCAGCAGGGTGCTGCGCGGCCGCCCGCCGGACGTGTCGGTGCAGACCGACCAGGTGCCGGTGAGCAGGTCCTCCGAGGCGGGCAGGGCGTCCGGCGCGTTCGGGATGCCGAGCGGCGCGCCGAGCGGCACCTTCGCCAGCTCGTCCGCCGGGACGGTCTTCAGCTGCGGCGGGTTGCCGGTTGCCAGCAGCAGGCCGGAGGTGTAGTTGAGCACCGGGTGCAACCTGCCGTCGGCGGGCAGGTAGACGTACCTCGCTCCGGTCTTCTTCTCGACCAGCACCGAGGTGGCGTCGGTGGCCTTCGCCATGGTGTGGCCGTTGAACAGCCCGTACGCCGCGAAACCGCCCACCGCGAGCGCCGCGGCCAGCAACCCGATCAGGGCCGTGACACCGGCCCTGCGCAGCGGCGAACGATGCGGGTCCGGGTCATGCGACACCAGCGCCGCCACCACACGCTGCACCGAGTACTGATACGAGTGCAGCTCATCCTGACGCGACGGCACCCCGACACTCTAGGGGTTCCGGTCGATTCTCGTGGGGCCCGCGTGGGATCAGAGCCAACCGTTGCGCCGCAGCGCCCGGTAGAGCAGCACGGTGACACCGGACAGCAGGGCGATCAGGGCCGGGTAGCCGTACCGCCAGTCGGTCTCCGGCATGTAGTCGAAGTTCATGCCGTAGACCCCGGCGAACGCGGTCCAGACCGTGGCGATCGCGGCCCACGAGGCGATCTTGCGCATGTCGTTGTTCTGGTCGACGGTCACCTGGGCGAGCCGGGCCTGGAGGATCGAGTTGAGCAGGTCGTCGTAGGAGGAGACCTGCTCGACCGTACGGGTCAGGTGGTCCTGGACGTCCCGGAAGTAGCGCCGGATCTCCTTGGGGACCACGCCCTGGCTCGACGTGATCGAGGCGAGCGGCCGTTGCAGCGGCACCACCGCCCGGCGGAACTCCACGAGCTCCCGCTTCAGCTGGTAGACCTGCTGGATCGGGGCGCTGCGCTCGCGGGAGAAGACACCCTCCTCGATGATGTCCAGGTCGGCCTCGACCTCGTCGGCCACCTCGAGGTAGTGGTCGACGACCCGGTCGGTCACCGCGTAGGCCACCGCCCACGGGCCCTGCTCCAGCAGCACCGCCCGCTGGCTCTCCAGGTCGGCCCGGACCGGCGCCATCTCGGACGCGTCCCCGTGCCGGACCGTGATCACGAACTGCTCGCCGATGAAGATCATCATCTGGCCGGTCTCGACCACCTGGGAGCTTTCGGTCAGCTCGGTGTGCGGCACGTACCGGGCGGTGCGCAGCACCAGGAAGTGCACGTCACCGAACTGCTCCAGCTTGGGCCGCTGCTCCGCCTTGACCGCGTCCTCCACGGCCAGCTCGTGCAGGCCGTAGGTGTGAGCGATGGCGGCCATCTCCGCCTCGGACGGCTCGTGCAGGCCCAGCCAGACGAAGGCGCCCTCCCGCCGGCGGGCCTCGGCCAGCGCCTGAACGGGCGTGAACTCACCGGGCATCCGGCGGCCGTCCACGTACACCCCGCAGTCCACCACCGAGGTCGGCTCGCCGGTGTCCACGTCGCCGGGCTCGGTGTGCTCACCGTTGTTCAGCAGCCCGCGCATCCGGGCTGCCCAGGCCGCGCCCAGAGGCCGGCCGCGGGTCCGACTGCGTTCCGTCATGCCAACCTCCCCCGGGACGACAAACCAACCGAGGGTACCCACGCCGGGTGGACGGCAGCCCACCCGGCGTGCGGGTCCGTCAGCCGCGTACCTCTTCGATCGCCTCCGCGATCCGGCGCACACCCTCGTCGATCTGGTCGACGGTGACCGCGGAGTACGCCAGCCGCAGCGAGCTCTTACCGCCCTCGAGCAGGAAGTCGCTGCCCTTCACGACCGCGACGCCCTTCTTCATGGCGGCCGGGAACAGCTTGTCCACGTCGACGTCCGACGGCAGATCGACCCAGAGGAAGTAACCACCGTCCGGCTCGGTGAAGGTGGCGCCGGGGATGTGCTTGCGGATCGACTCGGCCAGCACCCGGGCCCGTTCGCCCAGCGCCGCGCTGACCGTCCGGACCGACTTCTCGATGTCGCCGGAGACACAGAACTGGTGCACGATCGCCTCGGACACCATGCCCGGGGAGATGTAGAGGTTGGTGGCCTTCTTCGCGATCGCGTCGATCAGTGCGGCCGGGCCGACCAGGTAGCCGACGCGGACGCCGGGGCAGACCGTCTTGGTGAAGCTGGAGGCGTGTACGACCAGGCTGTTCGAGTCCAGCGACAGCATCGAGGGCAGCGGCTCGCCACGGAACCGGATGTCCACGTACGGGTCGTCCTCGAAGATGATGAACTCGTACTGCTCGGCCAGGGCGAGCAGACCGCGCCGCTTCTCGTCGGAGAGCGTGACACCGGCCGGGTTCTGGTAGTTCGGGATGATGTGCGCCAGCTTCGGCCGCACCCCGGACTCGAGCAGCGCGCGCAGCTCCTCGACGTCGATGCCGTCCGGCTGGACCGTCACCTGGTGCACCTTGGCGCCCAGGTTCTGGAGGTTGAGCAGCGTCCGGTCGTACGTCGGCTTCTCCACCACGACGTCGTCGCCCGGCTTCACCAGATGGCCGAAGAGGAACGCGTCCGCCTGGAGCGAGCCGTTCGTGACGATGACCTGGTCCGGCGAGACGTTGTGCTTGTCGGCGATCCACTTCCGCAGCGGGAGGTAGCCGACGGAGGTGCCGTACGCGGTCACACCGGCCGGGTCGGCGTCGAAGGCGCGCGCGGCCGCGGCCTTCAGGCCCTCCACGTCGACGATGTCCAGCGACGGGGCGCCACGGGCGAAGGAGATCAGCTGCTCAGCGGTCATGCCCATCAGCTTAGAAGCCGGGTCTATACCATTTCCCCAGCGCCCCTTGCGAGTCCTACGGATGGGACACCTGCCGCTATCCTCGCTGGGCACCCCTCACATCGCTGGAAGGAACCACCCCATGATCGGTCTGGTACTCGCCGCCGGGGCCGGGCGCAGACTTCGCCCGTACACCGACACCCTCCCGAAGGCGCTGGTCCCCGTCGACGGGGAGACCACGATCATGGACATCTCGCTGCGGAACCTCGCGGCCGCCGGCCTCAAGGACGTGACCATCGTCGTCGGCTACTGCGCCGGCGCGGTGGAGGAGCGCGTCGAGGGCTTCGAGCAGAAGTACGGCGTGAAGATCTCCCTGGTGCACAACGACAAGGCCGAGGAGTGGAACAACGCCTACTCCCTGTGGCTCGCCCGGGACCACTTCGCCCAGGGCGCGCTCATGGTGAACGGCGACACCGTCCACCCGGTCAGCGTGGAGCACACCCTGCTGGCCGCGCGCGGCTCGAGCATCCTCCTCGCCGTTGACACTGTGAAGAAGCTGGCTGACGAGGAGATGAAGACCGTCTTCAATGAAGATGGCCAGCTGACCAAAATCACGAAGCTGATGGACCCGGCCGAGGCGTACGGGGAGTACATCGGCGCCAACATCATCGAGCCGGCCGCGGCCGGCAAGCTGGCC
This sequence comes from Actinoplanes lobatus, assembly GCF_014205215.1. Classification (NCBI taxonomy): domain Bacteria; kingdom Bacillati; phylum Actinomycetota; class Actinomycetes; order Micromonosporales; family Micromonosporaceae; genus Actinoplanes; species Actinoplanes lobatus. The sequence goes on from NZ_JACHNC010000001.1 coordinate 2,147,150, forward strand.
GACGCGCTGAAGGCGACCTTCGAGCGCGACCCCAACCAGTTCTACGAGGACGGCTTCCAGCTGTACGCCGACCGCGGCGGCGAGGTCCGGGCCGCGCAGATCGGCGACGTGCCCTGGGTCGAGGTGGACAACCACGAGGACCTGGCGAAGGCCCGGGACATCGCATGCCGCTACTAGCCCGTAGCGTCCAGACCCCGCTGCACATCGAGGTGCGGCGGGGCGCGGTCGCCGACCTCGGCAAGATCCTCGCCGACGGCCGGATCTCCTCCGGTGGCGAGGTCGCCGTGGTGGTCGGGCCGGGACTGGGCGAGAAGGTCGTCGACCTGCTCCGCCCGTCGCTCACCTCGGCCGAGATCTTCGTGACCGGCGGCGGCACCCTCGACGCGGCACTGGAACTCTCCGGCAAGCTGCGCTCCGGCCACTTCGACGCGGTCGTCGGCATCGGCGGCGGCAAGACCGTCGACACCGCCAAGTACGCGGCGAGCCGCTGGGGCCTGCCGATGGTCTCGGTCGCGACCAGCCTCGCCAACGACGGCATCGCCTCGCCGGTGGCCAGCCTGATCAACGACGGCATCAAGGGGTCGTACGGGGTGCACATCCCGTTCGGCGTCATCGTCGACCTCGACTTCGTCGAGAACGGGCCGGAACTGGTCAACCGGGCCGGCATCGGCGACGTGATCAGCAACATCAGCGCGCTCGCCGACTGGGAGCTCGCCCGCCAGGTCCGCGGCGAACCCGTCGACGGCCTGGCCGCCTCCCTCGCCCGGATGGGCGCCGAGGCGGTGCTGACCATGCCCGGCGACATGTCCGACGACGCGTTCGTCACGGTCCTGGCCGAAGCGCTGATCTCCAGCGGCCTGGCGATGGCGGTGTGCGGCAGCAGCCGGCCGTCCAGCGGCGGCTGCCACGAGATCATGCACGCCATCGACTCGCTCTTCCCGTCCACCGCCTCGCACGGTGAACTCGCCGGGCTCGGTGCGCTGTTCTGCACCTTCCTGCGCGGCGACGAGCGGCGGTTCAAGCAGATGTCCGACTGCCTGCTGCGGCACCAGCTTCCGCGTACGCCGTCCGACGTCGGGCTCGACGCCGAACAGTTCGTCCAGGCCATCGACTTCGCACCGCGAACCCGGCCGGACCGCTACACCATCCTGGAACACCTCGCCATGACGCCGGAGCAGACCCGGCAGAAGCTGGCCGAATACAACGATGCCCTCGCGACCCTCTGAATCCGGCCACGGCGCCGGTCACCCTCCCGTCGGGGGTGGCCGGCCGCCGACGGCCCGTTCCGCTCCGGTCAATCCCACCCGGATCGACAACCCGGCGCCGTCGCCCGCCGCCGGCTCTCCCGGCCCTTCCGGCAAACCCTTCACCGGTACGCCGAACGCCGGGCCTTCCGGACCCTCGGGCAAACCCTTCACCGGTACGCCGAACGCGGGCTCTCCCGGGCCTTCGGGCAAACCCATCACCGGTACGCCCACCGCCGCCGACTACTACGCGGTCAACCGTGGCGGTGGCCTCTTCAGCGAGGCGATCAGCCAGCGGATCGGCGCGCGAATGGCGGTCAGCGCACACAAACGCCGCCTCACGCCGACCGTGCTGACCATCTTCAACCTGGGAATCGGCTGCCTGACGTCGTTCATCGTCATCGCGGCCGCCGGCCCGGTCGCCGACGGCCGCGTCTGGGCCGCGCCGATCGGCCTGCTCGCGCTGATCGGCTGGCAGATGGCGTACGCGTTCGACTGCTCCGACGGCCAACTGGCCCGGGTCACCGGCCAGAGCAGCCCCGCCGGTGGCCGGCTGGACGTGCTCTGCGACGTGGCCGTCCAGGCGTCGCTGGTGGCTGCGCTGTCCGCCACTGCCGCCGCCCAGGAACCGGACACCCCGGCGTGGCTGCTCGCCGCCTTCGCCGCCACCTGGATGGTCAACCTGGTCACCTCGGTCATGCAGACCGGCAGCCAGGCCGCCAGCATGGTGACAAGCAGATCCCTGCCGGTCCGCGTGGCCAAGCTGGTCCGCGACTACGGCGCCGTGATCGCCCTGGCCGGCGTGGTACTCACCGTGGCCCCTCAGTTCGCGGTGTGGTTCGTGGCCCTCTTCACCCTGATCAACGCCGGCTTCCTGGCCGCAAGCATCGCCTTCGCCGGCCGAGAGTCCCTAAAAGCCTGACCCACCCCACTCCCACCCCGCCGCCCGCCGCCGCACTCACACGCCCACCACCCCCGCCGCCCGCCGCCCGCACGCCCGCCCCCCGCCCGGATCTTGGACGATTTCCCACCGAGCTGGGTGGCCGAACGTCCAAGATCGCGCGGCGCAGACCAGCAAGCACGGCGCAGGCATCCAGCCGACGGGGCACCAGGCGGGATCTTGGACGATTTCCCACCGAGCTGGGTGAGCGAGCGTCCAAGATCGCGCGGCGCGGACCAGCAAGCACGGCGCAGGCACCCGCAGACGCGGCACTAGCCTGGATCTTGGACGATTTCCCACCGAGCTGGGTGGCCGAACGTCCAAGATCGCGCGGCGCGGGCCGGCACGCACGGGGCGAAGGCATCCAGCCAGCGGGGCACAGGCGGAATCTTGGACGATTTCCCACCGGATCGGGTGAGCGAACGTCCAAGATCGCGCGGCGCGGGCCACCGAGCACGACGCGGGCCAGCGAGCACGGCGCGGGTCAGCGAGCACGACGCGGGCCAGCGAGCACGACGCGGGCGCCCGCAGACGCGGCACAAGCCGGGATCTTGGACGATTTCCCACCGGGCTGGGTGGGTGATCGTCCAAGGTCGCTTGGGTGCGTTAGTGGGCAGCTGGACTGCTTGGGTCGGCGGGACGGGGTGGAGTCGGCCGGGCGCGGCGGGTGGCGTACCGGGGATGGGGCTATTTGTGGGCGTGGCGGGACATGTCCTCGTAGATGGAGATCAGGCGGGGTGTGAGGACGTCGGGGTGGAAGTGCTGCTGGTAGCGGGCACGGGCGGCGACCGCCGCGGCAGGCGCACCGGCACGGGCCAGCGGGAGGGCGGCGGCCAGGGCGGCGGGGTCGGGCTCGGCCAGCCAGCCGGCGGCGTCGGGGCCGGTACCGACCATGTAGGGGATGCCGCCCACCGCCGTGCCGAGGACCGCGCGGCCGGTGGACATCGCCTCCAGGATCACGGTGGGCAGGACGTCTTCCCAGGTGGGGACGGCGATCACCACGGCTGAGTCGCGGCGGGCCGCGGTCATCCCGGCCCGGTCCAGCGGACCCAGGTAGGTGACGTCGGACCGATCCCGATCGGCCTGCTCGGCGAGCGGCCGGAGTTCGCCGTCGCCGGCGATGCGCAGGGTGCCGAGGCTGCCGTCGGGGTGCCGGCGCCAGGCGTCGAGGAGCAGGCCGAGGCCCTTTTCGGGGGAGAGCCGGGCGCCGTAGAGGAACCCTTCGCCCAACGGTGCGGGGGCGCCGGGGTCGGGCAGGCCGTTCGGCTTGATCACGATGCGGTCGTCCGGGATGCCGTAGTCGGCCAGGTGCGCGGCGATCTTGTCGGTGAGGGCGATGTAGCGGTCCACCGAGCGCCAGGTCGGCCGGTGCACGGCCAGCGTGGTCGCCATGATCGCGCTTTGCGCCGCCGAGCCCCGGTAGCAGCGGTTCTTGATCGCCGGCCAGCCGAGCATCTTGCCGCGGCAGTCCTGGCAGTTGTGCCCGTCCCGGAAGTACAGCCCGGACGAGCAGACCTGCCGGTAGTTGTGCACGGTCTGGACCACCGGGACGCCGTGCGCGTGGGCGGTCCGGATCACCCACGGCGAGAGCAGCGGGTACGGGTTGTGCAGGTGCAGCGCGTCCGGCTTCTCCGCGGCCAGCAGAGCGGCCAGGTCGTGCTGGGCCTCGGCTCCGTAGACCGGCGAGATCGGGAGCAACGCCTTCCCCGCCAATGACAGCGAGCCGATCGAGTCGGAACTGCGCTGGAACGGCACCACGTCGACCCCGGCCTCCCGGAGCTGGCCGATCTCCGTGTCGACGATGACGTTCTCGCCGGAGGGGATCGCCTCGCGGTACCGGTTGTGCGCTACCACCACCTTCATGCCGGCAAACGCTACCGTGAGGGAATGCCCGAACTCCCCGAGGTCGAGGCGCTCGCGGCATATCTGCGCGAGCGGGCGGTCGGCCGCGCCGTGCAGCGCTTCGAGGTGGCCTCGTTCAGCGCCCTGAAGACCTACGATCCGGCGCCCACCGCACTCGCCGGCATGCCGCTGGCCACGGCCGGCCGGCACGGCAAGTTCCTCGACGTGGGCCTCGGTGACGACCTGCACCTGATCGTCCATCTGGCCCGGGCCGGCTGGCTGCACTACCGGGACTCGTTCAAGTCGCCGGCCCCGCTCAAGCCGGGCAGCGGGCCGATCGCGGTCCGGGTGCGGCTGGACGACGGCTCCGGGTTCGACCTGACCGAGGCCGGCACCCAGAAGTCGCTGGCCGTCTACCTGGTGCGGGACCCTGCCGAGGTGCCCGGTGTGGCCCGGCTCGGCCCGGACGCGCTGGCCGTCTCCCGGGACGAGTTCGCCGAGCGGATCCGCGGCCGCAACGGGCAGGTCAAGGGTGTCCTGGTCGATCAGGAGGTGCTCGCCGGGATCGGGAACGCCTACTCCGACGAGATCCTGCACGCGGCCAAGTTGTCCCCTTTCGCGCTTACCGGAAAGCTGACCGACGAGCAGATCGACGCGCTCTACGCGGCGATGCGGGAGATCGAGACCGACGCCGTCGAGCGGTCGGTGGGGCAGAAGGCCGCCGAGCTCAAGGGCGAGAAGCGGGCCGGGATGCGGGTCCACGCGCGGACCGGCCTGCCCTGCCCGGTCTGCGGGGACACGGTGCGGGAGGTGTCCTTCGCCGACAAGAGCCTGCAATACTGCGCGACCTGCCAGACCGGCGGAAAACCGCTGGCCGATCGACGGCTCTCCAAACTGGTGCGGTGATCCTGCCACGAAATCATCACTGTGCGTACATGTAAGGATTGCGGCCGCAACGTCACCTTCTCTCCGGCCGATCCATCGGTATAGTGGCCCGGTCCATGGCAACCGTTGTGACGCGAACGGGTAGCGGCGGACCCGCCGACGATCCCAAGGTCGTGGCGGTGCGTAATCTTTTTCCGGATGCGGGAGGACGTAGGCGAAGTGACTACTAGCCTGCATCGCCCATCTACCGACAACAGCAGCCGGAGCAAACCCGTGCGGTACGAAAGCTTCGAGTGGCAGGAACAGCCACCGAGCAACGGGGTGCCCCGCAACGTATGGAGCCGCACGAGCCGCCGACTGTCCCGTTGGCACCGGCCCTACACGCTGGTTCTGATCGTGCTCGACCTGCTCTCGGTCGTCGGCGCCAGCTACATCGCCAGCTTCCTCGAGAAGTCGCGGGCCGGCTTCTCGACCTCCGAGTCGTTCATCCTCTACGCCTACATCGTGCTGCCGCTCGGCTGGCTGCTGGTGCTCTGGACCAACGGCACCTACGACCGCCGTTACCTGGGCCTGGGCAGCGAGGAGTTCAAGCGCGTCGTCCGCGCGTCGGTCACTGTCGTGGCCTGCGTGTCGCTGCTGGCGTTCGCCACCAAGGCCGACCTGTCCCGCGGGACCGTCGCCACCGTGTCGCTGAGCGCCCTGCTTCTGATCCTCTTCTGCCGGGTGACGGCCCGGCAGTTCCTGCACTTCGCCCGGCGCAGCACCGGGCACGGCGCGCACCGGATGGTGCTGGTCGGCACGCTGCCCGAGGCGCTCGAGGTCTACACCGCGGTGACCCGCAGCCCGGCCGCCGGCCTCATCCCGGTCGCCATCCACCTCACCGACGGCTTCGCGGCCGCCCGCGGCATCGAGACGCCGGTCCCGGTCTACGCCGGACGGGACGTGCTGTCCCTGGTCCGCGAGGTCGGCGCCGACACGATCGCGGTCTGCGGTTCGGCCAGCGCCGAGCCCGGCGAGCTGCGCCGCCTGGCCTGGCAGCTGGAGGGCACCGGCGTCGACCTGGTGGTCGCGCCGCAGCTCACCGACATCGCCGGGCCGCGTGTGCACATCCGCCCGATCGAGGGCCTGCCGCTGCTGCACGTCGAGGAGCCGACACTCTCCGGCCCCGGCTGGCTGGTCAAGAACCTGATGGACCGGGTCGCGGCGGGTCTCGGCCTGCTGGCGATCAGCCCGATCCTGGGCTTCATCGCGCTCGGCATCCGCCTCTCCGACCCCGGGCCGGTCTTCTTCAGGCAGACCCGGGTCGGCCACGACGGCCGCACCTTCCGGGTGTGGAAGTTCCGGACCATGTACGTGGACGCCGAAGAGCGCAAGGCCACGCTGGACGAACTCAACGAGTCCGACGGCATGCTCTTCAAGATGAAGCAGGACCCCCGTATCTTCGCCTTCGGTGCGAAGCTGCGGGCCACCTCGATGGACGAGCTGCCCCAGCTGATCAACGTGCTCAAGGGTGAGATGTCCCTGGTCGGGCCGCGCCCGCTGCCCGCGGACGACGGCGACTACCTCGGCGACGTCCGCCGGCGCCTGCTGGTCCGCCCCGGCATGACCGGCCTGTGGCAGGTGAGCGGCCGCTCCGACCTGTCCTGGGACGAGGCGGTCCGGCTGGACCTCTACTACGTGGACAACTGGTCCCTCACCTACGACCTGAGCATCCTGTGGCGCACCATCTGGGTGGTCCTGAAGCGCAAGGGCGCCTATTAGTCCGGGCGCTTCGTCCTGGTCACGGTCGTTCGCCCACCCGGGGTCAGCGGGACCAGTGGGCCGTGCGGCGTCAAGCCGCCCGGCCCGGGTCGTGCGGCGTCAAGCCGCCCGACCAGGCTGGCCGCTGACGCGTCCATGACGCGAGCCGCGCCGTGCGGCGTGCGTGAGTGGTGGCGCTCCAAAACCCCGTGTCCGTCATGGAGGCCATGGTGCCACCGGGGTACGACACTTTTTCGGGGATGGCGCGGCGGGCGTCCAAGCGTCAGGATCTGTCCCGTGGCGGGTCAGATCGGAAGCGCGGTGGCGGTCGTCGCCGTGCTGGCCGCGCTCGCCGCCGCGGTGGTCGCCGTCCTGCGCCTGCGGGCCCGGCGGGGTATCGCCACCGCCATGCAGCGGGCCACCTACGACGTGCTGCACACCGCCTCTCTCGCCGCCGAACCACTGCGTGCCGGGCTTTCGACAGCATCCGCGGGGAAGGCGATCCGGCATCTGCGGGTGCTGGTCGGGGCGGTCGGGCTGGCGATCATCGACGGGGCGGACTGCCTGGCCTTCGACGGGCGGGGTGGACACCACACCGAACAGTTCACGGCGGCGGCCCGGCGGGCCACGAGATCGCAGCGCTCCGTCGTACTCAATGGGTCTGATCTGGTTTGTGACCGGGTGGATTGTGTGGTTCGCGGTGCTGTGGTGGCGCCTCTGACCGGGCCCTCCGGTCAGGCGGACGCCGCGCTGGTCGCGGTGGCCGACGAGCCGCCGGCGCCGGGTCTGGTGCAGGCGACGCTGGAGACCGCCAGGTGGGCCGGGTCGCAGGTCGCGCTGGCCGAGCTCGACTCGTCGCGGGAGCGGCTGGCGAGAGCCGAGGTGCGTGCGCTGCGCGCCCAGATCAGCCCGCATTTCATCTACAACGCGCTGACCGCGATCGCCTCGTTCGTGCGCACCGACCCGGAGCGGGCCCGGGAGCTGATCCTGGAGTTCGCCGAGTTCACGCGCTACTCGTTCCGGGCGCACGGTGAGTTCACGACGCTCGCCGAGGAGCTGCGCAGCATCGACCGCTATCTGACCATCGAGCGGGCCCGGTTCGGTGACCGGCTCCAGGTGCGGTTGCAGATCGCGCCCGAGGTGCTGCCGGTCGGTCTGCCGTTCCTGTGCCTGCAACCGCTGGTGGAGAACGCGGTCCGGCACGGTCTGTCCCGAAAGCCCGGCGTCGGTATGGTGAGCATCGAGGCGCGCGACGCGGGCGCCGAGTGCCACATCACGGTCGAGGACGACGGGGTCGGCATGGATCCGGCGGTCTTCGGGCGGGACGGTTCGGAGAGCGAGGACGGGCAGCACGTCGGCCTGGTCAATGTGGACGAGCGGCTGCGTTCGGTGTTCGGTGACCACAACGGCCTGATCGTGGAGACGGCCCCCGGAGCGGGTACGAAGGTGAGCATGCGGGTGCCGAAGTTCCATCCACAGGTCCGGACATCGACATGAGCGAGCTTGCGAGCGAATCATCAGGCTCAGTCTTGAACTCATGGCGGCGCCGGAGCGCAGCGGAGGTGACGGCATGAGCCTTGTGGTGCTGGCCGTCGACGACGAGCCCCCGGCGCTGGACGAGCTGGCGTACCTGCTGAACGCGGACGGCCGGGTGGCTCACGTGCACCGGGCCGGCGACGCCACCGAGGCGCTGCGGGTGCTGCGCGACACCGAGGTGGACGCGGTCTTCCTGGACATCCGGATGCCCGGCCTGGACGGCATGGAGCTGGCCCGGATCCTGCGGCGGTTCGCCCAGCCCCCGGCCATCGTGTTCGTGACGGCGTACGACGACGGCGCGGTGGACGCCTTCGACCTGGGTGTCACCGACTACGTGCGCAAACCGGTCCGGGCCGAGCGGCTCGGCGAGTCGCTGCGCCGGGTGGCCGGCCTGCGATCGGTGCCGCCGCCTCCACCGGACGAGCCGGCCATCCCGGTCGAGCTGGCCGGCACCACCCGGATGCTGCCGCGCTCGTCGGTGCGCTGGGTGGAGGCGCAGGGCGACTATGCCCGCCTGCACACCGGGGACGCCTCGCATCTGGTCCGGGTTTCGCTCGCCACTCTGGCCGAGCGCTGGGCGAACGCCGGTTTCGTCCGTATCCACCGCTCCTATCTGGTGCAGCTGCGCCTGGTCACCGAGCTGCGGTTGACCGGTTCCGGCTATGTGGTGGCGGTGAACGGGGTGGAGTTGCCGGTCAGCCGACGGCACACCCGGGAGCTGAAGGACCGGTTGATCCGCGCTGCGAAGCACGACTGGACCCGTTAATCCACACGGTTATCCACAGCCCCACAGCTTTCTCCACAGAGTTATCCACAGGCACCCGCGGTATCTCACCAATTCCTGCCAATCACTGTCCGGCCCTGGCCGCACCGGTGTTCCCGGCACAAAGATCCATCTCCACAGGTTGTTCACAACTCCACCGCCTGGTCTGCCCAGGTGGTCAATAAGCTGCTGGTCACCGGCCGGTGGGCCACGGGGGCGCACCGACCGGGACCAGGGCTATTGGGATGGGGTGGTGGCGGCGTGGAGACGGTCGAGCGACGGGTTCTCGTCGTGGAGGACGAGCGGGCGATCGCCGATGCCGTGGCCGCACGGCTGCGTGCCGAGGGCTTCCTGGTGCAGGTCGTGGGCGACGGGCCGAGTGCGGTCGCGGCGGCCCGGCAGACCCCGCCGGACGTGATCGTCCTGGACGTCATGCTGCCCGGCTTCGACGGCCTGGAGGTGTGCCGCCGGATCCAGGCGGAACGCCCGGTCCCGGTGCTGATGCTGACCGCCCGCGGCGACGAGACGGATCTGCTCGTCGGGCTCGCGGTCGGCGCCGACGACTACATGGCCAAGCCGTTCTCGATGCGTGAGCTGGCGGCCCGGGTGCACGCCCTGCTGCGGCGGGCCGAGAAGGCACAGGTCGCCGCTCGTCCACAGCCCCCGACACTGCGGTTCGGCGACGTGGAGATCAACCAGGCGGAACGGCGGGTGCTGCGGGGCGGGGCCGAGGTGCATCTGACCCCGACCGAATTCGATCTGCTGGTGCATCTGGCCGGGCGGCCCCGTACGGTCCTGCCCCGGGAACGGCTCCTTGCCGAGGTGTGGGGCTGGGCGGACACTTCGGGTACGCGTACGGTCGACAGCCACATCAAGGGCCTCCGCCGGAAACTGGGCGCCGATCTGATCCGCACCGTGCACGGGGTGGGGTACGCCCTGGAGGTGGACAAGTGATCACCCGCCTGATGGTGTTCGTCCACAACCTGGTGGCACCGGTCTTCGCGTACCTTCCCCGGCCGCTCGACCCGGTCCGGTCGATCAAGGCGAAGCTCTCCCTGGCCCTGGGGTTCGCCGGCGGCATCGGCCTGCTGGTGTTCCTGTGGAGCATCGACTTCTACCGGGTCGACGTGCTGTGGATCGCCATCGCGGCGGCGCTCGGCCTGGTCACCCTCCAGGTGATGGCGCACGGCGCGACGGTGCCGCTGCGCGAGATGACGGTGGCGGCCCGGGAGATGGCGCGCGGCGACTACACGCACCGGATCGAGACCCGGTCTCAGGACGAGGTGGGCGAACTGGCCACCGCGTTCAACCAGATGGCCGCCGACCTGGCCGCCGCGGACCGGCAGCGGCGTGAGCTGATCGCGAACGTCTCGCACGAGTTGCGTACGCCGATAACCGCGCTGCGGGGCCTGCTGGAGAACATCGTCGACGGGGTGGCCGAGGCCGAGCCGGAGACGATGAAGACCGCCCTGGCCCAGACCGAGCGGCTCAGTCGCCTGGTCGCCGATCTGCTGGACCTGTCCAGGCTGGACGCCGGGGTGGTGCCGATGGACCGCGATCTGATCGACGTGCCGGCCTTCCTCGGGGAGGTGGTCCGGGAGGCGACGGTGAACGCCGAGGGCACCGGCCACGACGTGCGCTTCGAGGTGTCCGCGCCCCGCCTGCTGATGCACGGCGACCGGGAGCGGCTGCACCAGGTCTTCGCGAACCTGCTGGACAACGCGGCCCGGCACAGCCCGCGCGGTGGGCTCGTGACGGTCCGCGCCGAGCGCCACGGCGATCACGTGGTGCTCGCCGTCACCGATCAGGGTGACGGCATCCCGCCCGCGGAGCGTGAGCGGGTCTTCGAACGCTTCACCCGGGGCGAGCGGGCCACCGGCGGCGGCACCGGGCTCGGCCTGGCGATCGCCCGCTGGGTGGTGCAGCTGCACCGCGGCACGATCGCCGTCGTCGAGCCCGACGACCGGCACGGCTGCCACATCCAGATACGACTTCCGCTGCAAGCGCTCTGAGGGGTGGAACACATGTCCACGGCCACGAACCAACCAATGACCGGACAATTGGGGCAACTCAACGGCCCGTGGCCGTCCTACACCCTGTTCGGCCGGCGCTGGGCCGGCCCCGGGCGCCCGGCCTCGACCGCCACCGTCGTGGCGATCCTCGCCGCCTCCGCCGTGGCCGCGCTCAGCGTCCCGCTGGACCGGGCCGGCCTCGGCTGGTTCATCGCCGCCCTGGCCGGCACCGCGGCCCTGGTCGTGGCCCGGATCATCCGGGTTCCCGAGGCGATCCCGGCCGCGGTCCGGCGCGACATCGGCCACGGCTCGTGGGACCGCTGGTTCTGGGGTACGGCCACCGTGGCCCTGCTGGCGACCGGCACCTTCCGGGCGGCCGGCTGGCTGTTCACGCTCTGCCTGCTGACGGCGACGCTGACCGGCGCACTGGCGATCACCCACGGGCGGTCGCTGCGGTCGGTGGCGATGACCTACCTGCTGGCGCCGGTGGCCGCCACCCGCGGCGGCCTGTGGCTCCTGCGCGGTGCGACCCGGATGCGCGGCCAGGGCTCGGCGGGCGTCCCGATCCGCGTGCTGGCCACCACCGCGGTCTCGATCGCCCTGCTCGCCGTCTTCGGCGGGCTCTTCATCTCGGCCGACGCCGCGTTCGCCAGGGTCTTCGAGGCGGCGATCCCGGAGATCCGCCCGATCACGATCTTCCGGTGGGCGTTCGTGGGCGGCGTCACGGCGGTCCTGCTGACCGCCGCCGCCTTCCTGCGCGCCGCCCCGCCGGCGACCGGCGACCTGGACCGCACCGAGGGCCGCAAAGTGAACCGTCTGGAGTGGGCGGTGCCGCTCAGCCTCCTGGTACTGCTGTTCGCGGCGTTCGTGACGATCCAGCTGACCGTGCTGTTCGGCGGCAACCAGCACGTGGTGGAGACCGACGGCCTCACCTACGCCGAGTACGCCCGCAGCGGCTTCTGGCAGCTCTGCGTGGTGACCGCCCTGACCCTCGTGGTGTTGGCCGGGGCGGCCCGATGGGCGCCGCGCACCGAGCGGACCGACCGGATCCTGCTGCGTGCGGTGCTCGGCGCCCTGGCCGCGCTCACCCTGGTCATCGTGGCCTCGGCGCTGCACCGGATGAACGTCTACACCGACACGTACGGGCTGACCCGGCTGCGCCTGCTGGTGGCCTGCTGCGAGGCGTGGTTCGGACTGGTCCTGGTGATGGTGCTGGTGGCCGGGATCCGGATCCGGGCGCCGTGGCTGCCCCGGGTCGCGATCGCCGCCGGTGTGCTCGCCCTGCTCGGCCTGTCGGTGGCCAACCCGGACGGCCTGATCGCCGAGAACCACGTGCAACGGTACGAGGAGACGCAGCGGATCGACCTGCCCTACCTGTCCGACCTGTCCCCGGACGCGGTACCGGCCCTCGCCGGGCTGGACAGCGAGGCGTACCGGTCCTGCCTGCTGATGGTGATCGGCGAGCGCACCCCCGAGGACGACTGGCGCGGCTGGAACCTGGCCCGGGAGACGGCCCGCGAGGTGATCGCCGAACACCCCGAGGACAGCCCCGCCTGGTGCTGGGACCAGGTGAACCGGTATTGACAATCAGCGCGGGACGGACAGACTGCCGAACATGGCCGTCGATCCGCCCCCGCACCCCCGTACCCGGGTGGTGCTGGCTGACGCCGCGCTCCGGCGCGGCGCGGCCGACCGGGCCGGCACCGACCTGACCGAGCAGACCCCGATCGGGGAGGCACTGGTCAAGGGCCTGATGCGGGCCCAGTTGGCGCTCGCGCTGCGGCTCGCCCTAGTGGTCGCGGCCGGCCTCGGGACACTGCCGCTGCTGTTCGCCGTGGCCCCGGCGGTGGGCGGTTTCAAGGTCTTCGGCGTACACCTGCCGTGGGTTCTGCTCGGGCTGCTGTCGTTCCCGTTCCTGGTCGGGGTGGGCGCCGCCTACGTCCGCTGGGCGGAGCGCAACGAGCAGGACTTCGCGGCGCTGATCCGCAGGCCGGAGCGGTGAACCCGTACCTGGCGCCCGGCCTGGTCCTGGTCCTGCTGCTGACCGTGGCGATCGGCGCGTACGGCCTGCGCTTCGCCCGGACCACCTCGGACTTCCTGGTCGCGTCCCGGTCGGTGAGCCCGTCCTGGAACGCGGCCGCGATCAGCGGTGAGTACCTGTCCGCCGCGTCCTTCCTCGGTGTCGCCGGCCTGGTCCTGCGCTACGGCGTCGACGTCCTCTGGTACCCGGTCGGGTTCGCCGCCGGCTACCTGGCCCTGCTGCTGTTCGTGGCGGCGCCGCTGCGCCGCTCCGGTGCGTTCACCCTGCCCGACTTCTGCCAGGTCCGGCTCCGGTCGCGGCCGTTGCGGCGGCTGGCGACCGCCTTCGTGCTGTTCATCGGCTGCCTCTACCTGCTGCCGCAGTTGCAGGGAGCGGGGTTGACGTTCAGCACGCTGACCGGCGGCTCCTACGCCTGGGGCGCGCTGGTGGTCAGCGTGGTGGTGACCGCGAACGTGGCGTTCGGCGGGATGCGCGCGATCACCTTCGTGCAGGCGTTCCAGTACTGGCTGAAGTTGACCGCGCTGGCCGTACCGATGATCTTCTTGATCCTGCAGTGGCAGTCGGACGGCCGCCCGCAGGTGACCCCGCCGGCCGGCGCCGTCTTCCCGGTCGCCACCACCGTCGTGGTGGAGCAGGACGCGGTCCTGAACGGTGTCCGCCCGGTCGAGGCGGGCGAGACGCTGCACTTCGCGGCGGGTGACCCGGTGCCGACGGTGAGCACTGTGGACGCCGAGTTCGGGGATCAGTGGCTCCTGCCCGGCAAGACCGGCCTCTTCGCGACCTATTCCCTGATCCTGGCCACCTTCCTCGGCACCATGGGCCTACCGCATGTGCTGGTGCGGTTCTACACGAATCCGGACGGCGCCTCGGCCCGCCGCACCACGCTCGTGGTGCTCGCCATGGTCGGCCTGTTCTACCTGCTCCCCACCCTGTACGGGGTGCTCGGCCGGATCTACACCCCGCACCTGCTGATGACCGGCAACACCGACGCCGTGGTGCTGCTGCTGCCCGAGGCGGCGCTCGGCGGCGGCCACCTGGGCCGGCTGCTCGGCGCGCTGGTCACCGCGGGCGCGCTGGCCGCCTTCCTGTCCACCTCGTCCGGGCTGCTCACCAGCGTCGCCGGGGTGATCTTCACGGACGTGCTCAGGTCCGGCCGCAGCGGCTCGATCCGCGACTTCCGGCTGGCCACCGTGCTGGCCGCGCTGGTCCCCACCACCCTGGCCCTGTACGTGTCCGACATGGACGTCTCCCGCGTCGTCGGCCTGGCCTTCGCGGTGGCCGCCTCCAGCTTCTGCCCGCTGCTGGTGCTCGGCATCTGGTGGCGGGGGCTGACCGACGCCGGTGCGATCGCCGGCCTGGTCACCGGCGGCGGCGCGGCCATGGCGGCGGTGCTGGTGACGGTGCTCGGCCCGCCGCTGCCGAGTTCCTTCGCCGAGTTCGTGGGCCAGCCCGCGGCCTGGACCGTGCCGCTGGCGTTCCTGGTCATGGTCGGGGTGTCGCTGCTGACCGGCCGCCGCGTGCCGCCGGACGTGGGCGCCACGATGCTGCGGCTGCACGCCCCCGAGTCGCTGCGAACTTGATTTAAGGATCTTTAAGGTAGAACGCCCGGCCCGACGGTGAACCACGTTCGTAGATCCGGTCATGAGACGTACCTACCGGCGGCCCGGTCAAGACAAGCGCAAGCGCAACATCGTGATCGGCGCGGCGGTGGCCGTCCTGGTCGGCGGCGGCCTGGCGGTCGGCACCGGGCTGAGCAGCGCCTCTACCTTCTGCGACGGCCTGGACGAGCGGATCCGGGAGACTCAGCAGTTCATGGCTCAGCAGCGGGCCAACCCGAACTCGCAGACCGAGGCGATCCTGGCGAACCGGCAGGCGGTCATCGACCTGATCAACGTGCAGAAGGCACAGGGCGGCTGCGGCGGCGCCCAGGCTCAGGCCCCGGCCGCGAAGCCGACCACCACCGCTCCGGCCGCGAAGCCGACGACCGCCGCCCCCGCCGCGAAGCCGACGACCGCCGCCCCGGCCGCGAAGCCGACCACGGCCGCGCCGGCTGCGAAGCCGACCACCGCTGCCCCGGCCGGGAACGGCCAGGTCGTCTGCCCCGGCTCGACCGTGACCCTCTCCGGCGAGGGCGGCGCGGCCGCCGCGTCCAGCGGCACCCACCCGGTCGGCACCGTCCTGCGGGTCCGGAACCTGGACAACAACAAGAGCATCACGGTGACCGTGACGAGCGTTTCCGGCAGCTGCGTGCTGCTCAACAACGCCGCCTTCGAAGAGGTCCGGGAGCCCGGAAAGTTCCTGATCAGGCGGGCCGTCATCGAGCGGGTGGGCTGACCCGCCCGGCCGTCCCCGGCACCGGCCGGAACGCTACGCGCGTTCCGGCCGCAGGCCGTCCCGGCGGACGAAGATCCGGCGGCGCTGCAACGCGTTGCCGGCCGGGCCGAGCACGTAGCCGTCTATCCACATCCACCCGTCGTAGGTGACCTTCGGGTCGACCCGGATGATCCGAAGGTTCAGTGCCCGGTCTCCGGAGAACTGCACGCTCGCCTCGGGACCGACGTGGACGATGTCACCCGGGCGCAGCACCACCTGAGTCATAGCTAGAAAATAGTTGTTGATCAATAAATGCGGTTAGCGGCGTGCGCAATCTGTAAACGGGAGAATGATCGGATGAATCCCGACGCGCCGGGTGGCCGCATCCACTCCACCGATCCGTTCGCCGTGCCGGAGGCGGACAAGTCGCGGGTACGGCGACTGCGAGGCCGGTTCGCGTCGACCGTGACGCTGTGGACGGCACCCGGACCGGCCGGGCTGACCGTCTCGTCCGCGGTGGTCGCCGACGGGGATCCCGGCCGGATGCTCGGGCTGATCGACGAGGAGAGCGAGTTCTGGGCGGCGGCCTCCGCGGCCGGCCGGTTCGCGGTGACGCCGCTCGAGCCGGGCGACCGGCAGCTGGCCGACCGGTTCGCCGGCCTCTTCCCCGCTCCGGGCGGCCCGTTCGCGACCGGGGAGTGGCGGCAGACCGAGTTCGGGCCGGTCCCCGCACACGCCGCCACGTGGGCCGGCTGCCGCCTCACGGAGAGCCGTCCGTGCGGGTGGGCGCTGCTACTCGACGGGGTGATCGAACGCGTCGAGACCGGAAGCGCGGGATCACCTCTGATCCACTATCGGGGCAGGTACACCGAACTGGCCTGATTGCCGCTCAGCGCAGTCAGGCCGCCACTCAGCGCAGACCTCGACCGGCGACCGGTGACACGGCTCACTCCTTCGTACGGTGCCGGAAAGTCCGCCCCCACGAAGGTGGTGAAAACCCGTGCCGGCATCCGCCGAGAGATATCTCGAAGTGCAGAACTCCGAGGAGTTCGCTCAACTGCGTCACCGCTTGCGCAGCTTCATCTTCCCGACGACGGTCGCGTTCATCGTCTGGTACGCGCTGTATGTACTGCTCTCCGCGTACGCGCGGGACTTCATGGCCATCAAGCTGGTCGGCAACATCAACGTCGCGCTGGTCTTCGGTGTCCTCCAGTTCGTCTCCACGTTCGTGATCGCCTGGTACTACTCGCGGTACGCGGCGCAGAAGCTGGACCCGCTGGCCGACAAGATCCTGCACGACATCGACGAGAAGCCCACGGCCGCCGCCACCGCCGCCGAGGGGAGCCAGGACTGATGGACGCTCCACAGCTCCTGGCCGCCGAGGCCGCGTCCAGCTCCCGGTCACTGACCATCACGCTGTTCCTGATCTTCGTGGCGATCACCCTGGGGATCACCGTCTGGGCCAGCCGGCAGACCAAGACCGCCACCGACTTCTACGCCGGTGGCCGTCAGTTCTCCGGGTTCCAGAACGGCATGGCCATCGGTGGCGACTACATGTCGGCGGCGTCCTTCCTCGGCATCGCCGGCATCATCGCCCTGTACGGCTACGACGGCTTCCTCTACTCGATCGGCTTCCTGGTCGCGTGGCTGGTGGCGCTGCTGCTGGTCGCCGAGTTCCTGCGCAACTCGGGCCGCTACACGATGGCCGATGTGCTGGCCTTCCGGATGCGCCAGCGCCCGGTCCGTACCGCGGCCAGCGTCTCCACCATCGTGGTGTCGGTCTTCTACCTGATCGCCCAGATGGTCGGCGCCGGCGCGCTGGTCTCGCTGCTGCTCGGCATCAAGCCGGGCGCCACCTTCCTGGGCATGGACGCCGACACCGCCAAGGTCGCCACGATCATCCTGGTCGGCGCCCTAATGATCATCTACGTGACGGTCGGCGGCATGAAGGGCACCACCTACGTCCAGATCGTCAAGGCGTTCATGCTGATGAGCGGCGCCCTGGTCATGGTGATCATGGTGCTGGCGCACTACAAGTTCAACCTGTCGGCGCTGCTCGGCGACGCGGCCGCGCAATCCGGCAAGGGTGACGCCTTCCTCGAACCCGGACTCCGGTACGGCGTGGAGACGGCCGGCGACGCGGCGAAGACCTTCTACAGCAAGATGGACCTGCTGTCGCTGGGCCTCGCGCTGGTGCTCGGCACGGCCGGTCTGCCGCACATCCTGACCCGCTTCTACACCGTTCCGACCAGCCGGATCGCGCGCAAGAGCGTGCTCTGGGCGATCGGCATCATCGGCACGTTCTACCTGTTCACCCTGGCCCTCGGGTTCGGCGCGGCGGCCCTGGTGGGTGGCAAGAACATCACCGCCCAGGACAAGGCGGGCAACACCGCCGCCCCGCAGCTCGCCCAGCAACTCGGCATCGACTATCTGGGCGGCAACACCGGCGGCGCGATCATGCTGGCCGTCATCGCGGCCGTCGCCTTCGCCACCATCCTGGCCGTGGTCGCCGGCCTCACCCTGGCCTCGTCGTCGAGCCTTGCGCACGACTTCTACGCCAGCGTGATCAAGCGGGGCACCGCGTCGGAGCGGCAGGAGGTCAGCGTCGCCCGGATCGCCGCCCTGATCATCGGCGCCGTCGCGATCGCCCTGTCGATCTTCGCGCAGAGCCTGAACGTGGCGTTCCTCGTGGCGCTGGCGTTCGCGGTGGCGGCGTCGGCGAACCTGCCGGCGATCCTCTACAGCCTGTTCTGGCGGAAGTTCAACACGGCGGGCGCGCTCTGGTCCATCTACGGTGGCCTCACCACCGCGGTGCTCCTGGTGTTCTTCTCGCCGGTCGTCTCCGGCTCGCCCACCGCGATGTTCCCGGAACACGACTGGCACTGGTTCCCGCTGTCCAACCCCGGCATCATCTCCATCCCGCTCGGCTTCTTCTTCGGCTGGCTCGGCACGGTCATCAGCAAGGAGACCGACCCGGAGAAGTACGCGGAGCTGGAGGTCCGGTCCCTGACCGGGCACGGCGCGCACTGATCTTCATTCCAGTGCACGGGCCGGCGTAGTCGCCAACGCCGGCCCGTGACCGTGTCGTCACTCTCCTCCCACCTTCGTGCCGAAGCGTCTCGGAGTCACAGATCACCGGCTCTTACTCCGTAACCTGGAGTCATGTCAGCCACCACCTCCCCCAGCGGCAACTCTTCCGGACGCGCGTCCGTGCCCGGCCGGCCCGACTCCCGGGACTGGCCTCCGCGAGGTGGATCCGGACCCGCCGCACCGGGTGGCCCGCGCGGCCCGGGCGGTCCCGGCCGGGGCCGCTCCTACCGCGGCCGCCGCCCGCGGCCCCGCTGGGGCCGGATCGCTCTGGTGGTGGGCGCGGTGATCGCGGTGTTCGCCCTGATCGCCGGCGTCACGGCGTGGGGCTACGTCTCCGGCCTGGACGACGACCTGAAGCGGACCAACGCCTTCTCCGACATCACCACGGACCGGCCGTCCAAGACGGTCGAGGGCGCCTTCAACATCCTGCTGGTCGGCAGCGACTCCCGGGACCCGGACGCCAAGCAGGACCAGGCGAACCAGTGGCGCGCCGACACGCTGATCCTCATGCACGTGCCGGCCGACCACAAATCCGCGCAGCTCATCTCGATCCCGCGGGACCTGTGGGTGGTCATCCCGAGCGGCAACAACGCGCCGTGCAGTTCCGGCAGCCGGGCCAAGATCAACGCAGCGTTCGCGTTCGGTGGCCTGCCCCGCGCGGTCCGCACGGTCGAGTGCATGACCGACGTGCGCATCGACCACGTGATGGCGATCGACTTCGGCGGCTTCAAGGAGGTCACCGACGCGCTCGGCGGCGTCGACCTGTACGTGGAGCAGGACACCAAGTCGATCCACAAGCCGTTCCGCCAGTTCAAGAAGGGCATGATGCACATGAACGGTGCGCAGGCCCTGGACTGGATCCGGCAGCGCAAGCAGTTCGCCCGCGGCGACTTCGCCCGCATGCAGCACCAGCAGGAGTTCCTGAAGGCGATCATGGACAAGGCGGCGAGCAGCGGCACGCTGAGCAACCCGGCGAAGCTGAACGCGTTCCTGAACTCGGCGACGGCCGCCGTCACGGTCGACGAGAACTTCTCGCTCAAGGACATGGTGCTCCAGTTCCGCAGCCTGCGCGGGGAGAACCTGACGTTCCTGACCAGCCCGAACAATGGCGGTCAGACGATCAACGGCCAGTCCGTGGTGGTCTCCGACCGGGAGAAGGCGCTCGCCCTTTACCAGGCGGTCGTCGACGACAAGATGGACGAGTGGCTCGCGGCCAACCCGGTGAAGAAGTAAGCGCGAACTGTCAGACGGCTATGACTTCATTCTGAAACCGGAAGGACCTTCAACCGACGCCGATTCTGTCCGTAAGGTAATGCAGCCCCCGATCTCCCCCAGGAGTGCTGCATGACCGTCGCCGCAGACCGGCCCACCGAGGTTCCGGCGGCGCCGCCCGCGGCCCGCCGGAAACGCCGTTCGCCGCTCTGGGCGCGGCTCACCACGACGTTCGGCGTGGTGCTGCTGGTGGCGAGCGGCGGCGGTCTGGTCGGCGGCAGGATGGTGGTCAAGCAGACCACCTCGACGATCGTGGTCGACGACCTCACCGGTGACGCGGCGAAGACCACCGAGGAGGGCGGCGGGTCGACCATCGAGGGCCCGATCGACATGCTCCTGATGGGCGTCGACGCCCGGGAGCGGTGGGCCGCCGATGCCCTGCACTCCGACACGATCATCATTCTGCACATCCCGGCCACCCACGATCAGGCTTACCTCATCTCGGTCCCCCGGGACACCGAGGTCGAGGTCCCCGCGTTCGCGAAGAGCAAGTACGAGGGCGGGACGGTCAAGGCCACCGAGGCGTTCTACTGGGGCGCGCAGAACGGCGCCGGGATGGCCGGCGGCTCACAGCTGCTGGCCAAGACGCTGAAGAACATGACCGGGATCAGCTTCGACGGCGCCTCGATCATCAACTTCGGCGGTTTCAAGAGCGTGATCGACGAGCTCGGCGGCGTGGAGATGTGCGTCGACCAGCAGGTCTCCTCGAAACACATGGTCCTCGTCGACGGCAAGCCGATGTATCTGGCCGAGGCCAGGGAGGCCGGTAAGTCCGGCAAGCCGGTCGTGCACAAGGTGGGCTGCCGGGAGATGGAGGGCTGGGAGGCGCTCGACTACGCCCGCCAGCGGTACGGGCTGAAGAACGGCGACTACGACCGGCAGCGGCACCAGCAGCAGCTGATCAAGGCGATCGCCAAGAAGGCCTCGGAGGGCGGGGTCCTGAGCAACCCGCTGAAGATCAATTCGCTGGTCAAGGCGGCCGGCAAGGCGTTCACCCTGGACACCGGCCAGATCGAGCTCACCGAATTCGTCCTCGGGCTGAAGAACGTCGCGGCCAACGACCTCGTGCTGCTACGCACCAACAACGGCACGTTCTCCGGCAACAACAGCGGGCGTGAGGTCTTCAACGAGACCAGCCTGAAGATGTTCCAGGCCGTCAAGAACGACACCCTCGCCGAGTTCGTGCTCGACCACCCCGACGTCATCGCCAACGAGAAGTAGCCCCTCAAGCGGACTGATGGCTGCCCCAACTAGGCTGTCACCCGTGTTCGGACCTCAGGTTCCCAGCGTCACCGCTGATCAAGTCGCTCCCGGCGCCTACCTGCTCGATGTTCGCGAGCCGGACGAGTGGACGGCCGGCCACGCGCCCGGCGCACACCACCTGCCGATGATGGAGGTGCCCGCCCGGATGGCCGAGGTGCCGTCCGACGGCGAGGTCGTCGTGGTCTGCCGGGCCGGTGGACGCTCCGGGCAGGTCGTGGCCTACCTGATGAACAACGGCTGGGACAACGTGCGAAACCTCGACGGCGGCATGCAGGCGTGGGCCGCCGTCGGCAAAGACGTGGTGAGCGAGGACGGGCAACCGGCCCGCGTGCTGTGACCGGGTACCGTCCCCTCGTCTTCGCGCATCGAGGGGGCGCCGACGCACTGCCGGAGCACACGCTCGGGGCCTACCTGCGCGCCCTGGACGAGGGCGCCGACGGCCTGGAGTGCGACGTCCGCCTCACCCGGGACGGTCACCTGGTCTGCGTGCACGACAGCCGGCTGGACCGGACCAGCAACGGCCGGGGCCGGGTCAGCTCGAAGACCCTGGCCGAGCTGGACGCGCTGAACTTCGGCTCCTGGCATCCCGGCTACCCGGCCGACGCCGAGCTGCCCGACCTGTCCCGGCTGCTGACCCTCGAGCGGTTGCTCGACGCGGTCCACTCCAGCGGGCGGCGGGTCCGGCTTCTGATCGAGACCAAACACCCTTCCCGGTACGGCGCGGAGGTCGAACGCCGACTGGTGCGGATGCTGCGGCACCACGGTCTGGCCGAGCCGAAGCCGGACGCCGACGTACAGGTGACGGTGATGTCGTTCGCGGCGCTCGCGTTGCGCCGCATCCGCGCCCAGGCGCCCACCCTGCCCACCGTCTATCTGCTGGAACTGGTGCCGCCGGGGGTCGGGCGCGGCCGTCTGCCGTTCGGCGCGCAGACCGCCGGGCCCGGTGTCGACCTGGTCCGGGCGCGGCCCACCCTGCTGCCGGCGATCAAGGCGGCGGGACATCAGGCGTACGTCTGGACGGTCAACGAGCCGGCCGATCTCGAACTGGTCCTGGAGCACCGCGTGGATGGCGTGATCACCGACCGTCCCCGGTTCGTGCTGGAACACCTCGCCGGGATGTGACGTGCGCCACCAGATGCCACTCAACCGCAGGGTTCGCTTAGGTTCATCTGCCCAAAAGCCGCCGAGCGAGGCAAACTCGCAGGCATGCCGGACCGTCCCGACTACACGGCGCTGACCCGGGGTCAGCTCGCGGCCCTCGCCCGCGTCGAGTCCGGCGACGCCGGGCTGTCCGTGTTGCAGCAGCTGGTCCGGCTCGCCGGGGAGACGCTGGGCGCCCGCGGCACCGCCTTCGCCGAGTCCGCCGACGACCACGGCCGGATCATCGCGGCCACCGGGGCGTGGGCCGCCGTCGTGGGCCGCCGGGTGACGCATCCGGGCGAGCCGGGGCTCGACAACGAGCTCCTGCACCTGATCGAGGGCGGCGACCCGCGGTCGATGCTCGGCGCCCGCTGCCCGGGCCGGGAGATCCCGGTCGGCTCCCTGCACGTCTACGTCGACGGCGAGCCCGGCCCCGAACACCGGGACGTGCTGGAGCTGCTGGCCAGCCTGATCGGCCGCCTCTACCGGAAGGGCTCCGGCCTGCCGGCGCACGGCCCGCCGGCCCCCGAGGAGGTGCGCCGGGACGCGGACCGCGACCTCTGGGTCGCGGTCACCAGCCACGAGCTGCGCACCCCGGTCACCGTGATCAAGGGGTACGCGGACACGCTCACCAACCACTGGGAGACCCTTGGCGAACCGGGGCAGCGTGAGGCGGTCCGGGTGATCGGGGCGCGCGCCGGCGAGCTGGCCCGGCTCGTGGACCGGCTGCTCTCCGCCGCCAGTGAGGAGGACGGATCGGTGGGCGCCTCCCCGGCCGGCCCGTTCGACCTGGTGGAGGCGCTACGTGAGGCGGCCGGCGAGTTGCCCGCCGACCTGCGGCAGCGGCTGTTGCTGGGGCATCTGCCGACGAATCTGCCGAAGGCGTACGGGAACCGCGACTCGATCGCGACCATCCTCACCGAGCTGGCCACCAACGCCGAGAAGTACTCGGATCCGGACGCCACGGTCGAGGTGTGCGCCGGAGCCGACGACGACACGCTGCGGTTCCGGGTCGCCGACCAGGGCGCCGGGATAGCGCCGGAGCACGTGGAGCACGCCTTCGACCGGTACTGGCAGGCCGACCCGGGGCCGCACCGCCCGGGCGCGGGGCTCGGCCTCTACCTGGTCCGGCGGCTGGTGGAGCGGCAGAACGGCTGGGTCTCGCTGCGCCCGAGGGAGGGCGGCGGCACCGTGGCCGAGGTACGCCTGCCCCGGGCGTGACACTTTTCAGCGACACACCGGGGTGGCCCACGTCACCGGTTCGCGGGAGGGGCGCTTACGCTGGTTCCCCGTGAGCAAGCGTCGCAAGTCCAGCGAAACCGCACCGAAAACGAAGGTGCGCGACATCTTCGTCGCCCGGCCCTTCGAGGGCCTGGCCGACGAGCCGGAATGGGTCGCCCTGCGTGAGCTGGTCCCGGCCGCCTCCGCACCGCTGACCCTCAAACCGGAGATCGTCAAGGAGTACGGCGACCGCTCGGTGATCCTCTCCACCGTGCTGCCGATGGCGTGGCCGGCCATGTCCCGCCGGGACGGCAAGGTCCTGATCGGTCTGCAGCGGCACGTCCAGTCCGGAGACGTCTCCCGCGACCTGGCGGTCGCCATCCTGAACGCGCTGGCCACCGAGCCGGGCAACACGGTCTCCGTGCCGGCCCTGCCCGGTGAGGGCCTGCGCCTGCAGGATCTGCTCGTCGACGGGTCGCTCGAGATCACCATGCAGGACGGTTTCGAGTACTGGCTGGACGTCGACCAGATGCAGGACGCCACCGTGAAGGCGTCGCTGGAGCGGGCCAACGCCTCGATCTACCCGACCGTGCGGATGACCGCGGCCAAGGCCGCCTACTGGTGCCGGGTGGCGCCGGACAAGAGCCACATCCGCTGGGTGCTGAGCGAGCCGGAGGACCGGGCGCTGGACACGCTGTCCCGGCTGTCCGCCGCCGGGGAGCTGCTGCTCGGCGAGGACACCAAGTTCGCCGGCATGTTCCGGGCGCACGGCCTGCTGGTTCCGGTCTGGGACATCCCGGGCGAGCCGGAGGGCACCGACTTCGAGGCGGCGCTGGCCGACTTCGCCAAGCGGTACGCCGACACCCTCGCCGTCGACGGCCCGCTGGACGCCGCCGCCCGCCGCGCCAAGCAAGGCCTGATCGGCCGCCAGCTGACCCTCCGCTGAGAGATGGGCGCGCCCATCCACGGGTTTGGGGGCGCAACCACTTACGCACGTCGCCCGGTGTGGCTCGCGTCATGGACGCGTCAGCGGCCAGTGAGCCGCGCCGGGCCCTCGGCGGGAGCGACGGTCTGTACCCACCGCCCCGCTGCGACGCCGGGACCTTGATCTTGAATTTGATCTTGAAGAATTCGGCTGATTTTGATCTTTAGAGCGGATCCCTTTCGATGGGGCAGCTCATGCATCGGGGGCCGCCTCGGCCGGAGCCGAGTTCGCTGCCGCTGATCCGGACCACCTCGATGCCGGCGCGTTCGAGCTGGGCGTTGGTTTCGACGTTGCGTTCGTAGGCGACGCAGAGCCGCGGCGCGATGGCCAGGGTGTTGTTGCCGTCGTCCCACTGTTCGCGTTCGGCGGTGACCGGGTCGAGGCCGGTATCGATCACCCGCAGGCGGTCGATGCCCATCGCCTCGGCGGCGGCCTCCAGGAACGGTCGGGGCCCACTGACCTTCAGCTCGGTGACGGTCCAGGCTTCCAGGGTGTACGCGATGTTGGGGTACATCACGACGGCGTCGACGTCCACCATGGTGCAGACGGTGTCCAGATGCATGGTGGCGCGTTCCTGGGCGATCGGGACGGCCAGCACGGTGTGCGCGAGGCCGGCCGCGATGACCCGCTGGGCGAGGCGTTCGGCGCCGGCCGGGGTGGTCCGCTCGCCGACGCCGATGGCCAGCACCTGCGGGGCCAGCACCAGCACGTCGCCGCCCTCCACGTGCTCCAGCGAGGGGTCGAAGAGCAGCTCCGTCCCGGCGAACCGCGGATGGTGCCGGTAGATGGCGTGGGTGAGGGTGGTCTCGCGGCGGCGGGCCGGCATGGCCAGGCTGGTGACCGCCACCCGGTCACGCACCCAGACCGAGGAGTCACGGGTGAACAGCAGGTTGGGCAGCGGATCGATGACGAAGTCGAGCCGGTCCATCATCTCGTAGACCAGACCGCCCCCACCGGACTTGATCTCCTCGTGCGCGAGCCCGGCGATCAGCACCTCGGCCAGCCGGGCGGGTTCCAGATCGGCTAGGTAGTCGGCCACCGTGGCGCGCAGCGCGTCGCCGAGGCGGCGGTCGGAGAGCACGCCGGCGGTCAGTTCGGCGCGGGCCTCCGGCAGGGTCAGCGTCTCGGCGATCAGGTCACCCAGATGGAGGACCTCGACGCCGCGGCTTCGAAGTGCCTCCGCGAAGGCGTCGTGCTCCTCCTGGGCACGGCTCACCCATGGGATCCCGTCGAAGAGCAACGAGTCGTTGTTGCGCGGGGTCAGTCTCGCCAGTTCCGATCCCGGCCGGTGCAGCAGTACGGTACGGAGGCGACTGACTTCACTGTCGACGTACACATGGCCGACGTTAGCCCGTACCGAGCGCGATCGGGCCGTGACGTTCTGACTAGATCTTGGGACAGTCATGCATCGAGCCGGGCGGAGCGATAGCTTGAGAAGGTGCGACGATGCACCATGCGAAAGAAGACGTTGTCGTGAATATGTCATTCATCCACACTCATTCTCTTTCTTTCCCGCCCTGTGACCCTGTTCTGTAGGGGAACGAGCACGTACGGTAGTTGGAAAAGAGAGCCCAACTGACCTTTTGCCGGAGGTCGCAGTGACTGTCTTCCCCGCCCGCCCCGCGCTGCCCATGTCGTCCCAAACCCTCGCCACCGTCGACCGGACCCATCCGTCCCTGCTTGAGGACACGCAGCGGATGACCACGCCGGCCGAGTGGGCCCGCCGTCGCCGCGCCGAACGTGGCGCCCGCCGCATCGAGGCCGCCGGAGCACGCGCTCTCACCCGCCTCGACCGCCTCGGGCCGAACTGGCACATCGTCGACTGGCCGCGGACCGACCTGACCAACGCGTACTACGAACCGAACCCGGCCGACGAGCGTGCCGGATTCCTCGCCATCGGACCCGGCGGTGTCTACGCCGTCACGGTGGCCGACCACGGCCGCTCCCGCGTGCTGATCGCCGGTGACGTGGTCCAGATCAACGGAAAGCGCCCGGAGTACGTGGCCGAGGCCCGTCGTGACGGGCGCCGCGCCGCCAAGGCGATCTCCGCCGTCGTGGGTCTCAACGTCCCGGTGACGCCCGTGCTGACGTTCGTCGGCTCCGGGGTGATCAGCGTCCACGGTCTGCCGAAGGACTGTCTGGTCTCCACCGACAAGGAGCTCGACCGCCTCCTGATCGCCGGAGGCGGAAAGATCTCCCCGGCCACCGCGGCCAAGCTGACCGCCGTCGCCCAGCACCCGGGCACCTGGTCGAACGCGCCGTGGCGCCCGAACCATGACTACTCTTCGTACGGCAGCGGCCAGACGACCGCTGACAAGCGGCTGAGCCGCCGGTAACGTTCCCTGCGACGCCGTCGCTGACCGACGTTTCCGCGCCGGTCAGCGACGTCCACAGGAACGAGGAGGAGCCGGTGGCGCATGTTGAGCTCTCCCTCTCGGGAGCGTTCGTACCCCAGGCCCGCACACCGTCCGAGGCCGAGTTCGTCACCAGCGTCGAGCGCTGGTCGATGACGGTCGCGGTGGCCGCCGAGCCCTGCCTGGTGATCGACGTCAACGGCTCGATACTCGCGGTGTCGCCGTCCTGCAGCGAGCTGCTCGGCCTGGGCAAGCCAGCCGACGCGATCGGTCAGCGCCTCAACGCCGCGCTGCACCTCATCGACTTCACGGCCGGCGGTGGCCGCCTGGAGGAGCCCGAGACGGAGAACATCCCGCCGCTGCTGGCGCTGCGCAGTGAGCGGCTGGCCCGGGGCCTCATGCGGGTGGTGCCGGCCGACGGCGTGCCCGCGCTGACCGTCGACGCCGTCTCCACGCCGCTCCAGGCGGGCGACCGGATCGGTGGGACACTGACCTTCCTGTCCCCGGTACGGTACTGACGTCCCTTTTGTCCGCGCCGGTGTGGTGTTCAACGCAGTTGGCGGGCATTGGACGTTACAGATCCGCAACGTAGTCTGCGAACATGCTCGATCTAGACCTGTTACCGGGTGAATACGCGGTGTGTCGGCTTCCGGCCGGCTCGACCCTGCCCGCCTCGCTGACCGCAGGTCCGGACGACAAGAGCGTCATCTCGGTGACCTGGGGCGTCGACGAACTCTCGGTGATCTGCCCCAACGACCGGGTGCCCGCGAACGCGGTCGCCGACACGGCCTGGCGGTGCCTGCGCGTCGCCGACCTCAACCTGGCCATGACCGGGGTGCTCGCGTCGCTGGTCGGGCCGCTGGCCGAGGCCCGGGTCAACATCGTGACCTTCTCGACGTACGACACGGACTATCTGCTGGTCCCGACCGTACGGCTGACCGAAGCGATCAACACGCTCGCCGCGGCGGGCCATCGGATCGCCAGCTGACCTCTCGGCTCATACCATGAGCGCGTGTCCCCCCGCACAGGTCACCTTCCCCTGGTGGTGGGAGCGCTGCTGCTGAGCGCCTCCTGTGGTGCTCCGCCCGAGGCGCTGCCCACCAGCCCTCCCCTGCCCCGGTCCAGCGCCGGCATGCCCGCCGGCGGGGCGGTGCCGTCCGTCCCGCTCACCCTGCCGCCGATGACCACGCCGCCGACCCCGGGCTACACCACGATGCCGCCGCGGACGGTGCCGACGACCGTCACGCCCAGCCCGAGCCCGACGCCGTCGCACGCGCCCCGGTGCACCGGCGAACCGACCGCCGCCCAGATCGTCACGCTGCTCAAGGACAATCCGGCGGTGCCCGACCGGGAGCTGACCGTCGTCGAGGGGCCGTACTGCGCCGGAAAGTGGAGCTTCACCACGGTGAGCCTGGGCGGCGCCGAGTCCGCTGAGCCGCTGTCGGTCGTCACCACCGGCAAGGGGGCGGCACTCACGTTCGTCACCGCGGGCACCGACGTGTGCAATCCACGGGTCAAGGCGGAGGCCCCGGCCGGGATCCGGGTGCTCGCCTGTGGTGAGTGATTAGACTTCCGGGAATGCCTGTCCGTTTCGCATACCTCGGCCCGGAGGGCACCTTCACCGAGGCCGCGCTGCGCACCATCCCCGCCGCCGAGCAGGGGGAGCGCACCCCGGCCCGCAGTGTTCCCGAGGCGCTCGAGGCGGTGCGCAGCGGCACGGCGGACGCGGCACTCGTCCCGCTGGAGAATTCGGTCGGCGGGGCGGTCCCGGTCACCCTGGACGAGCTGATCACCGGCAGCCCGCTGATGATCACGCGGGAGGTGCTGCTGCCGGTCGAGTTCGTGCTCGGAGCGCGGACGGCGGCGCCGCTCGCCGCGATCCGGTCGATCGCCGCGCACCCGCAGGCGTCCGCCCAGTGCCGGCGCTGGCTCCAGGCGAACGTGCCGGACGCGGTCGTCGTCGACGTGCTGTCCAACGCGGCGGCCGCGATCAGCGCGGCCACCGGGGAGTACGACGCGGCCATCTGCGCCCCGATCGGGGTGGGCCGCAACGGGCTCACGGTGCTGGCCGAGAAGATCGCCGACCGGGCCGAGGCGGTCACCCGGTTCGCGCTGCTCACCCGGCCCGGCCCGCCGGCCGCCCCGACCGGGGACGACGTCACCTCGCTGGCCGTGTCGATCCGCCACGATCAGGTGGGGGCGTTGCTCGCGGTGCTGACCGAGCTGGCGGTGCGGGGCATCAACCTGTCCCGGATCGAGTCGCGGCCGACCGGGGAGCAGCTCGGGACGTACGTGTTCTTCCTCGACTGCACCGGGCACGTGGCCGAGCCGCGTCTCGGCGAGGCGCTCCAGGGGCTGCGCCGGATCTGCGCCGAGGTCCGTTTTCTCGGCAGTTACCCGAAGCACCGCCTCCAGCCCGAGGCGCCGGTGGCGGCGCCGCCCGGCCTCTCCGATGACGACTTCGCCGACTCGGCGGCCTGGCTGGAACGGCTGCGCTCCGGAGGCTGACCCGGCCGGTCAGGCCCACCCGAGCTCGTGAAGCCGCTGGTCGTCGATGCCGAAGTGGTGGGCGATCTCGTGCACCACGGTGATCGCGACCTCGTCCACCACGTCCTCCTCGGTGTCGCACACCTTGAGGGTGGGCAGCCGGAAGATGGTGATCCGGTCGGGCAGCGCACCGGCGTAGTCCCAGCCGCGTTCGGTGAGGGCGATCCCCTCGTACACCCCGAGCAGATCGTCACCGCCGCCCGGCGGAAGGTCCTCCACCAGGAAGACCACGTTGTTCATCAACGACATCAACTCGACGGGGACCTCATCGAGGGCCTCGCCCACCAGCTCCTCGAAGCGTTCTGGACTCATGTCGACCGGCACGAGCCCATTGTGCCCGGGTTTCCGGATTTCCGGCGCGACCGGTGCCCGGCCGCGCCGGAGTGCCTCAGGACAGCTTCGCGACCAGGCTGATCTCCGCGCCCGGGCTGAGCAGGCGCGAGATCGGGCAGTTCTCCTTGGCGCCCGCTGCCAGCTCCTGGAACTTGGCGTCGTCGATCCCGGGGACGTCGCCGACGGTCTCCAGGTCGATGCGGGAGACGCCGAACCCGGCGTCGGTCTTGTCCAGGTGGACCTTCGCGACGGTCTCCACCGAGGTGGGCGTGAAGCCCGCGTCGGCGAGGCCCTTCGAGAAGGCCATCGAGAAGCAGCCGGCGTGCGCGGCCGCGATCAACTCCTCGGGGTTGGTCCCCTCACCCTCCTCGAAGCGCGACTTGAAGGAGTAGGCGCCCTGGAGGCCGCCCTTGCCGGTCTTGACAGTGCCGGAACCCTCGGTGAGGTTCCCTTCCCAGCGGGCAGAAGCAGAACGAATAGGCATGTCCCCGACGCTATCCGATATCCCGCTCGTTGGTTCGCAGACCGGGCTGGGGTCATGATGGATCCCATGTCGCAGGATTCTCCGCCAGAATCGGTCATCTCGTTCGGCGCCTCCGAGCGGCGAAGCTTCCTTCGTGACCTCGGTAGGGACCATCGGCTGCCGGTCCTGACCGCGGCGCTCGCCGCGGCGGCGGCGTTCGGGTCGCTGATCTCCGAGTGGCAGACCACAGACCTGGAAGGGCTGGCGTACGGCGACGGGTCCCTGCCCGGTCAGCGTGCCGTGCAGACCGAACTGGTCGACATGGGCGCGGCCGGCGGCGGCTACCTGATCGGGCTGTTCCTGCTGGCGATCACGGTCGTACTGGTCCTTTTCGGTCCGGGCGAGGGTCGCCGCTACGCCCGGCTCGCCGGCCTGACCACCGGGGGCCTGCTGCTCGCCCTGCTGGTGACGCTGGTTCCGGTGATCGCGGACACCAGCCTCGTCATCCCGAAGTACTTCCTCGTCGACCTGGCCGACGAGAACCTGACGATCGCGCCCGGCCGCGGCCTGTGGTGCGCGTTCGCCGCCGTGATCCTGGCGATGGTCGCCCTGCGCCTGCCCGAGCCCCGCCGGCGCGAGACCGCCGAACCGGCCCCGGTGGAGACCTATCAGGACGACCTCGACCTGAGCATCGCCCCGACCGCACCGTTCGCGTCGATGCCCGGTGAGCTGGATCAGCCACACCGATCGTGACATCCGGGGATATCCGGGTGATGATCGGACCCGGACGCCGGTACGCTCGACAACCGTGATTGACCTGCGTCTGCTTCGTGACGACCCCGAACTGATCCGCGCCAGCCAGCGGCTGCGCGGTGAGTCCACCGAGCTCGTGGACGACCTGCTGCGTGCCGACGAGGAGCGCCGGGCCGCCACCCAGCGGTTCGAGACGGTCCGGGCGGAGCAGAAGTCCATCGGCAAAGAGGTCGCCAAGGCTTCCGGGGACGAGCGGGCCGCGCTGCTCGCGCGTACCAAGGATTTGGCCGTTGAGGTGAAGGCGGCGGAGGCCGCCGCCGGCGAGGCCGACCAGGCGCTGCGCCGGGCCCACCTCGCGGTGCCGAACGTGACCGTGGGCGCCCCGCCCGGCGGCGAGGACGACTTCGTCGTGCTGCGCGAGGTCGGCGACAAGCCGCAGATCGCCGAGCCGCGGGACCACCTGGAGATCGGGGAGGCGCTGCGGGCCATCGACACCGAGCGCGGCGCCAAGGTGTCCGGGTCGCGGTTCTACTTCCTCACCGGGGTGGGCGCCCTGCTCCAGCTCGGGATGCTCCAGCTGGCCATCCAGCAGGCGGTCGAGCACGGTTTCACGCCGTCGATCACGCCCACCCTGGTGCGGCCGGAGTCGATGGAGGGCACCGGCTTCCTGGGCGCGCACGCCAGCGAGATCTACCGGCTCGAGGCCGACGACCTCTACCTGGTCGGCACCTCGGAGGTGGCGCTCGCGGCCTACCACTCGAACGAGATCATCGACCTGAACAGCGGGCCGTCGCGGTTCGCCGGCTGGTCGACGTGCTACCGGCGGGAGGCCGGCTCGCACGGCAAGGACGTGCGCGGCATCCTGCGGGTCCACCAGTTCGACAAGGTGGAGATGTTCTCCTTCTGCCGTCCCGAGGAGGCGGAGGCCGAGCACCTGCGGCTGCTCGCCATGGAGGAGGAGATGCTGGCCAAGGTCGAGATCCCGTACCGGGTGATCGACGTGGCCGCCGGTGACCTCGGGTCGAGCGCGGTCCGCAAGTTCGACTGCGAGGCGTGGGTGCCGTCGCAGGGGCGGTACCGCGAGGTCACCTCGACGTCGAACTGCACCACCTTCCAGGCGCGGCGGCTCAACGTGCGCTACCGGGACGCGGACGGCAAGCCGCAGATCGCCGCCACGCTGAACGGGACACTCGCCACCACCCGCTGGCTCATCCCGATCCTGGAGAACCACCAGCAGCCGGACGGTTCGGTACGGGTCCCGAAGGCGTTGCAGCCCTTCCTCGGCCGTGAGGTCCTGGAACCTGCCAGGTAACAGTCTTGTCACCGGTCGGCTACCAGATGTCATAGCAGCTGGTAGCCGATCAGGTGTACCGTTCTCCTTCCGCCCTCCGCGGGGGTCAGCCGACCCTCGGAGGTTTCGATGAAGCCTGGGCTCCCCAAGCTGATCGCCACGGATCTGGACGGCACCCTGGTCCGCAGTGACAACACCGTCTCGGCGTACACGCACGAGGTCCTCGACCGGGTCCGCGCCGCCGGCATCCGGATCGTCGCCGCCACCGGCCGCGGCCCCCGCCTCACCTCGCTCACCCGCAACGACATCCGGGTCGCCGACTTCCTGGTGCTCGCCCAGGGCGGCTGGGTGCTCGACCTGGAGGACTCCCGCTACCTGCGGCAGGCCCGCCTACCCGGCCCGGCGCTCGGCCGGGTGCTCGGCGCGCTGGAGTCGGTGGCCGGGCCGCTGTCGGTGATGTTCGAGGCACTGGAGCACGACGAGTCCCCGCTCTGGGGCGACTACGACCCGACCTGGCGCTTCCCGGTGACCGTGGAGGACCGGCCACGCGCCGAGTGCCTCGACGCCGAGGTGATCAAGGCATTCGCCCGGTCGTTCGAGCTGGGCGTCGACGAGTTGCTCGCGATGGCCCACCGGGTGGTGCCGCCGGCCCTGGCGACGGTCACCCAGGCCGGCCTCGACTACGTGGAGATCTGCCCGCCCTCGGTGGACAAGGGCACCGGCCTGTCGGTGGTCGCCGAGTCGATCGGCGTCGACCCGTCGGACGTGCTGGTCTTCGGCGACATGCCCAACGACCTGCCGATGTTCGCCTGGGCCGGCTGGGGACGGGTGGCGGTCGCCAATGCACACCCGTCGTTGCTCGCGGTGGCCGACGATGTGACCCTCACCAATGACGAGGACGGCGTGGCGCACTATCTGGACCGGCTATTGTCCAGGTGATGGCAGACTTCCGGCTCGTCGCCACCGACATCGACGGCACCCTGATCACCAGCGACCGCAGCCTGTCCCCCGGCACCCGGGAGGTGCTGGAGCGCATCCCGGTCCCGGTGGTCCTGGTCACCGGCCGCCCGTTGCGCTGGCTCAACCAGCTCAACGACCAGTTGTCGGCACCGCTGCCCGCGGTCTGCGCGAACGGCGCGGTCATCTACGACCCGGACACCGACGAGGTGCTGCGTGCCGATCCGCTGCCCGGCGACCTGCTGATCGACGTCGTGAAGCGCCTGCGCGACACGGTTCCGGACGTGTCCCTGGCCGTCGAGATCGAGGACGGCCGCGCCTTCCTGCACGAGGACACGTGGACCATCCGCTGGGAGCACGACGACCGGGTCCGGGTGATCGCCTCCCCGGAGGAGCTGACCGCGGCCCCCGCCGTGAAGCTGCTGGCCCGCTCCGCCACCGCCGACCCCGACGACTTCCTGGAGCTGGTCAGCCGCACCCTGGGCGACCGGGCCGAGGCGACCCGGTCGTCGTCGTCGGCGCTCGTCGAGATCTCCGCGGCCGGCGTCACCAAGGCCGCCGGGCTGGCCTGGCTCTGTGAGAGGCACGGCGTCACCGCTGACCAGGTCGTCGCCTTCGGCGACATGCCCAACGACATTCCGCTGCTGAGCTGGGCGGGCCGGGGCGTCGCGGTGGGCAACGCGCATCCCGCGCTGCGCGCGATCGCCGACGACGTCACCGGCACCAACGACGAGGACGGCGTCGCGCGCTACCTGCAAAAACTCTTCAAGCTTTGCTAGCTTGGCTCCGCTTCGCTCCGCGGCAAAACGCTGGGCTAGCTTTGCTCCGCTTCGCTCCGCGGCAAAACGCCTTGTAACCGGTGTCGAGGCAGGTGATCTCCCGCCGCCAGCAAACCCCGCTGGCGTCGGGAGATCACTTGCCTCGACACCGGCGGCGTTTTGCGGGAGTGGTGAGTGCACCGCCGTCCTGCTCAGCGTGATTGCTCTGTGGCTGGCGCGTTCTGCCGCTCCCGCGGGCGGGAGCCGCGCGGCGAGGGTGCGTGGGCAGTGGCTTGCGAGAGGAACCCAGCGCTCACGCCCGGAACGCGCGGCATGGTCTGGAGTCGCACGGGGGCCGCGTCGAACCGGCGGGACGATCCGAATTCGGCGGAACGGGCGGCCCCGTACGATAAAAGGGGTTTTAGAGGTATTGGCCGGTGCGGCCGTGCACGTTCTCCCCCTGGCCGGGAGCGCCGGCGCCCGGGATGAGGTTGCCCATCGGCAGGGCCGGGCGGCCCGGGACGCCACCGCGCATCTGCTCGAGTTGCAGGCGGGCGGCCATCTGCTGGGCGACGAGAGCCGCCTGGATGCCGTGGAAGAGGCCCTCCAGCCAGCCGACCAGCTGGGCCTGGGCAATGCGCAGCTCGGCCTCGCTGGGCGGGGTCTCGCCCTCGAACGGCAGGGACAGACGCTCCAGCTCCTCGCGCAGCTCGGGGGCGAGACCGTCCTCGAGCTCGGTGATCGACCGCTGGTGGATCTCCCGCAGCCGGCCGCGACTCGCCTCGTCGAGCGGAGCCGCCCGCACCTCCTCGAGCAGCTGCTTGATCATGCTGCCGATTCGCATGACCTTGGCGGGCTGCTCGATGAGGTTGCCGGGCTCCTCGGGCGTGAGCGAGCCGTCGGGCTCGACCGTACCCATCGGGCGGCCGTCCGGGCCCACGACGATGACGGAGCCGTCTTCCTTGTGCTCGGTGGTACGGGTGTCGTCGGTCATGCGCCCATCTTCGCTCACCGGTTCGAGATCGTCAGGGGCGCAGTTCGGCTACCGCGCACTTGATGCTGCCGCCGCCCCGTTTGAGCTCGGAGAGATCCACGTGAACGGGGAGGTAACCGGCCTCGCGGACCTTGTGGCCCATCGCGACGGCCTCGGTGTTGAGGATCACGTGCCGGCCGTCGCTGACCAGGTTGAGGCCGAACGCCTCGGCGTCGGCGCGGTCGGCGATGACGGCGTCCGGGAAGAGCTGGCGCAGCACTTGCTGGGACGCCTCGGAGAAGGCGCCGGGGTAGTAGGTGACGTGCCGGTCGTCGAGGGCGGCGAGCGCGGTGTCCAGGTGGTAGAAGGCCGGGTCGACCAGCTTGAGCGAGATCACCGGGCGGCCCAGGACCTCCTGCGCCTCGGCGTGCGCGGCCGGGTCGGTGCGGAAGCCGTAGCCGGCCAGGACGATGCCGCCGTAGGCCGCGGGCAGGTACGCGAAGTCGCCCTCGCCCTCGTTGACGTGCTCCGGGGCGATGAAGTTCCAGCCCTCGTTAGCCAGGTAGAACGCCTGGTGGGCGGCGGCCTCGGCGGAGCGCTGCGGGTGCAGGAAGCGGGCGCCGTAGACGGTCCCGTCGACGGAGAAGGCGCCGTTGGCGGAGTAGACCATGTCCGGCAGGCCGGGCTCCGGGTCGAGCACGTGCACGACGTGGCCCAGGCCGGAGAGGGTGGTACGGAGCTGGTCCCACTGCTTGACGGCAAGACGGGCGTCGACCGTGACGGTGGTGTCCATCCAGGGGTTGATGGCGTACTCGACCGTGAAATGCTCGGGGGGACACATGAGGTATGTCCTGTTTCGCGGCAAGCGCTCCGTGTAGCTCATGAGGTTAAAGGGTAGGTAGGCTAAGTTGCAGCAAACAGCCATGAATCTTGCTTCTCGGAGGCGAATCGTTGCAGATGGACGCCGTCGACCAGCGAATCATTGCGCTCCTCGTCGCGGACGCCCGCTCTTCGTACGCTGAGATCGGTGCAAGGGTGTCATTGTCGGCACCCGCGGTGAAAAGACGCGTCGATCGACTGCGCGCTGACGGGGTCATCAAGGGATTCACGGCCGTCATCGAACCCGCCGCCGTGGGCTGGACCACCGAGGCGTTCGTCGAGCTGTTCTGCACCGGGCGCACCACACCGGCGCAGATCACCGTGGCCACCCGCAGGCATCCCGAGGTGGTCGGCGCCTACACCGTCTCCGGACAGGCGGACGCGCTGGTGCACCTGCGGGCCGCCGACATCGGGCACCTCGAACAGGCGCTGGAGCGACTCCGGGCCGAGCCGTTCGTGACCTCGACCCGGAGCATGGTGGTGCTGTCGCGGCTGGTGGAGACGCCGACCGCGGTGCCGCTATAGGTACATGCCGGGGCGGTGCTCGTCGTCGGACTTGCCCGCCGACGGCTTGTCACCCTCGCCGAAGAACCGCTTGCCACCGAACTCGCCGTGCAGCCGGTCGTCCAGCTCGTCGGCCAGACCGGTCATCACCTGCACCGCCAGCATGAGGTGGACCGCCTGGAAGTTGCGGCCGAACACCGGGATCGACGCCCACACGGTGTCCTGCGCGCAGTAGAGACGGCCGATCGGCATGCGGTTGGTGAGCTCGGACAGCTTCACGTAGAGCTGCTCGGTCGGCTCGACCTCGGTGAGGATCGGGGAGAAGACGTCGACCAGGGGCGGATTGTCGCGAACCCGGACGAATACCATCGCCGAGCCGGCCCGGATGCCGATGTCGCCGTCGGCGTCGACCTGGAGCTGGTCGACGGTGGTCTTGGACATGGTGGCCACGACCGTACGGACCCGCTCCTCCAGCGGCACCACGTCGTCGGTCACCCCGGCCAGGGCGGCGTCGAGAGCCTCGTCGTCGTCCAGGCTCAGCCCGGCCTCGATGCTGGGCTCGTGACGGGCGGTGCCGAGCGGGCTGGACTCGATCGGCTCGTCGTCCTCGTCGTGCACCAGGTAGACCAGGAAGGCCGGGTGCGGGGCGCCGTGCACGTCCCGCAGGGTGCGGGTGACGATGGTGGCGACCTGGGCGGCCCTGTCCTGCGACGAGCGCAGCCCGAACGAGTCGCCCGAGCCCGGCAGCACGCCCGGCGGCGACCAGCCGAGCGCGACCAGGTCGGCGACGGCGGCGCGATCCATCCGGAACTCCTGCGGCAGCGCCGCGTTGCCGACCGCGAGCGCCTCGACGACGCCCTCCGGCAGCACCCGGATGCTGACCGAGTAGACGGCCGTGCCGGTGCCCGAGGCGGTGGGGTCGAGCGTCAGGTCGATGTGCGCGCCCGGCTCCAGGGTCGGCAGCAGTCCGGCCAGCGCGGCGGCGAACTCCCGCCACGCCTGGGTGACCTTCGCCTTCAGGTCGGCCGTGGTCGGCTCGTCGAGTAAACCGCCTTCGTACGCCTCGCTCGCGGCGCCTTCTGCCGTCATGATCGCACCTCCGTTCCCGTCACCCTATCGAGCGATGCGGGTCCAGGGTGGACCGCCTCTAGTTGCCGGGAACGGCCCGGCGCAGCGCCAGCGCGCTGATCCGCTGAGCGGCGTCGGCCGGGTCGGCGCCCGCGGCCACGGCGAGCCCGAGAAGGTACGCGGAGACCGGCGCCCCGGGCCGCAGGACGTTGTGCGCGACATCGCGGGCCACGTCGAGGACCGCCTTGGTCGGCACGTCCACGTCACCGAGCCCCAACTCGGCGGCGACCTCGGCCACCCACTCGTCAAGCTCGCTCATTGCGCCCATTCCTCCGCGGTGCGTAGATCGTCGTCGGTGTCGCAATCGAACCACGGGGGCGGGCCGGGCCGGCGCCAGGACACCTCGGCGACCCGGGAGTGATCGAGCAGCGCCCGGACCGGGGCGCCGTGCAGACCGCCGCGGGCCTCGGCCACCCGGTCGAGGGCGGCACGCAACCCGGCAGTACGCCAGACCCCGCACAGCAGTTGCAGGTGCCCGTCGGTGTCCCGGTAGACCGCGCCCTCCATCGGCGCCGACTCCAGGGTCAGCCGCAGCACGTCGACCGCCTCACCGGTCAGCAGGGGCAGGTCGGCGGCGAGCAGGGCGGTGTAGGTGACCTGCGACGGCACCAGGGCGAGCCCCGCCGCGGCCGCCGCGACCGGCCCACCACCGGGCGGTTCCTCCCGGGTGACGTGCACCGGAACCGGGAAGTCCGGCGCTATCCGGCCGACCACGACACGCGGGTCGGCGTCGTGCACCGCCGCCAGCACCCGGGTGAGCATCGACTGGCCGGCGACCGCGAGGGCCGGTTTGTCGGCACCGCCCATCCGCCGTGCCGCACCACCGGCCAAGACCACTGCCGCGAATCCCCCCACGTGAGTACCGTATCCCGACCACGTGCCGGACGTGACCACGCGCTCGGTTCGACGCCTTCCGGGGACCCCGTAAGCTCCCGCTATGGCCAGGAGCACGACCCGCCGCACGGTGGTCACCATCGATGTCAGCGTGTCGCCGGCCGCCCGCAGCCGCCAGGATCACCTGACGGCCGAGGAGCCGCTGGAGATCCGGGTTGGCAAGAAGCCGCTCGCGGTGACCATGCGCACCCCCGGCCACGACATCGACCTGGCGATGGGCTTCCTGCTCAGCGAGGGTGTGATCAGCCGGGCCGGGGATGTGACGACGGCCCAGCTGTGCGCCGGCACGGACACGCCGAACACCTACAACGTGGTGGACGTCGTGCTCGATCCGAGCGTGCCGCCGCCGGTCACCGACCCGAGCCGCAACTTCTACACGACCAGTTCCTGCGGGGTCTGCGGCAAGGCCAGCATCGACGCGGTACGCGTACGGTCGCACTTCGACGTGGCCGCCGACCCGATGCGGGTTCCGGCCGGGCTGCTCGCCGGCCTGCCGGAGAAGCTGCGCGCCGCCCAGCGCACCTTCGACCGCACCGGCGGTCTGCACGCCGCCGGCCTCTTCACCGCGGAGGGGGAGTTGGTGGTGCTGCGTGAGGACGTGGGACGGCACAACGCGGTGGACAAGGTGCTCGGGTGGGCGCTGCGGGAGGGCCGGCTGCCGTTGACCGGGCATGTGCTGCTGGTGTCCGGGCGGGCCAGTTTCGAGCTCACCCAGAAGGCGTGGATGGCCGGGCTGCCGATGCTGGCCGCGGTGTCGGCGCCGAGCACCCTCGCCGCGGAACTGGCCGAGGAAGCCGGAATGACACTTGTCGGTTTCCTTCGCGAACCGCGGATGAACGTCTACTCGGGCGCACATCGCGTCACCTCCTGACCATTCCCCGGCAACGCCGCTCTGCATAGAGATTCATCTATGAGACCGACGCTGCGGGCATGCCGATCTCGCGCCGTACCCTGCTGACCTCGGCGGCCGGTGCCGCCACCGTGATTCCGCTGTCCGCCGCGACCACCCCCGGCCGCGGCCCGCTGCCGGCCGACCCGTTCACCCTCGGCGTCGCCTCCGGTGACCCGTCCCCGGACGGCTTCGTGCTCTGGACCCGGCTCGCCGTCACCCCACTCGCCGCGGACGGCCTCGGCGGCATGCCCTCCCGTGCCGTGCCGGTGACCTGGGAACTCGCCGCCGACGAGCGCTTCCGCCGGGTGATCCGCCGGGGCGTGACCGCCGCCCGCCCGGACCGGGCGCACAGCGTGCACGTCGAACTGGACGGGCTGGCGCCGGGCCGCGAGTTCTTCTACCGCTTCCATGCCGAGCGTTACACCTCGCCGACCGGGCGGACCCGGACCGCACCCGCCCGCTGGTCCCGGCCCAGCGCCCTGGCCATGGCGTTCGCCTCCTGCTCCCAGTACGAGCACGGCTACTTCACCGCCTACCGCCGGCTGGCCGAGGACGAGCCGGAACTGATCCTGCACCTCGGCGACTACCAGTACGAGTACGCGCCGGACACCTACAACATCCCCGGCGGCAACCCGCGCGACCACGAGGGCCCGGAGACCGTCACGCTGGCCAACTACCGGCAGCGGCACGCCCAGTACAAGACCGACCCGGACCTCCAGGCAGCGCACGCCGTCGCCCCGTGGGCGGTGGTCTGGGACGACCACGAGACCGAGAACAACTGGGCCGACGAGGTGCCCGAGCAGCCCGACCCGAACTTCCTGGCCCGGCGGGCCGCGGCGTTCCAGGCCTACTGGGAGAACATGCCGCTGCGGCGGTCGTCGATCCCGAACGGCATCGATATGCTGCTCCACCGACGGCTGCACTGGGGCCGGCTCGCCACCTTCCACATGCTCGACACCCGGCAGTACCGCGACGACCAGGGGTGCGGCGACGGCTACAAGGACTGCGCGGCCGCCGCCGACCCGGCCCGCTCGATCACCGGCGCCGAACAGGAGGCCTGGCTGCTCGACGGCTTCCGCCGGTCCACCGCCCGCTGGGACGTCCTCGGCCAGCAGGTCTTCTTCGGACAGCGGGACAACAACTCCGGCCCCCAGAAGGTGCTGAGCATGGACTCCTGGGACGGCTACCAGGGCTCGCGGGACCGGATCACCCGCGGCTGGGTGGACGCCAGGGTCCGCAACCCGGTGGTGCTCACCGGTGACGTGCACGCGCACTGGGCCGACGAGCTCAAGCTGGACTGGAACGACCCCACCTCGAAGACCGTCGGCACCGAGCTGGTCTGCTCGTCGATCACCTCCGGCGGGAACGGGGCCGACGTGGCGAGCGGCAACCACACCTGGGCCGCCTGGAACCCGCACCTGCGCTTCTACAACAACCAGCGCGGTTACGTCCGGGCGCGGATCACCGGGGAGACGCTGATCGCCGACTTCGTGGTCCTGCCCTACGTCACCGAGGCGGGCGCGCCGGCGCACACCCGGGCCTCCTTCGTCATCGAGGACCGGGTGCCCGGCCTGCACAAGGTCGCCGACAACCCGACCCCGTCGCCCGGCCTGCGCACGACGGCGCCGGAGGACCAGGGCGCGGAGACCGTCCGCCAGGAGACCGAACGGCCCTGACCGGTCAGCCCGCACGACGGTTCACCAGGGCCGGGGGCACTCCGCAGATCAGCACCTCGAACAGCATCCGGGCGAGCTGGTGACCGGGCTCCGCGCTGAGGGCCCGGTCCACCGCCACCCGGGCCAGCGCGCCCCGGCCCAGCCGCCAGGCGGCGAACCCGAGCAGGCAGGCCGGAGCCGCCACGAACGCCTTCTCGACCCGCCGCACCACGTCGGTCCAGAGCCGGACCCGCCACTCCTCCGGACCGGTCCGGTCGAGCGCATAGTCCTCCACACCCCGGTCCACCAGCAACGACCCGAGCCAGGCGACCTCGTCGTCGGTCAGGGCGGCACCGGACCGGTACCGCTTCTCGGCCTCCCGGATCGCCAGGCGGCCGGCCCGCCGGATCCGCCGGACGTCGTCGAGCAACTCGGGAAAGCGGCTCCGGGCCCGTTCGGTGGCCGCCGCCATGGCCCTGCGGGCCGGGCCGCGCACCGCCGCGACCTGGGCCACCAGGTGCTCCCGGCTGGGCAGGGCGACCCGGCCGAGGTAGGTGGCCGAGGCCGCGATCACGCTGTCCGGCGGCGGGCAGGGCAGACCCTGCGGCGGGCAGCAGCCCGGGTCCTCGCACAGATACGACCACCAGCGGCCGTCGTCGACCCGGAGCACGTCGTCGATCCGCACACCGGCGGCCCGCAGCGCCTCGGCGACGGACAGGACGACCGGGGTGACCCGCCGGGGCGGCCCGTAGCCGACGATCACCATCGCGTCGGGACGCTGCCGGGCCACCGCTCCGGCCACCTCCCGGGCGGTCTCCGCGCACCGGTCCGGCGGCGGCAGGTCGAGACACGCGCCGAAATCGAGCTCACGGCCGCGCAGGCCGACCAGGGCGAGGTCGTCGCGCGGGTGGTAGCCGAGCAGGAACGGCAGTGCCGCGAGGAGATCGGAGGGGGTACGGAGGACGAGGGAGCAGTCGCCTGTCATGCCCGGCAGCGTGCTCGCATTCGGCGGCCGGTGGGATGCCCTGTGGACGACACGCCGGCCCGTCCACAGGCGGCGATCGCAAAGGCGCAGCTAGGAGCGGAACGGCAACTCGTGCAGTTGCAGACCCTCCTGGTGCCAGGAGTGGGTGTGCCGGTCCAGGTCCATGGTCAGCTCGATCGACGAGACCACGTCGTAGCCGGCCGCGTGCAGACTGCGGATCGCCTCCACGTTGCGGGACTCCGGCGAGATGGTCAGCGCGGTCATCTCGCGGCGCTTGGCCTCGCTCGCGACGTGTTGCAGCAGGCGGCGGCCCACGCCCTTGTGCCGGTGGGTGATCGTCACGACGACCGGGTCGACCTCACCGGCCCGGCCCCGCATGATCAGCCCGACCATGCCGATCACCCCGTCGTCGGCGTGGTCGGCCACCCACAGCCCGGAGAGGTCGAGCCTGGTCAGGTACTCCTCGAAACCGGCGCCGCCGTCGTCCTGGTGTTCCCCGTACATCTCGTTGTGCTGTCTGGTGAGCTCGGTCCACAGGCGCCTGCCAGTGGAGTGGTCACTCGGGCGGTACGAGCGCACGACGACAGGGGTCATGACGTCATCTTGCCTCCGAATGGAGACTTACGTCACCAGA
Organism: Actinoplanes lobatus; assembly: GCF_014205215.1. Classification (NCBI taxonomy): domain Bacteria; kingdom Bacillati; phylum Actinomycetota; class Actinomycetes; order Micromonosporales; family Micromonosporaceae; genus Actinoplanes; species Actinoplanes lobatus. The sequence continues at coordinate 2,189,437 of NZ_JACHNC010000001.1, forward strand.
AGCGCAAGATAGCCGAGTGGACCTGGCGTATCTGCGCGCGCACCCTGAGCACCTCCCGACATTTCTGACCCACCAGCGAATCCGTGAGACACCGGTGGCCCGAGGCGTCTCCCGGCTCACCCTCGACGACGGAACATCCCTGTTCGCGAAGTCGTGGCCGTCCGGTCCGGCGCCCGACGGCATGTTCGCGGCGGAGGCGGCCGGACTGGCCTGGCTGCGCTCCTCGGAGACGGTTCCGGTACCGGAGGTCCTGGTCGCCCTACCGGATCTGCTCGCCACCGAATGGGTCCAGCCCGGCGAGCCCACCCGGCAGGCGGCGGAGACGTTCGGCCGCTCACTCGCCCACCTGCATCGCAGCGGCGCCGACACCTTCGGCGCTGCCTGGCCGGGCTGGATCGGCCCGCTACCGCTGGACAACACTCCCGGCACCGGCACGTGGGCCTCCTGGTTCGCCACCCGGCGCCTGCTTCCCTACCTCAAGATCTCGGCCGATCGCGGCGCAATCTCCGAGACCGACGTCACCCTCATCGAGCAGATCATCAAAACCCTCGAGGGGTACGCGGTGAGCGAACCGCCCGCACGAATCCACGGCGACCTGTGGCCGGGCAACCTGCTGTGGGCCGCCGACGGCCGTGCCTGGCTCGTCGACCCGGCGGCGCACGGCGGCCACCGGGAGACCGATCTGGCGACACTCTCCCTGTTCGGCGGGGTGCCGTACCTGGACGTCATCCTGGCCGCCTACCGGGAGCAGTGGCCACTGGCGGAGGGCTGGCAGGCCCGGGTACCGCTGCATCAACTGCACCTGCTGCTGGTGCACACCGCGGCGTTCGGCGGTGGGTACCGGGACGCGGTGCGGGCCGCCGCCACGGCCGTCCTGTCCTTTTGATCGTTGATCTATGGGGCGAAAGGCCCGGAACGGAGAGACGGGTTGCCCATAGGGCGATATGGCTAGCGGCGGGATGCGTGATGAGCGGCTAAATTCGACACGTGCGCATCTCCAGGAGATCAGCCGAGCCGGCCCGGTGGCGACCGTGACCGGGCTCGTCGACCGGTTCGGCCGCATCGCGACCGATCTGCGCGTCTCGCTGACCGACCGGTGCAACCTGCGCTGCACGTATTGCATGCCGGCGGAGGGCCTCGCCTGGATGCCGCAGCAGCAGCAACTCTCCGACGACGAGGTGAAGCGGCTCGTCCGGATCGCGGTCGAGCGGCTCGGCGTCACCGAGGTGCGGTTCACCGGCGGCGAGCCGCTGATCCGGCGCGGCCTGGTGGACATCGTGGCGGAGACGGCGCGGCTCGATCCGCGCCCCAAACTGTCGGTCACGACGAACGGGATCGGCCTGGACCGGATCGCCGTCGGGCTGCGTGATGCCGGCCTCGATCGGGTGAACGTCTCGCTGGACACCCTCGACCCGGTCCGGTTCAACACGCTCACCCTGCGCGACCGGCACGCCGACGTGCTGGCGGGCCTGCGGGCGGCGGCCGATGCCGGGCTCACCCCCGTGAAGATCAATACCGTGCTGATGCGCGGGGTCAACGAGGACGAGGCGCCGGCGCTGCTGCGGTTCGCCCTCAGCCACGGCTATCAGTTGCGCTTCATCGAGCAGATGCCGCTCGACGCCCAGCATCAGTGGGACCGGCACGAGATGGTCACCGCCGAGGAGATCCTCGCCGCGCTCGAGCCCTTCGATCTCCAGCCTGACAATGTTTCACGTGGAACGGCGCCGGCCGAGACCTGGCTGGTCCCCGGCTATGTCGACGCCGCCGGGGAACCGGCCCGGGTCGGCGTGATCGCCAGCGTGACCCGCCCGTTCTGTGGCGACTGCGACCGTACCCGCCTCACCGCCGACGGCCAGGTCCGCAACTGCCTCTTCGCCACCGAGGAGAGCGATCTGCGCGGCCTTCTGCGGGGCGGGGCCTCCGACGAGGAGATCGGTACGGCCTGGCAGACCGCCATGTGGGGCAAACGCGCCGGACACGGCATCGACGATCCGTCCTTCCTCCAGCCCGCCCGTCCCATGTCCGCAATCGGAGGCTGAACCGGTGCTCACGGTCCGCTACTTCGCCGGGGCACGCGCGGCCGCCGGCGGCACCTCCAGTGAGACGGTTGAGGCCGCGGACCTGGACGAACTGATCCAGGTCCTGGTCGAGCAGCATGGTGAGCGGTTGGCTCTGGTACTGAAGGCGGCCAGCTTCCTGGTGGATGGGCTCACCTGCCACGATCGGGCGGCGGCGCTGCCGGAGAGCGTTACGGTCGACATCCTGCCGCCTTTCGCGGGCGGCTGACACGCCCTCTGGCCACCACTCGCGGACAGGTGACACGCTCCCCGCCACCACTCACGGACGGCTGACGCACCTTCCGCCACCACTCGCGGATAAGTGACACGCTCCCCGCCACCACTCACGGGCGGCTGACGCACCTTCCGCCACCACTCACGGGCGGCTGACGCACCTTCCGCCACCACTCGCGGGCAGCTGACGCGGCTTCTCGCCGCGCTCTCGCGCTCCCGGTTAGCCCGAGGGGCGATCTTGGACGCTTTGCCACCGCCTTCGGTGGCCAGTCGTCCAAGATCGCCGCGCCACTGGGGTTCAAGTAGCTGTGCACCTCCGGCTGGCTCTGCGGTGCCGAGACAGCACCGACGACCAGCCGAACAAGATCAGCCGCTATCCGGACAGTCCCGCGTCACTCTCCTGCTGCGCTGGTCGGCGGGTTTTGTCGTACCCCTGGGGCAGCATGTGCGGTGGGACCGACGGGGAGGCTGGGATGCGGGTTGATGTCGCGAGCAGACGACGGAAGCCGGAATCGGTGCGGGCTGCATTTCCCGGGGCGACCGTCATCGACGTGACCTCGCGGGGGCCGGAGCCGTGGGTGCGGCTGAGCCCGTTCTACCCACACGGCGGCATTCCGATTCCACTCACGCCAGGGGCGGTCGGCGCCTCGGTCGAGGGGATCTGGCAGGCGCTGAAGGTGTTCGAGAGCGCCGATGTCGATCCGGGGAAGCTGGCCGTCACCTCGATGACCAGGATCAAACGGACCGTGCGCCGCTACGGGCCGGTTCGTGGTCATCGTGCCGGGCTGACCGGTCAGGAGTTGCTGGACTATCCGACCGCCCGTCAGCGGATCTACCTGCCGGCCTATCGGTGGGTGCTCGAGCACCGGGTCCCGGATCTCGTCGACCGGCTGCGCGGTCTGGCAGCGGGCGGCATCGTCCTGCTCGACTACACGACCAACGGCGACCCGGCCGACACCAGCAGCCCGCTGTCGCATGCCGCCCTGCTGGCCCGCTATCTGACCGGCCGATGGCCGGGCCCGGAGCCGGCATGAGGGTGATGCGCTTGTATCGGCCAGCCACCTCCCGCGCCGTCGCGCTGTTTGACGGGTGGGACGGTCCGGCCCGGCATGCGGCTGCTGAGACGCCGCTGAGAACGTCGATCGTTCACGGCTCCAGGGGCTCGGGCTGGTCGGGGAAACTGGGTCGGGCAAGCTGGAGGGCACGGCCGCGGGTGGGGCCGGCTGGGGAGGGTTCGAGTTGGTGCTGTTCATCGCGATGGTCCTGGTGATCGTCGGTCTGATCCACTTCTACCTGTGGAAGAGGCTGGTCCGTGATCCACTGCGGCCCGGTCCGGCCCGCCGCGCCGGGACGGCTCTGGCGGTCCTGCTCTTCGTGCTGTTCCCGGTGACGATGGGCGGGGTGCGGGCCGGCCACCTCACGTGGCTGGCCTGGCCCGGCTATCTGTGGATCGCCGTGATGTTCTACCTGCTGATCACGCTGCTCGTGCTGGAGATCCCCCGGCTGCTGGCGCTGCGGTTGTGGGCGCGTACCCCCGGAGAAGGCAGCGACCGTGCGTCGCACGCTCCCGGGACCGCCGCCGCTCCGGGCAGCCCGGCAGCCGAACCCCTTCCCACCGCCGAGCCGGCACTGAACGGCTCGGCAAACGGGCACGCCAGCGCGCCGACAGCGAGCGAGCGCCGCGGTGAGCCGGCGCTGAGCAGCGCGGCGAGCGGGCACGGCAGCGAGTCGCTCGGTGGCGGTGAGGCGGCACTGAGCGGCAGTGGGGCGGTGACGCTGGCCGCGGGTGGAGCCGCGGCCGTCGACACGGTCGACGAGGCCGGCGCCGCCGGTGAGAGCGGCGGCGCAAGCCGGCAGACAGCAGACGACGACGCGGCGGGACACGGGGACGCGGGCCGGGAGCCGGCAGACGGCGACGCGGCGGGACACGGGGACGCGGGCCGGGAGCCGACAGACGACGACGCGGCGGGACACGGGGGCGCAAGCCGGCAGACAGCAGACGGCGGTCCGGCGGGACACGGGGGCGCAAGCCGGCAGACAGCAGACGGCGGTCCGGCAGGGCACGGGGGCGCGGGCCGGGAGCCGGCAGACGGCGACGCGGCGGGACACGGAGGTGGGGGTCAGGGGCCGGGAATGGACCGGCGGCTGCTCCTGGCCCGGGGGACGGCGATCTTCGCCGGGCTCACCGCGGCGAGCATCACCGGCTACGGCGTGAAGACCGCGACCGGGGCGCCGCAGATCGACCGCGTCCAGCTGCGGATCGCCAAGCTGCCACGGTCGATGGACGGAACACGGCTGGCCGTGGTCTCCGACATCCACATCGGGCCGCTCACGGGGGTGGAGCACGCACGGCGCATCACCCGGGTGATCAACTCGGTGAACGCGGACCTGGTGTGCGTGGTCGGCGACCTGGTCGACGGCAGTGTGGCCGAGCTGGGCCGGTTCGCGGCGCCGCTGGGTGGGATCGAGTCGCGGCACGGGGCGTTCTTCGTGACCGGGAACCACGAGTACTACTCGGGTGCCGAGGAGTGGGTCGAGGAGGTGGCCCGGCTCGGGATCCGGCCGCTGCGCAACGAGCGGGTCGAGATCAACGGACTGGATCTGGCCGGTGTGAACGATCTCACCGGTGAGGAGCAGGGCGACGGCCCGGACTTCGCCCGCGCGCTGGGCGACCGGGACACCACCCGGCCGGTGGTGCTGATGGCCCACCAGCCGGTGGCCGCCAAGGAGGCGGCGCCCTACGGGGTGGATCTCCAGGTCTCCGGGCACACGCACGGCGGCCAGATGGCCCCGTTCAACATGCTCGTGAAATTGCAGCAGCCGGTAGTCTCCGGCTTCGGGAAGGTGGACGGCGTGCCGGTGTATGTGACCAACGGCGCGGGTTTCTGGGGTCCTCCGGTGCGGGTGGGCGCGCCCCCGCAGGTCACGGTCATCGAATTGCGTGTGGCGTAACCCATCAAGATCGGTAAGTGTGTTTGAGCGTGGCGAAGCTTGGCGGAACCGACGGCCGTGACAGGATGCGGAACGTGGCGGTCAGCACGGATACATATGTCGCGGACCTGCACATTCACTCCCGCTATTCGCGGGCGTGCAGCCGTGATCTGACCCTGCCCAACCTGGCCTGGTGGGCCCGGCGCAAGGGCATCACCCTGCTCGGCACCGGCGACTTCACCCACCCGGCCTGGTTCGAGCACCTGCGGGAGAGCCTCGAACCGGCCGAGCCGGGCCTGTTCCGGCTGGCCGATGAGAAGCCGGTGACGAAGCGGCTGCCGGGTTCGCTGCGCGGCACCGACCCGGCCCGGTTCATGCTGAGCGTCGAGATCTCCACGATCTACAAGCAGGACGACAAGACCCGCAAGGTCCACCACCTGCTCTACGCTCCCGACTTCGAGTCGGTCGCGAAGATCAACACGGCGCTGGCCCGGATCGGCAACCTGACCGCGGACGGCCGCCCGATCCTGGGCCTGGACTCGCGGAATCTTCTGGAGATCACCCTGGAGGCCGGCGGCTATCTGGTTCCGGCGCACATCTGGACACCGTGGTTCTCCGCCCTGGGGTCGAAGTCGGGTTTCGACGCGATCGCCGACTGCTACGCCGACCTGGCCGACCACGTCACCGCGGTGGAGACCGGCCTCTCCTCGGACCCGGAGATGAACTGGCGGGTCTCCAGCCTGGACCGCTACCGCCTGGTCTCGAACTCGGACGCGCACTCGCCGGCCGCCCTGGCCCGTGAGGCGACCCTGTTCACCGGCACCCCCGACTACTTCGCGGTGCGGGACGGCGTCGGCCAGGCCGGGACGCTCGAGTTCTTCCCGGAGGAGGGGAAGTACCACGCCGACGGCCACCGGGCCTGCGGGGTGAACTGGGAGCCGGAGCGGACCCGGCAGGCCGGCGGCCGCTGCCCGGAGTGCGGGCGCCAGCTGACCGTCGGCGTGCTGAGCCGGATCGAGGACCTGGCCGACCGTCCGCTGGGCTTCCAGAAGGACGACCACGTCGAGCACCTGATCCAGCTGCACGAGATCCTCGGCGAGATCCACGGTGTCGGCCCGAAGTCGAAGACGGTGGAGTCCCAGCTCAACCATCTGGTCGCCACACTCGGCGCGGAGCTGGACATCCTGCGAAAGGTACCGGTGGACGAGATCGGCAAGGCGGGCGGCGACGAGCTGCGCGAGGCGATCACCCGGCTCCGGAGCGGCGATGTGCGGCGGGTGCCCGGCTATGACGGCGAGTACGGCGTGATCACCCTCTTCGACTCCGGTGAGCTGCGTAACCGCAACAGCGCCCCGCAGGTGGAGACACTGTTCGACTTCCCGGTGGAGACGCCGAAGCCGAAGCCGGAGCCGATGGCGGCGAAGCCGAAGGCCAAGCCGCTCAAGGAGAAGCCGGCCCCGCCACCGCTGGCCCCGCCGCCCAGCCCGCACGAGCCGTTCGAGCCGATGCTGGCCGGGATGGAGGAGGTCGGCACCGGTCTGCTGGACCGGCTGGACGCGATGCAGCGGGTGGCCGCGTCGGCGCCGGGCGGTCCGCTGCTGATCGTGGCCGGCCCGGGCACCGGCAAGACCCGGACACTGACGCACCGCATCGCGTACCTCTGTGCCGAACTGGGTGTCTTCCCGGAACGCTGCCTGGCCATCACGTTCACCCGGCGGGCCGCGGCGGAGCTGAGGGAGCGTCTCGAGGCGCTGCTCGGCGACGTGGCCGAGGACATCACGGTGGGCACTTTCCACTCGCTGGGCCTGACGGTGCTGAAGGAGAACGCGAAGGCGGCCGGGCTGGGCTCGGGCTGGCGCATCGCCGACGACCAGGAGCAGGCGCGGGCCCGGGAGCAGGCCGGCGAGGACGACGCGGCGTACCGGAAGCTGCTGCGCCAGCAGGACCTGGTCGACCTGGACGATCTGATCAGCGTGCCGGTGGCGCTGCTGCGGGAGGACCAGGCGCTGGTCGAGAAGTACCGCAGGCGCTGGCAGTGGATCTTCGTGGACGAGTACCAGGACGTCGACGAGCTCCAGTACGAGCTGCTGCGCCTGCTCAGCCCGCCGAACGGCAACCTGTGCGCGATCGGCGACCCGGACCAGGCGATCTACTCGTTCCGGGGTGCCGACGTGCAGTACTTCCTGCGGTTCAACTCCGACTTCGTGGACGCCCGCCTGGTCCGGTTGACCCGCAACTACCGGTCGTCGGCGCCGATTCTGGCCGCCGCGGTGCAGGCCATCGCCCCGACGACTCTGGTTCGTGGCCGCCGGCTGGACCCGGCGCGGCTCGACCCGGAGGCCGCGCTGGTGGGCCGCTATGCCGCCCGCAGTGTCGCGGACGAGGCCGACTTCGTCGTCCGTACGATCGATGAGCTTGTCGGTGGTCTCTCGCACCGCTCGCTGGACTCGGGCCGGGTGGACTCCCGTGCCGCCACAGCCGGGAATCTGTCGTTCTCCGACATGGCGGTGCTGTACCGCACCGACGCCCAGTCCGGCCCGATCATGGAGGCCCTGTCCCGGGCCGGCATCCCGGTGCAGAAGCGGTCGCACAACCGGCTGCGGGACCGGGCCGGGGTCGCCGAGATCTCCCGGGAGCTGCGGCACGCCGGTAGTGGGGGCGGTTCGCTCGCGACCCGGGTGAGGCTGGCCGGTCAGGTGCTGGCGCAGCGGTTCGCCGCCCCGACGCTGGACGGTGGACAGCTGGCGCCGGAGGACATCTGGACCGCCACCGAGCTGCTGATGCCGCTGGCCCACCGGGTGGGTGAGGATCTGCCGCTGTTCCTGCAGCAGCTGGCGACGGGCGCCGAGGTGGACGCGCTGGATCCGCGGGCGGAGGCGGTGAACCTGCTGACTCTGCACGCCGCGAAGGGCCTTGAGTTCCCGGTGGTCTTCCTGGTCGGTTGTGAGGACGGTCTGTTGCCGCTGCGCTGGCCCGGTTCTGCCCCGTCGGAGGAGGAGACGGCCGAGGAGCGCCGACTGTTCTTCGTGGGCCTGACCCGCGCCCAGGACCGGCTGTATGTGAGCCATTCGGCGAAACGGTCGCGGCACGGCAGCGAGCGGGAGCAGAGCCCCACTCCGTTCCTCGATGTGATCGATTCCGGGCTTTTCGAGAAGCTGGGTGAGGCAACCCCGGCTCGCCCGAAGGATCGTCAGCTCAGACTGCTGTAAGCCCGGCGAGCGCTCCGGCGAGCAGGGCCGGCCCGAACGGGATCGGCCGTGCTCGCCGCCGCACCAGCAACCAGGTGGCGACCGCGCCGTTGAGCAGGTGGGCGGTGCCGAGACCGACGGCCACCGCCGGCCAGCCCGCGAACCCGAGCAGGAACGCCAGTGCCGCGCCCAGTTTCACGTCGCCGAGGCCGAGTCCGCGCCCGGGCAGCATCGCGATCGCCAGGTACCCGGCGCCGGCCAGCGCGCCGGCGGCCAGGGCCGGGCCGATCCGGCCGGGCGCCAGCAGGGCGAGCGGTGTCCCCGCGCCGAGGGCGAGTGTGCCGACCAGTTTGTCGGGCAGGCGCAGGCAGCCCAGGTCGATCGCCGCGAGAAGCACTCCGGGGATCGCGGCGAGCAGGTGGACCGGCAGTTGGGGTACCGGTCCGAGCAGGACCGCCAGCAGGCCGCCGACCAGTGACAGCGTCCCGGCCGGGACGATTCCGCCGCGGCAGCAGGCCGGTCCGGCGTGGATCCAGCCGGCCGCTCCTGGTGGGAACGGCCGGTCACAGCGGGCACACGCCGGCCGTGCCGGTTCTCCGAAGGGGACGGTCAGCCGGTACGCGACACGGGGCAGGAACGCCCCCGCCGCCGCCCCGAACAGCATCGACAAGATCACCAAGTGTGATGACACGAACGTGAAAGGTAGCCGATTGTCCGCCGCACGCTACGGTGGCAGGCAGCGTAGACCGCTTCTGGAGGGACCCCCGATGTCGCAGAACGGGCCGTACCCTGGTCAGCCATGGCTGGGTGGGAGCCCCGAGGAGCCGTACTCGGAACCCGCCGACCCGTGGGGCGCGAACGAGCAGCCGTGGAGCCAGCCGCCGATTCCACAACAGCAGCCGCCGCAGCCGGGCTGGAAACCGCCGGCCGAGTGGAAGCCGCCACCGGCGCGGCGCGGTTTCGCGATGGGCGCGCTGGTCGCCGTGCTCACTGTCCTCATCGGTGGCGGGGTGGCCACCGGCGCCTGGTTCTGGCTGGGCCGCGACAAGGAGACGAAGACGCCGGTGGCGGCGACCACGACGGCGCCGGCCGGGCACGGGGCACGACCGCAGACCAGTGAGGACGCCCGGTTCGTGGCGAAGGGTCAGTGCGTCCGCAACGAGGGCACCGACAACGAGCCTGAGCTGCGTGTGGTGGTCTGCACGGCGAACACCTACCTGGTGCTGAAGCGGATCGACGGCAAGACCACCGGTGAGAAGGACGCGGTCGGCAAATGCTCCAAGGTGACCGGTTACACGAAGTGGTACTACTACGACACCGAATACGACGACGTGGACTTCGTGCTCTGCCTCAAGGAGTATTCCACGGTCTAGGGAATCCGCTAGAAAACCCTAGATGGTGATATCGAGGCGACTCTAGCGTTCGCGCTAGACGGCCCGATACGGTGCTACGCGTGGATCCGGTGCGAAATCCGTACGCTCCCGGCGCCGGTCAGCGCCCACCCGAGCTGGCGGGCCGCGGTCGCGAGCTGGACGCCTTCGACGTCGTTCTGGAGCGGGTGGCCCGCGGCCGTCCCGAGCGCAGCCTGGTCCTGACCGGCCTGCGCGGCGTGGGCAAGACGGTGCTGCTCAACACGCTGCGTTCGGCCGCGATCGGCCGCCTCTGGGGCACCGGCAAGATCGAGGCCCGGCCGGACCAGTCGTTGCGCCGCCCGGTCTCCGGCGCGCTGCACATGGCGATCCGCGAGCTGGCCCCGCACCACCGCGACCCGGACCGGGTGGACGAGGTGCTCGGCGTACTCAAGGCGTTCGCGCTGCGGGCCAACGAGACCAACGCGAAGATCCGGGACCGCTGGGCGCCCGGCATCGACGTGCCGCCGGCGCGCGGCCGCGCCGACTCCGGCGACATCGAGATCGACCTGGTCGAGCTGTTCACCGACGCCGCCTCGCTGGCCACCGACGTCGGCACCGGGATCGCCCTGTTCATCGACGAGATGCAGGACCTCAGCGCCACCGATGTGTCGGCGCTCTGCGCGGCCTGCCACGAGTTGTCCCAGCTGGGCGCGCCGCTGATCGTGGTGGGCGCCGGGCTGCCGCACCTGCCGGCCGTGCTGTCCGCCGCCAAGTCGTACTCCGAGCGGCTGTTCCGGTATGCACGGATCGACCGGCTGGACCGGGACGCCGCCGATCTGGCGCTCGGCGTGCCGGCCGAGCGGGAGGGCGTGGACTACGACCAGGAGGCGCTGGACCTGCTCTACGAGAAGTCCGGCGGGTATCCGTACTTCGTCCAGGCGTACGGGAAGGCCACCTGGGATCACGCGCCGCAGTCGCCGATCACCGCCGACGACGTCCGGGTGGCCGCGCCCGAGGCCGAGGGCGAGCTGGCGGTCGGCTTCTTCGGCTCCCGGTTCGAGCGGGCCACCCCGGCCGAGCGGGAGTACATGCGGGCCATGGCGGCGCTCTCCGACGACCCCGGCAACGACATGGACGCCGCGGTGCCGACGTCGGACATCGCCACCTCGCTGGGCCGTAAGCCGGCCAGCCTCTCGCCGGCCCGCGACGCACTGATCAAAAAAGGACTCATCTACTCCGGCGAGCGCGGGACGGTGGCGTTCACCGTCCCGCACTTCGGCCGCTACCTCAGAACACAGCCGGTGTAGTCGGCCGGTTACGGGTATAACCGGGGCATGAGGCCCGTACGCACCGCAGCCCGAGCCATGCTGGCATCGATCTTCGTGTTCGACGGCATCCGTGCCCTGGCCCGCCCCGAGGAGCGGGCTGAAGCGGTCCGCCCGTTCACCGACCGGGTGACGCCGCTGCTGGAGCGCACGGACCCGCGCCTGCCCACCGATCCGGTCACCCTGGTGCGGGCCAAGGCGGCCGCCGACGTGCTGGCCGGTCTCGCCCTGGCCACCGGGCGGTTCACCCGGCTCTCCGCCGCCGTGCTGGCGGTCGGCCTGATCCCGCACACCGCGACCGACAAGGGTGACCGCGATCACCTGCTGCGCAATCTCGGTCTGCTCGGCGGGCTGCTGCTCGCCGCCGCCGACACCGAGGGCCGGCCGAGTCTGCGCTACCGCACCACGCACGCGGTGGATCGCAGCCAGCGGTCGGTGCGCCGAGCCGTGCGCACCGCGAAACGGGAGGCGAGGATCGCCGCGACGGCCGCCGCCACGGCGCGCAGATTGCCCGGATAACAACCTTATCGCGGCGTTTGCGTTAAAGCGGACAAGGGACCGCGCGGTCGGTCTGCGCCTTCTAAGCTCGCTTCCGCTCGGCTACGACGTGCCGCCGATCCCGACCGCTTCGCCCTTCGTGCGAGCGGCGGGTCGACCGGCAGGCCATGCCGTGCCCGGTAACGAGACGGGGGTCGCGCCATGCCGGCGAAGCGAAGAGGGGCGCACAACGCTGCGCGCATGCGGTTCGGGCTGGTCGTTCTCGGCGGCCTGCTCACCCTGGCGGTCATCACTCTCTACCTTCAGCGGTACGCGCTGAGCACCCTCGCCGTGGAACACACCGCCATCCGGGGGTGGCTCGACGGCGCGGACCTGTACGCCTACCGCGCCCCCGGCAACCAGGCCGGCGCCGCGCTGCCACCCGCACTGGCCATGCTGCTCGCACCCCTGACCCTGCTGCCGCTGCGTGCCGCCGGCTGGCTGCTGGCCGTGGCCGGGGTGGCGGCTCTCCTGCTGACCACGCTGGTCGTCGCCGGCCCGGTGGCCCGTCGCCACGGTCGCCGCCGCACCCCGTTCGTCCTGGCCGCGGCCGCGTGCGCGCTGCTCTCCGAACCGGTCCGGGCCACCATCGGCCTGGGCCGCCCGGAGTTGCTGATCCTCGCCCTGCTGGCCGCCGACCTGATCGCCCTGCGCCGTGCCGAGCGTGCCCGGCACCGCATCCTGGCCGACCTGCCGGGCCCGCGCCGCCGCACCGCCCTGGACCGCGGACCGCACTGGTTCCCGGACAGGTTCCGTCGTCGTCTGCGCCGGATCTGGATCACCGGCTCGTGGGCGGGCGTGGGCAGCGGTCTGGCCGCCGCGCTCTGCGCCGTACCGTTGCTCTTCATCGTCTTCCTGCTGCTCACCAAGCAGCGCCGGGCCGCCGTGACGGCCCTGTTCACGGCCGCGGTGGTCACCCTGGCCACGCTGGCGGTGGCTCCCGACGAGACCCTTTCCTGGTACGGGACGGTCATGTGGGAACTGGACCGCCCCGCCCCGGTCAGCGCCCCGGACAATCAGTCACTGGCCGGTGTGATGGCCCGTCTCTACGGTTTCCCGGCGCCACCGGTGCTGGTCTGGTTCGCCTTCGGGATGCTGCTGCTCGCCGTGGGCCTCATCCGGGCCCGCTCGGCCCACACCGACGGCGACGAGGTGGCGGCCTTCACCCTGGTCGGCCTGACCGGCGCCATCACCGGCCCGGTGTCCACCTCGGCCGAGACGCTCTGGCTGCTCCCGGCCGTTCTGGTGCTCGCCGACACCGGCATGCGCCGCCGCCTGGGTGGCCGGCTGCCCCGTTCCACCCGTCTCACCGGCGGCGCGTTCCTGGCCGGGGCCCTGCTCGTCTACCTGGCCCTGCTGGCGCCACCGTCCTGGTCGCTGCCCTGGAACATCCCGGCCTTCGCCCTGATCCTGCTGGTCAACACCCTCCCGTGGCGGCATGGCACCCCGTCCCTGCCCACCCCGCGCCCGGGCCGCGCCTCCCGCCCCGCGGCGATCCCTCTCCCACGCGGCGGCTGATCCACGGAGCCTGGCCCGCGATCTCAGCCCGGCGGGCGCGGCACGGGCTTGAATGGCACCCGGCTCGCGGTGCGCTACGGGACTGCCATTGTTCGTCGAGGGCTGGCACTCTCGTACGAAATCGTGGGTTTTAAGGGCAGTTGACCCATTCTTCGGTGCCGTCGTGGAAGACCTGGCGTTTCCAGATCGGCAGGCGGGCCTTGGCCTCGTCGACCAGGCGGGCGCACGCGGCGAAAGCGGCCGCGCGATGCGCGGTGCTGACCGAGGCGACCAGGGCGACGTCGCCGATCTGGAGGGTTCCGATGCGGTGTGAGACGGCCACCGCGTAGACCGCCGGGTCAGCGGCGATCTCTGACGCCACCTCGCGGAGGATGGCGGCGGCGGTGGGGTGACCCTCGTACTCCAGGAGGGTGACGCCGCGACCGTGGTCATGATCGCGGACCACGCCCTGGAACGAGACCACCGCACCGGCCCGGGGGTCGGCGACGTCGGCCTCGTGAGCGGCCAGATCGAGCGGTGCGTCGATCACCTCGGCCCGGATGACGCCGGCGCCGGTCTCGGTGGGGTTCTCGGTGGTCACGGGCGCTCCCCGGGCGTCAGCGGAAGGGGCAGGAATCCGATGGTGTCGCCGGCGGCGGCCTGGGTGCCGGGGCGGACGACGGCGAAGCCGTGGGAGTTGGCGAGGCCGCGCAGCATGGCCGAGCCGACGTGGCCGACCGGGGTGGCGGTCCGGCCGGTGGTGTCGAGCGCGGCGAGGGCCAGGTGGGTGAAGTCGCCGCGGCCGGCGATCCTCGTGCCCGCGGTGACCTGCGGCAGTGGGGGCAGATCGCGGCCGCGCAGGCCGGCCAGCAGCGGCGCGACCAGGGTGACCAGGGCGATGATCGCGGATTGCGGGTTTCCGGGGAGGCCGGCGAGGAAGCGCGGGCGTCCGTCCGGGCCGGGCACCCGGGCCAGGAGCATCGGGAAGCCGGGGCGCACCGCGACGGTGTTGACGATGTACTCGGCGCCCAGCTCGGCGAGGGCGGGGTGCAGGTGGTCGACCGGGCCGTGCATGGTGCCGCCGGTGGTGCAGACCAGGTCGGCGGTGTCGAGGGCGGACCGGATGGCGTCGAGGTGTGCGTCGAGCGTGTCCTTGACCGGGCCGGTGACCGTGCCCACTCCTGCGCCGTAACGGCGCAGCCAGGACGGCACCTGCGGGCCGAGCGAGTCGCGGACCCGGCCGTTGCCGGGCGGGCCCGCGGTGAGCAGTTCGTCGCCGAAGACCAGGAGTGCGGCGCGCGGGACCGGGCGGACCTGGAGGGTCTCGTAGCCGCAGGTGGCGGCGACACCGATGACCGCCGGGTCGATCGCCGTGCCGGCGGGTAGCAACTCCTCGCCGCGGTGCGCCTCCTCGCCGGGCAGGCGCCAGTCGGGGACGGCCCTCGGTTCGCCGGTGACCCGGCCGTCCGGGCCGGTTGCCGAGTCCTCGATCCGGACCAGGGCGGTGGCGCCCTCCGGCACCATGGCGCCGGTGGCGATCTCGACGCAGTCGCCGTCCGTGGTGAGCGGGGGCGGGGTGCCGCCGGCCAGGACCCGGCCGACCGGGCGCCAGGGCGCCGGACCGCGGACCGCCCAACCGTCGATGCTCGAGGTGGGGAAGGCCGGCAGGTCGGTGAGGGCGCGCAGCGGCTCGGCCAGGGTCCGGCCGTCGGCCTCGCCCAGCGGAATCTCCTCGGCGCCGCCCGCCGCGGCCTGCCCCGCCGCGAAGGCGAGGGCTCGGGCCAGTTCCCAGTCCACAGGGGTCGACTCGGTCACCGGCGAAGCCTATCGCTCAGTGGTCGCCGCCCCGGAGTTGGTCCGGATCTGGTTCGAAGCGTCAGTGGTCGCCGCCCCGGATCTGGTCCACGGTGTGCGCGAGCAGCGGCCCGAGCACGGCCAGCCCGTCCTTGGCGCCGCCGGTCGAGCCGGGGAGATTCACGATCAGGGTGCGGCCGGCCACCCCGGCGAGCCCGCGGGAGAGAGCGGCGGCGGGGACCCGGTCGCGGCTGTGGGCGCGGATCGCCTCGGCGATGCCGGGGATCTCGAAGTCGAGCAGCCCGCGGGTGGCCTCCGGCGTGCGGTCGGTTGGTGTTACGCCGGTTCCGCCGCTGGTCAGGACCACGTCGACGCCGTCGGCGACGGCGGTGCGAAGCGCTTCGGCGACCGGGTCACCGTCCGGTACGACAACCGGCTCGCCCACCTCGCAGCCGAGCTCGCGCAGCCCGGTGACGAGCCGGGGGCCGCTGGTGTCGGCGTAGACCCCGGCCGCGGCCCGGTTGGAGGCGACGATCACGCGGGCCCGGATGGTCACGGCCGGTCCTCCGGGCGGATCCACTCGCCGGTCTTGCCGCCCTCTTTGCGCAGCACCCGGACCGATTCGATGCTGGCCGCCGGGTCCACCGCCTTGATCATGTCGATGAGCGCGAGGCCGGCCGTGGCGACGGCGGTGAGCGCTTCCATCTCGACGCCGGTCCGGTCGGCGGTCTTGGTGATCGCGGTGATCTCGACCGTGGTGGCGGTGGGCTCCAGTTCGACCTTCACGCCGTGCAACCCGATCGGGTGGCAGAGCGGAATCAGGTCGGGTGTCCGCTTCGCGCCCATGATCCCGGCCAGCCGGGCCACCGCGAGCGCGTCGCCCTTGGGCAGGCCGTCACGGCGCAGCAGGTCGATGACCTCAGCGGTGGTACGGACCCGGCCGGCCGCGACGGCACGGCGGTCGCTCACGGTTTTGCCGGAAACGTCGACCATCCGGGCGGCGCCGGTCTCGTCAACGTGGGTGAGTTGGCTTTCCTGGGGCATACCGGAAGCCTAGTTCGTTTGCCCTTCACATCTTGTCCACACTGCTCAGGGGGCATCTAGGTGGTAACGAAATAGAATTCGTCACGGCTGGACGATGCGATTCTCATCGCAATGAGTTTCCATTCAGAAACTGTCCGTGATGGCGTGGCAGGCTATTGCCGCATACTGCGCATACCGACACGATCTGCTGGAAATCAGCGTTACACGCGCCTAACTTATCCCCTGTCAGGACGACAGCGGACAAAGTGGAGGAAACGCCATGTACGGCGAAAAAGAGTGGGGCTGAAAATCGCGTAATGCGCGGACAGACGCTTATCAATTAGGTTGAGCCTTGAGCGACGATCCGGTCGCGCTCGGCTACGACAAGGAATCGATGACTCGCACACGAGGCGACGAAAACGTGACCGATCAGCGGCTTCGGCTGCTCATCGGTCTCGTCGTCGTTCTGGGGGTCTGCGCCACCGCGGGCTTCCTGGCGTACGCGCTGAGCCTCCCCGGCCCACCCCCGCACCCACTGGTCCTGGCCGTCTTCGGCGCCGGCCTGATCATCGCCAACCGGGTCCGGGTGCACGTCCGCGTCAAGTCCAACGTCGACAGCAACACCTGGGGCGAGGTCCCGGTCCTGATCGGACTGACGCTGATCCCGGCGCCCTGGGTGGTGTTCTGCACGATTGCCGCGATCACCGTGATCCGCTGCCTGAGCTGGCTCGGGCCGCAGAAGACCGCGTTCGGCATCGCCAAGGGCGCGCTCACCACCGGTGCGGCGGCGGCCGTCTTCCTGTTCTTCGACGTCCAGCCGGATCTGGTCCGGCCACCCTTCCCGATGCTCCCGATCGTGGCGGCGCTGATCGCCTTCATCGTGGTCGACCACCTCGCCTTCGTACCGGTGCTGTCGGTCGCGACCGGCGGCAGCCTGTGGCAGGTCGCGCTGCACGACTGGACCACCAAGCTCATCCTGCATCTCGGTGAGCTGGCGGCCACCCTGATCGTCGTCGGCGTGCTGGCCACCGGCACGAACCCGCTGCTCCTGCTGGTCGTCCCACTCGTTGTGGTGTGCATGCACCTGTGGCAGTCCCGCAGCGTCCGGACCCGGGAGGAACGGGAGTCGTGGCAGCGTCTGGCCAAGGCGACCGACGAGCTCAACGCGGTGGACCTCACCCAGGTGCTGCACTCGGCGACGACGCGGGCCGCGCAGATCTTCTCGGCGGTGGAGGCGGCCATCGACCTGGCCGCCCGGACCGTACGCGCCACCGAGACACACGTCCTCGCCGACGGCCCGCTGCTGGTCACCACACCTTCGCCGCCCGACGAGACCACCGTCGACCTGGTGGCGCACGACGGCAGCGTCCGGGTCGGGGTGCTGCGCCTGCGGTTCGGCGGGACGGTCCGGCTCACCGAGGTCGAGCAGTACAAGCTGCGTACCTTCGCGTCGGCGGTGTGCACCGCCATCCGGAACGCCCAGGCGTACGCCGAACTGGCCCGCATCGCCGCGGAGAACGCGCATGCCGCCGCACACGACCCGCTCACCGGCCTGGCCAACCGCCGCCGGCTGTACGAACACGCCGACCGTCTCTTCCGGTCCACCGCCCACACCGGCCTCTTCGCCCTGCTGCTGATCGACCTGAACCACTTCAAGGAGGTCAACGACACGCTCGGGCACGCCGCCGGCGACGAGGTGCTGCGCCAGGTGGCCGGCCGGCTGCGGGACGCGGCCGCCCCCGGTGACCTGGTCGCCCGGCTCGGCGGTGACGAGTTCGCGGTGCTGCTCACCGCTCTGCCGACGCCCGCGCTGGCCGGGCACCGGGCCACCGGCATGCTCGCCGCCCTGGACGCCGGCATCGAGGTCGAGGGCATGCAGCTGACCGTCGAGGCGGCCGGCGGCATCGCCCTGGCCGCCGGCACCGGCAGCGTCGAGGAGCTGATGCGCCGCGCCGACATCGCCATGTACCAGGCGAAACGCGCCGGCGAACCGACCTTCGTCTACGCCCACTCCCGGGACACCGCCGACCTGGACCGGCTGGTGCTCACCGGCGAGTTGCGGCGCGCGGTGGCCGAGCACGAGTTCACCGTCGACTTCCAGCCGATCGTCGACCTGGGCAGCGGCGAGGTGGTCGCGGCCGAGGCGCTGGCCCGGTGGCGGCACCCCCAGCAGGGCAATCTCACTCCGGTGCAGTTCCTCGAGACGGTCGAACGGTCCGGGCAGCTGCCGGCGTTCGCCGACGCGGTGCTGGAGCAGTCGCTGCTCGCCCTCCAGACCTGGCGGGAGGCGGGCTTCGACCTGCCGGTCGCCGTGAACGTGTCGCCGCGCAGCCTGCTCGACCCGAAATTCCCGGCGGCCGTGCTGACCCGGCTGTCCCGGCACGACGTCCCGGCGAACCGGCTGGTCCTCGAACTCACCGAGACCCTCACCGTGAGTCAGCTCGACGTGGTCGAACGAACCCTCGCCGAGCTGCGCAACGCCGGTGTCAAGCTGGCCATCGACGACTTCGGCACCGGTGTCTCGTCGCTCTCCGTGCTCTCCCGGATCCCGGTGCACCAACTCAAGATCGACCGGGAGTTCGTGGCCGGGGTGGAGACCTCGGCGGAGGCGGCCGCCGTCATCCGCACCACCGTCGACCTGGCCCGCAACCTGCACCTCACGGTCGTCGCCGAAGGCGTCGAGAGCGAACCGCAACGGCACGCCCTCTGGCAGCTCGGCTGCACGGCCGGGCAGGGACACCTGTTCGCCCGGCCGTACTCGGCGGTCCGATTCCTCAGCGTCCTGCGGCGCGGCTCGGGCGGACGGCCGGGCGTGCTGGCGGTGGCACTGCACGACGGGGGTTCGGTGGTCCGGCTGCCTGTGCGCCGTCTGCCAAACTTGCCCGCGTGACCAAGCCGTCCGATCGGGCCGTCGATCTGCTCCTCTACACGATCTCCGCGGTCTTCGCGCTGGTCACCGCCCTCACGTCGACGCTGCTGCCACACCGGGCGTGGGGCGCGATCGCCGCCTGCGGCTATCTGGCCGCGGCACTGCTCGTGTACGTGGTGGGCCGTCGCGACATCCTGACCTGGGCCACCTGGGGAGCGGTGGCGATGCTTCCGCTCGTCGTGCAGGCGGCGCAGCGGGCCGGTGGGCGTACCGACCGGGCCCAGGAGGAGGTGGTCGTCGTCGAGCACATGGGTGAATCGCTGCTGCACACCGGCACGCCCTACCTGAGCCGCGCCGAGATCGCCGCCATCCCGCTCGACGAACGCCTGCTCGGCTACCGCCCCTACCAACCCGGCATGTCCCTCTTCGGGCTGCCCCGGGCCATCGCGGGTGATCACTGGTGGACCGACGCCCGCATCTGGTTCGCGATCGTCACGGTGGCCGCGCTGGTTGCCGCCGTCACCCTTCTGCGTCCGTCAAACCCCTCGATCGTACGGGCGATGCAGGCGGCCACCGTCCTGCCCGTGACGGCGCTGACCCTCGCCACCGGTGGGGACGACATCCCCGTACTGGCGCTGTGCCTGCTGGCCCTGGCCCTGTTCGCGAGCGGCCGCCCCGGATGGGCCGGAGTCGCCGTCGGCGCGGCCGCCGGGCTCAAACTCTTCGCGCTCCCCGTGGTGGCCGTCCTCGCGGCGCTGTCCATCGCCACCGGCACCTGGCGGCGCCTGCTGCCCGGCGCCCTCGGCATCCCGGTGCTCGCCGTGCTCCCGCCCCTGCTGGTGAACCCCGACGCCCTCATCGAGAACGTCTTCCGCTTCACCCTCGGACACGGCCTCGTGACGAGCCCCGCACAGTCCCCGTTCCCCGGGTACCTGATCTCCCAGGCGGTTCCCGGCGGCCGCTACATCGCCGCCGGGCTGCTCGTGGCCGCGGCCGCCGTCATCGGGGTGCTCCTGGTGCGCCGCCCACCGCGTACCGCTGCCACCGCCGCCCTCTTCTGCGGATACGGGCTTCTCGCCGCGATCCTGTTGATGCCCACGACACGGTTCGGCTACCTGCTCTACCCGGTCGCCCTACTGCTCTGGGCGCCCGCCCTGCGGATGTTCTCCGGTCGCACTCAGCAAGCACACAGCTTCTTCCGCCCCACGGCATGACACAGCCTTGTACCGTCATTGAAATGCATATGACCTGTCCCAAGTGTCACGGCGAGATGCGGGTCTACGAGCGCAGCGGCGTCACGATCGACCAGTGCACCGAGTGCCGCGGAATCTTCCTGGACCGTGGCGAGCTCGAGAAGCTCTTCGCGGCCGAAGCCACCTACAACAACCGGCCCGGCACCGGAGCGCCGGTTCCCCCGCCGCCCCCGCCGCCGGCCCACCACCAGCCGGGTTACGCGCCGCCTCCGCCGCAGCCCGCCTACGGCGCGCCGGCCGCCCACTACCCGCCCGCCGCGCCGATGTACGGGCACCGGGGCCACTACCGGCGCGCCCACCACGGCCACTACCGCCGGCGCGGCTTCTTGCACGACCTCTTCGACTGAGCTGGGCTAGCTTTGCTGCGCTTCGCTCCGCGGCAAAACGCTGGGCTAGCTTTGCTGCGCTTCGCTCCGCGGCAAAACGCCTTGTAACCGGTGTCGAGGCAGGCGATTTCCCGCCGCAGCACACCCCGCTGCGTCGGCAAATCGCTTGCCTCGACACCGGCGGCGTTTTGCGGGGACGTTGAGTGCACCGCCGTCCAGCTTGGGGTGACCGCTCCGCGGCTGGACGGGTATTGGCGTGCCTCGCTGTGCGGGTTGTGCCACGGTGAGGGTTATGTCTGGTGATCGGCCCGTGGATGTGGCGGCGCGGCTTGTGCGGGAGCGGTTTTCGGGGGCGCTTGCGGCCTTTCTCGGGGGGAGCGCGCCTACCGGGCGACGGACGCCGTGGTCGGATCTGGACATCGTCGTGGTTCTGGACGGGCCGCCCGCCCCGTTTCGGGAGACGCTGCGGTTCGAGGGCTGGATCGTCGAGCTGTTCGTGCAGACGGAGACCTCGATCGAGTACTACTGGGGTGTCGATGCCGAGCGGCGGCGTACTCCACTGCTGCGGATGGTGGCCGACGGCGTGATCCTGGCCGGTGGTGACGGCGCGGCGCCGGCCTTCCAGGAGCGGGCCGTCGCACTGCTGGCGGCCGGTCCTGCGGCGCCGGACGCCGAGACGGTCGACTATCAGCGGTACCTGTTGACCGATCTGGTGGACGATCTGCGCGGCTGTACCGACCCGGTGGAACTCGCCTATCTGGCGGCGACCCTGATGCTGGCGGCCTCCGACTTCCTTCTCCTGGCCGGGAATCGGTGGTCAGCGCGGGGCAAGTGGCTGCCCCGGCGCATCGGCGAGGTGGACCCGGACCTTCCCGGACGACTCGTGGCCGGCCAGCGGGCGGTGGTCGTAGACGGCGACCGGGAGCCGCTCATCGCCGCCGTGCTGGCTGTCCTCGACTCCGCGGGCGGACCTCTTCAAGAAGGTTTCATGCTGTCCGGCAAAGATCCCGGCCGAAACTCAGAGTGACTGCTCGGAAGCGCCGCGGCTCCATATTGCGCGTTTTGCCCCGCAAGAACTCATCGATTTTTGCTCGCTGAATTGCCAGCACGGTGGCGTTCATCACTCATAGTAATTACAAGACGGAGTCATTTCGCTACTTAAGAGTGAACTATTTCGATAGGCTTCTCTTTTCGTGTGCGTTACGAAGTTACTGGAATACGCAACGTCGCGGATCTTGGGTATTGTCTCCTCGCCCCCCACTGTCGCGGCGAACGGAGGAAGAACCGTGACTGGAATCACCGATCACTCCCTGCGGAACGACCTGGAAGACGTCTACGGCCGGTATGAGGAGATGCGTTCCGGAGTGGACGAGCTCCAGCGCAGCCTGGCCACCATGCAGGTGAGCGCCGAATCCGAGGACGGCGTCGTCCACGCCACCGTCGATGCGGACGGCCGGCTCGTCGACCTCCGCCTCGACCAGCAGGCCTGCCGGGATTGGAACGTGGAAACCCTGGCTCGCGTCATCGTGGAAACAGTCCAGCACGCCTCTGCTGGCACATCACGCGAGATCGAAAGTCTGGTGACCAATCACCGCAGCCCGGACAGCGAGGACTAATAGCACCCCCGGCCCCCAGAAGCGCGGCGCACGTCTCCACCCCGGACGAATTACGCGCCGCGCCCGGCCACTTTCTTCTTCGGGCGGCACTACGCCGTACCGAGGAAAATGTCGTTTTTAGATCGCCATGTCGATGAAGCGCGACAGGTGCAGCTGAGCGGCCACCGTCACGGTGTCGGTGGGGCCGTTACGGTGCTTGGCCACGATGAAGTCGGCCTCGCCCGCGCGTGGCGACTCCTTGTCGTAGTAGTCGTCACGGTGCAGCAGGATGACCACGTCGGCGTCCTGCTCGATCGAGCCGGACTCACGCAGGTCGGACAGCTGGGGCCGCTTGTCGGTGCGCTGCTCGGGGCCACGGTTCAGCTGGCTGACCGCGATCACCGGACACTCGATCTCCTTGGCCAGCAGCTTCAGGCCACGGGAGAGCTCCGAGACCTCCTGCTGACGGCTCTCGGTCTTCTTCGGCGAGGACATCAGCTGGAGATAGTCGATCACCAGGAGGCGCAGGTTGTGGCGCTGCTTGAGGCGGCGCGCCTTGGCCCGGATCTCCATGAGGTTCATGTTCGGCGTGTCGTCCACGAAGATCGGCGCCTGACTGATCTCGCCCATCCGGCGGGCCAGCTTGGTCCAGTCGTCGTCGGAGAGCTGGCCGGAACGCAGCGTGTGCAGCGGCACCCGCGCCTCGGCGGAGAGCAGGCGCATCACCATCTCGATCTTGCTCATTTCGAGCGAGAAGATGGCGCTGGCGTGACCGTGCTGGATCGCGGCGTTGCGGGCGAAGTCCATGCTCGCGGTCGACTTACCGAGACCGGGACGACCGGCCACGATGATCAGCTGGCCGGCGTGCAGGCCGTTGAGGAGGCGGTCGAGGTCCTGGAAGCCGGTGGGCACACCGGTCATCACGCCACCGGAGGCGCCGACCGCCTCGATCTCGTCGAGGGTGGGCTGGAGCATGTCGCCGAGGGCCGCGAAATCCTCGCTGACCCGCTTTTCGGTCACGTCGTAGATGGCCTGCTGGGCCAGGTCGACGATGTCGTCCACGTCGCGGCCGCCGTGGCCGTTCGCGCCGTAGCCCAGCTGGACGATCTTGGTGCCGGCCTCGACGAGGCGGCGGAGGATGGCCCGCTCGGAGACGATCCGGGCGTAGTAGGCCGCGTTTGCCGCGGTGGGGACGCTCTCGATCAGGGTGTGCAGGTACGGCACACCGCCGATGCGCTGGAGGTCACCGGAGTCGGCGAGGGCCGCCGCGACGGTCAGGGCGTCGGCCGGCTCGCCCCGCCCGTACAGATCGAGGATGACGTCGTAGATCGTCGCGTGGACCGGGCGGTAGAAGTCGGTGACCTTGAGGATCTCCACGACGTCCGCGATCGCGTCCTTGGAGAGCAGCATGCCGCCCAGGACACCCTGCTCGGCCGCCACGTCCTGGGGTGGGGCCTTGTCGTAGCCGCCACCACCGTCCTGTGGCCCCTTGCCGTTCCCGCCGCCGCCCCCGTTGAAGGAGCCGCCACCGCCCTGGGACGGCGGCCGCGACTCCGGCCTCGCGTCGTCGGTGATCGACACCCCGGACTCCCCCTCCACTCGGCCATGGCCGCTCTCACGATCGAACCGCCTCGGTACATCCCTTTCGACTGATCCGGCACCGGATTCAGTGGTTCGCTCCGATCAAAGTCAGCACGTGAGGCTGGACCACTGTACGAATCACCGACCCGCCCGCCCAACTGCTCCGGTGGACGAGTCTCTGGACAACCTGTGGACAGCCCCGGCGACTCCTGTGGGTAGCCCTGTGCACACCATGTGGATAACTCTCGGGTGCGACGAACCCGAGCAGGGGATTTGCTGTTCTGACCTGTGGAGGGCAGAAAAGGTTCTGGATCTGCGGAAATACCGGCTCGGGTGAGCAAGCCGTCGCACTGAGGCGTTGCGGTTCCGTCTCAGGCACGTCACCCTTTCCAGGTGGACCAACGGGAGTGGGACTACGGCACCCGCATGTCGCGCAGTCGGCGCGCTGCGGGGTCTTGGCCCACCCGGGAACCGGAGATCGCGGAGCCGGAGCCCCGTTGGGCCTCTCTGACCGACACCGGCAGCATGGCTCCCAGCGACGAGGCACTGACCTGGCAGCAGCGCGCCGACGACTGGGCGCAGCAGGCCGAGATCGAGCCCTACCAGGGTGGCGGCGGCCAGGCCGTGGAGCCGGCCAACCGCTGGTCCTCCGAGGTGACCTCCACCGGGCGGCCGACCTTCCCGGCCGACGGCGTCGGCTGGCGCACCGAGACCGCCGAGTGGCGGGCCACCGGGGCGCGCTGGCGGCAGACCACCGAGTGGCGGTCGTCCACCGGGTCGCACGTGTGGCGTTCCACCACCGAGAGCTGGCAGGACGAGGAGGAGCAGCGGGCCGCCGCGGAGCGGGAGAAACCCTCCATACCCGGCACGGCGTGGCCCACCCCCGAGTTGGAGGCCGAGACGCCGTCCTGGCGCCGGAGCGACCCCGACACGTCCTCGTCCTGGCGGCGGAGCGATCCGGACACGTCGTCGTCCTGGCGGCGCACCGACGGCCCCGCCGTGACCAGCCCGGTCGAGCAGACCTGGTCGAAGAGCAACCCGTCGTGGCAGCAGCCGTCGGCACAGCAGCCGTCGACTCAGACGCCGAGCTGGCAGCAGCCGCAACAGCCGCAGACGCCGAGCTGGCAGCAGCCCTCCGCCGCGGCACCGTCGTGGCAGCAGCCGCAGCAGCCGCAGCAGACGCAGCAGACGCCGTCCTGGCAGCAGCCGTCCACGCAGACCCCGTCCTGGAAGGAACCCCAGCAGACCCCGTCCTGGCAGCAGCCCTCCGCCCAGCTGCCGTCCCGCCGACGGGAGACGGAGACCGGGGCCCCGTCCTGGAACCGTTCCGACAACCCGCCGCCGGGGGAGAACACCACCGGCATACCCCGCTGGGAGCGGACCGAGGCGCCCGGCTGGCAGCGTTCGGCCGCCGAGGACGCGCGTCACCTGGTCCGTGAGGACGACCGGGCGGCGTGGCGCCGCGAGGCGGACTACACCGAGCGGCCCACCCGGGTCGGCCGCCGCCGTGCCGCCGAGAGCGGCGGCGCCCCGGCCGGTGGCACCGGCTGGACGAGCGGTGCCGACACCGACAACTGGGCCGGCCACACCGACACCGGCAGCATCCCCGTCGTCTCCGACCAGGCGCTCTCCCCGGACGCGACCACCTGGGGCGCCCGGTCCGCCCCGCCGTCGCGCCGTGAACGCGGGCGGTATGCCGAACCCCCGCCGCCACCGCCGGAGCAGCCGCCGGCCCAGCGTGGCCAGCCGGAGCCCCGGCCGGGCAAGCCGCGCTACAACGCCAACCCGACGAACTGGCGCGAGGACACCGCCTCCTGGGACGCGGAGCAGGACACCAGCAACTGGACCCGGGATCCGGACACCGGCCAGTGGAGCCGTGCGGAGGACGACCCACGGGTCCTCGCCTGGCGGGCCGAGGCGGCTCGTCGCGAGTCGACGAAGCCGGACGAGCCGGGCGGTGACGGCGGGCGTCGCCCGCGGCGTGCGGAACCGGTCGGTGGGGTGCCCGGCGGGCCGCTGCCGAGCAGCTCCGTCCCCGGCCCCTCGGAGACCGGTGCGACCTGGCCGACGAGCGCCATGCCCGGCAGCCGTCCACGGAGCGCCCTGCCCGGGCCGATAAGCCCGGTCGACGACACTCAGGCGGGCCGGCGGCGGCGCGCCGAGGAGCAGACGTACCCCACCGGCAGTGCGGGCCGCCGGCGGGCGCCCGAGCCGCCCATGGCCGAGCCGATCGGTCCGGCGGCGCGGCGGGCCCCGCAGGAGCCCCGGCGTGAACCCGACGACTATCCACCGCCCGGTGGCCGGCCGGGTCCGCGGCCGCCGCAGTGGTCGGATCCCGGTGGACAGGCGCCGCGCCGGTCCGCGTACCGGGACGAGCCCTACGGGGGCGGCCGGCGTGAACTCCCGGCCGGCAGCTCGGGGCCGTCCTACCCACAGCCGGGGCCGGGTTATCCACAGCGCTCGGAGCCGTCGTACCCGCAGCAGTCCGGGCCGTCCTGGTCCGAGCCGTCGCGCCCGGAGCCCTCACGCCCGGAGCAGCCGTCCTGGTCCGAGCCGTCGCGCCCGGAGCCCTCGCGCCCGGACCAGCCGTCCTGGTCCGACCCGTCGTGGTCGGTGCAGGAGCAGCCGCAGCGCGGCCTTCCGCCGCGCGGCTCAGCGCCGCAGCAACGGCCCTACGGCACCCCGGCGGGCGCGCTTCCGGCCGGGCCGTCCGCCCCGGAGCAGCCCACCTACGGGGGTACGCCACGCGAGCTGCCGCCCGGCCGTTCCGGGTACGGCAGCCCGGCCGCCGAGTCGACGTCGAGCGGGCTGTCCTGGCTCGAGCAGGAACGTCAGCGGCTCCAGGAACCCCAGGGCCCGGCGTACGGCGGTGCCGGCGGCCCGTCCTGGCTGGACCAGGAACGGCAGCAGCGGTCACCCAGCGCCCCGACCTCCAGCGGCCCGTCCTGGCTGGACCAGGAACGCCAGCAGCGATCAGCCAGCGCCCCGACCTCCAGCGGCCCCGCCTGGCTGGACCAGGAACGCCAGCAGCGGTCACCCAGCGCCCCGACCTCCAGCGGCCCCGCCTGGCTGGAGCAGGAACGGCAGCGGCCGGCCCAGCAGGGACCGACCTACGGCAGCGCCCGCGCCCTGCCGGCCGGCAGTGACGCCGGGTCACGCTGGACCGATCCCGCCGGGACCGGCGGCCCCCGGGCGCTGCCCACCGGAGGCGGCGCCTCGTCCTGGTCGGAGCAGCAGAAGCCGGCGTACGGCGACGGCGACCTGTCCGGTCGCTGGCCGGACCCGCTGGCGGACCAGTCCGGCCGGGGTGGCTACGGCGACCAGGGCGCCGGTGGTGGTTTCGGTGAGCGCCCGCCCATGGCGGACTGGCTCGCCGCCGAACGCGCCAACCGGCGCGGGGCCGACTATCGAGGGAGCGCCGGGCAGGACGGTGAGACCGACTGGCGCCAGGAGCTGTCCCGCCAAAATGAACTCGCCGAGGGCGAGTCCCGCCGTTACGACACGTCGGACTTTCCCCCCTTTCGGCCAAGTGGCTCGGCCGCGGTCGCCGGAGCGTCGAATCTGGCCCTGAGCGCCACGTCAGTGATCTCGACAGCCCCGGGGGGTGACTCCCCTACCGGGGACGACACTTCGTGGCCGCCACGGCGTTCCACGGGCGCTTTCCAGGGCACCGGATCGTACGAGCGGCGGCCGATGAGCGGCGATCTCCTCGCCGGTCGCTCGCCCGACCTGCTGGACCCGGTCGACGACGAGGAAGAGCCGGAGGTCAGCAGCCCGCTGGCCGCGGTTGGCTACACCGTCGTGTGGTACGGCGTACCGGTCGTGCTCTTCGTCCTGGCGATGTTCCTGCTGAACAGCGGGCAACGTTCGACCGCGCTGGACACGCTGGCCGGTGCCGCACCCGAGTTCGGCATCGCACTCGTGCTGAGCATGCTGGTGGCCTTCGGCCTTCGGTCGGCGACGACGGCCTGGAAGTCGCCGAGCATCGGCCTGGCGGCGGCGGTGGTCGGTGGCGGCCTGGCCACCGTGTTGAGTTCCGCCATCACCGGCAACAGCCTGAGCTAGCCGGCTGCGGCCGGAAACAGCCGGCTGCGGGCCAGGAACACGAAAGGCGCCCCGGGCGAGCCCGGAGCGCCTTCGGCGTAGTGCGGAGACTACTTGGCGGCCACCACGTTCACCGGGAACGTCGCGGTCACCTCGGGGTGAAGCTTGACCTGCACGTTGTACGAGCCGGTGGTCTTGATGTGACCCGGGAGCTCGAGACGACGCCGGTCGAGAGCCGGACCGCCGGCGGCCTTGACCGCGTCGACGATCTCGGCCGGGGTGATCGAGCCGAAGAGGCGGCCACCGTTGCCGGAGCGCGCCTTCAGCGTGACCTTGAGGCCGGCCAGCTGGCCCTTGACCTCGTTGGCCTGGCCCAGGTCACGGATCTCACGAGCCTCGCGGGCCCGCTTGATCACGACGACCTGCTTCTCGGCGCCCTTGGTCCACTGGATCGCGAACCCCTGCGGGAGCAGGTAGTTGCGGCCGTAGCCGTTCTTCACCTCGACGATGTCGCCGGGGGTGCCGAGGCCGGACACTTCATGAGTGAGGATGATCTTCATCTCGGTGCCCCCTCTCAGCGCGCCGTGGCCGTGTACGGCAGGAGCGCCATCTCACGGGCGTTCTTGACCGCGCGGGCGATCTGCCGCTGCTGCTGGGAGGTCACACCGGTGACGCGGCGGGCACGAATCTTGCCGCGGTCGGAGATGAACTTCCGCAGGAGCGCGGTGTCCTTGTAGTCGATGTAGGTGATCCCGTCCTTGTCGAGCGGGTTCACCTTCTTCTTCGGCTTGCGAAGCGCCGCAGCCTTAGCCATTGCTCAAACTCCTGTTAGTGATCCTGGAAAGCCCGGAGGCTCAGAAGGGAGGCTCGTCGTCGAACGAGGAGTTGCCGCCGCCACCGCCGGAACGGTTGCCGCCGGCCGGAGCAGCCGTGGCCCAGGGGTCGTCGAAGTCGTTGCTGTTGCCACGACCGCCGCCGCTGTTGCCGCCGGACTGCCGGTTGCCACCACCGCCGGAGGAGCCGAAACCGCCCCCTCCGCCGCCGCCGGACCTGCTCGCCTTCTGCACCTTCGCCGTGGCGTAGCGCAGGGACGGGCCGATCTCGTCGACCTCGAGCTCATAGACGGTGCGCTTCTCGCCCTCTTTGGTCTCGTAGGACCGCTGGCGCAGCCGACCCTGCACGATCACCCGAGCGCCACGTGTCAGCGACTCGGCGACGTGCTCGGCGGCGTCGCGCCAGATGTTGCACGCGAGGAAGAGTGGCTCGCCGTCTTTCCATTCGCCCGTTTGCCGATCCAAGGTCCGCGGCGTCGAAGCGATGCGGAACTTGGCGACCGCCGCACCCGAAGGGGTGAAACGGAGCTCCGGGTCGTCGGTCAGGTTGCCGACGACCGTGATGGTGGTTTCTCCTGCCATGAACTTCTCCTCGCCGCTTCAGTCGTTGCCGCAAAGGGTCTCAGGACCCTCTGACAAAAACGCCTCAGCGGGTCTCGGGACGGATGACCTTGGTACGCAGGATGGACTCGTTCAGCCGCAGCTGACGGTCCAGCTCGGCCACGGCCTCGGGCGTCGCCTGCAGGTCGACGACCGCGTAGATGCCTTCAGCCTTCTTGTTGATCTCGAACGAGAGCCGGCGACGGCCCCAGATGTCGAGCTTCTCCACCGAGCCACCCGCGGTCCTGATCACGTTCAGGTACTGGTCGAGCGACGGGGCGACGGTGCGCTCCTCGAGCGAAGGGTCGAGGATCACCATGAGTTCGTAATGACGCAAGACTTTCTCACCTCCTGTGGGCTATGCGGCCACGGTATTTCCGTGGCAGGAGGTCTTGTGTCGAACGCAGAAGGAAAGCCGTGGGAGTCAAGCGCCCACGGCGGACACACTGCGAACCGAGCCAGCATACCCACGCGGGCCGCCACGCCAAAACGACGGCCCCGTCCGGGTGGACGGGGCCGTCGACGGGAGCCGCGGGGCGCCCGTCCCGATTCGTTGGGTGGGACCTGGGGAGGAACGACCACACCGATGAGGTTGGGCGCGCACGCCCCGCGGAGCTTGCTAGGACGAGCTTAGACCATATTTGTACGAGATGCACGTTGTGACGCGATTGCCCGAATCGCAGCGGTCGCCACGCCCAGGACGCAGACCAGGGCGGTCAGGCCCAGCAGGCCGAGCGGGTGCCCCTCGTCGATCCGGCCCACCGCGGCGACCGGCTCGGCGGCCGCGATACTGCCCGTCGCGGTCGTCTCCGCGGCCGGCCCCGCCCCGGCCGTCGTGGGCGGGGCGACGTCCTCCCGGGCCGGGGGCTGCGGCGCGGTTACGGCGTCGGGCAGGATCGTCCTCCGGTCTCCGGGCGGCATGCCGGCGAACGCGGGCGTGCCGATCCCCGTACCCCTGATGATCTTGTCTTTGATCCGCGGCGCGACGCCGCCCTGCGGCAAGGCCTGTGCCGCGATGTTCACGTTCCGCATCGCGGTGGCCGGCCTCGGGTCGGAGGGGTGGCGGACCCCCGAGCGCCCGGACTTCGGCTGGCCCCGGTCGGGACGCGAATGCGGCGCCAGACCATCGGGCAGATCCGAACCGAAGGTACGGGAGTGCGCCGGCGATCCCGGTCCGGCCGGTTTGGCCACCGTCACCGCGGCGCCGTTCCCGCCGGAGGGGACCGGAACCGGGTCGGACTGGGCCGTGGAGTCCGTCGGCGTGGCCGTGACCAGCATCGGAACCGGATTCTCATCGAGGGGGCAGTCCGGTGTGAGCAGCACCTCGGTGGTGCCGCGCCGGAACATGACCTCGGCCGTACCGTTCGCGGGAATGGTGCCCTTCGGTGCTCCGGCGAGCTTGAGCTGGGCGTCGTGCCCGGTCTGGTTGACCACCCGGACGACGCTGCTGGCCGGCACCCTCATCGACTCGACGTTCGGCTTCGACCCGCAGGACAGGCCGAGCATCCCACCGCCGCCGAAACTGACCTGGCGATCGTTCCCCTCGAGCTGTTCGGCACTCGCCGTCCCGTTCGTGAGCAGCGGCACGCCGAAGATCAACGCACTCAACCCCAGCGCCGCCATCCGGTATCGGAACTGCCGCGACATGCACCATCCCCTAGTCCACCGCCGGGCGCGCCCGGCAATTCGTCAAGCGTGATCAATGAGCTAACGAGGAGCGGCGGAGGCCGGTGACGCGACGGGAGAGCGTCGTACCCGCGTCGTAGGCTCGTCCCATGCGCATCGGAGCCCATGTCGATTCCGCCGACCCGCTGGCCGAGGCCGCCGCCCGCGGGGCCGACGCCGTGCAGTTCTTCCTGACCGACCCGCAGAAATACAACTCGCCCAAACCACGCGAGGACGCGGAGCGGATCCGGGCTTCCGAGGTGGAGGTGTTCGTGCATGCGCCGTACATCGTGAATGTCGCCTCGCTGAACAACCGGATCCGCATCCCCAGCCGCAAACTGCTGATGGCGCACGCCCGCGCCGCCGCCGAGCTGGGCGCGAAGGGCCTGATCGTGCACGGCGGGCACGTCGGCGCGGGCGCCGATCTCACCGCCGGCTTCACGAACTGGCGAAAGGCCTTCGAGTATGCGGAGAGCGAAGGCGGCCTCCCGCTTCCGGTGCTGATCGAGAACACCGCGGGTGGGGACAACGCGTGCGCCCGCCGCTTCGACGATCTGGCCCGCCTGTGGGACGAGGTCGGCCGCTTCGGGGCCGGGTTCTGCCTGGACACCTGCCATGCGTTCGCGGGCGGGGAGGATCTGACCGGCATCGTCGACCGGATCAAGTCGATCACCGGACGGATCGACCTGATCCACGCCAACGATTCGAAGGGTGGATTCGACTCCGGCCAGGACCGCCACGACAACATCGGCAATGGGAAGATCGATCCCGAGTTGGTGGTGGCCGCGATCCGGGCTTCCGGTGCTCCCGCCATTGTGGAGACGCCGGGCGGGGTGAAGGGGCAGAGCGCCGACATCGCCCTTCTGCGGGAGCGGGCGGGCAGCTGACGTAGGGCCACCGGGAGGGTCATGACCGAGCAGCCGCAACCGAAGTCGTCCGTGGCCGCCGCGGAGACTTCCGCGCGCCGTGGGCCGCGGCGGTTGCTCGGGCTCCTGCCGCCGCGGCGTGCGACCACACCGGTGAGCAAGAAGGACGAACCCGGCGACGGTACGGCGGAGTCGCCCAGCGGCAAGGCCGGCCGCTCGGAGAAGACCGCGCCCGAAGCAAGGACCGGGACTTCGGAGAAGACCGCGCCGAAGGCAAGGGCCGGAACGCCGGAGAAGGCCGCACCCGACGCGAAGAGCGGGACGCTGGAGAAGAAGGCGGGCACTCCGGCGACGGAGAAGTCGCCGACGGCGAAGGACGCCCGCCCGCCCGGCGCGCCACCGGATCCGTGGAGTGCCTTCGCCGCGATCCCGGAGCAGCCACCCAGCCTCTTCCGGCGGGCGCTGCGGGCGCTGAGCCGGTCGGTCATCCATGAGTACGCGCTCGTCGTCTACGCCGGCTGCCTGCTCGCCGTGATGATGACCTGGCCCACCCTGCGCTATCCGATGCACACGCTGCCGCAGGACCTCGGCGACCCGACCCGCCAGGCGTGGCGCGTCGCCTGGGCCGGGCATGCGGTGATCGACGACCCGGCCCGGCTGTGGCAGTCGAACGCCTACTACCCGCAGAAGGACAGTTTCGCCTTCGGCGACAGCCTGTTCGGGTACGCATTCGCCGGGATGCTCGGCGACGGCCCGAGTGCCGCGATCCTGCGGTACAACATCCTGTTCGTGCTGGCCCACGCGCTACTGCTGATCGGTGCCTACGCCCTGGTCCGCCAACTCGGCGCCCGGCCCACCGGTGCGGCGGTGGCGGCGGTCGCGTTCGCCTACGCGCCGTGGCGGCTGGCGCAGGAGGGGCATCTCAACATCATCTCGGCGGGCGCCATCCCGCTGGCACTGGCCATGCTCGCGCGCGGGCACGGCTGTTCGCTGCGGTACGGCTTCCGGCCCGGGCGCCGGCGCGCCGCCTGGGCCGCCGCCGGGTGGCTGATGGCGATCTGGCAACTCACGCTCGGCTTCTCCCTGGGCATTCCGTTCGCGTACCTGCTGGCCCTGATCCTGATCACGCTGGTCGTCACCGGGTCGATCAGCGGTTTCCGCCAGTCCCGGCGAGCGAAGCGCGCCGCGGCTGTGCCCGGACGGCGCTGGAGCCTGCGGCGTGGCAAGCGCGCGGCGCCGGCGGAGCCGGAGGTGCGGCCGGTGGCGGCACCGCTGAAGCCCGGTGTGACCGGGCCGGAGACGCCGCCGGCGACCGATCCGCAGGCGGCCGGCCGGCCGAGGTCCGAGGTTCAGGTGGCCGCTTCGATGGAGGTGGGCAAGGCCACGCCAAAGCCGGGACCGCGTACCGATGTGCTGGAGAGCCCACCCCGGCGACGGTGGATCAGCCTGGGCCGTTACCTGGCGGGCCCGTCCAGGCCGGAGCGGAAACCGGTCATCGGCTGGCTGCTCACCAACATCAACATCCTGGGCGCGACGATCTTCCTGTCCGTCGGCATTCTGATGGCCGTGCCGTACATCCGGCTCAAGGACACCGGATCACGGATCGAGGAGATCACCTTTTTCTCGCCACCGCTGCGGAGTCTGTTGATCGGCCCGGCCGAGTCCCGCGTCTGGGGCGCCGCACACGCCACCCCACGGGCCTCGCTCGGCTGGGCCGCAGAGATGTCCCTGCTTCCCGGCTTCGCGCTGTACGCCCTGGCCCTGGCCGGCCTGTTCCTCTCGGTGTGGCGGCTGCGGCACCGCGCGCTGCTGATCACCGGTCTCGTGGTCACGGTGATCCTCACCCTGGGGACCAACTTCTTCGGCGGCCACTGGACGTACCTGCCGCTGTTCAGCCATTTCCCGGCCTCGTTCGATCTGCGCATCCCGGGCCGCCTGATGCTCTGGGTGACCCTGCTGCTGGCGATCCTGGCGGCGGGCGCGGTGGACGACTTCGTCCGCCGGATCGAGCACTGGGCCGCCCAGCGGATCCCACCGTGGCCCGGGCCGTGGCTGCGCCTGGCGACGTTGATCCCGCTGATCCTGGTGGCCCTGGAGGGCTGGAACACCACGGCACACCCGCAGGTGGCCGCGCAACCGGCTGCTCTGCGTACCGTCCCCGGACCGATGCTGGTCCTGCCCACCGCGGACCTGACCGATCAGACCGTGCAGCTGTGGACCACCTCGCGGTTCCAGCAGATCGCCAACGGTGGAGGCGGTTTCAACACGGCCCAGCAGAACGAGTTGCGTGCCAAGGCGGCCGGCTTCCCGGACGCGACAAGCATCGAGTACCTGGAGTCGATCGGCGTCCGGAAGGTTCTGCTGCTGCGTGACCAGGTGGCCGGCACCTCCTGGGAGGACGCCGCCGACCTGCCGGTGGACGCGTTGCAGATCCGCCGGGAGGATCTCCCGGACGCCGTCGTCTTCTACCTCAACTGAACGACCGGGCCGGGCTCGTCCGGGAGAACCGGCGCCTCCTGGGACGGGCCCACCCGGAAGTAGCCGCGGAACGCGGTGAGCCAGGAGGCCTCCGGACCGTCGAGCGGGCCGGCGTCCGGGTCCGCGCCGCCGTAGGAGCGCCGGACATCGTCCAGTTCCGGCCGCCAGACCTCGCGGGCCACCAGGAAGAACAACACCGCCACGGTGACCAGGCGCAGGGTGGAGGCCAGAACGAAGGTGCCCTCCGGGATGACGGTCTTGCCGCCGGCACCGATCAGCTCGGCGTAGAAGGCGGCCAGGTAGCCGATCTCGGCGATGGTCCACGCGATGACGGCACCCCACTTGGGACGGGCCAGTGCGATCAGCGGAAGCAGCCAGAGCACGTACTGCTGGGACCACACCTTGCTGAAGATCAGGAAGGCGGCGACCACGAGGAAGGCGAGCTGGCTGATCCGCGGACGACGCGGAGCGAGCAGGCCCAACAGCAGGATGCCCACACAGGAGAGACCGAAAAGCGCGTACGAAAGGTAGTTGAGGGTCGGGGTGTGGTCGCTGAGCCACTGGAACGGGCCCTGGTCGCCCACCGTGCCCGCGTTCCACTTCCCGTCCAGGTAACGCCCGATGTACCAGAACGTGCCCCAGTCGACCGGCCGCTCCGAGTTGAGCCGGAAGAACCGCAGCCAGCTCTCGTGCCAGAAGACCATGACCGGCAGGTTGACCAGCAGCCAGGTCGCACCCGTGGCGAGGAACGAGCTGATGAACGGCCGCAACCGCCCGGTGCGCAGCGCCACGATGAGGATCGGCCCGAGGATGAACAGCGGCCACAGTTTGGCCGCCGCGCCCAGCCCGAAGAGCACCCCGGCCGCGACCGGACGCCGTCGCGCCCAGAGGAACAGGCCGAGGGCGAACAGTCCGATGGCCAGGAAGTCCCAGTTGATCGTGGCGGTGACCAGCACGATCGGGGAGGCCGCGAGGATCGCCGCGTCCCATGGCCGGCGGCGCCGCAACGCCAGGACCACAGCGACGCTGAGGACCGCGAACAGGCAGAGCACCAGCGCGTTGACGTTGTAGAACCAGCTGCCCTGGTTGATGTTCGGGTGGCTCTCGCCGTACGCGTGCACCGGCAGCCCCAGCATGCCCATGAAGTAGCCGGTGACCACCGGGTACTCGACCGGGTGGTCGACGTAGGGCACCTTGCCCTCGTTCAGGCCCTCGGCGTAGTAGAGCGCCAGCACGTCGGTGTAGCAGTACCGGGTGTACTGGACGTTGTTCTGCCAGTTGCCGTCCATGCAGGGCGATTTCTGCACCCAGGAGAGCGCCAGGACCAGGCAGGCCAGCGCCATCACGATGCGCGGCGCGGTCCAGAACCGGCCGGGCCGGGAGCCGGGTGGCACGGCGTGTGCGCCGAGTGGGCCGCCGATGGCTTGGGAGAGTCCCCGCACGAAACCGTCCGAGGTGGCATTCGCGACGTCAGGCCGATCGGTGGGCGGTTGGGCGCTCATGCCTTGGCATCATGCCGCATCAACGGCCGCGAGGGGTGACAGGCCACGGTGGCGTCCCGATCTTCACAGGTGTCCCATACGAAACGGCGCCCACCTCGTCGAGGTGGGCGCCGTTGTCAACGATCGGGGCGTCAATCGCCGTCTTCGTCGTTTCCGTTTCCGGTGTTGTTGCCGCCGTTCGGGCCACCGTTGTTCCCACCCGGGCCGGCGGGGCCGCCGGTGATCTGGCACAGCGGGTTGTCCGGGAAGGTCTGGCAGAACTGGCTGTTCTGGTCGGTGGTGGGCACCTCGACCGGGGCGACACCGTTGGCGTACTCGCTGTTCTCGTTACCGGTCGGGATGCGCTCGGGGAAGTCTTTCTCCTCCCACTTCATCGCCTCGGCCGTGGTCTCGATGAACTCTTCCCAGATGGCGGCCGGAGTGCCGGAGCCGAACATCGGGCCGCCGTCGGCCTCTTTCAGGGAGACACGGTTACCGGAGCCACCCACCCAGACGGTCGCGGCCAGCTGCGGGATGCCACCGACGAACCAGGTGTCACCGTTCAGGTTCTGGCCGTTGACCTTGACTTCCCAGGTACCACTCTTGGCGACCGACTCACGGCCGCTGATCGTGTTGCCGGCGTGCTCGGGGATCTTGGACATGACGCCGAGCAGGTCGGACATCTTGTCGGCGGCGAAGACCCGGTTTCCGCTCTTGTCCGCGCTGTGGATGACCTTCTCGGCGCCGGTCTTGCCGTCACGCTGCTTGATCGTCTTGATGAAGTGCGCGTTGTGGTGCACACCCTCGTTCACGATGGTGGCGACACCCTCGGCGTGCTCCAGCGGAAGCACCCGGTACTGGCCGAACGCGACCTCGTTGTCGAAGTTGTTCTTCCACGTGGCGGCCTTGGTCTTGTCCAGGTCGATCTTGTCGCCGTCGTCGTTCCACATGGTGCTGACACCGGCGGCGTTCGCGGCCGCGATCACCTTGTCCTGGCCGATGCCTTCCGCGATCCAGTAGAACGGGAAGTTGTACGACTTGACGGTCGCGGTCTCCAGGTCACAGTGCGTGATCTTGCCGCCACAGACACTGTTGTCGTCCGCACCGGCGTTGCTGATCTTGCCGCCGCCGACCTTCTCCTTGGTGCCGTCCCAGATCGTCTTGAAGGAGATGTCCTCCTTCAGGCCGGCCGCCAAGGTGTAGATCTTGAAGGTCGAGCCCGGGGACTGGCCACCGTTCGCCGGAACACCACTGCCGTCACCGGACATGTAGCCGGCGTAGTCGATGCCGTTCGGGTCGTCACCGCCGTAGTACCCGAGCACCTCGCCGTTCGTCGGGTCGATACCGATCACCGCGGCCTGGTACTTCCGCGAGCGCAGCGCGTACATCGGCGAGGTCTTGCTCAGCTTCGACCCGGCCTTCTCCGCCGCCGCCTGCACCTTCGGGTTGATCGTGGTGGTGATCGTGAAGCCGCCCTGCTTGAGCGCCTCCTCCGAGATGCCGAGCTGCTTCAGCTCGTACTGCACGTGCCGCAGAACCATGCCGACCGGCTTCTGATCGGGGCTCTTCTTGTTACTGGCCTTGGCGATCGGCTTGACCGCCGGGTACTTCCGGGCCTCGTACTCGGCCTTCGGGATCCAGCCCATCTCGTACATGTTCCGCATGGTGTACTCCCAGCGGTCCATGGCGTCTTTTTTGTTGTAGTTGGGGTCGTAGCCCGCGTGCGTGTCGGTCGGGTAGGGCTGCTTGATGATCGAAGCGAGCACCGCCGCCTCGTACGCGTTGATCGCGTTCTTGGCGTTCGTCTTCACCGACTTGCCGAAGTAACCCTGAGCCGCCGCCTCGACGCCGTAACGTCCCTCACCGAGGTCGATGTAGTTCAGGTACATGCCCATGATCTCGGGCTTCTCGTACTCCGACTCGAGCTTCCGGGCGATCACCGCCTCGCGCAGCTTGCGGCTGTAGCTGATCTCCTTCTCGTCAGCCACGTGCCGGGCGTACTGCTGGGTGATGGTCGAGGCGCCCTGCCGGTCGCCGCCGGTGAAGTTGTTCCACGCGGCGCGGGCGATGCCCTTCATGTCGATGCCGTTGTGCGTGTAGAAGTTCTTGTCCTCGGCGGCCGCGACAGCTTTCTGCATGACGTCGCTGATCTGCTGGTACGGCACGTTGATCCGGGGTTCGCCCTCTTTCGCGAGGACGTTCTTGCCGGTGGCGTCGTAGATGATGTTCATCTGCGCCTCCGCCTCCGGCGTGGGCAGCTTGACGTCGTCGAAGAAGTAGGTGCCACCGACGATGCCGACGCCGAGCATGATGACCAGCACGGCGGCGGCCGCGGTCAGGATGTTGGCGCGCCGGTACTTCTTGTCGGCCTTGCTACGGGGCCTCTTGCCGCCGGACCCACCGGAGCCGCCGGATCCACCACCGCCGCCGCCGGGAGGCCCACCGCCGCCCGGTGGCACGGAGGCGCGGCCACCGATGGACGCGCCGCCCACCGAGGCACGGCCGCCGACCGGGGCGGCGCCCACCGAGGCACGGCCGCCGACCGGGGCACGGCCGGGGGCGGAGCCGACGGATGCCCGGCCGGCACCGGCGGAGCCCACCGACGCCCGTCCCGGCTGACCGCCTACCGAGGCGGCACCGGATGGACGCCGGTAAGCGTCCGGGCCGGGCCTGGCCTCGTCGGCTGGCTGGTCGTCAGGCGTGGAAGCAGCGGACGGCCCGGGCACTCGTACCCGGGCTCGTGCGGACTGCGGATCGCCGTACGCGTTCATTCCCTCACACCTACCGGTCGCGGGGGCGCGGTCGGGAGGCCCGGACGAGCCGTCCCCACACTGCGCCTCGAGCGGGCGTTATGGGCTGCGGTCCCGGCAGCCCCCTTGTCATGTGCCTGCGCGGACCGTACGCCGGTCCCAAACCCGTACACGTTAACCAGTTCGGTCCGGTTCATCTCCGGACCTCCCCGTTGTGTGACGAGTCACCTGTCCGGTGGGATCCCCCACCACCGGACGAGACCATAGCGCCGGAGTGCAACGTCTCCTCAGCGGCGAGGCCGTCGCGACCGAGCACGAACCTCTCGACCAGGTGATTCCACGCACAAGCGCGGCACACCTCCACGACGAAGACCTGAAACTCACGCAGCGTCATCGCCATGACGGGCAGTTCGGCCAGTTTGCGGGCCTGCCCGGCGGACTGCTTGAGCTCGTCGCCATAGACGTAGTGCACGAGCGTCAGGTTTTCCCGGCGGCAGATCGGGCAACGCTCGTCGATGGGCTCACCATGGTACGTAGCCGCGTTTCTCAAGTAAGGAGACGCATCGCAGACTTCGAGCGTGCCGATTCGGCCGCTCCGTACGTCACGCAGGACTGCTCGCTTCTGTAGCGAGTAGTCGACGACCTGCCGCTGCGTGCGCATGGCGAAGAGAGTACGCGGTCGTCGCTTTCCCGGCGAACGCCATCACGCTGCGTGGCGCGGCGACTGCACACGATGCCCGAGTTGCGCCCTCGCCCGTCCCGATCTACGGTGACGATGTATCGGGCCGATACATCGGAGCACACTTGTGAGGAGGGGCCAATGCTGGACATGGCGATCCTCGGCCTCTTGCAGGAGGCTCCGATGCATGGGTACGAGCTCCGCAAGGAACTCGCCACCAAGCTCGGCACACTCCGCGCCGCGATCAGTTACGGCACTCTTTACCCCACGTTGAAGCGGCTGAAGCTCGCCGGCTGGATCGGTGAGGCAGAGGCCAACAACGACATCATCCCCCCGATGACCAGCAAGCGGGGGCGGGTTGTCTACAAGATCACGGCCGAGGGCAAGGAGCATTTCGCCGATCTCCTCACCCAGGCCGGCCCGGAGACGTACGACGACGCGGGTTTCGGGGTCCACTTCACCTTCTTCTCCAGGACCGATCGCGCCACCCGGCTGCGCATCCTGGAGGGCCGCCGGCGCCGCATCGAGGAGCGCCGCGAGGGGCTGCGCGAGGTGCTCGCCCGCGCCGCCGACCGCCTCGACGCGTACACGCTCGAGTTGCAGCGGCACGGGCTGGACGCGTGCGAGCGCGAGGTCCGCTGGCTGGAGGAGCTGATCACCAACGAGCGCTCCGGCCGTACCCCCGCTTTTCGAAATCGTGCCGGTCTCGCCGGCGCTCTCAACCCCGATCCCCCGGAAACACCGAGTCCGCAACCGGACCGGCCGTGATGAACAACAAGGAGGCAAACGCGATGGGTTCCGTCCGCGTCGCCATCGTCGGTGTGGGTAACTGCGCCTCGTCCCTCGTGCAGGGCGTGGAGTACTACAAGAACGCCGACCCCAACGACCGCGTCCCGGGTCTCATGCACGTGACCTTCGGCGACTATCACGTATCGGACGTGAAGTTCGTCGCGGCGTTCGATGTGGACGCCAAGAAGGTCGGCATGGACCTCAGCGAGGCGATCGTCGCCAGCGAGAACAACACCATCAAGCTGACCGACGTGCCGCCGAGCGGCGTGTCCGTTCAGCGTGGTCCGACCTTCGACGGTCTCGGCACCTACTACCGCGAGATCATCGAGGAGTCCTCGGCCGAGCCGGTCGACGTCGTGCAGGCGCTGCGCGACGCCGAGGTCGACGTCGTCGTCTCCTACCTGCCGGTGGGCTCCGAGGAGGCCGACAAGTTCTACGCGCAGGCCGCGATCGACGCCGGTTGCGCGTTCGTGAACGCTCTGCCCGTCTTCATCGCCTCCGACCCGGTCTGGGCGAAGAAGTTCGAGGACGCGGGCCTGCCGATCGTCGGTGACGACATCAAGAGCCAGGTCGGCGCCACCATCGTGCACCGCGCGCTGGCGAAGCTGTTCGAAGACCGCGGCGTCGAGCTGCTGCGCACGTACCAGCTCAACTTCGGCGGCAACATGGACTTCATGAACATGCTGGAGCGCAACCGCCTGGTCTCGAAGAAGATCTCGAAGACCCAGTCGGTGACCTCGCAGATCCCGCACGAGATGTCGAAGAGCGACGTGCACATCGGCCCGTCCGACCACGTGCCGTGGCTCGACGACCGGAAGTGGGCCTACATCCGCCTGGAGGGCCGCTCCTTCGGTGACACCCCGCTGAACGCCGAGCTCAAGCTCGAGGTGTGGGACTCGCCGAACTCGGCCGGTGTGATCATCGACGCGGTCCGCGCTGCGAAGATCGCCAAGGACCGCGGCGTCGGTGGCCCGATCCTCTCGGCGTCCTCCTACTTCATGAAGTCCCCGCCGGTGCAGTACAGCGACCACGACGCCCACGCGGCCGTCGAGGCCTTCATCAAGGGCGACATCGAGCGCTGAAAAGCATCACCTGAGCGAAGCGCAAGCTGAGCGGCAAAGGCCGGCCCACGTCGTGGGCCGGCCTTTCGCACATCCCGATCCGGTACGGCGTCAGCTCCAAGCCTTCTGCAGCGCGACCCGGGCCTCGATCTCGAGCAGGATCCGTTTGCGGTCGAGGCCGCCGCCGAAGCCGACCATCTTGCCGCCGGCGCCGACCACCCGGTGGCAGGGGACGATCACCGGGATCGGATTGCGGTTGCAGGCCGTGCCGACCGCGCGGGCCGCACCCGGATCGCCCAGCGCCGTGGCGATCGCCCCATAGGTGATCATCTCGCCGTAGGGGATCTTCGCGATCTCGCCCCAGACGGCCCGCTCGAACTCCGACCCGCCGCGCAACTCGAACGGCACGGTGAAGTCGGTGAGCGCGCCGGAGAAATAGTCCCGCAGCTGCTCGACCGCCGGATGCTCCGTGGACGGCCCCGGCCGGGCGGCGAAACGCACACCCACCACGGCCGGGCCGTCGACGGTCACACCGAGCGGGCCGATCGGCGTCTCGATGACGAACATGCCCCCAAGTCTGCCCCG
This sequence comes from Actinoplanes lobatus, assembly GCF_014205215.1. Lineage (NCBI taxonomy): Bacteria > Bacillati > Actinomycetota > Actinomycetes > Micromonosporales > Micromonosporaceae > Actinoplanes > Actinoplanes lobatus. The sequence goes on from NZ_JACHNC010000001.1 coordinate 2,230,830, forward strand.
GGGGTACGACAGGTTACTTGACCTTGACGCCGTCGACGGCCGTCGCGGCGTTGCGAGCGGCGCCACCGGCGTAGACGACCTGCCACACGCCGGTCTTGGTGGCGGTGAACTTCTTGCTGTAGACGCCCTTGCCGTTGGTGGTGGCGGTGCCCTTGTAGGTGAAGGTGGTAGCGCCGGCCGGCTTGAAGTAGACCTTGACCTTGGCGCCGCCGAGCACCTTGCCGTTGACCTTGAGGACGCCCTTGGCGGTCAGCTTCTTGCCCTTGACGACCGGCTCGGGAGCGGCGTTCAGGGTCAGCTTGGAGGGCCGCTTCAGGTAGATGCTCTTGCTCACGAGGTTGGTGAGCTCGGGCTCGTCGTCGCCCGCCGCCAACTGGGCGCCGTAGACCTCGATGGTCCAGCGGCCGGCCGTGTCCTTGCCGCACATCTTGAACGTGCCCTTGTAGGTGGCCGTCGAGCCGACCTGCGCGAACTGGCCGCCCTTGACGGTCTTGCCGCCCGGGGCGTTGATGTCGGCGCCCACGCCGGCGATCTCGTAACCGGCGGTCGGGATCGGCTCGCTGGTGACGGCGGTGATGGTGAAACTCTGGCAGCCGGCCTTGGAGCCGAGCACGAAGACGCTCTTGCTGACCGCGACCGACTTGACGGTGATGTCGAGGGTGGCGGCCTGCGCGGGTGACGCGACGGCCATCAGACCCGCGGTGGGGACGACGGCCAGCAGGGCGGCGAAGGCGCGGGAGCGTACGGAAGTCATGTTTTGTCCCTGGGGTTCGGAGGGGCCGTTCAGGGGGATGATCACTGCAGTTTAGAACGCTACCGTTTCGACGCAACCCGGTTTCCACAGGACATGCAAAGATTCCGATCCTTCCCGCGTCTGTCCTGGTGGAGGTGACCGGTGAAGCAGTCACTGGAAGACGAGTTCACCGGCCGGGACCTGAGCATCGGCGTGCCGTAGGTCAGGAGATGTGGCCCTGCTCCCGGGCCCACTTGAAGAGCTCCGCCTCGGCTTCGTCCCGGTCGAGCGGCCCGTGGTCGAGACGGAGCTCCTTCAGGAAGCGCCACGCCTGACCCACGATCGGGCCCGGCGGCACGCCGAGCAGCTCCATGATCGCGTTGCCGTCCAGGTCGGGGCGGACCTTGGCGAGGTCCTCCTCGGCCGCGATCCGGTCGATCCGCACCTCCAGCGCGTCGTAGTCCGCGGCCAGCTGGGCGGCCTTGCGCCGGTTTCGGGTGGTGACGTCGGAACGGGTCAGCTTGTGCAGCCGGGACAGCAGCGGGCCGGCGTCGGTCACATACCGCCGGACGGCCGAGTCGGTCCACTCGCCCCGCCCGTACCCGTAGAAACGAAGGTGGAGGGCGACCAGCCCGACCACCTCGCCGGTCACGTCCTTGGGGTATTTCATGGCTTTCATCCGCTGCTTGGTGAGCCGCGCGCCGACCACCTCGTGGTGGTGGAAGCTGACCCGGCCGTCGCGCCCGACCGCCTTGGTGGCGGGCTTGCCGATGTCGTGCATGAGCGCGGCCATCCGGAGCACGAAGTCCGGGCTCTCGTCGCCTTCGAGCCGCATCGCGTTGCTCACCACGATCAGCGTGTGCTCGTAGACGTCCTTGTGCTGTGCGTGCTCGTCGATCTCCAGTTTCAGGCCGGAGATCTCGGGCAGGAAGCGGTCGGCCAGCCCGGTGTCGACGAGCAGCCGCAGCCCGGCGAGCGGGTCGGCGCTGGACATCAGCTTGGTGAACTCGTCCCGGATCCGTTCCGCGGTGATCCGGTCGAGATCAGTGGCCATGTCCGACATGGTGGTCACCACCGCCGGGTCCACCGTGAACCGGAGCTTCGCCGCGAACCGCGCCGCCCGCAGCATCCGGAGTGGATCGTCGCCGAACGAGACCTGCGGCGCCGCCGGCGTACGGATCACCCGCGCCGCGAGGTCCCGCAGCCCACCGAACGGGTCGGTGAACTCGTGCCCCGGCACCGACACGGCCATCGCGTTGATCGTGAAGTCACGCCGCGACAGATCGTCCAGCAGCGACGTCCCGTAGGACACCACCGGATTGCGCGTCACCCCGTCGTAGGCCTCGGCCCGGAACGTGGTGATCTCGATCCGCAGCCCGTTCTTCTGGATGCCGATCGTGCCGAACTCGCGCCCGGTCTCCCAGATCGCGTCGGCCCACCCGTTCACCACGGTGAGGGTCTGCTCGGGATGGGCGTCGGTGCAGAAATCGAGGTCGTCGCCGAGGCTGCCGAGCAGCGCGTCGCGGACCGAACCGCCGACCAGATGCAGCTCGTGACCTGCGGCGGCGAACCGCCGCCCGAGCTCGTCGGCGACGGGGGACACGCGGAGCAGCTCGGCTACCGCTTTCTGCTGGGCGGAATTCAGAACAGACATGGGGGTACCAGGGTATCTGCCCGGAGGTCCGCTTCAGGGTGGTGGGTGGGGCGGTTGGATGGCGGCCGTGGCCGTGGGGAGTGTCGCCGGGCAGGATGACAGGATGCCCGTTTCCGAGGCGCTGCGACGCCTGGCCGTGACACCTGCCTTCTGGACGGGTGAGCCGTTCGACACCGAGGGTCTGCCCGCCGAGGTGCACCTCTCGTTCCCGGTGGTGGGCGGCTACGCGCTGGTGCTCGACATCGAGCTGCCCTCCGGCGACCGCGCGCTCGGGCTGCGCCGGCCGTCGGCCAGCGAGCCGGTGCAACTGGGCTGGGCGCCGCCGTCGGGTCCGTACCCGGCGGCTCTGCGCTGGTGGGAGCTGGAGCGCTTCGCCCGGGTGATCGCCCTGTCCGACCCGCTGCTGCCGCATCCTGGCCTGGTGGTGGCCTTGCTGTCGCCGTTCGCGCCGGCCGCCGACGGCGACGATCCGGCGGAGATCGCGGCGGTGCGCGAGGCCGCGTACCGGTCGCTGCACCGGGAGATCCCCTTCGACGAGCAACTGGCGGCCCTGACAGGCGGTCCGGAGCAGGCCCCGCTGCCGCTCTTCACGAGCGAGCGCTGGTGGCCGATGCCGCGGGTGCCGTCGCCGCAGGTCCTGGACGAGGCCGCGATCGCGTCCCTGAGCACCCCGGCCCAGGCGCGGCTCCAGGTCCGTGCCGGGCATCGCTTCCCGCACGAGGACCTTTCCGATCTGGTACGCCACGCGAGCGCTCTGCTGACCGAGTTGCCGAATCAGGACTGGTACGCCGCGACGCGCTCGCTGGCCGGGCGGATCGTCGGCTCGGGCGACCTGACGGCGGTGCCGGACCTGCTCGGCGCGCTGACCGGGGCGGGCTGCGACCACCCGACCGTGCTCGATGCGTTGAGTGAGCCTCTCGTTCCGCTGGAGGCGTGCTGGGTGGTGGAGACCTTGGCCGGGGCCGAGCCCGGCACCCTCCTCCGTCACCACGTGTGATGTCTGCCTTTATGGTGGCTCCATCATCGGTAGGGCTCGGGAGGCTCGGGTGAACGGCGGCCTGTACCGCAGCACGCATGCGACACCGGACGGACAACCGCCGGCGCAGGAGGGCGTCACCGTCGTCTCGGTGGACGCCCCGGACCCGGAGCAACAGCGGCCCGCCGCACCCGAGGGGGGCAGCACCACCGGGCAGAGCGCGATCATGGCGATCGGCAGCCTGGTGAGCCGTTTGATCGGCTTCGTCCGCAACGCGATGATCGGCATGGCCCTGGGCGGCTACGTGGGCAGCGCCTTCACCAGCGCCCAGTTCCTGCCCGGCCAGATCTACGAGCTGCTGCTCGGCGGGATCCTCTCCAGCGTGCTGATCCCGCTGCTGGTGCGGCGCCGCAAGGCGGATCCGGACGGCGGCCAGGAGTTCACCCAGAAGCTGCTGACCTTCGCGGTGGTCATGCTCGGCATCGCGACGCTCCTGGTGGTGGCCGGGGCGCCGTTGATCACCGCGATCCAGGCCAGCGCCAAGACCCCGGACGCCTACCGCGACCTGGTCACCAACTTCGCGTACCTGATCCTGCCGATCATCTTCTTCACCGGTGTGTCCGCGCTGATCGGCGCGGTGCTGAACGTACGCGGGCACTTCGCCGCGCCGATGTGGGCGCCGATCCTCAACAACATCGTGGTCATCGCGGTGTGCGGGGTCTTCCTCATGGCCTTCGGCTCGGAGCAGGAGCTGACGCCGGAGAACATCAGCCCCGGCGCGATCGCGCTGATGGGCGGCGGCATGCTGCTCGGCATGGTGGTGCAGGCGATCGGCCTGCTGCCGGCGCTGCGCAAGGTCGGCTTCCACTGGAAGTGGCGCTGGGACCCGCGGTCGCTCGGGATGCGCGAGATCGGCAACCTGGCCGGCTGGATGCTCTGCTACGTCGCGGCCAACCAGGTGGCGGTCTTCGCGGTGGCCCGCATCCTGAACGACGTCGCCGGCGAGAAGAGCCCCAGCACCATCGGCTACAACAACGTCTTCCTGCTCATCATGATGGCGCACGGCATCATCGGCGTCTCGGTGATGACCGCGCTGCTGCCGAAGATGAGCGCGGCCGCCGCCGACGGCCGGTACGCCGAGGTCAGCGCCGACCTGACCCGCGGCATCAAGCTGGTCTCCGCGGCTCTCGCCCCGATCGTGGTCGCCTACGCCGTGCTCGGCGCGCCGATCGCGGTCGTGCTCTTCGAGGGCGGGCGGATCACCAACGACGACGCGCTGGCCATGGGCACGGTCCTGACCGTGGCCGCGTTCGCCGTGCTGCCGCTGTCGATCAGCTTCCTCTGCACGAACGCCTTCTACGCGCTCCAGGCCAACAAGTCGGCCGCGCTGATCAACCTGCCGGTGGTGGCGGTCCGGATCCTCGGGTACTTCGTACTGGCCGGGCTCCTCGAGGCCTCGCTGGTCGCGGCGGGCATGACCGCCGCCAACGCGATCTCCTACCTGCTGTCGGCGCTGATCTCGCTGGCCGTCCTGCGGCGCCGGATCGGCCGGCTGGACCTGGGTTCGGTGGCCGGCTCGCTGCTGCGGGTGGTGCTCGCCGCCGGTGTCGCGGCGGCCGTGGGCCTGCTGGTGGTCAGCCTGCTGCCCGGCTCGGGCGAGCCGGACGGCCGGGTCGAGGCGATCGTGCAGATCGCCGTCGGCGGTGCGGTGATCCTGATCGCCTACCTGGGTACGGCCCTGCTGCTGCGTGTTCACGAGGTGAGCCAGGTGGTCGGGATGGTTCGCCGGAAGATCGGTCGCTGATCCCCCGATAAACGTCCTGAACAGGTGATTCTCGACTGATCAGACACTGATTCAGCCGATTCGTGTCGCCTGGCGCCGATGCCGCGCCGGGGGGACGACCTGCCAGACCATGGCCGAGTACGGGTATGGTCGGTGTCGGCATGTGCGCCGGAGCCTCGTGTTGTTCAGCGCCCGAGTCTGCAGCACCCGAGAAGCACACCGAGGAATGCACCACCGAGGGAGGACTGGTGACCCAGGTCGGCGAAGGCCACGAGACCGCGGCCGACGGAGCCGGGCCGGTCATGACCTTCGGTGCCCCCACCGTCGGTGAGATCCTGGCCGAGCGCTACCAGCTGGAACAGCACGTCAACAACGACAGTGCGGGCCGGCAGGTCTGGCGGGGCATCGACGTCATCCTGCGCCGGGCGGTCGCCGTCGTTCTCCGGCATCCGGGCGGTGACTCGGCCACCGAGATGCTCCAGGCCGCCGTCGCGGCGAGCCGGGTGATCCACCCCAACCTGGTCGGCGTCTATGACGCGATCGACGAGCAGCAGCGGGCCTACGTGGTCCGGGAGTGGGTGGACGGCGAGTCGCTGCGCGATCTGATCGGCGCCGAGGGTCCCCTGGACCCGGCGCGGGCGATCGCCATCGCGCACTCGGTGGCCGACGCGCTCACCGCGGTGCATGCCACCGGCATGGTGCACGGCAATGTGCATCCCGGCAGCACCCTGATCGCCGACGACGGCCGGGTCGTGCTGGCGGACGCGCGGGCCGACGCGGCCGGCAGCAACGAGACGGACGTCCGCGCGGTCGGCGGCATCCTGTATTTCGCTCTCACCGGTCACTGGCCGCACGCCGAGGTGGGCCAGTCCGGCCTGCCGGATGCGAATCGCGACAGTTCCGGCAACCCGGCGGCTCCGCGTCAGATCCGGGCCGGTGTCCCGGCGTACCTCGACGATCTGACCATGGACCTGCTGGACCGTCGCGTCGCCGCCCCGGCGTCCGACGCGCTCACCGCGGAGCTCGGCCGGCTGGACGCCGCCTCCGAGGACGACGAGTACGAGGACGTCGGTCCCCTGCGCTTCGTGCAGGGCGGCGGTTCGGGCTCCAGCGAGCCGGTCCGTAGCGCGCCGAAGATCCTGCTCGGGGTCGGCGCCCTGGTGGTCATCGCGATCATCGGCCTGATCTTCGGCATCAACGCGATCAACGACACCAGCTCCAACGCCGACAACGGCCAGTCGACGACGGCCGGCGGCGCCACGGGGCAGGACGGCACCCCCGACGTGACGCAGACCCAGGCGCCCGTGCCGAAGCAGATCAAGCTGACCGCCGACATGGTGCGCATCGTCGACCCGCCGCCCGGCGACCGTGACGACGCCTCCGAGGCGAAGCTGACCGTCGACGGCAACCAGGAGACCGCGTGGAAGCTGGCGTGGTATTCGCAGCCCAAGTTCGGTAACAGCAAGAAGGGCATGGGCCTGCTGATCGACCTGGGCGAGGCACGGTCGCTGTCCGAGGTGCAGGTCACCACGTCGGCGCCGGGTGTGGTGATGGACCTGCGGGTCGGCACCAGCGACCCGGGCGACAGCTCCAACGGTGACAAGAAGGTGCTCGAGCAGTTCACGTCGCTCAGCGACGCCGAGGGCGGCCCGACCAAGAGCACCGGCACCAAGCACGTGCTCTCCGTTGCCGACCCGACCCAGAAGTACCAGTACGTCATGGTCTTCCTGAGCGAGCTGCCGCGTAACGAGGACACCCCGGGCTACCAGGTCAACGTCAACGAGATCGAGCTGTACGGATACTGAGACCTCACGGCGTGTTCCCCTGCACTAGATTGCTGACGTGACTTTCCGGGACGGATCAGGCGCGACGCCGAGCGACGCCGAGCTGGTCCGTGCCCACGTGGCCGGCGATCGGGAGGCGTTCGCCGAGCTGGTCCGCCGCCATCGGGACCGGCTCTGGGCGGTGGCGCTGCGGACCGTCGGCGACCGCGAGGAGGCCGCCGACGCGGTTCAGGACGCCCTGCTCAACGCACATCGCAACGCGGCCCGGTTCCGCGGCGAGGCGGCCGTCACGACGTGGCTGCACCGGATCGTGGTGAACGCCTGCCTCGACCGGATCCGCCGGCGGCAGGCGCACCCGACCGTGCCGCTGCCGGAGGGCAACCGTGACGACGACCGCCCCTCCGGTCCGGAGCCGGCCGCACCCGCCCCCGACCAGGACACGGTTCTCGTGGTGCGGGAGGCGCTGGCCGCCCTGCCGGTCGAGCAGCGGGCCGCGATCGTGCTGGTCGACGTTCAGGGGTACGGCGTGGCCGAGGCCGCGGCGATGCTCGGCGTGGCGGAGGGCACGGTGAAGAGCCGGTGCGCCCGCGGCCGCGCCAGAATGGCGGTGACCCTGGGGTATCTCCGGGGGAACCGGACCGGCGGTGGGACCGTCCCATCCAGGTCGGAGTCGGCGGGACCGCTGCCGACCGGACCGGAACGGAGGGAGCCACGGTGACGGGCGCCGAGTTCGACGGGGTCGACCTCGACCTTCTCGCCGACTATGTCGGTGGCGCCCTGGACGGCACCCCGGACCAGGAGCGAGTGGCCACCCTGGTGTCCGGGGACCCGGCCTGGCGCAGGGCTTTCGAGATGCTGGAGCCGGGCATGATCGCGGTCGAGGCGGCGCTGCGGGAGTTCGAGCCCGAGCCGATGCCCGGCGATCTGGCGGCCCGCCTGGACGCGATGTTCCGGGTTCCGGAGGAGATTCCGGGCGGTGCGGACGCCGTACCCGCGAAGATTGTTGATCTTGATGGGGTGCGGCGTGCGCGGGCACGACGGTGGGCCGCGCCGATCGGAGTGGCGGCCGCCGTGCTCGCGTTCGCCGGATTCGGCGTGAGCCAGCTCTCCGACGTGGGCGTGACCAACGACAGCGCGGAAAGCACCGCGGCCGGAGGAGCCGCCGACCAGAGCGCCCCGCTGATGGCCAGCATCCCGGCGGACAACGTGATCTTCAGCGACACCGACTACACCGCCGGCACGCTCGTCGGGACGAGCGCGAAACGGTCCCAGGCCGGTGTCCTGTCGGACAGCTCCGAGCCGGCGACCGCGCAGGCCAGCGGATTCAGTCCACTCGCCCGGCTGATCGACCCGTCCGGGCTGATCAGCTGCCTCGATGCGATCACGCGGAGCAACGGGGACGGCCAGATCGCGGTGGAATTGGTCGACTACGCCAGGTTCGACGGGGAACCGGCGATGATCGTCCGGTTCAGCGCGGCCAACGGCGTCTGGGTGTGGGCGGTGGGTCCGGAGTGCGGCGCACCCGGTGCTGGCGCGGACACCGTCGAGCAACTCCCGGTACGCTGACCGAACCCCCCTTCGCGTGAGGTCCGACACGGGCCCGGCCGGGGAATGGCGAATGCCTAGCATGACGTTTTAGCGTGCAGTGTCGCCGACTAAAACGCGTGCGACGAAAACAGACTGAGGAGTCGGCAGTGGACGAGGTCCGCAATCTGATCATCATCGGTTCCGGACCGTCGGGCTACACCGCGGCGTTGTACGCGGCCCGCGCCAACCTGAACCCCCTGGTGATCGAGGGTGTGAACTCCGGCGGCGCCCTGATGACCACCACCGAGGTGGAGAACTTCCCGGGACACCGGGACGGGATCATGGGCCCGGCGCTGATGGACAACATGCGCGCCCAGGCGGAGAAGTTCGGCGCCGAGTTCCTGACCGACGACGTCACCCGGGTCGAGCTGACCGACAAGCCGACCGAGGCCGGCACCGAGGGCCTCAAGACGGTCTGGGTCGGTGACCAGCAGTTCTTCGCCCGTGCCGTGATCCTGGCGACCGGCTCCGCGTGGCGGCCGATCGGCGTGCCCGGCGAGCAGGAGCTGCTCGGCCACGGCGTCTCGTCCTGTGCCACCTGTGACGGCTTCTTCTTCCGCGGCCACGACATCGTGGTGGTCGGCGGCGGCGACTCGGCGATGGAGGAGGCCACCTTCCTCACCCGGTTCGCCGAGACCGTGACCATCGTGCACCGCCGTGACTCGTTCCGGGCCAGCAAGGTCATGCAGAAGCGGGCGCTGGACAACCCGAAGATCAAGATCGAGTGGAACTCGGTGGTCGAGGAGATCCTCGGCGAGGACGGCAAGGTCACCGGCGTCCGCCTGAAGAACGTGCAGTCCGGCGAGGCCAAGGTCCTCGACGTCACCGGTGTCTTCGTGGCGATCGGCCACGACCCGCGCAGCGAGCTCTTCAAGGGCCAGATCGAGCTGGACGACGAGGGCTATGTGAAGGTGCAGTCGCCCAGCACCCGGACCAACGTCCAAGGCGTGTTCGCCGCGGGTGACCTGGTCGACCACACCTACCGGCAGGCCATCACCGCCTCCGGCACCGGCTGTGCCGCAGCGCTCGACGCCGAGCGCTTCATCGCTTCATTCGTAGAGCTGTAAGACCCGGGAGGTCCTCGTGGGAGCAACCAAGGTGGTCACCGACGCCACCTTCGCCGATGACGTGCTGCGTTCCGACAAGCCGGTGCTGGTGGACTTCTGGGCCGAGTGGTGCGTGCCCTGCAAGAAGGTCGACCCGCTGCTCGCCGAGATCGCCGCCGAGATGGGCGACAAGGTGGAGATCGTCAAGGTGAACATCGACGAGAATCCGCAGACCGCCATGGCGTACCAGGTCATGTCGGTGCCGACGCTGACCATCTTCAAGGATGGTGAGCGGATCAACTCGGTGGCCGGCGCCAAGCCCAAGAGCTTCCTGGTCAACTTCATCGAGTCGGCGCTCTGACGCTTTCGAGCACAACGCCCCGCGCCCGTCCGGGTCGCGGGGCGTACTCTCCGGAGGGTCGTCCTTTCTCGTCCTAGGGAGTCGTGAGTGCGGTCCATCCGACGCGGAGACACCGGCCCAGCTGTTTCCGAGATTCGGTCGATCCTGGTCGGCCTGGAATTGCTCGACGAGGCTGAACCCGACGTCTTCGACGAGGCGCTGGAGACCGCGGTCCGCGCCTTCCAGCAGAACCGTGGTCTCGGCGTGGACGGGATGGTCGGCGACGAGACATGGGGCGCGCTGGACGCGGCCCGCTGGCGGCTCGGCTCCCGGACCCTGTTCCATTCGGTGCCCGACGCGCTCGTCGGCGAGGACGTCCGGGCGCTCCAGGAGCGGCTGCTCGAGATGGGGTACGACACCGGTCGCCCCGACGCCGTCTACGGCGCCCGGACAGCCCGCGCGGTGGCCCAGTTCCAGCGCGAGATCGGCCTCGTCCAGGACGGCTCCTGCGGCCCGCAGACCATGAAGGCGCTGCGCCGGCTGGGCCGCAAGGTGGTCGGCGGCCGCCCGCAGTGGCTGCGCGAGGCCGAGGCGTTCCGGCAGTCCGGTCCCAACCTGGTCGGCAAGACGATCGTCATCGACCCGGGCCACGGCGGTGGCGACGACACCGGCGTCCTGGTGCCGGACGGGCCACTCCGGTGGAACGAGGCCGACCTGGTGTTCGACCTGGCCTCCCGGCTGGAGGGCCGGCTCTCCGCGGCCGGCATGCGGGTGCACCTGACCCGCGGTCCGTCACCGGCCGCCCCGATGAGCGGCGCCGAACGGGCCGCCCTGGCCAACAGCCTCGGCGCCGATCTGCTGATCTCGCTGCATCTGGACGGGCACACGTCCGACGCGGCCGAGGGCGTGGCGACCTACCACTACGGCACCGGAAACGGGCTCAGCTCCACCGTGGGCGAGCGGCTCGCGGCCCTGGTCCAGCGGGAGATCGTCGTGCGCGCCGGGATGCACGACTGCCGGACCCACGCGAAGACCTGGGACCTGCTGCGCCTCACCCGGATGCCGACGGTCCGGGTCGACCTCGGTTACCTGACCTCGCCGACGGACCGGGAGCGGCTGATCGACCCGATGTTCCGGGAGCAGATCGTCGAGGCGCTGCTCGCCGCGGTCCAGCGGATGTACTTCCCGGTGGAACGGGACGTGCCGACCGGGTCGATCGACGTACGCCAGCTTCGTTTGGCTTTGGCTGACAAGAACTAGTTGTCGGCGGACCGCGTTGCGGTCACCGGCCGGACCGGGCGCAGCAGCGTCTCCGGGCTCATCGAGCCGAGCAGCTTCTCCAGCGCGTACTCGACGTCGGACTTCCAGGACAGGGCCGTCCGCAGCTCCAGCCGCAACCGCGGGAACCGGGGGTGCGGGCGGACCGTCTTGAAGCCCACCGACAGGAAGAAATCGACCGGGGCCACACACGTCGCGTCGGCCTCGTCCGGTTTGGCGTCACCGAAGGCCTCCACGGCCTTCACACCGCGCTTGGTGAGGTCACGGGCGACCCCCTGCACCAACATCCGGCCCAGCCCGCCACCGGCAAAGGCGGGCACCACCTTGGCCGTGGTGAGCAGAGCGGCGTCGGCGCTCACCGGGGACGTCGGGAAGGCCATCGAGCGGGGCACGTAGGCGGGTGGCGCGTACATGACGAACCCGGCCGGCATGCCGTCCACATAGGCGAGCTTGCCGCAGGAACCCCACTCCAGGAGCGTCTGGGAGACCCACGCCTCCTTCTCCAGACCGGGGTCGCCGGTGGCGCAGGCCCGCTCCGCGGAGACCGGATCCAGCTCCCAGTAGACGCACTCACGGCACGGCCGGGGCAGGTCCTCGAGCGTGTCGAGGGTGAGATTGACCAGGCGTCGCGACATGGCGGCCCCCTTGCAGCTCGCTCACGGGACAGGACCGGACGCCGCCGCGCCCCCGCCGAATCCTACGTCGGAACCACCATGAACGGGAGCAGGTCGGGCAAGAGCCAGCCCCGACTAGGATCGCTGTCAGTCCCGTTTATGAAGAGGTGATTCGCATGACCGGTACCACCCAGGACGATTACACCGATCGGTACGCGCGACGCGTCCGCGGAATGACGACGTCCGAGATCCGTGCCCTGTTCGCCACGGCGAGCCGCCCCGAAGTGGTGTCGCTGGCCGGCGGCTCACCCTACATCGCCGCGCTGCCGCTCGACGCGGTCGGGGAAATGCTCGGCGACCTGGCCTCCAAACAGGGCGCCACCAGCCTTCAGTACAGCATCGGCCAGGGCACCGTCGAGCTGCGCGAGCGCATCTGCGAGGTGATGACCCTCTCCGGCATCCACAACGCCTCGCCGGACGACGTGGTGGTCACCGTCGGCGGCCAGCAGGCCCTCGACCTCCTGGCCCGGTTGTTCCTCGACCCGGGCGACGTGGTGCTCGCCGAGGGGCCGACCTACGTCGGCGCACTCGGCGTCTTCCAGGCCGCCCAGGCACAGGTCCGGCACGTGGCAATGGACGCCGAGGGCCTCATCCCGGAAGCACTCGAGGAGGCCATCGAGGCCACCGCACGGGCCGGCCGCAAAGCGAAGTTCCTCTACACGATCCCGACCTTCCAGAACCCGGCCGGTGTCACCCTCTCGGAGGACCGACGGGAACGCGTCCTCGACATCTGCGAGCGCGCCGGACTGCTGGTGGTGGAGGACGACCCGTACGGAATGCTCGCCTTCGAGGGTGAGGCGCCGCTGCCGTTGCGGGCCCGCCGCCGTGAGGGCGTCTTCTACTGCTCCACCTTCTCCAAGACGTTCGCGCCCGGCCTGCGCGTCGGCTGGATCCTGGCGCCGCACGCCGTCCGGGAGAAGCTGGTCATGATGAGCGAGGCCAACGTGCTGTGCCCGAGCGCGTTCGCCCAGGGCGCCGTCAGTCAGTACCTGTCGACCATGCCGTGGCGCGAACAGCTCAAGGTGTACCGGGAGATCTACCGCGAACGCCGGGACGCCCTGCTCGGCGCCCTCGATGACCTGATGCCGGCCGGCACCACATGGACCCGCCCGACCGGCGGCCTGTTCGTCTGGGCGACCCTGCCCGAGGGCCTCGACTCCAAGGCGATGATGCCGCGCGCCATAGCCGCCCGGGTCGCCTACGTGCCCGGCACCGGCTTCTACGCCGACGGCACCGGCCGCAACAACATGCGCCTCAACTTCAGCTTCTCCGCGCCGGACCGGCTCCGGGAAGGCGTCCGCCGCCTCTCCGGCGTCATGGAGCAGGAACTGGCCATGCGCGCCGTCTTCGGCGGGGGCGCACTGCAACAGAGCCACCAGCGCCGTCGCGGCCCGGCCGCTGCCGACGCTCCCGGCCCCGACTTGGCATGATCTCAACCATGGATGTACGAGTTCTCGTCCTTGCCGGTGGACTGTCCTACGAGCGGGACGTGTCGTTGCGGTCCGGTCGCCGGGTGCTGGACGCGCTCCGTGCCTCCGGCCTGACCGCCGACATGCACGACGCGGACGTCTCACTGCTTCCCACGTTGCAGGCCGACCCGCCGGACGCCGTCGTCATCGCACTGCACGGCGCCACCGGTGAGGACGGTTCGCTGCGCGGGGTGCTCGACCTGTGTGAAGTGCCGTACGTCGGTGCCGACGCCCGGACCGCCCGCCTCGCGTGGGACAAGCCGTCCGCCAAGTCGATGCTGCGTGAGGCCGGGATCCCGACGCCGGACTGGGTGGCGCTGCCGCACGACCGGTTCTCCGAGCTGGGTGCGGTGGCGGTGCTCGACCGGATCGTGTCCCGGCTGGGGCTGCCGCTCATGGTCAAGCCCGCGCAGGGCGGGTCCGGGCTGGGCGCCGCGGTGGTCCGGGACGCCGCGGACCTGCCGGCGGCAATGGTGGGCTGTTTCGCGTACGACTCGACCGCGCTGGTCGAGCAATATGTGACCGGCACCAACGTCGCCGTCTCGATCATCGACCTGGGGACGGGGCCGGAGGCGCTACCGATCGTCGAGATCGTGCCGCGGGACGGGGTGTACGACTACGCGGCCCGCTATACGGCCGGCCTGACCACCTGGCACGTGCCGGCACGACTGTCGCCGGAGGTGGCGGCGAAGGTGTCCGAGACAGCGCTGTCGGCGTACAAGGCTCTCGGTCTGCGCGACCTGTCCCGAATCGACGTGATCGTCGGGGAGGACGGGGAGCCGCGGGTCCTGGGATGCAACGTGTCGCCGGGGATGACGGAGACGTCGTTGCTGCCGCTGGCCGTTCAGGCTGCCGGCGTCGACCTGGGTGCGGTGCTCAGTGCGCTGGTGGAGAGGGCGGTCGCCCGCAAGGGTTAGGCGTTAACCCTTTGTCGTAGCCGGGGCGGTGGGCCATACGGGCCCGCCGCCCCTTGCCGTTCCGGGCGGCGTGTCGTTGCCCTTTGTCGTTGCCGGGGCGGTGGGCCGTGCAGGCCCGCCGCCCCTTGCCGTTCCGGGCGGCGTGTCGCCGCCCTTCCCTATGTCGTTGTCCTTTGTCGTTGCCGGGCCGGTGGGCCGTGCAGGCCCGCCGCCCCTTGCCGTACCGGGGCGGTGTGCCGCCGCCCTATGTCGTTGCCGGGGCGGTGGGTGGCCCGCCGCCCCTTTTGCTGTACTCGGGACGGTGGCTCGCCGCCCTTGGCGTTGCCCCATGTCGTTGTCGGGGCGGTGGGTCGTACTGATCCACCGCTCCTTGTCCTACCCGGGATTCTCAGTAGCCGTTGTTCGCATTGTGGATACCGGAGCTGCCGGCCGGGTTCCCGCCGGTTTCCACATCCCCGAGGGTGACCGGCCGCCGGTCGGCTTCCTCGGTCGCGTCGACATCGGTCGGGACCGGCACGTTGAGAGTGGCCGGCGACTCCCACTCGATGTGCGCCGGCTCCGCGTTGGCCTTGCCACCGAAGTCGGCGAGCCAGGCGGCAACCAGGGCGAGATTCTCCCGCCACTGCGACTCGGGAACGACCGGCAATATGTCGTCCCAGAGCGACAGGAACGTCCCACGAAGCTGGAGCCGGCCGTAGGGGCGAGCCAGGAACCACATGTGCAGGTGCGCTGAGCCGTCGCCCCACCGATTCACGTGAACCCGTGCGACACCGTCCAACGACCGAATCGCTCGCTCCAGGCGCACGGTCATCACACCGAGCTCCGCTGCCAGCAGGTTCGGAAGGTCACCGAGATCCAGGTGGGATCGGCATTCCAGGATGAGGACCATCGGCAAACCGGTCGGACGGTCCATGGCGCGAACCCGCCACCGCTCACTGACCCAGATGTAGGCGTCATCGGACGTGCCGCACGCCACACAATCCGAGGCGTCTTCGCCGCTGCGTGGCGGCTCGATCTCTACCGGTGGTGCGAGTTTCTTCACCCGCATATCGCCTTCGAAGGGAAATGACGGCCAGCGTGTGAAGTCAGGAAGCGGGGTGGTGTTCTCAGACACGTCGTGACCTTAGCCCAGCGCAGGACGGGCTGTCCCGGGTCAATTTCGCACGACGGGGGGATGTCTTTATACCCACCGGAGCCGGGCACGTGACGTAGACAACGGTGACGCTCCGTCTCTCCACACAACCGTCCCCAAGTTATCCACAGGAGTTATCCACAGGCACTCCCGTTTCACGTGAAACACGACGTAGAAGGCTTGCACGCCCTGTGGATAGACCGGTGGACGACCGACGCGACATCGGCGTCGTTTCACGTGAAACACCGGTGGCCACACCATCAACAGGTGCAACACACAGCCTGTGGATAGTGGTATCCACGCATGTCCGTCCCTCATACGGGGGCCGTCGTGAATTCTCACCTTGGTGGCGCCCGCAGGCCCGTGAGCTGCTCCTGAAGGCACGTGCGAAATCGACGATCCGGTAGATGGTCATCGAACTGACACCTCGCCGGTCCAGGGCATGCGGCGGGGTCGCTACCCACGTGGCCTTGCACGGCTCATGCCGCAGCGGCTAGGCCGGCCGCTTGTGTCCAATCAGGACGACCGTTGGGTACCGACCGCCTGTGCATAACTACTAAAGGTAGGGGTTCGATCTCTCAGTGCATCCGGCGTCCAAGGCAGACGCTGCATCCCGAGCCTGCTTCATGGCACGGTGGCTCTGGGCCGTGGTGTGTTGCCTGGATCCGTCAACGCTCAAGGAGTAGGTACGACGGCTGCATCTCGATTCACCAACACGACCCTGACTCGGACCCAACTCATCGGTCCGTGCTTGAGCCGGCCCCACTTGCCGACAACTGCCTTCCCAGCGGCGGGGCTACCAGCTCAACCGTCGTCGTAGAAATCCTGTGATGGCTGGAGCCATTTCAGGCCCGTCTTGGTAGGACCGTTTCAACACCGTCATAGCCACATGGGCAACGACAGCCCATGGGTGCTGTCCTCCCCTGCCTGTCGTTGCGGCGGCAGAGACGTCACCGTTCAGGACCGGGATCGCCCTAAGGCGATCAGCGGCATCGTCACCGGGGTAGGCCTCGCGTGTGAGACTCGCTCGTTCGGAGATGAGGGCCGTCCCCACTTGGACGGCGTCTGACATCGGTTGGTAGGTGCTCTACCCGCTCTGAGCCTGAATTCCTTCAGGCGACATCGTGGGCAATGCTGATGGCCGATCCAAGCTCGAACGTCCTACGGCAACCGCGGCGAGGCCAGCGACCAGGCCAAGCGGTACAGCAGTAGCGATTCGGTGAGCCCGTCCACTGGTTGCTGAAATCAGCGTTGCCGCAATGGCGAAGGCCAACCCCACCGACAGCCAGCCGTCGAAGCGTCCCCCGTCCGAGACGGTGCCGCACTACAGAACGCCGGAGCTCCCGGCGTTCTCCGCCAAGTCCTGCCGCGGTCCCACCACACCCGCATTCGGCACTCGGCCGCCCGTCCCAAAATCCCGTCCTTCTCTGCTCTACTCCGCTCTCTCTGTCCTTCGCCCAGCCCTGCTCTGTGCTCTCCCCGCCCTTTGCACTCCTCTGCTCGCCCCACTCTCGTTCCCCTTCCCATCCCTGGCCGTCCGCGCTTCACCGTCCGCGCTCTGCATCTACTTCCCGCCAGCCATTTCCGTCGGCCATACGCTTCCCATCGGCCACCCCCGTCGGCCATTTCCCGCCACCCACATCCCGGCAACCCACATCCCGCCGACCGCTTCTCGGCCGTCCACCCCCATCGCCTGTGCTACCGGCGATGTACTCCGTACCGCCCCTGTACCGCTTCCGTCCTTCGCTGTCCGTTCCTAGCTCTCGTCGTGCGTCGTGCGCCGTGTTCGCACTCCGGGGTCTCGCTCGAACGACTCGACAGCCGACAAGACCGCTCTTGCCTCCTCACACGGCAACCTCTCCTGAGTTGCGGCACTGTGAGTCGACGGCGAATAGTCAGTGGCGGCCATTCGTCATCCCAGGCGAGGGTCACGTCCACCGAAGTGGTGTATGACTCGGACTTCCCGGGACGAAAGAGGCGGCCACCGCAGATCCTTCGGATTGCTTGAAGATCACGAAGGAGAGACCTGCGATGGCCGCAACAGAGAGTTTGAACGTCGCTGACCTGCTGGGCCAGCACCTGGAATCGGCGAGCCCTGATGTACTGCGGGCGATGGTGAAAACCTTCGCTGACGCGTTGATGTCCGCCGAGGCCGTGGCTCTCTGCGGCGCCGGCTACGGCGAACGCAGTGCCGAGCGGGCCAACTCGCGCAACGGTTACCGGCAGCGCGAGTGGGACACCCGGGCCGGCACGATCGAGCTGGCGATCCCGAAGCTGCGTTCCGGTTCGTACTTCCCGGACTGGCTGCTGCAACACCGGCGCCGGGCCGAGCAGGCCCTGGTCAGCGTGGTCGCGACGTCGTACCTGCTCGGGGTGTCGACGCGGCGGATGGAGAAGCTGGTCGAGCAACTCGGCGTGAAGCAGCTGTCGAAGTCGCAGGTGTCGGAGATGGCCCGGCATCTCGACGCCCAGGTCGAGGCGTTCCGCAACCGGCCGCTGGACGCCGGCCCGTACACGTTCGTCTGGACCGACGCCCTGGTCATCAAGGTCCGCGAACACGGCCGCACGGTCAACGTGCACGCCCTAGTCGCGGTCGGCGTCAACGCCGACGGCGGCCGCGAGGTCCTCGGCCTCGACGTCGCGTCCGACGAGGACGGCGCCGGCTGGCTCGCCTTCCTACGCAGCCTGACCGCCCGCGGACTGTCCGGCGTCCGCCTGATCATCTCCGACGCCCACCGCGGCCTCGTCGGCGCGATCGGCGCCGCGCTGCCCGGCGCCCAGTGGCAGCGCTGTCGCACCCACTACCTGCGCAACCTCTTGTCACGCGTCCCGAAGAGTGCGCAGCCGTGGGTGGCCACCCTGGTCCGCACCATCTTCGACCAACCCGACGCCATCGCCGTCAGCCAGCAGTTCGACCGCGTCCTCGGCACCATCGCCGAGAAGTTCCCGGCCGCGGCCGAACACCTCGACGACGCCCGCGCCGACCTGCTCGCGTTCACCGCGTTCCCGCGGGAGCTGTGGCGTCAGATCTGGTCGAACAACCCGCAGGAACGGCTGAACAAGGAGATCCGCCGCCGCACCGACGTCGTCGGGATCTTCCCCAACCGCGACGCGATCATCCGGCTCGTCGGCGCGGTCCTGGCCGAACAGACCGACGAATGGGTCGAAGGCCGCCGCTACATGGGCCTGGAGATCCTCGGCAAAGCACGGCTGACCAGTATCAATACCGACGGACACGACAACGAAATCATCGAAACGACCGCAATCGCCGCATAAGATCAACACACACGGATCAGCGCTGGCCGCCTCTTACACCACGCCAGCGGACGTGACCCAGGCGAGCGACCTCGCGTTGGTCGGGCTGAACCCGAATCCGCACAACAGCGCATACCCGGCCTTTGAGCACACCCGAGCCGAGCAAGGTTGGCTCGACGACGCCCTACCAGCGATATGTGACAGCAGGCAGATCGTCACCTCACGGAGAACCGATCACACGCGGCCACCAATAGCCACATGATCCTCGTTGATCAGCGTCGGATCAGCCCGCTGAACAGAGGCATCCTGGCGCGATGCCCGCATGCACATACCCGTCCCTGCCCAGGACTGTGATCAACGACGAGGCGGGGATCCGCAGCTCCGGGACTGACCACTTAAAGGTCGAGTCATCGGCTCACAAAGCAAGTCGTGCGAACTCCGGCAAGTACGACGCCAGACGCAGACCTTCAGTCCCCCCCCCCAGGACTCTCGCATCCCCTGCCTTTCGATCACCGCTCTGTCGAGGTGGGGTATCGAGAACCGGACGGCCAGCCGCCCTCACGCCCTTGCGATCGTCGACTACGGAATCCTGGCCGGCATCACGGCGAGCCCGCCTCGACTTCTACTGCAGCTGGTTCTCCAGCTGCCGGCCGCCTCCGCTTCTCCCGAGTCACAAACCCACCGCGGAAAGCCGGCCGCCGCGAACGGCGCGGTCAACACGAGCGACCCGACCGGCACGGATGACACGGACCGGCACGGGCACCACAGGCGGCATGGGCGGCACAGACCGACGCGGGCGGCACGGGCGGCACGGGCGGCACGGGCGGCACGGGCGGCACGGGCGGCACGGGCGGCACGGGCGGCACGGGCGGCACGGGCAGCACGGGGCCGCGGACAACACGACCAACGCAAGCAACACTGGCGACGAGCCAGCATCCACGGTTTACCTGGACCACCCGGAATGGCAGGCGCGACCCTCCCCCCAGGCCGTAGCAAGTGTTCCCCCAGAACCTCAACCAGGGCAGCCACCCGCACCGCAACAAGGGTCCGCCGCGCACCGAAACACGATCTCTCGGCAGCCAAACCGCATCCACAACCCCGGTCCGGTCATTCTCGGCCGGAACAGCCAATGCTGCCCAGCCTGTCACGACCCTCAACAGAGGCGACCACGCCGCCGGATGGCATGTTGTGCTTCCTCGCCGGTGTGCCCATCACCCTGATCCGCTGGCACACCGTGTCGGCGCCGACCGATCAGGCCCCGGTATACGAGATCCGAGAGCTGATCGGCGGAGTGCCGAGACCTCGACCCCGGACACAGCAGCAATCTGCTCCACATCGGGATAACTCCTAAGCCCTCGGCTCACCAACCTCGCCCGGACTGTGCTCTGTCCCGCCGGCTACGACATGCACGGCCGCCTGCCCCGCCACGACAACGACGGCGTCGATTTCTGACGCGGCCTGTCTGTGTTTCACGTGAAACGGCGGGCGCTGCTGAGGCCCACTCGGTACTGGCTGAAGCTCAAAAGGCGATCACTCTTCGACGTGGTGGCCCAGAACGCCACAGCCTCGCCAGGTACGGCGACGATGGCCAGCATCTGGCGCATTTGCAATCTCAGCCGATCGCCTACTTAGGCAGCCGAGTCCGGCGTCTTGCACCGATCCACAATCACAAGAAGCCAAGAGGACGCGCCGGGCACCGGGCACCGGGCACCGGGCACCGGGCACCGGGCACCGGGCACCGGGCACCGGGCACCGGGCACCGGGCACCGGGCACCGGGCACCGGGCACCGGGCACCGGGCACCGGGCACCGGGCACCGGGCACCGGGCACCGGGCACCGGGCACCGGGCACCGGGCACCGGGCACCGGGCACCGGGCACCGGGCACCGGGCACAACTTCTATCAAGGACTCTGGTTTCACGTGAAACGGCCACGATTTGATTGCACCCATCGGGCTCTGTCCTGGCCGGCTCGGCAACATGCTTCAGTCACCAATACTCGGGCTCGCAGCATGTACAACGCCTTGCAGGAACACCTGTCTCGCGACACTCCAGTGCCGGCAGGCCGAAGGTGGCTAACTGGCGAACGGGATGGACCTAGAAGGAGGGCACGGCCGTGGCTCCACCGCCCTGCTCGACTGTTGGCACCCATGGCTCCGTTACAGCTCAAGGAAGCCGTTCCATCCGCGCGGGAAGCCGCGCTGAGTACTCCTGCCGTTTGAGCCGCTCCGAATGGGTCGGGCGACATCGGCTACTGCCGCTCCTTCCGGCCTGAGTTCCGGCAGCCAACGTGGGCATAGGTTCGCCGCCGAGCTGCGCATCGGACACACCGGCCAACAGCTGCGTTAGTTGACAGAGGGTTCAGGCGGCGATGTTTCACGTGAAACGAATCCGTAGGCGGCACACCCCGATCACATGGTTACGCCTGAACAGGGCACCTTCCTTCAAAGAC
The DNA here is from genome assembly GCF_014205215.1 of Actinoplanes lobatus. Taxonomy (NCBI): domain Bacteria; kingdom Bacillati; phylum Actinomycetota; class Actinomycetes; order Micromonosporales; family Micromonosporaceae; genus Actinoplanes; species Actinoplanes lobatus. Next base: position 2,251,908 of record NZ_JACHNC010000001.1, read on the forward strand.
TGAACGGTCCTGTCCGACCGCGACCGAACAACCCGCTGACGAAACGCGACTTCGGATGTCCATACCTTCGTCGCGGCAAGCCGCTAGGGGCGTCGAGCAGCAATCTGCGAAAGCAGTACTCAGCGAGTCCGGCAGATCATGCTTCGCTTCGGCTCGCCCTGGCCCGGAACACCGCCCAGCGCTACGCACTTACAAACACCTAGCCGCTGGCCGACGTTACGAGGAGCAGCCTCGAGCCCTACAAAACTCAACTGCTGGCCGGGGTCAACAACCTCCACGACAACGGACAAACGCTGCACCGGCAAAAGCTTCAGGCAAGGATTCGTCGGCAGCTGCTCCATCCGAGACTCAGGCTTGCACTTCTCCAGAGCTGCTTCGCCGTAGAGCGCCGCCATCGTCGATCCGGCGGGTCACCGGCTGGATCTACCCGCGTCCGGACACCGTGACCGACGACCGCTCTACTCAGCCCTGCCCCGATCTACGTTCGGCCAAGCGACAGGTCCGGGACTCCGCCACAATGATGGCCCATTACACGGCGATAGTGGTTTCACCGACTGGACCGCCGTCGCCACCCGGACCACCTGACATCAGCACGCCGTCCAGCACCTCACCGCCGGCGCGAGGGGTCACCACCGACCTAACCTTGCGGTGGAACTCAAGTTCCGTCGCAGACACCGTCAACCTGATCGTTCCGTGAGATCAGTTGATCGAGTCCTGGTCTGCTCGTTCCAGTCGAGCGCTTGGCGAGGGGCGGGAATCTTGCCAGGCGCTGGTCGAGGTGTCATCGTCCCAGGACCGTTCTCGGGGCAGCTTCGCCGACACGGCAATGCCGATGAGCTTCAAGTACTGATGGTGCACGAGCGCCGCCGGCGATCCGGTGGCGGCGAGCGGTGGACCTTTCCCGACGGCTGGTCGACCTCGTCCTCTTGACCGGTGGCGCACTGAAAGGCACTTGAGCGAAACGCAGTTGAGCGGTACCCACTGAGGCCGCTCGCCGTCGGACCACTTGCTTGCCGCATGGCTGGCAAACGGACTTGCGCAAGCCCGGCTAGGGCTTCGGGATGTGCTGGTACCCGATCGAACGCGTCACGGCACTTGCCTATCAGTCACGGCGGGGAACCAGAACCTGTCAGTCGAGCACCAGCCTCGCATGAGGTTCCAGGCGGTGCCTCACATAAATCGGGCCGTCGACGCTGGGCCCGTCCGGTGCGAGGTGAACTCGATGATCTGCTCCACGGGCAGCTCCGTGCAAGGTGCTCGGGTACGCCGCAAATCTCCGGAGATCGTCAAGGCCACCGAGGAACTGGTGCGCTAGGTACGTTCGTGCTCGCTCGCCGCGGTTGCGTACTGGGACATGAGGTCCAAAAATCGTTGCTTGGCACGGCGGGACCTACCGGCACTGTGCCGTAGATCAGGTTCGGCGCAGCGCTGCCGAAGGTACGCCGTTGAACTGCCATGAAACGGTCCGGCTGGGGCGGCAACTCGGCAACGCATTACACAAGGAGGCGTTCGACGGCAGCATCGTCGTTGTCGGCCACCACGCATTCGTCGTCGATAACCGGGATGCCGACAGACGTACGCTGACGGCTTTGTCTTCGCCTCGAGAGCTGTACCGAACTGAAAGCGACCGCCGCCAACGTGCTGTGCCTGGCCATCGGTACGTTCACTGTCGCGTTCCGATGCGGAGGCTTCGAGGTGTAGGGGTCGCAGCAGGCGCCGGCCCGCCAATGCTGGCATTCTCTCGAAACGGCTAGCTCAGTAGCCCTAGTGCTGCCAGTTTCGTTACCGGCGGCGCCCAAGGCGACTGCCTCGCGGTTGACGAAGACGCTGCGCACGCTCCGGGCGAATAGCTGGCGTCCTGGTAGGCGCCGGTCAGCGTGGCTCGGGTGAACCTCGCGTAGTACTGGTTCGGTCGCGGGAACCGGCAATCGAACCAGCCAGCTTTGCAACCCGAACAGGGTCAGCGGTTCCTTGGCGTTGGGTGAGCCCGTTGAGTAGGCAGACGCATGCTGGCGAGGGGCAACTGTGGGAGTCGCCCGGGATCGGGGTGCCGTGGTGTCGCCGGCAGAAGGACAGACGCGCAGCCGGCGAACCCCAACACCACGCCAGCCGAAGTACAGCCAAGGGTCAGGACAGCGCACGAACCACAAGTACTGGCCAGACTGTGTGATCGGTAGCCAGCCCAGAAAGGCCCTCCCCGATGTCATCGACGATCACACCGGGCTCGGACGGGCATGGCGGAAGTACTGCGCGGACCGGCCAGCGCGCATTGCGAGTCCGAAGCGGGAGTCGCCCCATTCCTGATGGTGGCCGTCCCGGAGAACCTCCGGATCACGTTCAAGCGGCTCTCGACCGAGCTGGTCGCTACGGAGCCGAGACGAGGGGCCATCAGGTGAGGCGCGCTCAAAAGTCGATCAGCCCGCCTGGGACCGGGGGAGCTCATGGCAGCTGACGTCGAAAGCCGGTCGAGGTTGCTTTCAACCGTGCGTCTCCACGCGACCAACGCCACGGCCACTTAATAGGGCATACAAGAACTTCAACATGAATCATTTTGAAGCTTCCATAAACCAGATTAGGAACAAAAACGGACTTTTAGCCTCGTCGGAATGCGGCCATCACCGACTTTGCCCGCGCCGCGAAATCTCAGGAGAATCCGTCTGACAGAACCGAATCAAGCCTCGAACAGAGAGGGCGCGTGATCACTCACGCGCCCTCTCTGTTCGACTCACCGAGAAAGTCTCACTCCTCGGATTGTTCACCGTCCCGAGGAGCGCCTTCCTCCTCCACACCGATCATGCCGACGATCCGCTCAAGGTCGTCCACCGTGGCGAACTCGATCGTGATACGGCCCTTGTTTCGCCCGATGTCCACCTTCACCCGGGTGTCGAACCGATCCGAGAGCCGCTCGGCCAGATCGTTCAACGCCGGCGCGTGCACCTTGGCCCGGCGCGCGGGAGCCGCCTTCTTCGCCGGCGCCTCGGAAGCCGTCAGCTGAACGATCTCCTCGGTCGCCCGGACCGAAAGCCCTTCCTGAACGATCCGCGTGGCCAGCTTCTCCTGGGCGTCACTGTCCTCCAGGCCGAGCAACGCTCGCGCATGCCCGGCGGAGAGAATCCCGGCCGCCACCCGGCGCTGTACCGGTGCCGGCAGGTTCATCAACCGAATCGTGTTGGAAATCTGTGGACGGCTACGGCCGATCCGGCGCGCGAGTTCCTCGTGCGTCGCGCCGAACTCCTCCAGCAGCTGCTGGTATGCGGCCGCCTCTTCCAACGGGTTCAGGTTCGCCCGGTGGATGTTCTCGAGCAGGGCATCACGCAACATCGCGTCGTCAGGCGTATACCGGACGATCGCGGGAATCGTCTCCCTACCGACAGCCTGCGCGGCACGCCACCGCCGCTCGCCCATGACGAGCTCATACCGGCCGTCGCCGAGTTCACGGACCACGATCGGTTGGAGGAAGCCGACCTCCTGGATGGAGGTCTTCAGCTCCTCCAGCGCCTCCTCATCGAAGACGTGCCGCGGCTGCTTGGCGTTCGGCTCGATCGCGGACACCGGAAGTTCGGCGAAACGCGCGCCAGGGACCGGTGCGAGGTCACCGTCGACCGGGGCGGCCGGGGCAGGAACCGGCGGCGGGGTGACCGGTGTGGGCTGAACGGTCGGAGCAGCGGCCGACTCGACGACGACCGGCTCAGGAAGCGCCTCTACGGGAGCTGCCGCCTCCGCGACAGGAGCTGTGGGAATCAGCGCGCCCAGGCCGCGGCCCAAACCACCCCGTGGACGGTTCTTCATACCGCGCCTCCCGTGTTGACCCCGCGCATCGCGATCTCCAAGGCCGCCTCGAAATAGCTGGTAGCCCCTCGTGATCCCGGATCGTAGGTCATCACCGACTGGCCGTAGCTGGGTGCCTCCGAAACACGCACGTTCCGGGGGATCACCGCGTTCAGCACTTTGGTACCAAAATGATTCCGTACATCCTGTTCCACCGCATCTGCCAGACGGGTACGCCGGTCGTACATCGTCAGCAAGATCGTAGAGACATCGAGGGTGGGATTCAGGTGCTGACGCACCAGGTTGATGTTGTTGATCAGCTGATTGAGACCTTCCAGCGCGTAGTACTCGCACTGAATGGGAATCAGCACCTCCTGCGCAGCGCAGAGGGCATTTACGGTCAGCAGCCCGAGAGAAGGCGGGCAGTCGATGAAGACGTAATCGAACTTCTCGGGATGCCCCGCAATGGCCCGGGCCAGCCGGGACTCACGAGCCACCACCGAAACCAGCTCGATCTCGGCGCCGGCTAGGTCGATGGTGGCCGGCACACAGAAGAGGTTCGGGATGCCTTCGACCAGTTGCGCGACCTCGGCCAACGGCACGTTGTCGATCAGGCAGTCGTAGACATCAGGTACGCCCGCGTGGTGCGGGACGTTCAGACCGGTCGAGGCATTGCCCTGGGGGTCGAGGTCCACTACCAGCACACGGTTACCGTGGAGCGCCAGCGCCACGGCCAGGTTGACCGTCGTGGTCGTCTTCCCGACGCCGCCCTTCTGGTTGGCGACGCAAATCACCCGCGGGTGGTCTGGGCGCGGCATGATGATCTCGCCGCTCGGGTTGAGGATCTGCACAGCTCGCAACGCTTCCATGGCTAGGGGCGGATCGTCCTCATCCGCTACCGGCGTTTCACGTGAAACATGCTCGGTGGACTGAACGGGCTCCCCTGAAGAAGGAGCGGCCGCCATCTGACGCCCCGACGACACGGACGCACGCCCTCGAGCCTCGTCCGAGGAGTGGCCTGGCATCGGGGCTCCGTACTCGTACGCCGGTGGGGGCCCATAGGCGCTCGCCCGAGGCTGCGGAACGTCCTGTTCGCCCGCGCGCAGCCCGCCCACGTTCATTCCCGACGGCCTGTCGAGAGGCGACTCGGTTTCACGTGAAACACCGTACTCATGCACCGCTTCATCCCTGATGGCTAGGAAGGGGTTGACCGGCAGAACGTGCGCCCGGCAGGGGAGATCCGGTCCACACTATCGACATCCGGCCAGCCTACGGGTGTCGGGCATGTGTCGCCATGGTCCTAAGTTCCGATGAGTCGAGCACAACGCTGCTCCATCGTCCGTCAGTAGCAACTCGAACACCATGACGCTCGGCACAGACATCCAGGCTTCACCCATTCATGCCGTCGGTCGAGCCAAACCCCAAAGATCAACACCCCCACGGTGTACGCCCAAAGGCTCGCCACCATGACAAGTCTCTGCCGCCGGCCTTCCCAGGCCCCGCAGCCGCACGCCACGCGACGTACCGCCAAGCCGAAACCGCGCCATGTGGCATACCTCCGAGCCACAACCACACCAGGCGGTTTCAGCCGAGCACCAATCACACCCCGCGGTGTGCTGCTGAACACCAATCACACCCCACGGTGCACTACTGCCGGAAAGCAACCACACCTAGCGGCATAGAGAGTGGCGGCGTCGAACCTCGGGCACCGCGCAACTGTCGCCGCCAAGTCAGACGGCACGGATCCGAGGTCCAGCCGCCCAAGAGCCGAGCCCAGCCGCCCAAGGGACTGGCGATGCGGACAGCTGTGTAACCGAACAAGCCGAGCCGCTCATGGCCGCCGAGACGCGTCCACGACACAGGATGCACCCGCGGTGCATGGAAGATCCCGAAACCCCGCCAACGGCCGAATGAGGTCCATCCCCAGGCCGATGTAGTCACCTTCACGCACCACTTGCTCCAACTACCGAACGAACATGGGACCGGGACCAGAAAACCACAATCGGCAAACCGAACCGGCCGATGTCCACAGCGCGCCCCAGCCCCATCCAGGGACCTGTGGACGAACGTGCCAGACCCTTGCCAGGTCGTGGTCGAGAGAGCGTCCCCCGTTGCACGTGAAACAAGCGCCACCCGACAAACCGGCGAGCGAGCGCGCGACCCCCGTACCCCAAAAAGGATGGTCCCGGCCCGAAGGAGATCGGACCGGGACCGAAGGTCGCGGAATGACTAACCCCGGCGACCCCGCCGGGATGCGGACCCGCGGCTCGAACGAACCGGAGCGGCCTTCTTCCGGCCGGGCACCACATGTGCCTCCTTGACGATCTCCACCACCGTCGTCGGAGGCTCGATCAGTCCGGTCCCGCAGAGGTGGATGACCGGCTTGCCACCACCGAGAGCAGCGATCGCCGCCCCGTGTTCAGCGATCTCCTCGGCGGCGGACGAACCCTTCATCGCGAGGAGACGGCCACCGACGGCGGCGAGCGGCAGGCACCACCCGGAGAGCTTGTCGAGGGCGGCCACGGCCCGGGCGGTGACCACATCGGCTCCGGGCAGCGCGTCGACGATCTCCTCGGCCCGCCCGCGGAGCACGGTCACGTTGTCCAGGCCCAGGTCCTCGACGGTCTCGGTGAGGAACGCGGTCCGGCGGGCGAGCGGCTCGACCAGGGTGACCCGCAGGTCCGGCCGGGCGATCGCCAGCACCAGGCCGGGCAGCCCGGCACCGGAGCCCACATCGACCACGGTGGCGCCGGGTGCGATGAGCTGCGCCATGACACCGCAGTTGAGCAGATGCCGCTCCCACAGGCGGGGCGCCTCCCGCGGGCCGATCAGGCCCCGGACCACGCCTTCGGTGGCGAGCAGTTCGGTGTAGCGGGCGGCCAGCGCGAGCCGTTCACCGAAGACCTCGGCGGCAGTGGCAGGTGGGTGAAGGTCAGGCACCGGGAACGACGACGGCCCGGGCGTTTCGACGCCCGGGCCGGAGTCACCCGCGCCGTGGCGGGAGGTGGTCACGATCAGTCCGCCGCGCGCACCACGATGCGGCGGTTGGGCTCGACACCCTCGGACTCGCTCTGCACACCGGAGATCGCGTTGACCACGTCGTGGACGCACTTGCGCTCGAACGCCGACATGGCCTCCAGGCGGACCGGGTCGCCGTGCTCCTTGACCTTCTCGACGGCGTTGCGGGCGACGGCGGCGAGTTCCTTGCGCCGGGCGGCACGGTAGCCACCGATGTCGAGCAGCAGGCGGCTGGGCGAGCCGGTGGCCCGGAAGATGGCGAGGCGGGTCAGTTCCTGAAGGGCCTCGAGGGTGGCACCCCGCTGGCCGACCAGCGGCTGGAGACGGCCGCCGACCACCTCGACCATCGGCCGGCCCGCGGAGACGAGCTCGTCGATGTCGCCGTCGTAGTCGAGGATGTCCAGCAGACCCTCGACGTAGTCGGCGGCGATCTCGCTCTGGCGGAACAGGTCGCTGTCCGAGGCGACAGTCTCCGACTTCTTGGCCTCTTCGGTGCCGGCCGGCTCGGCAGCGGTGGCTTCGGCTGACGAGTCGGCGGAAGGGGGAGTGCTGGTGTCGGTCACGGTCTCATCTCCGTATGTCATTCGGGCCGGACCGAGGTCGGTCCGATGTTTCCCGCGCGCGGCGCGGGGAGGTCTCGAGGGGCGCGCTCAGGCCCTGCCGGGCGGGGCCTGAGCCGCGATCATCCCTTGGGTTTGTTCGCCGGCCGGGCGCCCTTCTTGGGATTCACCGGTTTGGCGCCAGGCTTGGGAGCGAGTGCCTTGGTGTCGACCACCGGGCTCGCCGGCTCGGGCGCGCTCTTACGACCGAACAACCCTCCGGTACGGGCGGGCTGCACCGGGTTCTTGTCACCGGAGCTCTTGGTACCGGTCGCCGGGCGGGCCGCCGAGCCACCCTTGCCGGACATCTGCGGCGGCGGGAACTTACGAAGCACCCACTGCTGCTGGGCCAGCGTGAACAGGTTGTTGGTGACCCAGTAGATGACCACACCGATGGGGAAGAGCGAACCGGAGATGAGCAGCGAGAACGGGATGCCGTAGAGCATCAGCCGCTGGATCATCAGCTGCTGCGGGTCCTCGGCCCAGCCGGTCTTGAGGATCATCTGGCGCTGCGTGAGGAACGTGGTGGCCATCATGACCAGGACCAGGATGCCGGCCACCACCTTGACGGTGGTGCTGTCCGCGCCGAGGACGGACAGCTCAGCGGCGGAGGAACCGAACTTGGCGCTGATCGGAGCGTTGAACAGGTGCGCGTGGGCGGCGCTGTTGAACTGATCGAGCGGCCAGCCGTACAGCTGCTTGTTCTCGTCCGAGATGTTCGGGTCCAGGTGCTGGAGCACGTGGAAGAGACCGAAGAAGACCGGGATCTGCAGGAACATCGGAAGGCAGCCCATGAGCGGGTTCGCCTTCTCCGTCCGGTACAGCTCCATCATTTCTTTCTGGAGCGTCTCGCGGTCACCCTTGTGCTTCTCCTGCAGCGCCTTGACCTTGGGCTGCAGCGCCTGCATCGCACGCTGGCTCTTGATCTGCTTGACGAAGACCGGGAAGAGGATGACCCGCAGCGTCACCACCAGGCAGAAGATCGCCAGGATCCAGGCCCAGTTGGTGCCGATGACGCGCTCTTCAGGTATGCCGATCGCATCCCAGAAGGAATGCCAGCGCAGAAGAATCCACGAGATGGCGTAGTAGATCGGGTCGAGACTCAATCTAATCTCCAGTCACATCGGCAGAACGGTGACGGATCGGGTCAGGCACCGGGTCGTACCCGCCAGGGTGGAAGGGATGGCATCGGAGGAGCCGCCAGATCGCCAGGCCCGTACCCCGGATCGCGCCGTGACGCGCCAACGCCTCCAGGGCATAAGCGCTGCACGAGGGGTAGAACCGACAGCGGGCCGGCAGCACCGGACTCAAGTATCGACGGTACGCGACGACCGCTGCGGTCAGGACCCGGGCGGCCAGGGTCATCGCGGCCGCCGGGGTCTGCGGGCGGCCGCGAGCGCACCTTCCAGGTCGGTGGCCAACGTGGCGTACATTGCCGCGGCGGCCGGTGGCAGTGCCCTGACGACCAGGGTCGCGCCCGAGGGAAGCTCGCTGAGCAGTGGCCGGACCAGATGACGCAGTCGGCGGCGCACCCGGTTGCGGACGACCGCGTTGCCCACCGCTTTGGACACGACGAAGCCGGCGCGCGCCGTGGAGGCACACGCCGGCTCATCGATAAGCAGGTGAACGACCAGGGTGCCGCGACCAGCACGGCGGCCGCCGCGAATTGCTGCGGCGAAGTCCGCGCTACGCCGCAATCGTTGCGCTGCGGACAGCACGACTACCTGGGCATTCCGACCGGACTAGCGGTCGGCTCAGGCCGACAGCTCGCCGCGGCCCTTGGCCCGGCGGGCCGACAGGATGGCACGGCCGGCGCGGGTGCGCATGCGCAGCCGGAAGCCGTGGGTCTTGGCACGCCGGCGGTTGTTCGGCTGGTAGGTGCGCTTGCTCACGTCAAAACTCCGTCTTCGTACTACGACTCTGGGGGCATCATGCGCTGCAAGACGCCACTTTAGCAGAGTGCGGCGGAGCAACCGCCCAACCCTACGCAGGGCCCCCGGGGCGGTCAACCATATCCTGGGTCGGCACGCCGACATGGCGGGCAGCGATCGCCTGGCAGGTCTTTCCGTGCACAAAGTGAATCTTTTCCCGCGCGCGTGCGGTGGATGGCCCGGACGGCGGTTGAAGTCCACCTGTCGCCGCTGTTAGCGTGCGCGGTTGCTGGTCTCATCCGGCCGTTCGCAGCCCGCGAAGCGGCGGCCAAAACCGGACAAGCAGGTGGATCGTTCGCCACGGTGAGCCTGTTTACCGCCCGCGCCAACTACAGGCTCCGGTAAATCTGCCGACCATCCGGCCGGGAGCGGCCACCGGCACTGACCCCGGTTGTGGATAACCTGTGGATAGCTGGTGGCGCCGTGCGTGTTCAGCACGTTAACTGTGCTGGGTTGGGGGACGCCGGCCGGTTGCCCGTCACGGGGCGCCGAAAGGCACAGGCGAAAGGCCGGACAAGGCCCACCGGGGTCGGTGGCGATGGGGGTGGCGCGTCGGTGGCCGAGCAGGTCGACCTGGGCAAGTTGTGGCGTGAGACGTTGGACGAGCTGTCCGACGAGATCGCGTCACGGCAGCAGCGCGCCTATCTACAGTTCACCCGGTTGCGGGCGATAGTCGAGGACACCGCCCTCCTATCGGTTCCGGACACGTACACCCGCGACATCATCGAGTCACGGCTGCGCCCGGCGATCACCGAGGCACTCAGCCGCCGGCTCAGCCGGCCCATACAGGTGGCGGTCACGGTCCGGCCCCCGGAGGACGGGTCCGGCATGCCGGGCACCGTCTACGGCACCCCGGCCGAGCCGTCCGCCGGTCCGATGGTGGACCCGCAGCCGCGGCACTACGCCGAGAACGGACCCTTTCAGCCGGAGCTGCCGGGCTATCCGGGCTCGGCACGGATGCCCGAACCGCCGCCCTACCAGGGACCTGCCTTCGGTCCGGCCGAGCACGCGCCGGAGCCGTACCCGACCGGGTCGGCGCAGCACTCCGCACCGCAGGCGCCGTTCCCCCGTGGGGTTCCAACCGCCCACGACGGCCAAGAGGCACTCTTCGCCGACCCGATGCCGCCGGTGTCGCCGCCGGTGAACCGGTCCCCGGTCGCGCCGCCGGCCGAGAAGGAACAGCCCAACGACGCGGTCGCGCACCGGATGGCGGCCGACGCCGCCCAGTTGCGGCAGAACGACCGGCCGATGCCCGGTCCGGACCGCCGCGACGACGTGCCGAGCCGGGCCGGCGACAACGGGCCGGGCCGTCCGCCGATCGACCTGCGGGGTCCCGGCACCACGCCGCGGCCCGGTGGGCAGGACGGCAACCGGCTCAACCCGAAGTACATGTTCGAGACGTTCGTCATCGGCTCGTCCAACCGGTTCGCGCACGCCGCGGCGGTCGCGGTCGCGGAGTCACCGGCGAAGGCGTACAACCCGCTCTTCATCTACGGCAGCTCCGGGCTGGGCAAGACCCACCTCCTGCACGCGATCGGCCACTACGCCACCACCCTGGGACACGCGCGCTCGGTGCGCTACGTGTCGACCGAGGAGTTCACCAACGATTTCATCAACAGCCTGCGAGACGACAAGACGCAGGCGTTCCAGCGCCGTTACCGCGACGTCGACATCCTGCTGATCGACGACATCCAGTTCCTGGAGAACCGCGAACGGACGCAGGAGGAGTTCTTCCACACCTTCAACACGCTCCACAACGCCAACAAGCAGATCGTGATCAGCTCGGACCGCTCGCCGCGCCAGCTGGCCACCCTCGAGGACCGGATGCGCACCCGCTTCGAGTGGGGCCTGCTGGCCGACATCCAGCCGCCCGACCTCGAAACGCGTATCGCGATCCTCCAGAAGAAGGCCGCGCAGGAGCGGATGTACGCCCCCGACGACGTGCTGGAGTTCATCGCGTCCCGGGTCTCCAACTCGATCCGCGAGCTCGAGGGCGCCCTCATCCGGGTGACCGCGTTCGCCAGCCTCACCCGCTCGCCGGTGCAGCTCTCCCTGGCCGAGGAGGTGCTGCGCGACTTCATGCCGGACGGCGCCGGCCCGGAGATCACCGCCGACCAGATCATGGTGTCGACCGCCGACTACTTCGGCGTCTCCCTGGAGGACCTGCGCGGGCACTCGCGCAGCCGGGTGCTGGTCAACGCCCGGCAGGTGGCCATGTACCTCTGCCGGGAACTGACCGATCTCTCGCTGCCCCGCATCGGGCAGGCGTTCGGCGGCCGCGACCACACCACGGTGATGCACGCCGACCGCAAGATCCGCCAGCACATGGCCGAGCGCCGGTCGCTCTACAACCAGATCGCCGAGCTGACCAACAGGATCAAACAGAACACCTGAGGGGTACGGCCTACGCGCGCTCGACCGCACCACGCGGCCGGCGCCTCGCGATGCCCGGCAAGCTGCCGGGGCACGCCCTCACGCACCCGCCGGGCGGTGCTGCCCACTCGCCCCGTGACCCCACCACGCCCTCGCACGGGACGGTGTGGATTCGTCGTACCCGATGGATCTTTGTCTGAGCCGGACCGGCTCGCTCACCGGGACCGTCACGGGTTATCCCCAGCCCCATCGGGCTGTGCGGGCCTCAAAAGGCAGTTACCCACAGGGTCGCACAGAATGTGCGACGCATAACGCACAGCCTCTGAGCTGCTGTTTCTCTACTTACCCACAGTTTTCCGCGAGTTCTGCACGGGGTTTTCCACAAGTTATACCCAGATCATTAGTGAAACCTGAAGACATTGAAGCCAATGACTGTCTTCTCGCGAGGGCGCTGAAGGACGAGTTGTCAACGTCGCGACGTGCCAGTTTCGTGCCAACGTTATCCACACTCATCCACAGGCATCCACAGGCTGGCTCCCCAGGCGGTGGATAACTCCTGACACCTCAATCCACAGAAGTGGACAACTCCTGTGGAAATCGATGTGGACAGTCACGAACAGTAGTTGTTGATCTCACAGGCTGTGGACGCCTGTGGATTACCTGTTGAAGGTTCTGGGGACAACGTGTCGGTAGCGTCCCCGCGTTATGCACAGGGCGGGGGATAAACCCGGTGGATAACCTGGGGATAGCCTGGGGACAGCGGTGGACAACTCCCGCTGAGTCGGCGACTGTGGACAACGACCCGGGTTTATACCCCGGTTACCCACATGTGAATCACCGGTGGATAACCCCGTCACCAGCACAAACGTCGGTTATCCACAGAATCCACAGCACCTATGAAGACGATGAAGTTATCTCTTCTAAGAAAACAAAAACCAATCATCAGCGTTGTGGAAGGTGTGGATGGGCTGGTTCCGGCTCGCCACGTCTCGGGCTCGACTGCACAGCACCGGGGTCGGGCACACGGGGATACCGCCGGAGCCATAGAGTTCAGTGGGGTCCAAGCCCCCTGTATGAGGACGCATCGCGGAGGAAGCATGAAGTTCCGGGTGGAGCGAGACGCACTCGCCGACGCCGTGGCCTGGACAGCCAAGAGCCTGCCCAGCCGGCCCTCGGTGCCGGTGCTCGCCGGCGTCCTGCTGCGGGTCACCGACGGCCGCCTGCAGGTGTCGGGCTTCGACTACGAGGTCTCCAGTCAGGTGACCGTCGAGGTGCAGGCCGACGCGGAGGGGGCCGCCCTGGTCTCCGGCCGCCTGCTCGCCGAGATCACCAAGGCACTGCCGGGCAAGCCGGTGGACATCGCCGCCGTCGGCGCACATCTGGAGCTGGTGTGCGGCAGCGCCCGGTTCACCCTGCCGACCATGCCGGTCGAGGACTACCCGACCCTGCCGGACATGCCGTCGAGCGCGGGCACCGTCGACGCGGGCGTTTTCGCCTCCGCCGTCTCGCAGGTCGCGATCGCCGCCGGCCGGGACGAGACCCTGCCGATGATGACCGGTGTGCGGCTGGAGCTGAACGGTTCGACCATGGCGTTGTTGGCGACCGACCGCTACCGGCTGGCCATGCGGGAGATCGAGTGGACCCCCGACGACCCGGAGATCAGCCACAACGCGCTGGTGCCGGCCAAGACGCTGAACGACACCGCGAAGGCCCTCGGCCCGGCCGGTGGCGCCGTCACCCTGGCCCTGACCCAGGGCAAAGCCGGTGAGGGCATGATCGGGTTTGCCGGTGGCACCCGGCGCACCACCAGCCGCCTGCTCGACGGGGCGAACTATCCGCCGGTGCGCTCGCTCTTCCCGGCCTCGCACAACGCCGAGGCCCGGGTCGGTGTGGCCGCCCTGGTCGAGGTCGTCCGCCGGGTGGCCCTGGTCGCCGAGCGGCAGACTCCGGTGCTGCTGAGCTTCAGCGAGGACGGGCTGGTGGTCGAGGCCGGTGGGACCGAGGAGGCCCGCGCCAGCGAGGCGATGGAGGCCGAGTTCACCGGTGAGGCGCTGACGATCGGGTTCAACCCGCAGTACCTGATCGACGGCCTGCAGAATCTCGGAGCCCCGACCGCGGTGTTCGCCTTCGTCGACGCGTTCAAGCCCGCTGTGATCTCGCCCGCTGGCGAAAGTGGCGAAATCATCCCGGGTTACCGCTATCTGATCATGCCGATTCGAGTGACTCGCTGATACTGAGCTTGAACCAATCGCTCATCTAGGGAGATCACCATGCAACTCGGCCTGATCGGTCTCGGCCGCATGGGTGGCAACATGCGGGAACGACTGCGTGCAGCGGGGCACGAGGTCATCGGTTTCGACCACAACGCGGACAAGAGCGACGCAGCAAACCTGGCTGAGCTGGTGGAAAAGCTGGCGGCTCCACGTGTCGTATGGACCATGGTGCCAGCCGGCAAGATCACCGAAGACACCATCGACGCGCTCTCGGAGCTGCTTTCCGAGGGCGACATCGTCATCGACGGCGGGAACTCGAAGTTCACCGACGACGCCCCGCGTGCCGCACGCCTCCGGGCGAAGGGCATCCACTATCTCGACGTCGGCGTCTCCGGCGGCGTCTGGGGCATCACCAACGGCTACGCGCTGATGGTCGGTGGCGAGGCCGCTCAGGTGGAGCACTGCAAGCCGATCTTCGAGGCGCTCAAGCCGGCCGGCGAGTTCGGTTTCGCGCACGCCGGCACGCACGGCGCCGGCCACTACGCCAAGATGATCCACAACGGCATCGAGTACGGCATGATGCAGGCGTACGGCGAGGGCTACGAGATCCTCATGGCGTCCGAGCTCGTCGACGACGTGCCGGCCGTCATCAAGAGCTGGCGTGAGGGCAGCGTCGTCAAGTCGTGGCTGCTGGATCTGCTCGACCGGGCGCTCGACGAGGACCCGACCCTGGCCAACCTCAAGGGCTACGTCGAGGACACCGGTGAGGGCCGCTGGACGGTCGACGAGGCCGTGCGTCTCGCCGTTCCGGCCCACGTCCTGGCCGCGTCGATCTTCACCCGTTTCGAGTCCCGCCAGGACGACTCGCCCGCCATGAAGGCCGTTGCCGCGCTGCGCCAGCAGTTCGGCGGCCACGCCGTCAAGCGCTGATCCATGCACGTACGCCGGGTCGAGCTCACCGACTTCCGTTCCTACGAGCGGGTGGCGGTCGATCTCGATCCCGGTGTGTCCGTGCTCGTCGGCCAGAACGGCATGGGCAAGACCAACCTGGTCGAGGCGCTCGGCTACGTGGCCACTCTGGACAGTCACCGGGTGGCCACCGACGCCCCGCTGGTCCGGGCCGGCGCCTCCTCGGCGGTGATCCGCTGCGCGATCGCCCACGACGGCCGCGAGCTGCTTGTCGAGCTGGAGATCGTGCCGGGCCGGGCGAACCGCGCCCGGCTCAACCGTTCACCGGTGCGGCGGCCACGGGAGGTGCTCGGCGCCCTGCGGATGGTGCTGTTCGCCCCGGAGGACCTGGAACTGGTCCGTGGCGACCCGTCCGAGCGCCGTCGGTACCTCGACGATCTGCTGGTCGCCCGGCAGCCCCGTTACGCCGGGGTGCGGGCCGACTACGACCGGGTGGTGAAGCAGCGCAACGCCCTGCTGCGGACCGCCTACCTGACCCGCAAGGTGGGCGGCAACCGGGGACAGGACCTGTCCACCCTGGCGGTCTGGGATCAGCATCTGGCGTACCACGGCGCCGAGCTGCTGGCCGGGCGGCTGGAGCTGGCGGCCGCACTGGGACCGCACCTGACGAAGGCGTACGACGCGGTCGCCGCCGGGCGGTCGGCGGCGGTGATCGGGTATTCGTCCCGGCTCGGTGAGTCGCTGCCCACCGACCGGTCGGCGCTGGAGGCGATGATCCTGGAGTCGCTGGCCGAACGCCGGACGGCCGAGATCGAGCGCGGGACGACGCTGGTCGGCCCACATCGTGACGACCTCTCGTTGCAGCTGGGCGAGCTGCCCACCAAGGGGTACGCGAGCCACGGTGAATCCTGGTCGTTCGCGCTGGCGTTGCGGCTCGCGGCGTACGACCTGCTGCGCTCGGACGGGATCGAGCCGGTGCTGGCCCTCGACGACGTCTTCGCCGAGCTGGACACCGATCGCCGGGAAAGGCTGGCGGCCCTGGTCTCCGACGCGGCACAGTTGCTGGTGACCTGTGCGGTTCCCGAGGATGTGCCGACCGGCCTGCGGGGCGCGCGCTACGACGTCGGGACGGGAGCGGTGACCCGTGTTTCCTGACCCTGACCGGGAACGGTCAGCCGGACGCAAGCCTGCCCGGCCCGAAGAGCCCCCTCAGCGCCTCGAGGACGCCCTCGGGGACCTCTGGGCGGGGGTGGATGAGGTCAAGGAGCTTCGGGGCGCTGTAGGAGGCGCTGAGCGCGCCGACCGTACCCCGGAAAAAGGCCCGGACGACCCACAGGCTGTGGATAACGACGGCCTTGCCGGACCGGAACTGGCCCGGGCCGTGCTGGATGCCGCGCTCGCGCGGCGACGCGAGGCCGCGCGCACCCCGCGCAAACGGACCGGGACCGGGCAGGGCAGCGGGCGGCGGTTGCGCGGCTACTCCGGACCGGGCCCGGATCCGCGCGATCCACAGCCGTTCGGGGCGATGCTGGAACGCCTCATGCGGGCCCGCGGCTGGGAGAAGCCGAAGGCCGAGGCCACCGTCTTCGGCTCGTGGGAGAAGGTCGTCGGGCCGGACATCGCGGAGCACAGCCGTCCGGTGCGGCTGGAGGGCGGGGTGCTGACCGTCGAGGCCGAATCCACCGCCTGGGCCACCCAGCTGCGGTTATTGGCCGCCACGCTGTTGCGGAAGATCGCCGGCGAGGTCGGGAACAACGTGGTGACCCGGCTCAACATCCACGGGCCGGCGGCGCCGTCGTGGAGCCGGGGGCCGCGCCGGGTGCAGGGCCGTGGACCGCGGGACACCTACGGCTGAAACCGGAACGGCGTCTTGTGCGTCTGAACCCACATGATCACGCATGTGCGCCGGGCCCTGGTCCTGATGTTGCTGGTTCTCGCCCCGGTTCCGGTGGCCGCGCGACCGGCCTGGGCATGTTCCTGTGCGTCCGGGTTCGACCCGCTGGATCAGGCCGAGACCGCGTTCGTCGGGGTGGTCCAGGAGGTCGACGGCGAGCTGTGGGACTCACGGGTCGACGTCCGGTTCGCGGTCGAAGCGGTGCTCAAGGGTGACGTGGACGACTCGGTGACGTTGGCTACCGAGAAGGACGAGGCGTCCTGTGGATACAAGTTCGTCGAGGGCGGCCGGTACCGGGTGTACGCCACCGACGACCGGACCAACTCGTGCGACGGCAACGAGCTGCTGGCGACCGGTGTGGAGATCGAGGACACCGATCGTTCGCAGATCTTCTGGGCCGGATCGGTGCTGGTCGTCATGTTGGTGGCGAGTGGCGTGACCTGGTTGATCCGCCACCCACGTGCCCGGTGACCGGCTTCTCGGTAGCCGAGCTCTCGGTGGCCAGGTTCTCAGTAGCCGGGCTCTCAGTAGTCGGCGAAAACCGCGAAGCCGCGGTCGGCGCAGCGGCGGTAGAAGCCGGCCAGCACGGCCAGCTCGGTGCGCGCGAAGCTCCAGTGCGGCGAGTTGCCGGCGTCGTCGCGCAGGGCCGCGAGCCGCTGGTCCAGCCAGCGCAGCTGCTGCTCGGCGAGCCGGCCGGCGGAGATCGCGGTGCGCATCACGTCCGTGACGGTGTCGAAGGTGACCAGGTCGCCGTGCTTCTCGTGACCCTCGACGAACCGCTCCAGGCCACCGGCGATCCAGGCGCAGCCGTCCGGGTCGATGACCGGGTCCTCGTCCTCGGCGGCCGCCTCGGTGGCGTAGAGCACGCCCTCCAGGCCCAGGAGAAGATCGATGAGCTCGGTGTACGCCGTGGCGCGTACCGTGCCGGTCTTGGCGATGTGCAGCGCCAGCGCGCCGGTGGGCGCGGCGATCTCGGGCCGGTCGGCGATCGCTCCGAAGTCGACGAACTCGGCGGGAGCCACCGGATCGTAGTACTGGTTCGTCCGCGGCCAGTGCACCGCGACGTTGTCCAGGCCCTTGTCGTGCGCCATCCGGGGCCACCCCTCCTCGACCTGCCCTGCGACCACCCGGCCGTCTCCGGCCCGCGCGGGCGAGGTTACGACACGGCCGCGGGACGTTGTCGAGCAGTGTGGCAGTGAGTGCGGGCCGGGCATCGCAGGCGCGCCCGAGCGGGGAAACTGCCGCAGCGTTTGCCATTGCGCGGGGCACCAGTGGCGTGTAGGGGATTACGTGGGTAGCGCCTCAAATCGCGCTACGGCACTCTCAGGCACCCTGAAGGGGTGCCGGACCCTCGCCGATTCGCTTCGGCGGAGTAGAATCGACAGCGACCGGGAAAACTGTGCTTGACGGTCGGGCCGGCCCCCCTGCCAGCCTGCATCGTCACGCTATGCGGTTTTTCCAGCCGATCACGATCCGCGGGCGGTCCGCGGCGACCGGCGCGCATGGTTACACCGGTGGTCCGCTACTCCCCGCGGGGTCATCTCCGGTCCCCCGTGCGTGCTCACGTCGTCGCCGGCCCGGCCCGTCAACCCCGTAGCGGGGCCTTCCGGCCCGGCGCGAGAAAGTGGCCGAGGGTGTCAGAGAATCAGCAGGAATACGGTGCCGGCTCGATCACCGTGCTCGAAGGCCTTGAAGCGGTCCGCAAGCGTCCCGGTATGTACATCGGCTCCACCGGTGAGCGCGGTCTGCACCACCTGGTCTGGGAGGTTGTGGACAACGCCGTCGACGAGGCGCTGGCCGGTTACTGCGACACCATCGACGTGGTCCTGCTCGCCGACGGCGGCGTCTCGGTCACCGACAACGGCCGTGGCTTCCCGGTCGATCTGCACCCGAAGCTGAAGAAGCCGGGTGTCGAGGTCGCGCTGACCGTGCTGCACGCCGGTGGCAAGTTCGACGGACAGGCCTACAAGGTGTCCGGTGGTCTGCACGGTGTGGGCGTCTCGGTGGTGAACGCGCTGTCCATGCGGATGGCCGTGGAGATCCAGAAAGACGGCTACTTCTGGCGGCAGAAGTACACGCACTCCCTGCCCGGCCCGCTGGACAAGGGCGAGCCCACCGACAAGACCGGCTCGACCGTGCAGTTCTGGCCCGACCCGGACGTCTTCGAGACCGTCGAGTTCGACTTCCAGACCATCTATCGCCGGCTGCAGGAGATGGCGTTCCTCAACCGGGGCCTGACCATCAACTTCACCGACCAGCGGACCGAGTTCGCCGACGAGAACGGTGAACCCCGCAAGGTCACCTTCATGTACGCGGGCGGCATCTCCGACTTCGTCCGGCACCTGAACGCCACGAAGAGCGCCATCCACAAGAGCGTCATCGAGTTCGGCATCGAGGACAACGACGCCGGCATGGGCGTCGAGATCGCGATGCAGTGGAACGAGTCGTACGGCGAGTCGGTCTACACCTTCGCCAACCGCATCAACACCCACGAAGGCGGTACCCACGAGGAGGGTTTCCGCGCCGCGCTGACCACCATCGTGAACAAGTACGGCACCGAGAAGAAGCTGCTCAAGGGCGATCAGAAACTGTCCGGTGAGGACATTCGCGAGGGTCTCGCCGCGATCATCTCGGTGACCCTGCGGGAGCCGCAGTTCGAGGGCCAGACCAAGACGAAGCTCGGCAACACCGACATGAAGAGCTTCGTGCAGAAGGTCGCCAACGAGCAGCTCGCCGACTGGTTCGACCGCAACCCGGCGGACGCCAAGCTGATCATCACGAAGGCGGACCAGGCGGCCCGCGCCCGGATCGCCGCGCAGCAGGCCCGCAAGCTGGCCCGGCGCAAGTCGCTGCTGGAGTCCGGCTCGATGCCGGGCAAGCTGGCCGACTGCCAGTCCACCGACCCGCGCGAGACCGAGCTGTTCATCGTCGAGGGCGACTCGGCCGGTGGCTCGGCCAAGTCCGGCCGGGAGAGCCGCATCCAGGCGATCCTGCCGATCCGCGGCAAGATCCTCAACGTGGAGAAGGCCCGGATCGACCGGGTGCTCAAGAACAACGAGGTCCAGGCGCTGATCACGGCCATGGGCACCGGCATCCACGACGAGTTCGACATCTCGAAGCTGCGGTACCACAAGATCATCTTGATGGCCGACGCCGACGTCGACGGCCAGCACATTCAGACCCTACTGCTCACTCTGATTTTCCGCTTCATGCGGCCGATGGTCGAGCAGGGGCACGTCTACCTGGCCTCGCCGCCGCTCTACAAGCTGAAGTGGAACAAGCGGGGCGACGACGCGCAGTACGCGTACTCCGACCGCGAGCGGGACGGCCTGATCGCGCTGCGTCAGCAGAAGAAGCCGAACGCCAAGCCGGATGACATCCAGCGGTTCAAGGGTCTCGGCGAGATGAACTTCCACGAACTGTGGGACACCACGATGAACCCGGACACCCGCACCCTGCGCCAGGTGACGCTCGACGACGCCGCGGTGGCGGACGAGCTGTTCAGCGTGCTGATGGGTGAGGACGTGGAGGCGCGGAGGTCGTTCATCCAACGCAATGCCAAGGACGTCAGGTTCCTGGACATCTGAGTCCGGCGAGCCGTATCCACAGCTTGCACCGCATTTCCACAACGTTATCCACAGCTATATGCCCGTTCTGGTCGTATTTGCGTGGCATCACCTTGAGTAAGGGTTAAAAGTGACTGACACTCCCGAGCCCCCCGACGGCGACGAGATCCAGGACGACACCGGCGGCGGTGTGACCCAGCGGGTCGAGCCGGTCGGCCTCGAGGTCGAGATGCAGCGTTCGTACCTCGACTACGCGATGAGCGTGATCGTCGGTCGCGCGCTGCCCGACGTCCGTGACGGCCTCAAGCCGGTGCACCGCAAGATCCTTTACGCGATGTACGACGCCGGCTTCCGTCCGGACCGCGGGTACGTGAAGTGCGCCCGCGTCGTCGGCGATGTGATGGGCAACTACCACCCGCACGGTGACTCGTCGATCTACGACGCCCTGGTCCGGATGGGTCAGATCTGGTCACTGCGGTACCCGCTGATCGACGGCAACGGCAACTTCGGCTCGCCGGGTAACGACCCGCCGGCCGCCATGCGGTACACCGAGTCGAAGCTGTCCCCGCTTGCCATGGAGATGCTGCGGGACATCGACGAGGACACCGTCGACATGCAGGACAACTACGACGGGCGGACCAAGGAGCCGACGATCCTGCCGGCTCGGTTCCCGAACCTGCTGGTCAACGGGTCCGAGGGCATCGCGGTCGGCATGGCCACCAAGATCCCGCCGCACAACCTGCGCGAGATCGCGGCGGCCGTGCAGTGGCAGCTCGACAACCCCGAGTCGGACGAGGCGACCGCGCTCGAGGCGATGCTCGAGATCGTGAAGGGCCCGGACTTCCCGACGTATGGCCTGATCGTCGGGCAGACGGCGATCACCGAGGCGTACCGGACCGGCCGGGGTTCCATCCGGATGCGCGCGGTGGTCGAGGTCGAGGAGGACCAGCGCGGCCGGCCCTGCCTCGTGGTGACCGAGTTGCCGTACCAGGTGAATCCGGACAACCTGGCCGAGCGGATCGCGGAACTGGTCAAGGAGGGCAAGCTCACCGGAATCGCGGACATCCGGGACGAGTCCTCCGGCCGTACCGGTATGCGCCTGATCCTCGTGCTCAAGCGCGATGCGGTCGCCAAGGTGGTGCTGAACAACCTCTACAAGCACACCCAGCTCCAGGAGACGTTCGGCGCCAACATGCTGGCGCTGGTCGACGGCGTCCCCCGCACGCTGAACCTCGCCCAGTTCATCCGCTACTACGTCGACCACCAGATCGAGGTCATCCAGCGGCGGACCGCGTTCCGGCTGCGCAAGGCCGAGGAGCGCGCGCACATCCTGCGCGGTCTGGCCAAGGCGCTGGACATGCTGGACGAGGTCATCGCCCTGATCCGGCGCTCGCCCACGGTGGAGGACTCCCGCCAGGGCCTGATGCAGTTGCTCGACGTCGACGAGGTCCAGGCGACCGCGATCCTCGACATGCAGCTGCGCCGCTTGGCCGCCCTGGAGCGGCAGCGGATCGTCGACGAGCTGGCGAAGATCGAGATCGAGATCGCCGACTTCAAGGACATCCTGGCGAAGCCGGAGCGGCAGCGGGCGATCATTTCGGATGAGCTGGCCGAGATCGTCCAGAAGTTCGGGGATGACCGGCGTACCCAGATCATCCCGTTCGACGGCGAGGTCTCCATGGAGGACCTCATCGCCCGGGAAGACGTTGTGGTGACCATCACACGTACCGGTTACGCCAAGCGCACCAAGGTCGACATGTACCGGTCGCAGAAGCGTGGCGGCAAGGGCGTGAGCGGCGCATCCCTGCGGCAGGACGACATCGTCTCGCACTTCTTCGTCATCTCGACCCACGACTGGATGCTGTTCTTCACGAACAAGGGCCGGGTCTACCGGGCGAAGGCGTACGAGCTGCCCGAGGCCAACCGGGTGGCCAAGGGTCAGCACGTCGCGAACCTGCTGGCCTTCCAGCCGGACGAGCACATCGCGCAGGTCATCCAGATCCCGAACTACCAGGTGGCGCCACACCTTGTGCTCGCCACTAAGAATGGGCTCGTGAAGAAGACCCGCCTGGAGGAATTTGACTCCAACCGCAGCGGTGGCATCATCGCCATCAACCTGCGGGAGGATGACGAATTGGTGGGCGCGGCCCTGGTGGCTTCGGAGGACGACCTGTTGCTGGTCTCCAAGAAGGCGCAGGCCATCCGGTTCAACGCCACCGACGAGGCGCTGCGCCCGATGGGGCGGGCCACGTCCGGTGTGATCGGCATGCGGTTCGGCGAGAACGACGAGCTCCTCGCGATGGAAGTCGTCCGCGAGGGTATGGATGTGTTGGTCGCCACCGATGGTGGGTATGCGAAACGCACGCCCATCGAGGAGTATCCGGTGCAGGGGCGTGGCGGTAAGGGGGTGCTGACCGCCAAGATCACGGAGCGTCGTGGTGGACTTGTCGGCGCTCTGGTGATCAGCCCGGAGGATGAACTGTTTGCCATCACCAGCAATGGTGGTGTCATCCGGACTCCCGTGAAGCCTGTACGGCGCACACGGGATCGGAACACAATGGGGGTCAAGCTGATGGACCTCCCTGAAGGTGTAACCATCGTGGCGCTTGCTCGCAATGCCGACGAGCCTGACGAACAGGACTAGTTGATGCCGGAGACACAGGCGAAGTCGGGGGGCCCGGGGAGCTCAGCGACTCCGGACGATGCGGCCAAGAAGGACGGCGCCGCCTCGAACGGTCGCGAGACCGCAGGGCGCGCCGCTGTCCCCGCCGATGCCCCGTCCGCGCCCAAGTTCACCCGCGCGCCGGGCATGGCCCCGCCGCCGGGCGAACCAGCCGCCGGCAGCAGCGACGGCGCGGACAAACGGCCGGGCGCGCAGTCCGGGGTGAAGGGGTCGGCCTCGGTGCCGGTCGTCACCAAGGGCAAGGGCGCCGCTCCTGGGACGCCCGCCGGGCGTACCCCGGGGACTGCTCCCGGCGCGAGTCCGAGCACCCCGCCGCGACCCACCACCGTGCCCGCGTCCGCGGCGCCGGTCGCTCCCGGTGCCGCTTCCGGTGCCGCGAAACAGCGGACCGGCACCGCTCCGGCCGGGCCTGCCGCCGGCGGTGCGGCAGCGGTCGGGGCCGCCCGTGTCTCGGAAGCGGTCCGTTCGGCCCGTTCGACGGTGTCGTCGGCGGCGGCGCGCGGCCCCCGTCGTGCCCGGCTGAACCTGAAGCGGATCGACCCCTGGTCGGTGATGAAGTTCTCGTTCGCCGTGTCGATCGTGCTCTTCATCGTCGTGGTGGTCGCCACCTCGGTGCTCTACCTCGCCCTGGACACCATGGGCGTGTGGAGCTCGGTCAACGGCAACCTGCAGGACCTGGTCACGGCCAGCGGCGGCAGCGAGACGTCGTCCAGTGGCACCTTCAAGATCACCGCCTGGGGCGTCATCGGAACGTCGATGCTGATCGGCGCGGTCAATGTGGTGCTCTTCACCGCGCTGGCCACGCTGAGCGCGTTCATCTACAACGTCTGCGCCGATCTGGTCGGCGGCATCGAGCTGACACTGGCCGAGCGGGACTGACGAACGCATCGGGTTGCGGGCACCCCGCTTTGGAAGCCCGCAACCCGATGCGGTAACGTTCAGTCCGCAGGTGAGGGGCTATAGCTCAGTCGGTTAGAGCGCAGAGCTGATAACTCTGAGGTCGCTGGTTCGATTCCAGCTAGCCCCACGGGTGACTGAGAGGCCCCACTCACGAAATGACGTGAGTCGGGGCCACTTGTCATTCACCGTCCTTTTCCGAGCGGTGCCTAGGGGGTAGCAGTTCAGTGCTGAAGAAGCTCCTCATCATTGCCGGTGTTGTCGGGGTCGCGGCCCTGGTGGTCAAGAAGGTCAAGGCCTCCAGTGACGAGCGTGCTCTGTGGCACGAGGCGACCACCGCTCCCGACCTGCGATAGCGGGTCACGGGGCCCTAGCTCAACTGGCAGAGCACCGCCTTTGCAAGGCGGGGGTTAGGGGTTCAAGTCCCCTGGGCTCCACACCTTTCGCGCGCCGTCCGGAACTCCGGGCGGCGTTCTTCGTTCGTGCCGCAACCGGTCGATGAGCCCGGGCGTAAACGATGTGACGGTGTCACTTCACAGGCGGGAACGGGATGCGCGACACCCAAGGATTCGATCTGTTCTACCGGGAGACCCTCACCCGGGTGATGCGGTACGCGTACGCGCTCGTCGGCGACGCGGCGGACACGCAGGACGTGGTGCAGGAGGCGTACGCCCGGGCCTGGCGCCACTGGCGCAAAGTGGCCGATCATCCGGCGCCCGAGGCCTGGGTACGGCTCACGGTCTCCCGGCTGGCCACCGACCGTTGGCGGCGCAGCGCGAAGTGGCTGAACATCCTCGCCCGCACCAGCGGACCGCCGCCGACGGTGCGGCCCCCGAACGAGGACACCGTGCTCCTCACCGCGGCGCTGAAGACCCTCCCGGTCAAGCAGCGGCAGGCGGTCGCCCTCTACTACCTGTACGACATGCCCGTCTCCCGGATCGCCGCGGAGATGGGGGTTCCCGAGAACACCGTCAAATCGTGGTTGTCGCGTGCCCGTACCACGCTGGCCGGCCTGCTGGCCGGAAGCGGTGTGGCGGCCGAGATGGTGGAGGTGCAGTGATGCCGGCCCGATTGGACGAGATGTTCACGGCGTTGAGCGTGGACGCCGACGGCACACCGATGCCGCTGGCCGCCGAGGTGCGTGGCCGGGAGAACCGGCGGGGACGGACCCGGGCCGTGGTGGCCGGCGTCGCGCTCGCGGCGGCCTTCGCCGGGGGAGCGTTCCTGGTGCAGAGGCCTGCCTCTCCGCCCGCACCGCTGCCGGTGGCCACGATGCCGCTCGCGATCCCGGATTCGGTCTTCCTACAGCCCGAGGAGATTCGGGAATCGCGTTATCCGAAGGATTCCGAGGTCGCGATGCTGCCGTCACTGTGTGGCGCGGACCTCGACGCGGCCGGGCGGATCGGGCTACGCCGTCAGGAACACATCGTGTACCGGAACCTGACCACCCCGATGAATCGCAGCTTCGACGCCTATGTCGAGCAGACGGTGACCGTTTTCGAGGGTGACGGTGCGGAGCGTTACATGGAGGCACTACGTAGCGCGGTCGCGTCGTGTCCCGGAGAGACGATCACCGATCATCTGCCGCGTGGTCCGCGCAGCACTCCGGTGCCGTCCGCCGAGCTGCGCTACCGGATGCTCGCCCCGGTCGGAGTCGGTGACGATGCCCTGCTGATCGAACAGATCGAGCCGCTCATCGCGCAGTCGACGAACCGTGAGATCAAGGCCACCGACCGGATCGCCGCGTTCCGGGTCGGCGACACCGTGGTCACTATGGACTTCAACGCGACGCAGATCACTCCGGTGGTCGATGAGGCGAACATGGAACGCCTGATCCGCGCCGCTCATCGACGGTTGGTCGATTGGCGTTAACCGGTAGGCGGGCGCGAGACTTACACAACCTTTGATCTACTGGCGCGGTGAATCGCCGCTCCGCCCTTCTCCTGTTCGCACTCTCCGGCCTGTCCGGCTGTGGTAGCCCCGGTTTCGCCGACCCTCTTCCGTCGGCCGGTCCGGACGTCGACCTCGGCTGGCCGGCCCGGAGCGCCGACCTCACCCACGGGTTCTGCTTCACCCTGGTTCGGGGCATCAAGCCGTACGCCCTGATCGAGCGGCTCGGTGGTGACGAACTGGAGCGGGTCGAGTGGCACCGGGTCGTCGGCCCCGGGGACGGGGAGACGGGCGACCCGAAGCGGTTCTTCGTCGGGATCGCCAGCGCCGGCGACTGGTCGATCCTGGTGGAGGACAACGGGTCGCTCGGTGTCACCTCGCAGATCGTGGAGCCGCTGTCGGCGGACGGCGGGGAGGTCGTCGCCTACCGGGGAGGTGGGGGCGGGCCCGGCCGGCTCATGGTCTTCCGGGACGGGAACCTCGCTCTGGACCTCGACACGGCGGTACCGGAACGGGCCGGGGGCGGTGGGCTGGACGAGTTCCGGCCCGAGCTGACCACGGCCGGGCTTCTCGGAGGTGGCGGCGTGACGGATCCCACGGGTGCGGCGCTCGGCTTCATGGCCCGGCACACCGGCATCGCGTTGACCTCGCAGCTTCTGCGGGACCGTACATATCTGCTGGTCACCGTTCCGAAGCCGTAGGTGTGCATTTGCCCGGTCTTGGGCTGTGCCGGTTATCCACAGAGGAATGAATGAGCCCTGCGGCGCACAGGCCCGGCGGTTAGCCTGCATGGCGTGGACGAACGAAGACGGGCCGCCGCCGTGATCGTGCGGGACGGCCGTGTGCTGATGGTGCACGAGCGCAGCCGGCGATCCGGTGGCGGCGAGTGGTGGACCCTTCCCGGCGGCGGCCTGCGTCCAGGGGAGACAGCCGAGGAGGCGGTGCGGCGCGAGGTGTTCGAGGAGACCGGCCTCGTCGTCAGCGACGCCCGCTATGTGCTGGAGATGCCCTACCCGTCCGGCATGACCTCGGTCTTCGCGGTCAGTGTCGCGGACGGCGAGCCACGTGTCGGGCGCGATGACGGCTCCGGCCCGGAGCAGCTCGGTGTCGACTGGCTGCCAGTTCCCGAGTTGCCGATCGAGACCAACGGGGTGCCGGTTCCGCCGTTGATGGTGGTGCTGCCGACGCTCGCCGGTCAGACCGTGGGGGTCGAGTCCGCCACCGGGGCGTCCTCCGGCTCCGCCGACGGTGCGGGCACCGGGAAGAACAGGGCCGTCACGGCGCGGCGCCGCTCCACCACGAAGTAGACGCAGGCGGCGGTGTAGCCCACGGCCAGGAAGCTGCCGAGTATGCGTACCGGCAGGGACATGAACGGGGCACAGCTCGCGGCGACGGCGGTCAGTGCCCAGATCGCCAGCAGTACGGCGTTGACCGTGTCCGTCCAGTACCAGGCGACCTGGGACCGGCGACGAGCTTGACGTCGGAGCTCCACCACCAGGGCGTGCGCCATCATCGCCGCCAGCAGACCCAGCAGCAGGGTGGCGAAGAGCGAATGATGGCCGCCGCCGATGGAAACGGACGCGGTGGCGCCGGTCAGTAGGGCGAGCCCACTGACAGTCCCCACGCGGGCCTTTCGGCGGTCCTCCACAATCCTTGTGGTCGGCATGATCCGGCCGGAACTGAGGGCATCCCGGAAAACAGGCCTTCGTGGTCCGCGAATCCGCGTACGTCTGAAGTGGTTTGGGTCTATTGTCCGTCCGCATCGTGTTCGAGGGCACGTCACGATGCCGGGCGATGGTTCGTCCCTCCCACATGAGTGACTCGATGACAGTGCTGGTGACCGGGGCGAGCGGCACACTCGGAACGGTGGTGGTGCCCGCCCTGACGGCCGCCGGCCACCGGGTGCGGCCGATGAGCCGGCGGGCGCGGCCGGGATGGGTGGCCGCCGACCTGGCGAGCGGAGGCGGCCTCGGCGACGCCGTGCGCGGTGCCGACGCGATCGTGCACCTGGCCTCGGCGCCGGGCCGCCGGCAGCGGGAGACGGACGTGGAGGGCACGCGACGGCTTCTCGCCGCGGCGGCCGGGGCGGGGGTGCGGCACGCGCTGTACGTGTCGATCGTCGGGATCGACCGGGTGCCACTCGGCTACTACCGCACCAAGCTCGCCACCGAGGCCGTGGTCCGCGACTCCGGCGTGCCGTTCACGATCCTGCGGGCCACCCAGTTCCCCTCGCTGGTCGACACCCTCTTCACCACGTCGAGCCGGCTGGGCCCGCTCGTCGTCGACCCGGGGCTTCGGGTGCAGCCGGTGCACGTCCAGGACGTGGCGGCGCGGATCGTGGGTCTCCTCGGTGAACCGGCCATCGGACAGGCCGCCGAAGTGGCGGGGCCCCAGGTGCTGACCTTCGGGGAGATGGCCCGTCCCTGGCTCGCGGCGCGTGGCAGTAGGCGGCCGGTCTGGCCGGTACGGCTGCCGGGTGCTCTGGCCCGGACGGTTCGGGAGGGCGGCCTGGTCGGGACAGGCGGATCCACGGGTACGCGTACCTGGGACGACTACCTGGCCGAGCGCTACGGGAACACCGGATGCGAACCTGTGTGACGTGGACGAGGCGATGGAACGGATCGATGCGGCCTGGGAGTGGTGGGCGGCCGCGATCGACGAATCCCAGGAGGGGCGCTGGGTCCGCGACACCGTGGAGAGGCGGGTGCTGGCGGACATCACGGTCGCTACCCAATGTCTGCACGGCGGCCGGTTACCGCCGTTTACCGACGACCCGTTGGGCGTACGGGTGGGGCGTATAGCGACCTGGGCCGGCGTCCTTCGCTTGGCTGCCCGGGCCGGCGGCTGGACCCTGTCGCCTGTGCTCGGGCACCGTCCACCGCATCCGGCGCGTATGCCGGAACTGTTGTCCGGCATCTATGCGGTCGCTGAGTGGGGTGAGGTCTGGCTGGGGCGGCCAGACACTCCTTCGGAGCGGGCCGTCGCGGCTGTCGAGCACTTTCTGGCCGGGCCCGGGTCGATGGAGGACCTCGAGTCGTTCTTCTACGACTGAGGCGCACCCCGCCGCGTTGTGATCGATTGACTGGGCAAGGATGGCGTCATGATGGGAAGCCTGCGGACCGAAATCGCTCAGACCCGGCCGGATCTGCTCGCGTCGGCTGTGGCCGAGGCGCTGACGGTCTGGCCGGCTGAGGCGCCGATCGACGCCGATCAGGTGCTGGTCGCGCCGATCGACCCGGGGCTGGCGGACACGGCGGCTTTCTGCGAGGCGTACGGGGTGCGGCTGGCCGAGTCCGCCAACTGCGTGATCGTGGCCGGGCGCCGGGGCGAGGTCACCCGCTATGCGGCCTGCATCATCCTCGCGACCACGCGCGCCGACGTGAACGGCGTGGTCCGGCGGCACCTGGATGTACGGAAGGCCAGCTTCGCGCCGATGGACGACGCCGTGGCGCTGACCGGGATGGAGTACGGCGGGATCACCCCGATCGGGCTGCCCGCCTCGTGGCCGATTCTGGTCGACGCCCGTGTGGCCGCCACTCCGCACGTGATCATCGGCTCCGGTGTCCGGCACAGCAAGATCGCCATTGCCGGCCCAGCCCTCGGCGCCCTACCAGGCGCCGAGGTGATCGATGGCCTGGCCCGCGAGGCGATGTGACCGTTATCGATATTGTTTCACGTGAAACGTCATAGACCGGTGTTGACGTCTGCCCGGCGGGCGATCTCCGCGAAGGCGGCGACCAGCGTCTCTGTCTCCTGAGCGCCCTGCACCTGGTATTTGCCGTCGATCACGAAGTTCGGGACGCTGCTGATGCGAAGCGCGCGCGCCTCTTCGATGTCGATCCGTACCGCCTTGGAGCCGGCGTCCGACTCCAGGTAGGTGAGCGCGGCGGTGCCGTCCAGGCCGATCAAGCCGGCGACCGCGGCCAGAGCGGGAAGCGAGCCGATGTCGATGCCGTCGGTGAAGTGCGCCCGCTGGAGCGCGTCCAGCATGTCCGCTTGGCGGTCCTGTGTCTGCGCCCAGGCGATCAGCCGGTGCGCCGCGAAGGTGTTGGCCGCGATCGCCCGGTCGAAGTCCAGGTTCAGGCCCTCACTGGCACCGATCGCGGTGACCTGCGCGAAAATCTGCTCGGCGCGGGCCGGTCCGCCGAACTTCTCCGTCATCACCTGCTTGATCGGCAGGGGAGCCGGCACCGGGGCGGGGTCCAGTTGATAGGCCCGATAGGTGACCGTGGCGGGGCCGTCGAATGCGTCCAGGGCGTTCTCCAGCCGCCGCTTCCCGATGTAGCACCACGGGCAGACCACATCGGACCAAACCTGAATATCCACGTCACTCCGTTTCGACCGGGGTCGCCTGGGCGGCGACCTGGCGCTTGAGACGGGCCAGAATGGCGGTCCCGCCGCGGACCCGCAACGGGCTGATCGCTTGGGCCAGCCCCATCCGGCCATAGAGATCATCGGGTACGGCGAGGATCTCCCCGGTGCTCGCCCCCGCCAGACCCTCGGCCAGGATGCCGGCGAACGCCCGGGTGGTCGGTGCCTCCGGTGGGCAGTCGAAGTGGGCCACCACGGTGTCGTCCGGCTGCACCACCGCCTTCAGGAAGAACGCGGTCTGGCACTCCGGAACCTGCTCCATGCCCTCGTGCCCGGCCAGGTCCGCGGGCAGTGGCGGAACGGCGTCGGCGAACTCCAGCAGCATCTCGAGCACGACCTCGCGTGGGGCCGAGGCGAACTCGTCGACGATCTCGGCCAGCTTCGGTGGCATGTCAGTCACGCCATCGACCCTAACGCGCTGATCAGAGTGACCCGCTGTCGTGCGCCCGGGCCTTGGCGCCGGCGGATCGGGAGCCGGTCAGGCGGCGGCCGAGGTGGGCAGCAGGGCGATGTCGCTCAGGCGGCGGCCGAGGTGGGCAGCAGGGCGATGTCGCTCAGGCTCAGGATCCCGACCAGATTGCGGTCGGCGTCACAGACCAGCAGGCGGCGGACGCCCCGCTCCCGCATGGCCTGCACCGCCTCCTCCACCGAGGCGTTCTGCTCGACCATGAGCAACTCCCGGGTGGCGATCGCACCGAGCGTCGTGGTGGCCGGTGGCAGGTTTTCCGCGATGGCGCGGATCACGATGTCCCGGTCGGTGACGATGCCCGTCATGGTCGGGCCGCTGGTCACCACCACATCGCCGATGCCCCGGTCGCGCATGGCCTGGGCGGCCTCGTCGAGCGGGGTGTCCTCTGGCAGATAGACCACCTCACGGGTCATCGCATCCGCGACCAGCCTGACCATGCCACCACCCTTCCGCTGCCGGTATCTCATGGTTACCCGGCCTCCGCCGTGATCACACCCGCCACATCCACAAGGGGCACTTCCTGCCGGTCCTGACTTCGCCGGTCGCGCACTTCCACGTACCCCTCCGAAAGACGGCGGCCGACCACGACGGACCGTGGGATGCCGATGAGCTCGGCATCGGTGAATTTGACGCCCGCCGACACGTTGGGCCGGTCGTCGACGAGCACCCGCAGGCCGGCCCGGGAAAGCGTGGCCCCGAGCGTGAGGGCCGCCTCGACCTGGCCGTCCTTGCCGGCCGCGACGATGTGCACGTCGGCCGGGGCGATCGCTGAGGGCCAGACCAGGCCCCGATCGTCGTGGTGCTGCTCGGCGATCGCCGCCACCGCCCGGGACAGGCCGATGCCGTAGCAGCCCATGGTGGGCCGCACCGGTTTGCCGTCGGCGCCGAGCACGTCGACCTTGAACGCGTCGGTGTAGCGCCGGCCGAGCTGGAAAATGTGCCCGATCTCGATGCCCCGGCGCATGGTCAGTCTGCCGTCGTCGCAGGCCGGGCAGGGATCGCCGGGCCGCACCACGGCCGCCTCGATGACGCCGTCCGGCGTGAAGTCGCGGCCCGCCACCACGTCGGTCGCGTGCTTGCCGGGCTCGTTGGCGCCGGTCAGCCAGGCCGTGCCGGTCGCGACACGGGGATCGGCCAGATACCGGATTTTGATGCCCTGCGGGCCGATGTAGCCCTTGACCAGGTCGGGCCGCGACGCGAAGTCGTCGAAGAGGACCGCGGTGGCCGGCGCCAGGACGGCGTTGAGCCGCTTGAGATCGACGTCACGGTCGCCGGGCAGGCCGATCGCCAGCAGCTCCGGCTCGCGGCCCGGGTGCTGAACGGTGACCACCACGTTCTTCAACGTGTCGGCGGCAGTCCAGTCGGTGCGCCCGCCGAGCGCCCGCTCGTTGGCCAGATCGACCAGCGACGCGATCGTCGGCGTCTCGGGAGTGTCGTGCACCGCCATGGCCGGGGCGGTCCGCTGTCGCACGGTGGGCGCCGGAGTGGTCACGGCCTCGGTGTTGGCCGCGTAGTCGCACGCGGTGCAGCCGACGTAGGTGTCCTCCCCGACCTCGGCCGCGGCCAGGAACTCCTCGGATGCCGAGCCGCCCATCGCGCCGGAGGTGGCCGCGACGACCGTGTGCTCCAACCCGAGCCGGCTGAAGATTCGTCGGTAGGCGGCGCGCATCCGTTCATACGCCTCCGCGAGCCCCGCGTCGGTGAGGTCGAACGAATAGGCGTCCTTCATCAGGAACTCGCGACCGCGCAGCAGGCCACCGCGGGGACGGGCCTCGTCCCGGAACTTGGTCTGGATCTGGAACAGGATCAGGGGGAAGTCCCGATACGACCCGGTCATCTCCTGCACCAGCAGGGTGAACATCTCCTCGTGGGTGGGCGCGAGCAGATGGTCGGCCCCGCGCCGGTCCTTGAGGGTGAAGATGTCGTCGCCGTACTCCGTCCAACGGCCACTGGTCTCGTAGGGCTCGCGGGGCAGCAGTGCGGGGAACGAGACCTCCTGCCCGCCGGCCGCGAACATCTCCTCCTGCACCACGGCGGTGACGCGGTCCAGCACGAGCTTGCCGAGTGGCAGCCAGGTGTAGCCGCCCGGAGCGGCGCGACGGACGAACCCAGCGCGCACGAGGAGGCGGTGACTCGGCACCTCCGCGTCCGCCGGCTCCTCACGCAGGGTCTTGAGCAGCAAGGTGGACATCCGAAGCAGCATGCAGGCGAGCTTAGGGACCGGGTACGACGAAAACATCCGGTTATCTCGTTGTCACCGGCATCACGTTGTGTTGGTCCCCCGCACGTGGCGGTGGCGAGCGGTGACAGCCATGCCCTCACAGCCGTGCCAAGCCCGCACGATCAGGTTGCAGCAGGCGCTAGCGTGACAGGCATGTCCGTACCGAACGATCCGGCGCAGGCGCTGCAGGCGTACGCGCATCCCGACAAATTGGTCACCACCGAGTGGCTCGCCGCGAATCTGGACACCCCCGGCCTGGTCGTCGTCGAGTCGGACGAGGACGTGCTGCTCTACGACACCGGCCACATCCCCGGCGCGGTCAAGGTCGACTGGCACCTGGAGCTGAACGACCAGGTCAGCCGGGACTACCTGGACCCGGCGGCCTTCGCGGCTCTCTGTGCGGCCAAGGGCATCGGCCGTGACGACACGATCGTCTTCTACGGCGACAACTTCAACTGGTGGGCGGCGTACGCGCTGTGGGTCTTCGGTCTGTTCGGCCACCGCGACGTGCGGCTGCTCGACGGCGGCCGGCAGAAGTGGGTGGCCGAGGGCCGTTCGGTGACCCGGGAGAAGACCGTCCGCCCGGCCGCCGACTACCCGGTTCCGGTGCGTAACGACGCCGAGATCCGCGCTTTCCGCGACCAGGTGATGGGTCACATCGCCAGCGGGCGGCCGCTGGTCGACGTGCGCTCCCCCCAGGAGTACACCGGCGAGCTGACCCACATGGAGGCGTACCCCCAGGAGGGCGCTCTGCGGGGCGGCCACATCCCGGGCGCGGTGAGCAAGCCGTGGAAGTCCGCGGCCAACGACGACGGCACGTTCAAGTCGCACGACGATCTCGTCAAGATCTATCGCGACGAGCTGGGCCTGGAGCCGGCGGACGACATCATCGCCTACTGCCGTATCGGTGAGCGGTCCAGCCACACCTGGTTCGTGCTGCGACACCTGCTCGGCTACCCGCAGGTGCGCAACTACGACGGTTCCTGGACCGAGTGGGGAAACCTGGTCCGGGCGCCGATCGCCAAGGGCACGGAGCCCGGCGGCCTCAGCTGATCCACCCGGAAACGGCGCTGCCGAACGGCGGCGCCGTTTTCTCGTGAACCAAATCCGCGGCCATCGGCGATAGTCCAGATGTGCGACGGAGAAGACTTCGACCGGTGCCGCCGGTCAGCGAGCAGAGCAGCGATGCTGACCTGCTGCGCGCCATCGCCGACGGGCAGACCGCGGCGCTGCGCCTGCTGCACCACCGGCATGCCGGCTGGCTGCGAGCCCGGCTTCGCCGGCGCTGTGCCGACGCCGATGTGGTCGATGCCGCGATCCAGGACACGTTCGTCGCGGTCTGGGGTGACGCCCGACGCTACGAGGAGATGCACGCCGACGCGGCCGCCTGGCTCTGGACCATCGCCGTTCGGCGCCTGGTCTCGGCCCTCCGCGGTCCGGCGCACCGTTGGTTGAGCAGCGGCTCCGGCGAGCTGCCGGACACCGCCGTCACACCCTCCGCCGAGGAGCTGGTCCTGCTCGGCGTCGAGCACGGCGCCCTGGGCCCGGCTCTGGACCGGTTGTCCCCCGAGTTGCGCCACCTGATCGAGGCCACCGCGCTGGACGGGCTCACCGTCCGGGAGGCGGCGAAGCTGCTCGGCATCCCGGAGGGCACCGCCAAGACCCGGCTGATGCGGGCCCGGAGCAGGTTGAGGGAGCTGCTGACATGAGCGAGTGGCATATCGACCCGGAGCTTCTCGAGCAGTACGAGCAGGGCGTTCTCAATCCGAGCCGGGTCATGGCGGTGGAGGCGCACATGTCGGCCTGCGCCACGTGCCGCGGCCGGATTCCGGTCGACATCACCTGGCTGACCGGCAACTGGTCGATCGTCTTCGACAACATCCACGCGCCGCAGGCCGGTCCCGTCCAGCGGTTCCTGACCCGCGTGGGCCTGCCCGAGCACCGGTTCCGGCTGCTCACCGCGACCCCGGCGCTGCGCTGGTCGTGGCTGATCGCCACGGTGTCGGTCGTCGTCCTCGCGGTGATCGCGGCCTCCCTGGCCGCAGCCGGCGACACCGGCGGGGCGAGCCGGTTGTTCCTGATCCTCGCCCCGGTCCTGCCGGTGGTCGCGGTCTCCGGCGCCTACGGTTCGGGCATCGACCCGATGCACGAGATCACCGGGACCACACCGTCGGCCGGCCCGGCCCTGGTGCTGTGGCGGGCGATCTCGGTGATCGGCGCCGCCACGGCGCTGGCCGGCGTCGCCGGGCTCCTGCTGCCCGGTCCGGGGTGGTATGCGGCTGCCTGGCTGCTGCCCGCGTTGCTGCTCTGCACCGGCACGCTCGCGCTGGCCACGGTCTGGTCCCTCCAAGCCGCGGCGGTCGCGCTCGGCGGTCTCTGGCTCACCGGGGTGTCCTGGGTGCTCGGCGCCCGGTCCGAGGTCTTCGTCCCGCTCGTGTTCGGCCCGATCGCGCAGTTCGTCTACCTCGCCGCGGCGGCCGCCGCCGTGGCCGTCCTGATCCGGCGGCGACGCCACTTCGACCTGGGGGAGAGCCGATGACCACGGTCACCGTGCAGGGAGTGTCCAAACAGTACGGATCGCTGACCGCGCTCGACGGCGTCGACCTGGAGATCGGGGTCGGCGTGACCGGCCTGCTGGGGCCGAACGGCGCGGGCAAGAGCACCCTGCTGCGCTGTCTGGCCACGGCGCTCGGTCCGGACAGCGGTTCGATCCGGGTGCGCGGGTTCGATCCGGCCGTGCCCGCGGAGCGCACCGAGGTGCGGCGCCGGATCGGTTACCTCCCGCAGAATCCGGGTCTCTATCCCAACTTCACGGCGTACGACCTGCTCGATTACGTCGCCGTGCTGAAGGAGATGACCGACACGCGGCAGCGGCGCGCCGAGGTCCGGCGGGTGCTCGACGAGGTGGAGCTCACCGACCGGGCGAAGACGAAGGTGCGCAAGCTCTCCGGCGGCATGCGGCAGCGGCTCGGCCTCGCCCAGGCGCTGCTCGGCGACCCGGAGCTGTTGATCCTGGACGAGCCGACGGTCGGCCTCGATCCTGAGCAGCGGATGCTCTTCCGCGCGCTGATCTCACGCATCGGCGAGCGCCGGACCGTGCTGCTCTCGACGCACCAGACCGAGGACGTCGGGGCGCTCTGCGAGCGGGTCGTGGTGATGAGCGGTGGCCGGGTGGTCTTCGAGGGCAGCCCACGCGAACTGGCCGGCGTCGCCGACGGACAGGTGTGGTTGTCCGAGTCGCCACCGCAGGGAAATGCGGCGTATTGGCGCAATGCGGACGGGCTCTACCGGACCATCGGGCAGCAGCCGGACGGCGCCGAGGCGACCCGGCCGTCCATCGAGGACGGATATCTCATGCTGTTGGGCCGGGCGGCGATCGCCGAGGTGGTCCGGTGACGATCACCATCGAGCGGACCGAGCGCCCGGCCCCGTCCCCGCGGATGGCGACCATCGCGCTGGGCCGGGCCGAGGCTCGCCGGGTCTGGCGCAGCCCTTTCCTCTGGACCGGGCTGGTGTTGTCCATCGTCTCGGGCCTGGCCTGGTCCTGGACCCGGCTGCCGACCTGGGAGACGTTCCACGAGAACAGCGGCATGGCCGCCGTGGTGCTGGCCGCCGCATTGCTGATCACCGCTCAGATGGCGGTCGCCCGCGACCACCGGGCCCAGACCGTGGAGACCATGCGCACGATGCCCACCGGTCCCGGCCGGCGCAGTCTCGGGCAGCTCGCGGTGGTGCCGATCGCGGCCCTCGCCGGGCTCGTCCTCTATGCGGCGATCCTGCTGCTCCTGCTGCCGACCTGGCCGGTCGGGCGATTCGAGCCCTGGGCGGCCGTCGTGGTGGTCGTCATCCCACCGATCGGGGCGGCGATCGGCCTGGCGGCCGGTCGGCTCCTGCCCGCCGCCGTGACCGGGCCGCTCGCCGTGGTCGCCATCTTCCTGGCCCTCTCGGTGCCGTTCGTCTTCGTGGACAGTGCGGACATCAGCTTCTGGCCGGTCACCTTCGTCGAGTGGGACTTCGGATACCGCTACCCACACGGATGGCATCTGCTCTACCTCGCCGGCCTGCTGGTTTCGGTCGTCGCCCTGGCGTCCTGGCCGGCCGCCCGCCGGGCGTCGGTGGCGATCGCGGCCGTGTCCGTGGTGTTCGCCGGCTACGCCGTTCAGCACGAGGCGGCGATCACCCCTGACTTCATCGACACGGAGGCGGCGCTGCGCCGGACCGCCCCGGAGATGCTCGACTGCCGGGTCCATGCCGAGGTGCGTTACTGCGCCCTGCCCGGATACGCGCCGTGGATCGAGTACTGGCGAGACGCCGTCGAGCCGGTCGCGGCCCTTCTCCCACCGGGCGCACGGCGCCCCTCCATCCGGCAGATCGCCGCCATGGACGACATGAAGCCGATGACTCCCGGCTATCCCGAAATGATCATCTCGGACAGCTGGGGGCGGATCGGAGGCTGGGCCGAGGACTCACGGCGCAGGATGGCCCGCGATTACGTGTCGGCCGGCATCGGGATCCTCACCCGCGAGCCCATGACGTGGCTTCCCTGCGACGCGTCGGGCCAGCACCGGACGGTCGTCGGCCTGTGGATGCTGGGCCGGGCCGCACCGGGTGAAGGCTGGACGCTGCCCCGGACCCGGTACGGGCAGGCCGAGATCCAGGCCGCGGAGAGCCTGCTGGCCATGCCGCAGGACCGGGTGGCGAGTTACCTCGCCGAGCACTGGTCCGAGGTGCTCGACCCGTCATCGACCGCCCTGGCCGGGCTCGGCGTGACCCTTACGCCGCCGCCGATCCCCACCGAACCGCCGGCTTTGCCGGCCGACGGCACGATGGCCCCGGAGGACCGTGGGGTCTGCACGTGACCCGGCCCCTGACCCTGCATCTGATCCGGGCTGTGCCGTGGTGGCCCTTCGCTGCGGCGGTGGTGCTGGCCGTCGTGGCCCAGCTCCCGGTGCTCCTGAACGACCCGCCACCCGCCATGATCGTGATCGACCTGCGGATCGCGGCGGCCGTGCTCGGCGCCGCGGCGGGGTTCGCGTTGCCGGATCTGATGGCGTCCACAGTGATCAGTCCGCTGCCGCGATGGCGGCGGCAGTGGGTGCGGATCGCTCTGCTGCTGGTGCCGTCCGTCCTGGTCTGGGCCCTGCTCTGCCTCGCCGTCCGGAATGCGGCCGGCCCGGCCGCGACCTGGCCGCACGGGTTCGTGATCCTCCAGGCGGCGGTGTGCGGGCTGTTGCCGGTCGCGGCCGCCGCGGTCGGCGCCCGCTACCGGGACGACACGACCGGTGCGCTCATCGGCCCCGCCGTGCAGGGGGTTGTCCTGGTGGTGAGCCTGTTCCTCACCGATCGCAGCTCGCCCTGGCTGCTCCCGATGGACGGGGTGTGGACCACGGCCCAGCGTTCCTGGCCGATTGCCCTGGCGTTGATCCTGGTCACGCTCCTGGTCGCCAATAGGGAGACACCGGGGCGACGCCAGCGTCGTTGGCGACGCCCTGCCTGACGGCTCGGCCGGTGGGTGGGAAGCGCTGATCGCGACGTTGGATCGTGCCGGAGGCCGGTCCAACGGGGGCCGTCGCGATCAGTGCGACTCACCGAGCGATATCGGTCTGATTTTGTCGTAGGTAACCGGTACCGTGCCGCACCGTGAGCAACACGTTCCAGGTCGACCTGCGGGGCATCGTCGATCTGCTCAGCCATCACCTCTACGCGAGCCCCCGCGTGTATGTCCGGGAGCTGCTCCAGAACGCCGTTGACGCGATCACGGCGATCGGCCCCGGGCACGACGGCGTGGTGACGATCGCCTCCTCGGACACCACCGGCGACGGCACCCTGCGGATCGACGACAACGGCATCGGCCTCACCGAGGCGCAGGTCCACGAGTTGCTCGCCACCATCGGCCGCAGCTCGAAGCGTGACGAGCTGGGCTTCGCCCGGCACGAGTTCCTCGGCCAGTTCGGCATCGGCCTGCTCTCCTGCTTCCTGGTCGCCGACGAGATCCGGGTGCACACCCGCCGGGAGGGCGCCGCCCCGGTGCTCTGGACCGGTTACTCGGACGGCCGTTACGCGGTGCGTGCCGGCGACGACCGCGAGCCGGGCACCACGGTCACCCTGCTGCCCCGCCGCGGTGCCGAGCACTTCCTGACCGGTTCGACGGTGGCCGAGCTCGCCACCACCTACGGCTCCCTGCTCCCGGTCGCCGTGTCCGTCGACGGCCGCGCGGTCACCACCGGCACCGTGCCCTGGGAGCTGCCGCCCGAGTCGCGTATGGCATATGCGCAGCGCACTCTCGGGTTCCGCCCGTTCGACGTGATCGAGCTGAACGTGCCGTCCGCCGGGCTCACCGGCGCCGCGTTCGTGCTGCCCACCCCGGTCAACCCGGCGAGCCGCGGCGGCCACCGGGTCTACCTGAAGCGGATGCTGCTCTCCGAGAGCATCGAGGGCCTGCTGCCCGAGTGGGCCTTCTTCGCCCGTTGCGTGGTCGACAGCACCGAGCTGCGCCCGACCGCGAGCCGGGAGGCGCTCTACGACGACGGCATGCTCGCCGAGACCCGGGAGGCGATCGCCGACCAGCTCCGCGGCTGGCTGGTGCGGTTGTCGGCGACCGACCCGCGCCGTCTCGCCGAGTTCCTGAGCATCCACCACCTCGGCGTGAAGGCACTGGCCCTGCACGACGACGAGATGCTGCGCCTGGTCGAGCAGTGGTACCCGATGCAGACCAACATGGGTGAGGTCACCCTCGCCGACTTCCGGGCCCGGCACGGTGTCCTGCGGTACGCCGCCACCGCCGACGAGTTCCGGCAGCTCGCGGGCGTCGCCGCGGCCCAGGACGTGGGCCTGATCAACGGCGGGTACGTGTACGACGCCGAGCTGATCCAGCGCCTCGCCGCCACCGATCCGGAGGTCCGTGCCGAGCGGCTCGACCCGACCGATCTGACCACCCGCTTCAACGGCCTGGACCCGGAGACCGAGCTGTTGCTGCGGCCGTTCCTGGCGGCCGCCCAGCGCCGGCTCGACCGGCTCGGCTGCGAGGTCGTGGTGCGCGCCTTCGACCCGGTCACCATGCCCGCGCTGTACCTGGTGAGCCGTGCCGCGGCCTTCCACGACGAGTTCACCGCGGGCCGGGATCAGGCCGACGACCTGTGGGGTGGGGTGCTGGACGCGCTCTCCCGTACCGTGCCGGCCGACCGGCCGCAGTTGGTCCTCAACCACCGCAACCCGCTGATCCGCCGGATCGCCGCACTGGGTGACGCCGACCTCGCCGGCCTGGCCGTCGAGTCGTTGTACGGGCAGGCGCTACTGCTCGGCCACCACCCGATCCGCCCGGCCGACGCCGCACTGCTCACCACGTCGTTCCTCGGCCTGCTGGACCGGGCCGTCCCCGGGGAGGAGACCCGATGAAGACCGCCCAGGAGCTGTGGGAGCTGCTCAACGAGGCGCAGCACCTGCCGTACGGTGCCGCGCAGATCGCCATGGTGGAGCAGGTTCTCCGGCATGTCGACACGACCGACGACCCGGCGCTGCGGTTCTATGCGCGACTTTTCGCGACCACCGCGTACATCTACGGCGGCGAGCCGGTGAAGGCGTTCCCGACTTTCTCCTGGTGCGTGGCGGATTTCGATCGCAACCCGGGGCCGCACCACCAGCGCTGGATGCACAACCTGCTGTGGCTGTTCAAGAACATGGTCAACTCCCTGACCAAGTTCCCGGAGGTGCCGCTGGAGCGCACCTACGCGGTGCTCGACGACATGGAGCGGCGGTACCGCGAGTCCGGCCACGGCATGCAGGCGGTCTACAAGCACCGGTACCTGGTGGCGCAGCATGTCGGGCGGACCGGCGAGGTGGCGGAGTGGTTCGGGAAGTGGCAGGCCGCGCCCCGCGACACTCTCTCCGACTGTGCCGGCTGCGACCCGACCACCCTGGTCAACCACTTGGCCGACCAGGAGAGGTACGAGGAGGCCGCCGAACTGGCCGGCCCGGTGCTCGCCGGTGACCTGTCCTGTTCCGAGCAGCCGCAGAGCATCCTCAGCGAGCTGATGCCGGTCTACCTGCGGACCGGCCGGCTGCGGGAGGCCGCCGACGCGCACCGCCGGTCGTACATGATCGAGCGGAACAACCTGGCCGACCTGTGGGGCGTCGGCGACCACATCCGGTTCTGCGCGCGTACCGGTAACGAGCACCGTGGCCTGGAGATCCTTCAACGGCATGTCGACTGGCTGGACCAGGCGCCGTCGCCGGCCGCCGCGATGAACTTCGCGGCGTCGGCGGTCCTGCTGCTGCGCCGGCTCACCGAGCTCGGCCACGGTGACACGCTGATCCGCCGGGCCGGCCGGGCGGATGTCACCGCCGCGGCTCTGGCCGGTGAGCTGGAGACGTTCACCCTCGAGACGGCGGCCCGGTTCGACGCCCGCAACGGCACCCGGCACCAGAGCGGCCTGATGGTCGAGG
Organism: Actinoplanes lobatus; assembly: GCF_014205215.1. Lineage (NCBI taxonomy): Bacteria > Bacillati > Actinomycetota > Actinomycetes > Micromonosporales > Micromonosporaceae > Actinoplanes > Actinoplanes lobatus. Next base: position 2,293,152 of record NZ_JACHNC010000001.1, read on the forward strand.
TGATGGAGGCGAAACCGTACGGTGTGAGCGTTCCGCTCTCCCCGACCGCGCGCCGTCCGGTGGCGCCGGAGACGGAGATCGTGGCGCCGAAACCGGAGCGGTTGGTGACGCCCCGGGTGGAGGTGCCGGAGACGGCGACGCCCGCGGAGTTGATCGACCTGGCCGAGAAGCACTGGCTGGAGGACCGTGAGGACGCCCTCCGGACGGTGTTGGAGGCCTTCGGCGCCCGGTTCGAGGTGCCTGCCGATCCGGCGCCGGCCGCCCGCCTCTGGCTGCTGCGCGGTTTCGCGGCAGCGGACGACGACGGCGCGGCGACCAGGTCGGCCTGGGAGCGGGCCGCCGCACTGTTCACCGAGGCCGGGGACACGGGCGAGGCCGGCATGACACGGGCCCGGCTGGCTGTTCAGGAGGCCTGGGCCGATGAGCCGACCGACGAGTTGCTGGCCGTGGTGGAGGCGAATGCCGCGCACCACGACGCCCACGGCGACGCGCGCAGCCGGGCGGGCGCGTGGATCCGTCTGTCCCAAATGTACCGACTTATGCAGCGGATGGACGAGGCGAACGAGGCCGGTGACCGATCGGACCGCTTTGCCGAGGAGATCGGTGAGCCGCGGCGGGTGGCGTACCACGCGATGATCCGGGCGCAGAACCGTGCGCTGGCCGACCGGAGCGAGGAGGCCCTCACGGCCGCCCGGCTGGCGTGGGAGTTCTACCGGGCGCACGGTCCGGCCCGGGCCGCTGCCGAGGCGGCCGTGCTCGTCGGTCAGCTCAGTGAGTCACCGGAGGAGACGGTGGCCGTGCTCAGCGAGGCGCTCGCGGTCGGTGTGCCCGGCGCCGAGCTGCCGTCCCGCCTGCACCGGGCCCGCGCCCTGATGAACCTGGACCGCCCGGACGAGGCGATCGACGACTACGTCGAGGTGGTCGCGCTGGTCGCGGCCGACGGTGACGGCGACGGCGGTGGCGTCTTCGTCCGGCACGAGCTGGCACAGGCGTACAAGCAGGCCGGGCGCCCGGCGGAGGCCGCCGAGGTGGCCGAGGAGGCGCTGCTCGGTTTCGACCGGCTGGGCGCCGAGGAGCCGGCCCTCGACACCCGGTTCCTGCTGGCCGCGATCTACCGCGACCTCGACGACAGCAGCCGGGCACTCCAGCTCTACCGTGACCTGATCGAGCGGCTGGAGGGCAATCCGGCCGGCCGGGGCCAGGTCGGCGAGCAGGCCGGTCAGCTGCTGTACGACCTGGACCGCGACAGTGAGGCCGCGCTGACCTTCCGGGCCGCCGCTGAGGCGCTGCACGAGGCCGGCGACCTGGTCTCCGAGCTGCGGGTGCTGCGCCGCCGGCTGATGGCGCTCAACTACGCCGACGAGGTGCCGGAGGCCGAGGAGGTCATCGGGTTCGCCGAGCGACGGTACGCGGAGCTGCCCGCCGAGCTGGCCACGCAGCCGGGTGTCGTCTGGGGCCGGTCCACCTTCGCCTTCGAGGTGGGTAACCTGCTGATGCGCCGCGGCCGCTATGCCGAGGCGCTGCCCCACCTGCGAGGTGCGGTGGAGCCGTTGCGCCGTATCGGCGCGGTGGACGACGCCGACCGGCTGGAGGGCATGCTGGCCGAGGCCCTGCTGCGTTCCGGGTCACCCCGGGAGGCCGAGCGGATGCTCGATGAGTTACTGAAGCGGATGAGTCCGGAATCGCCCACCCGGGAGCTGGCCACCGGCCTCTACGCCGAGGCGCGGGCGGCTGTCCAGGGCTGAACGACCGTTCAGTGCGGACTTGACATCGGGTTACAGTTGCGAGGTGACGACGGTAGATCAGCGGCACCGGACCACCCCACCGGCGCCTCGGCGGCGGTCGCGCCGCGAGGAGATTCTGGAAATCGCGGTGGGCCTGTTCGCCTCCCGTGGCTATCACGGCGTGTCGATGGACGACATCGGTTCCGCCGCCGGCGTCACCGGCCCGGCTCTGTACCACCACTTCGCGGGCAAGGAGGCGATGCTGGCCGCCGCCTTGATCCCGGTCAGCGAAAGCCTGTTGGAGGGCGGCCAGCAGCGCGTCGCCCGGCATCCGGACGACGCGGAGGCCGCCCTCGCGGATCTGATCGACTTCCATGTCGAGTTCGCTCTGGCCAACCCCGCGGTGATCGCCCTGCATCTGCACGAGCTGGACCGGCTGCCGGAGGATCCGCGCCGGCAGATCCGCAAGCTGCAACGGCTCTATGTGGAGGAGTGGGTGGCGGTGCTGTCCCGGGTCCGCCCCGAACTGCCCGCCCCCGAGGCCCGGGTGCTGGCCCACGCGGCGTTCGGTCTGATGAACTCCACACCGTTTCTCGGCGGCGAGGTGGACCGGGTGCGCCGCGCCGCTCTGCTGCGTGACGCGACGATCCACGCTCTGACCGGACATTAAGGACAGGTGTGATTTTCGCTGCTTTTTCCTGCGATCATTTTTCCGATTTGTCCGCGTGACTTCCGGCTCGCTCCCCTCGTTACCAATACCGAGTGGCCAATACCGCCTGTTTGCACTGAACAGGGCTAATCGGTCACCGTGACGACGAGGGGTGAATCATGGCGGGCTGGGGGGTCGAGCGCGACGAGCGCGCGACGTGCCGGTCTCTGCCAGACACCCACGGCGGCTCCCCGCTCATGCCGTCCCACAGCCAGGGGGCGGAGCGGCGGACGGAGCGCCGCGCGGGCCGTACCGGATCCCGGTGGATCCTGCGTGCATTCGTCGTCGGAGGCCTGGCCGGAGCGGCCTGGCTGCTCACCGGCTCCGCCGCACACGCCGCGGACCACGATGACCTGCTCGGGTCCGCGTTGTCCGAGGTAGCGACGGTGACCGGGAACGAACCCACGGTCGGCGAACTCCTCGAAGCGGCTGTCCGGCCGCTGGAGACGTCCATGCGGGTGGAGGCGATCGACGAGATCGTGGCCGAGGTGCCCGCGATCGACGGCGAGCCCGTCGGCGCGGCGCTGCGAACGGCGGCCGCTGCCCCGCGTGCCAGCGGTGGAACGGTGGACGACCGGGCGCAGGCCGAACCTGTTCCGGTGGAGTCTCCGCTGGAACCGCCGGTGGCCGCTGCGGCCCCGGTGACCGTCGTCGACGTCACGGCTGCCGTACCGGATACGAAACGGCCGGATAAACCGGTCGTCACACGTACCGGAAAGGCGAAGCCGAAAATGGCTGAAGCCGTGGCCGGTAAGGCCAGGGCACAGCTCGGGTCCCACGTTCAACGGCGTATCCCGGCCGCCCGGCCGGCGCCGGAGACCGCCCGTGACGAGGTGCCCGATGACGGGCCCGCGCCACGGCGCATGAACCTCGGTGCAGTCAGCGGCATCCCGGCCGGCGGCTCGGGAGCGTCTCCGGAGGCCGGCTCGGTAGCCGTTCTTCCGGCCCGGCTCGCGAACGGCGCGGTGGCGAACCACCAGCTGCCGGTAGCGGCCGACGTCGAGGCCCGGCGGAACGACGCCGAGGCACCGACCGTCTCGCCTGACTAGTGGCGGCGTTCCGCCAACCCTCCACCGGCGCTTCGTAGGGCGTCCGGACAGCGATTCCTGAACCGTTTGCGGACAAGCGGCGAATCGTCAAGGACTTGAGGGCATCACCTTCACCGCTATCGAAGCGTCATATCCGGGCGCGTGTCGACAGGCGGAGTCAGGGCTTGGAAATAGTGCCAGGGCACCGCTGCGCCCAAAAACTGTGGTTCCGGACCAAATAAATGAATACGCGGGAACAATTGCTGACCATTTTGCGAAAGGCAAATCTTTTCTGATGAAGAAGACTTGGGTTCGTAAGACTCTGAGTGTCGGCGTCCTGGCCGCCGGCGCCCTCCTGCTGGCCCCGGCCGCGGTCGCCCAGGCCGACGTCGACCAGGCAACCTTCAACAACTTCGGCGCGGCCAACGGCACCCAGGTCGCCATGCCGATCACCGTGCCGGTGAACCTGGTCGGCAACTCGGTGGGCGCCCTCGGCTCGGCGCAGGCGACCGGAGCCGGCGCCAACAAGGTCGAGAACGCTGGTGGCCGGACCAAGCAGCGCTCGTTCAACAACTACGGCGCTCTGAACGGCACCCAGGTGGCCGTGCCGGTGAACGTGCCGGTCAACGTGTCCGGCAACGCCGCCGCCGTGGCCGGCCACGCGACCGCCAAGGGCGTCAGCGCCAACCAGGTGGAGTCCGCCCGGACTCCCGAGAGCATCTGGGACGGCGGTCCCGCGGGCAGCAGCCCGGACCAGCTGAGCTACAACAACTACGGCGCCCTGAACGGCAACCAGGTGTCCGTGCCGATCAACATCCCGATCAACGCGTGTGGCAACGCCCTCGCGCTGATCGGTAGCTCGACCGCGAGCGGCATCTGCGCGAACCAGATCGGCCCGACCTATCGCATGGCCCACCCGCAGGAGAGCAAGAAGGCCGGCAAGCGCACCGAGAGCACCAGCGCTGCCGGTGGCGGCTTCGGCGACCAGGTCACGAGCAACAACTACGGTCTCCTGAACGGCAACCAGTTGTCCGTGCCGATCAACATCCCGATCAACGCGTGCGGCAACGCGATCGGCGTGCTCGGCTTCGCGAACGCGACCGGTGTCTGCGCGAACCAGATCGGTGGTGGCGGCGGCCAGCCGATCAGCTTCAACCCGGGTGGCGGTCACCCGGGCGGCGGTCAGAACCCCGGTGGCGGCTTCCCCGGTGGCGGCTTCCCCGGTGGCGGCTTCCCTGGTGGCGGCTTCCCCGGCGGCGGTGTTCTCCCCGGTGGCGGCGTCCTCCCGGGCGGTGGCGTCCTCCCCGGCGGCGTTTTCCCCGGCGACGGCTACCCGGGCGGCTTCTTCCCCGGTGACCTCGACGAGGGCCCGGACTACGGGATCCTGCCGGTGCACAACTACGTGCCGTACTACCCGGTTCCGGACTACATCCTGGACGACTGCGACGAGTTCCTGGGTGACCTCGGCCCGGACGGCCCGCGGGACTACTACCCCGGCTACCGGGGGCCGAAGTTCAAGGGCAACGGCATCGTCAAGGGCGCCGGCAACCAGGTCGTGCCGGGCGACGTCCGTGGCGACCAGGGCTACAAGGGCGGCAAGGCCAATGCCAACGCCGGGTACGACAAGGGCGGCAACCGCGGCGACGACTTCCCGGCCGACACGAAGGACGACTTCGAGGGCCCGGCCGACGACAACGACGTCAGCCCGGACAAGTACGGCAAGGGCAACGGTGGCCGGGAGAACGAGAAGTCCCCGGTCTCCGCGCTGACCAAGGACCTCGGCGCGGGCAACTTCGGCGGCCTCGACCTGCTCGACACCCTGCGCTGACCGCGCGTGGTGGAAGGCCGGGTTGCGCCGGTCCCGGGCGCGACTCGCATCGGCACGTGACGCCGATGACCGGTGCTCCTCCACAGCGCCGGTAGCAGTGAAACGAACGGGAGTCTCCGTAACCAGGGGACTCCCGTTCGTCGTTGCCGCTTCCCGAACGGTGAGATAACCTAACGTCCGTTAAGCCTAACGAGCGTTAAGGGTGGGGCAATGGTCGACTTCCGGCTCGGTGATGAGTATGCGGAGTTGCGCGACAGCGTGCGGCAGTTCGCGCAAGAGCAGATCGCGCCGGTGATCGCCGAGCACTACGAGAACAAGACCTTCCCGTACGAGATCGTGCGCCAGATGGGGAAGATGGGCCTTTTCGGTCTTCCCTTCCCGGAGGAGCACGGCGGGATGGGTGGCGACTACTTTGCGCTCTGCCTGGCCCTGGAGGAGCTGGCCCGGGTCGACAGCTCGGTCGCCGTCACCCTGGAGGCCGCCGTCTCGCTGGGCGCCATGCCGATCTTCCGGTACGGCACCGACGAGCAGAAGAAGCAGTGGCTCCCCCGGCTGACCAGCGGTGAGGCGCTCGCCGCCTTCGGCCTGACGGAGCCGGGCACCGGGTCGGACGCGGCCGGCACCACCACCCGGGCGGTGCTCGACGAGAGCACCGGCGAATGGGTGATCAACGGGACCAAGGCGTTCATCACGAACTCCGGCACCGATATCACCTGCCTGGTCACGGTGATGGCGGTGACCGGCACCAACCCGGACGGCAGCAAGGAGCTGTCGACCATCATCGTTCCGTCCGGCACGCCCGGGTTCACGGTGGCGCCGGGCTACTCGAAGGTCGGCTGGTGTGCGTCGGACACCCACGAGCTGTCCTTCGACGAGGTCCGGGTGCCGGCCGGCAATCTGCTCGGCGAACGCGGCCGCGGCCTGGCCCAGTTCCTGCGCATCCTCGACGAGGGCCGGATCGCGATCGCCGCGCTCTCGGTCGGCCTGGCCCAGGGCTGCGTCGACGAGTCGGTGACGTACGCCGGGAACCGCACCGCCTTCGGCCGGCCGATCGGCGCCAACCAGGCCGTCCAATTCCTGATCGCGGACATGGACATGCGCGCCCACGTGGCCCGGCTCGGCTACTACGACGCCGCCGCCCGGATGCTCGCCGGCGACGAGTTCAAGCGGTACGCCGCGATCGCCAAGCTGAACGCCAGCAACGCCGCCATGGAGAACAGCCGGTACGCCACCCAGGTGCACGGAGGCTACGGATTCATGAACGAGTCCGCGGTCGGCCGGTTCTACCGGGACGCCAAGATCCTCGAAGTCGGCGAGGGCACCTCCGAGGTGCAGCGCATGCTCATCGCGCGGGGCCTCGGACTGTAGTGATCGATCAGGCGGGCAGCGCGGACTCCGTGCTGCCCGCCGTCGCGCACGGGTTGACCGCGTCCCGGACCGTGCGCAGTGAATCCAGCAGCTGGGTCAGCTGCTCCTCGGGAAGCAACCCGACATACCACCGCTGGACCAGCTCCAGGTGGCCCGGCAGGACCTCGGTGAGCCGCTGCATGCCCTCGTCGGTGATGACCGCGTAGGAGCTGCGCCGGTCGCTCGCGCACGCCTCACGGCGGACCAGCCCGCTGCGCTCCATCCGGTCGACGACCCGGGTGACACCGCTCGTGGAGAGGGTGGTCTGCCCGGCCAGATCGGTCATCCGCAGGTGATTGCCGGGGGACCGGGCCAGCCTCATCAGCACCTCGAACTCCACCGGGGAGAGGCGGTGCTCCTCGAACTGCGCGGCCAGCCGGTTCATCAGGCCCGTATAGGCCTCCGCGAGCAGCCCGACAGCGGTGAGGCGTGGGTCGTCCAGGTCCGTGTTCACGCTTCGACTCTAGCAGGCACTTGACAGGAGGAATATTGCGGCGCATATAGTTGCTCCGTCAGACAAGCATCCGGACCGAGCTTCGAGAGAAGGCAGTGTCATGACCGTCAGCACCCGTGAGTTCGAAGGCCTCCAGATCCCCGCCGCCGGCACCTACGAGCTGGACGCGGCGCACAAGCGGGTCGGCTTCGTGGTGAAGCACCTCATGGTGAGCAAGGTCCGCGGCCAGTTCGCCGAGGCGACCGCCACCATCACCGTGGCGGAGAACCCGCTGGAGTCCGCGGTCGTCGCCTCCATCAAGACCGGCAGCGTCGAGACCGGCCAGGTCGACCGGGACAATCACCTGCGTACCGGTGACTTCTTCGAGGCCGAGAAGTACCCGACGATGGAGTACCGCAGCACCGGCGTGAAGTCGCACGCGGGCGCCGAGTTCGTCCTCGACGGCGAGCTCACCATCAAGGGCATCACCCGGCCGGTCGAGCTCGTCGTCGAGTTCGAGGGCGCCACCACCAGCCCGTACGGGCAGCATCTCTTCGGGTTCAGCGCGCACACCGAGATCGACCGGGAGGACTGGGGCCTGACCTACAACATGGCCCTGGAGACCGGTGGCGTGATGATCGGCAAGAAGGTCAAGATCGAGATCGAGGGCGAGGCCATCCTGCAGCAGGGCTGATCGTCCTGATCGGAGAACGCCGTCCGGTTCCGGGCGGCGTTCTCCGTGTATCCGGATGTCTGGCGGTCGTCCGCGAGTGATGGCAGGGTGAACCGAGCGCAGTCGTTCGTTCACAGAGCGGTGATCGACATCCGTTTCGTCCCCGGCCGTCCCGGGAGGGCAGCACATGGGCAAGGAACTGGTGACCGCCTTCTTCTCGCCGCATGATCGGGTGCTGTTCCGTCGGAGGGTCCGCCGTGGCCTCGACGCGCTGACCGGGATGCTCGAGGAGGGCCGGATCGAGGCCGGCGACCGGACCACCGGCCTGGAGATCGAGATCAACCTGGTCGACGCGGAGGCCGCCCCGGCCATGCGCAACACCGAAGTCCTGACCGACCTGGCCGATCCCCGCTTCCAGTTGGAGCTGGGCCGGTTCAACCTCGAGCTGAACGTGCCACCCCGGTTGCTGGCCGGCGACGGGCTCGGCGACTACGAGCGGGAGATCCTCCAGGCGCTGCGTGCGGCCGGTGACTCCGCCCGCAAACGGGAGACCCGGCTCATCCTGATCGGGATGCTGCCCACCCTCACCGCCGGTCAGCTGGTACTCGGCGACATCTCCGACAACGAGCGGTTCCGCGCGCTGGACGCCGAGATCGCGGGCGCCCGCGGTGACGACTTCCGGATCGACATCCAGGGCCCGGAGCGGCTGCGGACCAGCAGCGACACCATCGCTCCGGAGGGCGCCTGCACGAGCGCGCAGTTCCACCTGCGGGTCGCTCCGGCCGATTTCGCCCGGTACTGGAACGCGTCCCAGGCGATCGCCGGAGTCCAGCTGGCGCTCGGCGCCAACGCCCCGTTCCTCTACCGGCGGCGGCTCTGGGCGGAGACCCGGATCCCGTTCTTCGAGCAGGCCACCGATGCGCGCCCGGACGAGTTCGCGGCCCAGGGCGTACGGTCGCGGGTCTGGTTCGGCGACCGGTGGATCGATTCGGTCCTCGATCTGTACGAGGAGAACGTCCGGTACTTCCCGCCGCTGCTGCCGGAACTCGGTGACGAGGACCCGGTCGCCGTCCTGGCCGCCGGCGGCATCCCCGAACTGCCCGAACTACGCCTGCACAACGGCACCGTCTACCGCTGGAACCGGCCGGTCTACGACGTCACCGGCGGCCGCCCGCACCTGCGGGTGGAGAACCGGGTCCTGCCGTCCGGCCCCACCGTGGCGGACATGCTGGCCAACGCGGCGTTCTACTTCGGGCTCGTCCGGCAACTCGCCGAGGAGGATCCGCCGCTCTGGGCGTGCCTGGACTTCGCGGCGGCCGAGGCCGGCTTCCGGACCGGCGCACGGGACGGGATCGAGGCCCGGCTGTTCTGGCCCGGCCTCGGCGAGGTGCCGGTGACCGATCTGGTGCGCGACGTGCTGCTTCCCCGCGCCCATTCCGGTCTGGACCGGTACGGGGTGCACCCGGCGCATCGTGACCGGTTCCTCGGGATCATCGAGGACCGCTGCCGGACCCGGCGCAACGGCGCCGTCTGGCAGAGCGAGACGGTCCGTACCGTCCAGGAGCGCGGCCTGGACCGCGCGGCGGCGCTGCGCGAGATGACGCAGCGGTACCTCGAATTCCAGCGCACCAACGAGCCGGTGCACACCTGGCCGATCTGAGGCTATTTGCCGGGCTTCTTGGGATCGTCCGGGTTGATCCGGGCCACCGTCGGGCTGGCCGGCGGCGGGGTGATCGTGGACCGCGGGGCGGTGTCGCCGTTGCCGTTGCGGCGCTTGGCCGGGGCACGGCCGCCCGGACGGGACGCCTCGGCGATCTCCGGATCGGCCGGGTCCGGCTTGGCGGGCGGCGCCGCCTTAGCCGGCGCGGGTGCCGGTGCGGTCACCCGGCCGGTCGCCTTGACCGGCTTCGCCGGGGCGCTCCCGGTCTTCGGAACGGGGACGGGAGCGAGCCGGCTGCGCCGGCCCTGCGCCAGGGCCACGGTGAGCGCGGATCCGCCCATGCCGGCGAGGACGGCGTACGGAGCGATGAGGTACGCCGACTGCAACGGCCCCATCGCCTCGGTCAACAGTGGCGCCAGGGTGAGGAACGAGAAGGCGACCAGCAGCGGCCCGACCGCGCCGGAGATCGCCGTGCCCAGCCCCAGATCGCCCTTCAGCGCCGCCGGGGTGGCCGCCACCAGCCCGATGACGAACGCCGCGACAAGGGTCAGCACGGCGCTCGGCCAATAGATCCCGCCGTAGCGGACGGGACTCACCGACTCGGCGAACTGCCAGCTGGTCAGGTAGGTGGCGAAGTCCCGCCCGGTGACCAGCTCGGCCACCACGCCGGCGATGGCCAGTGTCCACAACCACAGCGCGGTGCCGATCAGGTTGGCCGCGACCGGGGTGGACGACACCGCCCAGAACGCGACCACGAGGCCGGCCAGCAGGCCGGCGAGTGCGTACCCACTGGCGACCAGTTGGGGGGACAGGGTGTCGGCGCGGACCGCGGACCGGGCCGGCAGCGCGACCAGGACGACCGACACCAGCGCACCCACCGCCGATGCCGCCGCCAGTGCGAACCGCCAGAGCGCCCGCCACCGGCCGGGTCGTTCGGGTCGCAGCCGGCCGGCGATGACGGCGCCGAGCACCGTGGCGCTCGCCGTGATCCAGGTGGCCCAGCCGAGGCTGCCCAGCCACACGCTGTCGGCTTCGGCGAGGGTGACCGGCCAGGTGATGACACCCAGGCCGTAGCCCAGACCCAGTTGAGCGGCCCCGGTCCCGGCAGCGATGCCGGCCGCGGTGGCAGCCTGTGTTGTCCAGCCATTCTCGGCCATGCCGGGCACTGTACTGGTCGCTGCCGATGTCTGGGAAATGGTCACCGAGGGTCGGCACTCGACCGCTTTACGGCTGGTGGAAACCACAACCAGGCCGCAAGATTCGATACCTTGACGCTGCGACTAGCGCGGATGTACGGAGCGGAAGGGGCGCGGTGATGCCCGAGGAGCGCGAACCCGAGCGGGACGACGAGACCCGCCCGTTGTCGTCAGTGGACGAGGAGCCGTCCCCGCGACCGGAGGACCGTGGCACGGACGTGTGGACCGGCCGGGCCGGTGTCCGGCCGTACGGGGCCTATCGCCGCGACGAGTTCGACGACGACGGCGACGGCGACTGGGCCGACAGTGGGTCCGCCGAGCCGTCCGGCCGCTGGTGGGCGCCGATCGCCATCGGCACCGTCTCGCTGATCCTGCTCGGATTGCTCGGCTTCGGCATCGCGGTGATCGTGCGGAGTTCGGACGGCGAGGTGGAGACTCCGGCCACACCCGCCGTGCGCGCGACGACGACCGGGCCGGCCGCCCCCGATGTGACGTCCACGCCCACGATCACCGAGACGATCACCACACCGCCGACGACCGACGCGGCGGATCGCGAGGTGACCGTGCCGGCGCTACGTGGGATGCCGCTGGCCGACGCACAGGCGGCATTGACGCGCTCCAACCTGGGATACCGGGTGATCCATCGGGAGAGCGACGCCGAGCCGGGAACGGTGATCAACTGCGACCCCGCGGAGGGTCAGCAGGTGCCGTCGGACACCCGGGTGACCCTCATCGTGGCCACCGCGCGGACGGGCGACCCGTCTCCGACGACACCGGCGTCCTCCATCGGAGGTTGATTCAGCGCGGGGTACGGACCGTCCGTGCGGGAGCCACCCCGGGACGGCCGGCCGGCTGACGGCTGTTGCGCAGGCGCGGATCGGGTGCCTTCCCGGCCGGGCGCAGACCATTGACCTGTACGAAGATCGAGCGGCGTTCGACCGCATCGCCGGCCGAGTTCAGTTCGTAGCCGTCCAGCCAGACCCAACCCTCGTAGGTCGGCCAGTCGTGGACCCGGATGACCCGGAAGAGCATCGGTGATGCGAATTGGACGCTTGCCGCTCTCGTCACGTGGATGACATCACCGGACCGAGGTAGAACCACGTCATCTCCTGCCCTGAGACCCGTGTAGATGGACTTTGGTGACCTAGGCGCACCAGTTTGCCGGTTTGATGCGCCCTTGCAAGCCTCCGACGGGTTTGACCATCGAAGGAGGTTGCGGAACGTCACTATCGCCGATCACACCTACCCGGTTTCGGGAGAAGGTCCATCGTGGACCGGAAGTGCTTCGGCGCCCCGTATCGGACGTCGTCTTGCTGCTATTTGTCGGACTTGCCCGCGTCTTTCAAGAACGTTAAGTGATGCAAGCCATACGGAAAGATTGCACCACCAGTCTCGTCGATGCAAGTTGCATGTCACGCTTCCGTGATTCTCCGTGATCATCCAATGTGCTTGAACGATCATGAGCGGCTCGGGAGACTGGTCGGGTGAATCGACGTCGCAGTCCCACCGTCCGTCGACGCCGCCTCGGGGTGGAACTGCGCAGGTATCGCGAGGCGGCCGGCGTGACCATTGATGTGGTGGCCGAGCGGCTGGGCTGCTCGACATCCAAGATATCCCGGATCGAAACCGGGCATACCACCGCCAGCCCGCCTGACGTGAGCGCCATGTTGGCCATTTATGGGGTCGATCCGGACATTTCGGGAGAGTTAGTTGAAATTTCGCGAGATGCCCGGAAGAAAGGTTGGTGGCACCCCTTCTCCACCGTCCTGAACAGCACTTATGTCGGCTTCGAGGCCGAAGCTAGATCAATTCAAGCGTACGAGCAGCAGGTCATTCCGGGCCTTCTGCAGAGCGAGCAGTACGCAATGGCTCTCATTCGATCCGCCCGATGGGATGACACCGATCAGGAAATCGCGCAACGGGTCCGCGTCCGTATGGAACGGCAGTCGTTACTGATTCAGGACGATCCAATCGATCTCTGGGTGGTGCTCGATGAAGCGGTGGTGAGTCGCCCGGTCGGTGGCGACGCGGTCATGCGCGATCAGTTGCGACATCTGGTCGAGACCGCCGGCCTGCCGAACGTGACCCTCCAGATCCTGCCGTTCGCGGTCGGCGCGCACGCCGCCATGGACGGTGCGTTCGCGATCCTCGACTTCCCCTCGGACGGTGACCCCGCCCTGGTGTTCGCCGAGAACGCGGCCGGTGGGCTCTTTCTGGAGAAGGACGACGAACTCCGCAAGTTCCGCGAGGTGTTCGGCACCATCCGGGCTGCCGCCCTGGATCCGGAGGCGTCCATCGAGATGATCGAAAAGTTGGCAGAGGAGCCATTGTGGAAATCGAGGCGAAGGGCCTCCGAGTCGACTTGAACCAGGCACGCTGGTTCAAGAGCACGCGGAGCGGGCCGAACTGCGACAACTGTGTCGAGGTCGCGTTCGTCGGCGAGGCTATCGCGGTGCGCGACTCGAAGAATCCGTCGGGACCGGCGCTGATCTTCACGACCGCGGAGTGGGACGCGTTCGTGGGCGGAGCCAAGGACGGCGAGTTCGACCTCTGAGGATGCCTGAGCGGTCGGCCCGGTGATTCGATCGCCGGGCCATCCGTTGCTATTTGCCCGATTCGCGTCGCTGTGCGCGACTCGCCTCGTTGAAAGCTCCAGGCGCGGACCGGACCGCGCTGACGGGCCGGGACACACCACCGACGAGGCAAGGCAGTAGAGATGACGATTGGTTCCGAGAACCTCAGCAGCGGTTCGTCGACGGCGCAGGACCGCTTCAGCGGGGGCGTGAGCGCGTACCGGCAGGGCCGGCGGGAAGCCCTCACGGGCGATCACAGCGACGGTGAGCTGGTGTCCCGTACCAGCTCCGGCCTGCCGACCCGGTCGCCCGGGCGTTCCCACAGCATCGAGCCGACCAGCCCGCTGGACCGGGCCGCGAGACTGCCCTCCCTGGATCTGCAGAACCTGAACGAGCCGGTCTTTCCGTCCGGAACCTGGTCCGACTCCGGGAACCAGTCGATGGCCGACCACCCGCTGCTCCGCGGACTGCTGCTGGAGCTGCCGGCTCGGGGGACGCTGCCGCCGTCGGAGTGGCTGGACCGCTGGTTCGAGGCGACCCGCTCGATCCTGGAGCTGCTCTACGTCCAGGAAGCCAAGCAGCACTGACGATCAGCGGGCGCCGGCCGGCGCCCGCTCCCGGTCCCGGCGCCCGATCGGGGCCAGCACCAGAGGGGCCAGACGGCTGTGCCGCAGCGCCGCCCGGATCCCGATGCCGGCGACGGTCACCACGATCACCGTGACGGCGATGCCCAGCATGCCGGTCGCCGCGCCGCCGGGCACGTCCACCAGGCCGGCCGCGATCGGTAGGCCCACCAACGCGGCCACCCCGGTGATCTGCAACGGCGCGGACAGCAACGGGTGGGCGGCCGCGGCCCGCAGAGCCGGCGGAACCGGCGTCAGCGGCGCGGCGGCGAACGCCCCCGCGCCGCGCCGCACCCAGCCGAGTCGGCGCAGGGTCGCGGTCAGCACGATCAGTGCCGGCACGCCCGGCAGCAGGGCGGCGGCCGGCGCCGCCGAGACGCCCGGCACCAGGGCGGCGACCAGGAGGATCGCGGCGAACACCGCGACACCCGCGCCGACCAGCGCGGAGAGCAGCCCGGCACGGCGGCGCAGCTGACGCGCGGTCACGGCGGCGGGCATCCCGTCGACCAGGAGCCCGGCGGAGAGCCAGACGGCGGCGAGGGTGCCGATCAGGATGACGTCCACGACGGTGTTCACATCGACAGCGTTCACCGCTCGCGTTCGTACCGAAACCGGGAGATGCCCGGACCGGGCACCCGTAGGGGTTCCGCGACACTGTGCGTAGGTGCCTCAGCACGCTCCGTCGAGAGCGGACAGTGATCTATAACGCACTATCCGAAACAAGATCCGGCCGGTCAGACGGCGAAGTCGTGGATCCGCTCGGTGGCGGGCGCCGGCGGGGTCGCCTTCCACAGGCCCAGCCGCTGTACGGCGAGGCGGCTCAGGTACGCCGGATTGAGCAGTACATACCGCTTCCACAGCCGCTTCGGCTCCAGGCCCAGGCGCCACAGCCACTCCAGCGCGTAACGCTGCATCCACGCGGGCGGGTTCTTCAACAGGCCGGCGTGGTAGTCGAAGGCGGCGCCGACGGCCAGCAGCGGCATGTCCAGCAGCGGGCGCATGGCGTAGGTGAAGATCTCCTGCCGGGGGCAGCCCAGGCCGACCAGCACCACGCGGGCGCCGGACGCCTTGATCCGTTCGGCGATCGCCTCGGCCTCACCGGGCTCGGACTTGCGGAACTTGGACGCCTCGACACCGGCGATCCGGAGCGACGGGAACATCCCCATCAGGGCCGGGACCAGCCGCTCCAGGGTGGGTTCGGTCGACCCGTACAGGTAGATGGGCAGGCCCTCGGCGGCCGCCTGCTCGACGACCCGGAGCGTCAGCTCAGGACCGTACACCCGGTCGGTCAGGCCGGCCTTGTGCAGCACGTTCAGCGCCCAGCGGACCGGCTGGCCGTCCGGTGTGACCAGATCGAACGAGTTCAGCCGCGCGTTGTGGGCGGGATCCTCGACACCGGTCATCACGCCGTGCACCGCGAGCGCCGTCACGGCGAACCCGCGCCGCTCCTTGGCGGCCTCGATGATCCGGGCGGTCGCGGTCGCATAGTCGGTCGCATCCACGAGCACACCGAGAACGTTGCGCTTGCCCTGTCCGACACCCGCACTAGTCGTTGTCACGACCGTCACTCCACCCTGAGAACCGATGAGGCGGCGAGCATAGCGCCCCGTACACCTTCACTCGAAAGGTGACGTGAAACTCCGGCGCTCACCCGTACCCCAAAGGGGTTGATCTTGTAGCCACTCGAAAGCGCGACTGAATCCGGAAACGACGAAGCGCTCCCGTCCGCAAAGCGGGCCGAGAGCGCTTCAGCGACTCGTGGGGATGGGGGGAGTTGAACCCCCACGTCCGTTAGGACACACGGACCTGAACCGTGCGCGTCTGCCATTCCGCCACATCCCCATGTGACTTGCCTCGAAGATCATACATCCGACCATCTCGGCCGAAGCGGGCTGGTCGAACCTGCTTCGTTGTTACTGGCTGCGACAGACTACGCTGTCGCACGTCACCAAGCGAGTAGATACCGCCTTGCGACGCTGGAAACACTAGCACGGCGTCAGAGGCGGTCATACGAGGGTCAGAAGTGCCGGCAGCTCTTGGGCTAAGGATGCGCAAGCGGCGGCCGGATACCATCATGTCCTCGGAACCCGAGGAGGAGCCGGTGAGCGTGCTGCAGCGCTTTGAGAAGCGATTGGAAGGCCTGGTCGAAGGGGCCTTCGCGAAGGTGTTCAAGGGTGTCGTGCACCCTGTGGAGATTCTGAATGCCATGCAGCGGGAGGCCGAGGCGCACAAGGCCATCCTCGCCGGTGGCCGCACCCTCGTGCCCAACCGCTATGTGATCGACCTGTCGCCATACGACCACAGTCGGCTGGCGCCCTATGCCGCCGCGCTGGCCCAGGAGCTGGCGCAGTCCCAGGCCGAGTTCATCGGTGAGCAGGCCTGGACGGTCTACGGCGACGTGATCGTCGAGATCGAGCGGGGCGACGGACTGGACACGGGCATGTTCCGGGTCACCGCGGAGGTGTACACCGGCGGCGAGGTCGCCCCGGTGCAGCAGCCCGCGTACGACGCCGGCCCGCAGTACTCGCCCTACGACCAGCACCAGCAGGGTGGCTACCAGCAGCAGCATCACGGTGGCCCGCGCAGCGTCGGCCTGGTCTCCGGCGACGGCCGGACCTACCCGTTGCAGATGGGCTCGACCGTGATCGGCCGCGGTGACCAGGCGAACCTTCGCCTGCCCGACGTCGGTATCTCGCGGCGTCACGCCCGGCTGGACTACGACGGCAACCAGGTCGTGCTGACCGATCTGGGCTCGACGAACGGCACCATGGTCAACGGCCAGCGGGTGTCCGCCGTCGCGCTCAACCCGGGCGACATGATCCAGCTCGGCACCACCACGCTCACCTTCCGAGTGGACGGCTAGCGACCTTGCCCGAATTCGTCCTCACCGTCGCCCGATTCGGTTTCCTCATCCTTCTGTGGATCTTCGTATTCACGGTGGTCGGGGTCATCCGGCGGGATCTCTTCGCCGGTGGCCGGTCCAAGAGCATCGTCGCCAGCCCTCGGGGGGTGGGTGGCGCGGTGCTCCAGGGTCGGCCGGCGAAGGCGAAACGCGGTAAGGCGGCGCGGCAACTCGTCGTGACCGCCGGTCAACTGGCCGGCACCCGCATCACGCTCGGTGAAGCCCCGATCACGATCGGTCGCGCCGAGGATTCGACGCTCGTCATCACGGATGACTTCGCGTCGGCCCGGCACGCCCGGTTGGTGCCCCGTGAAGGCCAGTGGTTCGTGGAGGACCTCGGCTCGACCAACGGCACGTACCTTGATCGCGGTAAGGTCTCCGGACCCACTCCAGTCCCCCTTGGCGTTCCGATCCGGATCGGGCGCACTTCTCTCGAGTTACGGCCATGACCCTGACCCTGCGCTATGCCGCTCAGAGCGACCGCGGTCTGATCCGAGACCTGAACCAGGACTCCGTCTACGCCGGGCCGCGACTTCTCGCTGTCGCGGACGGCATGGGCGGCATGGCCGCCGGTGACGTCGCGTCCAACATCGTTATCGCCGCCATGGCGCCACTCGACGAAGACGTCCCCGGGGACGCCATGGTCGACGCGCTCCGGCACGCCGTCGGGACCGCCAATCAACAGTTGCGGGACACCGTCGACGCCAACCCTCAGCTGGAGGGGATGGGGACCACGCTCACCGCGGTCCTCTTCTCCGGCAGCAAGTTCGGCATGGTGCACATCGGGGACTCCCGTGCGTACCTGCTGCGCAAGGGTGAGTTCTCGCAGATCACCAAGGACGACACGTACGTCCAGATGCTGGTCGACGAGGGCCGGGTCAGCCCCGAGGAGGCGAGCAGCCACCCGCAGCGGTCGCTGCTCACCCGGGCGCTGGACGGCCGGGACATCGACCCCGAGTACTCAGTGCGCCAGGTCCTCAAGGGCGACCGCTACCTGATCTGCAGCGACGGGCTCTCCGGCGTGGTCAGCGGGGAGACGATCGGGCAGACCATGCGTGAGCTCGCCGACCCGAAGGCGTGCGTGGAGCGGCTGGTGCAACTGGCCCTCCGCGGTGGCGGGCCGGACAACATCACCGTGATCATCGCCGACGCCGTCGACGGCATCGTCGAGCAGGCGCCGATCGTGGGCGGCGCGGCCTCCCTCGACCGGGGCAACACCACGGTCGCCGACAGCTCCACCTCGGCGGCCCGGGCCGCGGCGCTCAAGCCGCAGCCCCGCCCGGCGCAACCGGAACCGGCCACCAACGGCTACGACCGGGAGCCGGAGCCCTCCGGCCACCCGGTCCGGACCGCGCTCATGGTGCTGGTGCTGCTCGGAGTGCTCGGCGGTGGCCTGTGGCTGGGCTGGAAGTACACCCAGGACCAGTACTACGTCGGCTCGACCGACGCGGGTCAGCTCGCCATCTTCCAGGGCGTGCCGGGCCAGATCGCCGGGGTCGACCTGTCGACCGTGAGTGAGACCAGCCAGGTCAGCCTGGAGGACCTCACGCCGGTCGCCCAGGAACGCGTCAAGCAGGGCATCCACGCCGACAGTCAGACCGCCGCGCGTTCCACGCTGGCCGGCCTGACCAGCGAGGAGCCGACGAACCCGAACCTCAAGCCGATCTGCAACGCCGCCGGTGTCGCGCCGTCGGCCGCCGCCTCGGCAACGCCGGCGAAGACCACGCCGGCCCCGTCCGCCGCCGCCTCGGAGAGTGCTCCGCCGAGCGTCGACCCGGTCGGGTGCCGGACCGTCGACTGAACACACGGCCTACACGTCTGGGGAAATTCTTGACCGCGCCCGCCGTACCGGCTCCGACACCCGCCTCCACGGGCGAGATGTCGCGTATCCGGCAATGGAAGACGCGCCGCAACGCCGAGCTCGGACTGCTCGCCTTCGCCATGCTCCTCGTCGCCGCGTTCGGCGCGACGGTGGAGGCGAACCAGTTCGACGAGATCCGGCCGAACTTCTGGGTGCCGGCCGCGCTGATCGGCATCCTGTTCCTCGGCCTGCACGTGGTCGTCCGGTTCACGGCGCCGTTCGCCGACCCGGTGCTGCTGCCGGCGGTGGCACTGATCAACGGCATCGGGGTGGCCTTCCTGCGCCGCCTCGACATCGCCCGCGCGATCGCCAACGACGAGCCGGTGCCGGGGTTCTTCGCCGAGACCGGCGGCCGCCAGCTGGCCTGGACGCTGCTGTCGCTGATCCTGGCCGCGGTGCTGCTCCTGCTGCTGCGCGACCACAAGGTGATCTCCCGGTACGCGTACACCCTGGGCCTGGTCGGCATCGTGCTGATGATGATCCCGGCGGTGCTGCCCGGCAGCATCTCCGAGGTCAACGGCGCGAAG
This sequence comes from Actinoplanes lobatus, assembly GCF_014205215.1. Lineage (NCBI taxonomy): Bacteria > Bacillati > Actinomycetota > Actinomycetes > Micromonosporales > Micromonosporaceae > Actinoplanes > Actinoplanes lobatus. Next base: position 2,312,296 of record NZ_JACHNC010000001.1, read on the forward strand.
CTGTGGATCCGGCTCGGGTCGGTCTCGATCCAGCCGGGTGAGTTCGCCAAGCTCGCCCTGGTCTCCTTCTTCGCGTACTACCTGGTGCGCAAGCGGGAGGTCCTGTCACTGGCCAGCCACCGCTTCCTCGGCATCGACTTCCCGCGCGGCCGGGACCTGGGCCCGGTCATCACGGTGTGGCTGTTCAGCCTCCTCGTCCTCGTGTTCGAGAAGGACCTCGGCACCGCCCTGCTGTACTTCGGGCTCTTCGTCGTCACGCTGTACGTCGCCACCGAGCGGTCCAGCTGGCTGATCATCGGCCTGGTCCTGTTCTTCGGCGGCGTCTACGTGGCGTACCTGCTGGGCTCCGCGATCGGCGGCCCGTTCGCGAACTTCTACGACCGCGCCGAGCTGTGGCTCGATCCGTTCTCCCAGGAGAACTACACACGCGAGAGCGGCAACAGCTACCAGCTGGTCCAGGGCCTGCTCGGACTCGGCACCGGCGGCCTCTTCGGCACCGGGCCGGGCGCCGGTTCGCCGGGCAAGGTGCCCGAGGTCCGGACCGACTTCATCTTCGCCGGCCTCGGCGAGGAGATCGGCCTGTTCGGGCTCGCCGCGCTGCTGGTCATCTACCTGCTGATCGTGGAGCGCGGCCTGCACGCCGCGCTGGCGGTCCGCGACTCGTTCGGCAAGCTGGTCGCCGGCGGTCTGGCCTTCACCCTCGGCCTGCAGGTCTTCGTCATCCTCGGCGGCATCACCGGCCTCATCCCGCTGACCGGCCAGACCACCCCGTTCCTCTCCGCCGGTGGCTCGTCGCTGATGGCGAACTGGTTGCTCATCGCCATGCTGTTGCGGATCTCCGATGCCGCGCGACGGCCGGCGAACAGCATCGCCGAGCGGATCAGCGGACCGAAGAAGGCACCCACCCAGTTGCACGGCGCCATGACGGAGGTGATCAAGCCGTGAACGCCCCCCTCCGACGCTCCGGTGTCGTCATCCTCGTCCTGTTCGGTCTGATCTTCGCCAACCTCAACTGGATCCAGGCGTACAAGGCCGACGACTACCGCACCGATCCGCGCAACCAGCGGGTCCAGGTCGCGGAGTACGAACGCCCCCGCGGTTCGATCGAGGCGGCCGGCGGTGTCGCCCTCGCCCAGAACACCGAGACCGAGGGCGAGCTGAAGTACCAGCGGGTCTACCCGAAGAAGGAGATCTACGCGCCGATCCTCGGCTACAAGCCGGTGGACGGCGCCGCGGTCGGCATCGAGGCGGCCGAGAACGACATCCTCTCCGGCGCCAGCGACAAGCTCTTCGCGGACCGACTCAGCGACATGTTCACCGGTGACAGCACCGGCGGCGGCAACATCGTTCTGTCGATCAACCCGCGTGCGCAGGAGGTCGCCTGGAAGCAGATGACCGACAACGAGCGCGGTGTCACCAAGGGCGCGGCGGTCGCGATCGACCCGGCCACCGGCGCCGTCCAGGCCATGGTGTCGATGCCGAGCTACAACCCGAACCCGCTGGCCAACCACGACACGGCGGCGGCCAGGCAGGCCTACGACAAGCTCGAGGCCGACAAGGACCAGCCGATGCTGAACCGTGCGGTGGCGAACACCCTGCCGCCCGGCTCGGTGTTCAAGGTGATCGTCTCGGCGGCCGCGCTGGAGCACAACTACAACATCGGCAGCGAGCTCCAGGCGGGCAGCGTCTACCAGGAGGGCGGCGCGACGATCCGCAACTCCGAGGACGAGGTCTGCCCCGGCAGCACGATCACGCTCAAGAAGGCCCTGACTACGAGCTGTAACACCGCGTACTCGCGGCTCGGCGTGAAGCTCGGCCGCGATGTGGTGATCGACACAGCGAAGAAGTGGGGCTTCGAGAACGAGGACCTCGTCGTCGGCGACCTGGAGAGCAAGAAGGGCCTGTCGGTGGCGGCCAGCCGGACCGGCGCCATCGCGAACGAGGACGGCTCCGTGGACAAGGCCGCGCTGGCCCAGTCCTCGCTCGGCCAGCGCGACGTCCGGATGACCCCGCTGCAAGGTGCCATGATCGCCGCGACGGTCGCCAACAACGGCAGCCAGATGCAGCCCTACCTGGTGCAACAGCAGCTCGACTCGGACCGCCGGACGATCTACACGGCCAAGCCGAAGGAACTGCGCGAGCCGATCGACTCCTCGGTCGCGAAGGACCTCCAGGAGATGATGCAGAGCGTCGTCGAGGAGGGCACCGGCAAGAACGCGCGGATCTCCGGGCTCACCGTCGGCGGCAAGACCGGTACCGCACAGAACGTCGCGGGCGCCGACCCGCACGGGTGGTTCGTCGGTTATGCCCTTGATGAGGACGGCAAACCGGTCTCCGCGGTGTGCGTCATGCTGGAGAACGTGCCCGGCGGGCACGCCAGTGCCGAGGCTGCCCGGATCGCCGGGCTCATCATGAAGGCCGCCGCGGGCCAGGGAGGGAACTGACATGATCCGCCCGGGGGTCACGCTCGGGGGGCGATACCGCTTGGAGGAGCGGATCGCCGGGGGCGGCATGGGCGACGTCTGGCGCGGCACGGATGACGTGCTGGGCCGTACCGTCGCGGTCAAGATCCTGCTGCCCGCCCTGCTCGACGAGCCGGGCTTCGCCGAGCGGTTCCGCGGTGAGGCCCGGACCATGGCGACCATCAACCACCCGGGCGTCGTGGACGTCTACGACTACGGCAGCGACCAGCAGATCGCGTTCCTGGTCATGGAGTACGTCGAGGGTGACGCCCTCTCCCGGACGCTGAGCCGGGTGGGCCGGCTGACGCCGGCACGGACCATGGCGCTCGTCGCGCAGGCCGCCGACGCACTCCAGGCCGCCCACGGCAACGGCATCGTGCATCGCGACGTCAAACCCGGAAACCTTCTGGTACGCCCGAACGGCACCCTGGTCCTGACCGACTTCGGCATCGCCCGCTCGGCACTCGTGGGCCAGCTGACCGTGGCCGGCGCGGTGCTGGGCACGGCGTCGTACATCTCCCCGGAGCAGGCCGCCGGCGACGTCGCCACCCCGGCCTCCGATGTGTACGCCCTCGGTGTCGTCGCCTACCAGTGCCTCTCCGGCCACCGGCCGTTCGACGGCGCGACCCCGATCGAGATCGCCATGAAGCACGTCCGGGAGACCCCGCGGCCGCTGCCCGGCGACATCCCGCCCGCGGTCCGCGCCATCGTGGAGCGCGCCATGGCCAAGGACCCGGCGGCCCGCTGGCCCAGCGCCTCGGCGATGGCCGCGGTGGCCCGGCAGGCGGCGTCCTCGCTGACCACGAACGTGCAGCAACCGGTCGTTCAGCCGGCCCCGCCGGTCAGCCCGGCTCCGCCGATGAACCGTCCGCAGTCCGGCGGCCCCACGGCCGGGGCGGCCCGGGCCGCGGTGCCCAGGCCGGTCTCCGGCGCCCGGGGAGCGGCGTCGGTGCCGGTCCCACCATCGGTGGCGCCACCGATGTCGCCGGCCCCCTACCGGCAGTCGGCTCCGCCGGTCAACGCCTACCATCCTTCGGCCGCCAAGCCGGAGAGCTCCTTCGGACGCCAGGTGCTGGTTGTCCTCGCCGTCGTACTGGCGCTTCTGGTGCTGCTCTGCGCCGGGGTCATCTCTTTCCTGTTACGACATGGCAACGGCACCACCGCCGGGAGCAACACGCTGGGCTATCACAGCAGCTCCCCGGCTATCCTCCGCTCGGACGTGGTCGCTGACCCTGTGTCGGTGGCGTCGTACCGTCTTACGAAAGCCGATGCCCAGCTCGGCTGGATCCGACCGAACGAAGGACGACAGACGTTATGACGGCGCAGGCCCGCCTGCTCGGCGGCAGGTACCAGGTCGGCGAGCTGCTCGGCTACGGCGGCATGGCAGAGGTGCACCGTGGCCGTGACCTCCGGCTCGGGCGCGACGTCGCGATCAAGATGCTGCGTACCGACCTGGCTCGCGACGCCACGTTCCAGGAGCGGTTCCGCCGCGAGGCACAGAACTCCGCGGCGCTGAACCACCCCGCCATCGTCGCCGTCTACGACACCGGTGAAGAGCTGTCGGCCACCGGCGAGAAGCTTCCGTTCATCGTGATGGAGTTCGTCAACGGACGGACCCTCAAGGAGGTGCTCGCCCAGGAGCAGCGCCTCCAGCCACGCCGGGCCCTCGAGATCATCGCCGACATCGACGCCGCGCTGGAGTTCAGCCACCGGCACGGGATCATCCACCGGGACATCAAGCCCGGCAACGTGATGATCACGCAGAACGGCCAGGTCAAGGTGATGGACTTCGGCATCGCCCGGGCGCTGGCCAGCGGTGCCACCACGATGACGCAGACCAGCGCGGTCATCGGCACGGCGCAGTACCTCTCCCCGGAGCAGGCGCGCGGTGAGTCGGTCGACGCCCGGTCCGATGTGTACGCCGCCGGTTGCGTCCTGTTCGAGCTGGTCGTCGGCCACCCGCCGTTCGTCGGTGACAGCCCGGTGAGCGTGGCCTACCAGCACGTCCGGGAGGACCCGCGGACGCCCAGCTCGATCAACCGCGACATCCCGCCGGACATCGACGCGATCGTGCTGAAGGCGCTGGCCAAGAACCCGCTCAACCGTTACCAGAGCGCTCAGGAGATGCGCGCCGACGCGTTGCGTGCCGTCTCCGGTCGCCCGGTGATGGCCACCCCGGTGATGAGCCAGGCCGAGACCGTGGCGATGACCGGCGGCCCGCGCCAGCAGTGGCAGCCGCAGGCCGCCACCACCATGCAGCGGCCGGTCTCGCCGGGGATGGGCGCGCCCCAGAAGCCGGAGAGCCGGTCGTCGTGGGTGATGGCCGCGGTGGCCGGCGTGGCCGTACTGGTCGTGGTGGTTCTCGGTGTGGCCCTGGCGATGGACCGCGACAAGACGCCCACCAACAACGAGCCGCAGTCGATCCCCATGCCCACCCTGGTTGGGCTCACCCTGGACCAGGCGAACGCGGAGCTGAACCGCGTCAAGTTGACTAATGTCTCTCCGCAGAAGCCGACGACCGGTGAGGACTGCGACGGGAAGATCGTCAAGCAGTTCCCGGACCCCGGTACCACCACGGAGCTCACCCAGCAGGTCACCTACCAGGTGTGCAACAAGCCGGACGAGGTGCCCGTGCCGGAGGGCCTGGTGGGTGGCACCAGCGCCTCGGCCAAGAAGACTCTGGAGGGCCTCGGTCTCGAGGTGGACTTCCGCAGTGTCGACAGCGTGGCCGAGAAGGGTCAGGTTCTCGAGGTCGAGAGCGAGGGCGAGAAGGTCGCGCCCGGCACCACGATCACGGTCAAGGTGTCGAACAACAACCTGGTGATCGTGCCGGACGTGTTGAAACGCTCCCAGGAGACCGCCGAGGCCCTGCTGGAGGAGAACTTCCTGACCTTCGACGTGGTCTACGTCCAGGCTGACGGCGAGCCGGGCACCGTGATGAGCCAGGACCCGAAGGCCGGCAAGAAGGTAAAGAAGAACACGCAGGTCAAGCTGCAAGTGATCGCCGAGCCTGACCCGAACACCAGCGGTTCCCCGTCGCCCGACCCGACCGGTGCGGGCGCCGGCGTGGAATTCGACTGAGACGTACGAACACGAAAAAGGCCGGGGATTCTCCCGGCCTTTTTCGTATCGCCAGGTCAGGCGGTGGCGAAGGCGGAGCGGCGGCGGGTCTCCACCTCGGCGGCCAGCGCCGGGGCCTTCTCCAGGGCGGAGGGCAGCCCGCACGCGGCCAGCCAGTTGGCCAGCATGGTGTGACCGCCCTCGGTCAGCACCGACTCCGGGTGGAACTGCACACCCTCGATCGGCAGCTCGCGGTGCCGCATCGCCATCACCACACCGGACTCGGTCGTGCCGGTCACCTCGATCTCCGCGGGCAGGGTCTCCGGCACGACGGCGAGCGAGTGGTAGCGGGTCGCGGTGAACGGGTCGGGCAGCCCGGCGAGCACACCGACGCCCTTGTGGTGCACGTCGGACGTCTTGCCGTGCAGCAGCTCGGGGGCGCGGGCCACGGTCGCCCCGAACGCGGCGCCGATCGCCTGATGGCCCAGGCAGACACCGAACATCGGGAGCTTCCCGGCGTACTCCCGGATGACGTCCGTCATGATCCCGGCGCGGGTCGGCTCGCCGGGTCCGGGCGACAGCAGGATGCCGGCCGCACCGAAGCCGCCCACCTCGGCCACCGAGATCTCGTCGTTGCGCCGCACCTCGCAGTCGGCGCCGAGCTGGCCCAGGTACTGCACCAGATTGAAGACGAACGAGTCGTAGTTGTCGATCACCAGAATGCGCACGTCATCACCTGCTGGGGCTGGGATGGGGTTGATTGGAGGTCGTGCTGTAGGGAAGCTCGTCGTCACCCGGGACGACGGTCGTGCCACCGGCGTCCTCCCCGGTGCCGGCCTCCACCTGGACGTCGTCGAACGGCAGCAGCGGGGTGGCCCACGGGAACACCACGTACCAGAGCAGCAGCCCGACCACCGAGACCAGTGCCACCGACATGGTCAGCTTGCTCCAGCCGCCGCCCGGCAGCTTGCGCCAGATCCATGCGTACATCCGTTATGCCTTCATGTCGGCCGGCATGCCGGCGTCGGGCAGGGCCTGATTCCGGGGGACGGTCTGGACCAGCTCGGCGTGGATGATCAGGCGCTGGTAGTTGTTGAACTTCGGGTTGCAGGTGGTCAGCGTGAGCAGCGCCTTGGTGGGTTTCGCCTTGGGCTTGCCGGGAACCGCGGCGACCACCGTGACCTGGTTCGGCTTCACGATCTCCTGGTCGTAGACGCGGTAGACGAACCAGCTCTCCCGGGTCTCGACGCCGATCACGTCGCCGGACTGGAGTTCGTCGAGGCGCCAGAAGATCTTCTTGATCCGGTGCCCGGCGACCGAGAAGTTGCCGAGCTGCCCGGGCTTCGCGGTCTCCGGGTAGTGGCCAGGCGCGTACCGGATGTCGTCGGGCTGCACGCCGTCGACGACCACCCACTTCTTGTCGAGCTTCGGGATGTAGAGGCGGCCGACCAGGTTGGCGCCGGGCGCCTTGGGGCCCTTGACCGCGGTGCTCGCGGTCGGTGCCACGGTCGGGTCGGCCCAGGCCTGGTCCAGTTCCTCGCCGAGGTTGTCCTGTTCGGCCTGCACCGCCGCGGAGTTTCCGAAGACCTGGTAGCCGGCGAAGAGCAGCACCACCAGACCGAAAGTGATCATGACTTCGCCGGAGGTGCGGATGGCGGTCCGGATCCGGGAGCCGGCGCTGGGGCGGGTCAGCTCCGAATAGACGCTCTTGTAGCCCTCGTCGGTCTGCTCCGGCCGCAGCTTGACCACCCGCTCACCCCGCTTCGCCTTGACGGGCTCCGAGGTGTCCGGGTCCGGTGCGTCGGCGCCGGTCGAGCCGCCACCGGAGCCTACTCCGGCAGTGGTGGTCACCGATGCGGCTCCGAGCGCGGCGTCCGGCCCGGCCGCCTCCCGGGCGGCATCCGCGGCGCTCTTCGCGGGTTTCTCCGGGATCGTCGGGAGGATGCCGGTCGGAGCATCCACCGTACGGATGACCGTGGTGACGCTCGGGTCCCGCGTCGGGCCGGCCGTCCAGGGCTGTGCCGGTGTGCCCGCCGCGGGCAGCCAGGCGGTGGTCCCGCCGGGGGAGCCGGGCGCCTCCGGTGGGGGCCAGGCCGGCTCGGTGCGCGACCAGCGGTCACTGGGCTGCCGGCCGACGGCGGGCGTCCCGGCGGTGATCATCGCCGGGTCGGCGGGCGGGCTCAGCGGCTCGCTGGGCGGCGGGATCGCCGGAGTGGTGGTCCGGTTGGGGATCGGCGCCGTCGGGCCGCCCAGATCGTTTGCGGGGGCCTTCGCGGGGAAATCGTTCCCGCCGGTCCGCGACGCGGTGGGCTCGGGACGCGGGTCGACGTTGCCGCCCGGCCCGATCGGCGGCGCGAGTGGCCCGCCGGGCACCCCGTCGGGCGCCGCATCGGTGATCCGGGGGATGTAGGCGGTCTGCGCGTCGCTGTCCGGTGCGCGATGGCGGCCCGATCCGGCCGGGCGTGCCGGGTACTCCGGGGGAACCATCACCGGGCAGCCTGCGCCGATCGGAGGTCGGTTGATCCGTCGTACGCCTGCAAAGTCACGTTCTTCTCCACCTTTTCCTGGTAGCCGAGCCCGAAGTCGGCGACGGCCTCCCGGAACTGCCTGACTCCCTCTGACGACTCCAACGCGCGACTCAGCGCTGTGGGTTCGCCGATCGCTGTGATCTTGAAGGGTGGTGAGAAGACCTGGCCGTGAAGGAGCAGCGTGTTGCCGACACAGCGTACCGCGCTCGTGGAGATCACCCGGACGTCCATGATCGTCATAGCCTCGGCCCCACCAGCCCAGAGAGCGTTCACGACGGCCTGGACATCGCCCTGGTGGACGACCAGAGCGTCGTTGTCCGGGGCGTTGTCGCCGAAGTCGGAATCACGCCGGGGGGAGTCGTCGAGGGTGATGCTCAGACCCGGGCCGTGCATCTTCGAGAAGCCGGCCGACTGGCGTAGGGCGCCGGCCTGATCGAGGGCCGGGCGGCCCAGCTCGGCCAGCCGGGCGGTCTCGGCGTCCACCGACTTCCGCAGCTCGGCCGCGCGCTTCTCGCCGGCCGCCAGGCGGTCCCGCTTCTCGGCGATCAACTGGGTCAGTTGTGGGCGCCGGTCGTCGCGCAGTGCCGTACCGCCGGCGGTGTTCGCCGAGGTGGTGAAGAGCAGGCCCGCCGCCAGCGCGATCAGCGGAACCCCCACCGACCAGAGGGAACGGTGCTGGTCACGCCGTGGCCGGAGGCCGCGGGCGACGCGCCGGAGAACGAGTTTCCAGGAGGCCCCAGCAGCGCCGTCGTCCACGTCGCCTCCCACTCGAAAGCCCACCCCGCCCCCTCAAGAACAGACGCCGAGGTATTTTCCTGCCCCGGCGGGTGCCTCTCTGCACAGCGCCTTGACTACGCTAGCTGTCGAACAGTATTCGCCACGGGCAGCATTCGGGACTCCCGGAGCCGCTCAGCGGTGGGTTGTTCACCACTTGTTGCCCTCAGGAGAGCACCGTGCCCAAGTCGCAGGTTCGCAAGAAGAAGGTCTACACCCCGCCGTCGGACATCAGCCCGGCAGTCAAGGGTGCGTCCAACAAGCCGAGTCCGGTGTGGGTTCCAGCCACCGCGGTCGCCCTGATCGTCATCGGCATCGCGTGGCTCGTCGTCTACTACCTGTCCTCCCAGCAGTGGCCGGTGGAGAGCTGGCAGTACTGGAACCTCGCGGTGGGCTTCGGCTGCATGGTGGCCTCACTGGGCCTGCTCTCGCGCTGGCGCTGAAATCTCACGTGCCGCCATCGCGCGGTCACGTGAAAAATTGCAGAAGCAAGCGCACCCCCGCTCGCCGTGGGGTGCGCTTTCGGCGTGGGGGTGCATCGCCTTGACCTGCGGCGCGCGCCCGTCTATTACTCGTGGGTAACATAGGCTGGCGCACCGCCGACCGAGGAGGCACCAGATGGGCATCGCGCAGATAACCGCCACCGTCTTAGCGGGGGTGATCACGGTGGTGGCCGTCTATCTGGCGGTGCGCGCCGTCATGACCATCACCGCGGTGATCCGGCAGGGCCAGCCCGATCCGGCCCGGTTCGCCGAGCCGAAGGTCCGCACCAAGACCATGCTGGTGGAGACCGTCGGTCACACCAGGATGCTCAAGTGGAGCGCCATCGGCGCGGCCCACTGGTTCGTGATGGTCTCGTTCGTCATCCTGTCGTCGCTGGTCCTCGAGGCCTACTTCGAGGTCGTCGACCCGGACCTGGGCCTGCCGATCATCGGACACTGGGTCGTCTTCGGCCTGGTCACCGAGTGGATCGGCATTCTCGGCACGGTCGGCATCCTCTACCTGGTGTTCGTCCGCCAGCGCCAGAAGCCGGGCGCCGTGAAGCGGAGCCGGTTCCTGGGCTCGACCATGTGGCAGGCGTACTTCGTCGAGGCCGTCATCGTCGGCGTGCTGATCTTCGGCTTCCTGATCCGGGGCTTCAAGGTCGCCACCGACACCTTCGAGTACCCGATGTGGGCCACCCCGCTGAGCCACGCCGTCGGCTCGGTGCTCCCGGCCTGGGAGGACGGCGCCACCTGGGCCGCGCTCGTCAAGATCCTCATCTCGATGACCTGGCTGATCACCATCTCGCTGAACCCGACGATGGGTGTCGCCTGGCACCGCTTCCTGGCGTTCTTCAACATCTACTTCAAGCGCAGCCCGGAGAAGCCGGCCGGTTCCGGCCTGGGCGCCCTGAAGCCGATGATGAGCGAGGGCAAGCCGCTCGACTTCGAGGAGGCCGACCCGGAGAAGGACCTCTTCGGCGTCAACCAGGTCGAGCAGTTCACCTGGAAGGGCCTGCTGGACTTCTCCACCTGCACCGAGTGCGGCCGCTGCCAGTCGCAGTGCCCGGCGTGGAACACGGCCAAGCCGCTGTCGCCGAAGCTGCTCGTGCTCTCGCTGCGCGACCACGCGTACGCCAAGGCGCCGTACCTGCTCGCCGGCGGCGGCAAGGACCTGATGGGCGAGGAGAAGGCCACCGAGGCCCAGCTCGCGCACATGGACGTCCTCGCGCTCGCCGAGGGCAACCGCCCGCTGATCGGCACCGCCGAGGAGCAGGGCGTCATCGACCCGGACGTGCTCTGGTCCTGCACCACCTGCGGCGCCTGTGTCGAGCAGTGCCCGGTCGACATCGAGCACATCGACCACATCGTCGACATGCGCCGCTACCAGGTGCTGATCGAGTCGAGCTTCCCCTCCGAGGCCGGCGTCATGCTGCGCAACCTGGAGAACAAGGGCAACCCGTGGGGCGCCCCGCAGAACACCCGCGAGGACTGGACCAAGGGCCTGGACTTCGAGGTGCCGCGGGTCGGCGAGGTCGAGGACTTCGACTACCTGTTCTGGGTCGGCTGCGCCGGAGCCTTCGAGGACCGGGCCAAGAAGACCACCCGCGCGGTGGCCACGCTGCTCAACGAGGCCGGCGTCAAGTACGCCATCCTCGGCGAGGGCGAGACCTGCACCGGCGACCCGGCCCGCCGGATCGGCAACGAGTTCATCTTCCAGATGCTCGCCCAGCAGAACGTCGAGGTGCTGAACGAGGCGCTCGGCGAGAACACCACCAAGAAGATCGTCGCGACCTGCCCGCACTGCTTCAACACCCTCGGCAACGAGTACGAGCAGCTCGGTCTCAAGGTCGAGGTGGTCCACCACACCCAGCTCCTGGCGCACCTGGTCAAGGAGGGCAAGCTCACCCCGGTCCAGCCGATCGAGGGCGACGTCACCTACCACGACCCCTGCTACCTGGGCCGGCACAACCGGGTCTTCGACGCCCCGCGTGAGGTGCTCGGCGAGACGGCCAACCTGGTCGAGATGCCGCGTAACCAGGAACGCTCCTTCTGCTGCGGCGCCGGCGGCGCCCGGATGTGGATGGAGGAGCGGATCGGCAAGCGGATCAACGTCGAGCGCACCGAGGAGGCCCTGGCCACCGGCGCCAAGACGATCGCCGTGGGCTGCCCGTTCTGCTACACCATGATCGGCGACGGGGTCACCGGCAAGGGCAAGCAGGAAGAGGTCGAGGTGGTCGACGTGGCCACCGTCCTGCTCCGCTCGCTCAAGAAGGACGCCTGAAAGATCTCCACCGATGGCCGGTCGCCGTAGGCGGCCGGCCATCGGCCTTTCCCGGGCGGGATGTCACACCCGGCGCGGTTAGTGTGGGACGTCCCGGTCCGGCACAATGAGTGCCGAGGTGAAGCGATCATGGACGGCCTGCTCCTGACCGCGGTGCTCCCGCTGGTCGCGTTCGCGCTACTGACGGGTGGCAACGCGTTCTTCGTGGCAGCCGAGTTCGGGCTGGTGACCGTCGATCGTGCCGAGATCGACGCGCGTGCCCAGGCCGGGGACCGGCGTGCCGCCAAAGTCCGTACCGCCCTCCAGGAGCTCTCCTTCCAGCTCTCCGGGGCGCAGCTGGGCATCACGGTGACCGCGCTGCTCACCGGCTACCTGGCCGAGCCGGCGCTCTCCGAGATCTTCACTCCTGTGGTGGAACCCGTGGCCGGCGCGTCGACCGCGACCGTCACCCATGTGCTCGCCCTGGCCGTGGCCACCCTGATCTCGATGCTCTTCGGCGAGCTGGTGCCGAAGAACGCGGCACTGGCCCGTCCGATGGGGATCGCGCTGCGCACCACCACCCCGCTGCGCGGCTTCTCGACCCTCTTCAAGTGGCTGATCGCCGCGCTCAACGGCACCGCCAACTGGCTGGTCCGCCGGCTCGGCATCGAGCCGCAGGAGGAGCTGGCCAGCGCCCGCTCGCCGGAGGAACTCGGCCTGCTCGCCGCGATCAGCGCCTCGGCCGGCGCGCTGCCGGCCGAGACCGCCACCCTGATGCGCCGGACCATCCGGTTCGGCGAGAAACGGGCGGCCAAGGCGATGACGCCACGCGTCGACGTGGTCGGCCTCAAGACCACCGCGAGCGCCGCGGATCTGATCACGGTGGCGCGCGAGACCGGCCATACCCGATTTCCGGTGTACGAGAACACGCTCGACGCCGTGACCGGGGTGGTGGGCGTGAACGAGGCCCTCGGTGTGCCACCCGAGCGCCGGGCCGCCACTCGCGTCTCCACGCTGGCCAAGGAGCCGGTCTACGTGCCGGAGAGTCTGAGCCTGGACAAGGTGCTGGAGGCGCTGCGGGCGGCGGGCGCCGACCTGGCCATCGTGGTCGACGAGTACGGCGGCACCGACGGCGTGGTCACCACCGAGGACCTGGTCGAGGAACTGGTCGGGGAGATCGCTGACGAGTACGACACCGACCTTGCCGAGACGGGCACACAGGAGCTGACCGCCCCGGGTGGGGAGAAGACGTTCGTGGTCGACGGCCTCCTGCGGGAGGACGAGGTGCATGAGCAGACCGGCTTCCGGCTGCCCGAGGGGCCGTACGAGACGCTTGCCGGCTTCCTGCTCGCCCGGCTCGGCCACATCCCGGTCGCCGGGGAATCGCTGGAGGAAGACGGGTGGGAGTTCACCGTGATGCAGGTCGACCGGCACCGGATCGAGCAGGTCCGGGTGGTCGCGCCGGCGGAGAGAAGCGATGACTGAGCTTCTGTTCGTGGCGGTTCTGCTGATCGGCAACGGGCTGTTCGTGGGCGGTGAGTTCGCGCTGATCGCCTCCCGGCGTACCGCGCTGGAACCGCTCGCCGAGACGTCCAAGGCCGCCCGGTGGGCGTTGTCGGCGATGAACCAGATCCCGCTGATGATCGCCGGTGCGCAGCTGGGCATCACGATCTGCACGCTGGTCCTCGGCGCGATCGCCGAGCCCACGGTGGCGCATCTGCTGGAGGGCCCGTTCTCACGCATCGGGCTGCCGGACAACGCGGTGCACCCGATCGCCTTCGTGCTGGCGCTGATGATCGTGACGTTCCTGCACACGGTGGTCGGCGAGATGGTGCCGAAGAACATCACGCTGGCCGGCCCGGAGCGCTCGGCGCTCATCCTGGGCCCGTTCATGCTCGCCTTCTGCACCGCCACCAAGCCCCTGCTCAACGCGATGCGCTGGGCGGCCAAGGTGATCCTCCGGATCTGGAGGATCGAGACCACCGACGCGGTGAAGACCGTCTTCACCGCCGAGGAACTCGCCGGCATGGTCACCCAGGCGCGCAGCGAGGGCCTGCTCGGCTCGGAACAGTACGCCCGGATCCACGCCGCCCTCGGCCTCAACAACCGCACCGCCGGCGACACGCTGCTGCCCTGGTCCCGGGTGACCACGGTGGCGGACGACGTGTCACCGGCCACCCTGGAGGCGGTGGCCACCCGCAGCGGCCGGTCGCGCTTCCCGGTGGTCCAGCGCGAGACCCGGCGGGTGCTGGGCTTCGTTCACATCAAAGACGTTCTCGGGTACGCCGCGACGCAACGCCGGCTGCCCATCCCGTCCGAGGTGATCCGCCCGCTGGCCGTGGTGCCGCCGGACCGGGGCCTGGCCGACCTGCTGCTCACCATGCGCCGGGACCGGCTGCACATCGTCCTGGTCAGTGACGGGCGGCGGCCGCTCGGCGTGATCACTCTGGACGACGTGCTGCACGCAGTGATCGGTGAGCCGGCCGGCGCCTCGCACCCTGCGGCCCGGGCGCGATGACCGGCGTCATCCCGGATGGGTTCTCGGCGGTTCGGTTGACCACGTTCGAGGGAACTTCCGGGGAATCGCTTGCGTCACGGAGTTTCTGTTAGCGATATAAGCGGCAATCCGGACAATGAACCCCATGCTTCACTCCTGTCGGCGTGCCCTGCCGATCGGCACCCTGTCCGCGGCCCTCGTCCTGGCCTGGGTACTTTCCCTCTCGCAGTACACGCCCTCGGAAGCCGGCGTGGCCGATACGACACCGACGCCCTCGGGCCCGGCCGCTTCGACCGCCCGGGCGGTGCCGGGCTTCCTCAGCAACGCCGGCGCCTACTCGGTGCCGGTGGTTCCCGGCCGGATCCGTACCGCCGGTGGGCCGCTCATCGTCCACTACGACTTCGACGACGGCGTCGGCCACCCGATCGCCGACGCCGCCGGTGGTCATGAGCTACGACCGCTGGGCCAGAACGGCGGGGTGCTCCGCCTCGTACCCCAGGGGTCCGGTCTTGCCGTCGCCTACCCGGACCGATGCACCCTGCTGAGGGAACGCGAGTGCCCCCGGGCGATCCTGGAGGGGGCGCGCGACGACAGCTTCAATCCCGGGCAGCGTCTCCTGCGCTACGGCGCGTCCATCCTGATGACCCACGCCGACCTCGCCGACGGCGCCAACGTCCTCCAGAAGGGCTACTCGGTCGGCGGCGTCAGCCAGTACAAGCTCCAGGTCGACCACCGCCAGGGCCACCCCAGCTGCGTCATCGCCGGCCAGCGGGCCCGGATCTACCGCGCCGAACCGTGGATCGACGTGGCCGACGGGGCCTGGCACGACCTCGAATGCCGCCGCACCGCCGACCGTCTCTTCATGTTCGTCGACGGCGCGCCCCGGGCCTCCGTCCCCGTGCCGCCCCAGGTGTCGATCGCCAACGCCGAGCCGCTGCGCATCGGCGGCAAGGGCCCGGGCCAGGGCAACGACCAGTTCGCCGGCGAGATCGACGACGTCTTCGTCCACATCGGCGGCTGAGCCGGGACCGGCGGTGTGGCGTGTCCGGAAGGGACGCCCGGAGAAACACGGAAGCCCTGGCGGACATCGGTCCAGGCCAGGGCTTCCGTAAGTGGAGCGGGTGACGGGAATCGAACCCGCGCTGTCAGCTTGGGAAGCTGATGTTCTGCCATTGAACTACACCCGCAAGCTGCCTCACTGTACCTGATTAACCGTCTCGGTGGCGGCACCGCCCCGCGATCAGCTGGCAACAGCGAGCGGGCGCCGTAAGCCGCGCGGCGCCCGCCAGGTCTGGGCGTAAGCGGGCACGAACGGGGTGGCGGCCAGCGGGAGCGCGCCGGCCGGGCCGTGCCGGCGCAGCATGGCGGTGTCGACGGTCAACTCGAAGAGCCGCCAGTCGACGTCGGGCGAGGCGTGCAGGGCGCCGGACAGCCGGGCGACCGTGAGCGGGTCACGCACCGGGACGGCGCGGCCGGTCAGGCAGGCCTCGTCGTCGTTGTCCTCCGGTGGATAGGCGTGGAGGGCGTAGCGGCCGTCGCGCTCGATGTCGCGGCGCTTCGGTGAGTCGACGATGAAGCAGAACAGCCCGTCGTCGGTGAAGACCGGCGAGACCGGGTGCAGGCGAGGGCCGCCGTCGGGGCGGATGGTCGCCAGGTAGCCCATGCCGGGACCGTACTGCTCGAGCAGCGCGCGGATGCCGTCGGCGAGCGCCGGCTCGGCGGTGGCGAAAGCGGACCAGGAAGCCATGCGGGCATTCTATCGAACATCTGTTCGAGTCGGCCACCGAACACGCCGATCCGGGCAGATCGGTATCCGGGCAGGTCGGTATGGTGGCGCAATGCTCCTTTCCGACCGTGACCTGGTCGCCGAGATCAAGACCGGTGGCCTCTCGCTGGAGCCGTTCGAGCCGACGCTCATGCAGCCGTCCAGCATCGACGTCCGGCTGGACCGCTTCTTCCGGGTCTTCAACAACCACCTGTACACACACATCGACCCGGCCGAGCAGCAGGACGAGCTCACCGCCGCGGTCGAGGTGGAGGACGGCCAGCCGTTCGTGCTGCACCCGGGTGAGTTCGTCCTGGCATCGACGCTCGAGGTGGTCACCCTCGGACACGACCTGGCCGCCCGGCTGGAGGGCAAGAGCAGCCTGGGCCGCCTCGGCCTGCTCACCCACTCCACCGCCGGCTTCATCGACCCGGGGTTCTCCGGCCACGTCACGCTGGAGCTCTCCAATGTGGCGAACCTGCCGATCAAGCTCTGGCCGGGGATGAAGATCGGCCAGCTCTGCATCTTCCGGCTGTCCAGCCCCGCCGAGCACCCGTACGGGTCGGACGTCTACGGCTCCCGCTACCAGGGGCAGCGCGGGCCCACCGCGAGCCGGTCCGCGCAGAACTTCCGGACCTGGCCCACCCGTTAGAGGGAAATCAGCGGCGGTGCACCCGTAGGCCACCGGCCGAGGCGGCGCTCAGCACCTGCTCGATCTGGCCGGGGCTGAGGCCGGCTGTCGGCACCGGTACGAAACGGGCGCCGCGCAGACTGAAGAGCAGCTGCCCGGACAACTCGTCGACGGAGCGGAAGGCGCGCCAGGCGTACGCGTGCCGGCTCTCCGGGCTGGAACTGGCGACGCCGCCCTCGGTGATCTCGTAGGTGGTCAGCTGTCCGGGCCGGAAGGTCCGGACAGTGCCGTTGAGCAGAACCGCCGGAACCAGCACGGCGAGGCCCGCGCCGACAGCGAGCAGCACCGGGTCGAGGTCGCCCGTGACGGCCAGCAGCAGCGTGGCGGCCAGCAGGAGCAACCACCCGCCGAGCCGGGCCATCAGCACCGGCCGGCGCAGGCGGCGCCGGGTGGCGGCCGCGATCAACACCGGATCGGAAACCGCGGTGAACTGAATCTGCACCCCTGAAAGGTACTTTTCGTCGGGTGGGGCCGGTATTGCCCGGTCGGCTGCCTCGATCGGGCCGTCGGTCCTCGGCTGGACCTACGATGGCGGCGTGTATCTCATGATTTCGACGTACCTGAAGCCGCTCGCCGAGGTGGACGAGGCCCGCGCCGACCACCTGGCCTTCGTCACCGAGCTGGAGGAGGGCGGCTACTCGGTCACCGCCGGCCGGCTCGACCCGCCGACCGGTGGCGTCATCCTGCTGGACGTGGACACCGAGGCCGAGGCCCACGAGCTGCTCGCCAAGGACCCGTACGTGCAGCGTGGCCTGGCCTCCTACACCGCCACCGGCTGGCACCCGGCCCGTGGCGCCCTCGCCGGTTACCAGCGCGTGCGCAAGAGCTGACCGGACGGGTGCCCGTCCATCGTGGTGGACCGCCTACGGGTCGAGATCCGTTCCGGTCAGGAGGCTCCGGATGCCCAGCTCGGCGCTGACCACGGGCGGGCACTCGTCGACGATCACCGCGGTTCCCACGTAGGCCGCGCCGAGCAGGCCCCGCAGGCCCCGGGCCTGGGCGCCGGTGGCCGCCCAGTCGTCGACGACCAGCGCGCGGTCGGCGTCGCCGACCAGGTTCTGCCGGATGCCCAGGCGCTGTGCCTCGCCACGATGGTCGGCCGGGATGTCGGCCCAGATCATCGGCTCGGCGATGGCCCGGCGCGCGCCGGCCCGGTACGCCTCGACGAAACCCACCCCCAGCGCCCGCGCCACCAGCGGGCCGACCATGAATCCGGTGACCTCGGGTGACACCACCACCGTGGGGCGCTCCGCCGGGAAGAGGCCGGCGAGAGCCGGTCCGAGCCCGTTCAGGATCCGCGGGTCACGCCACCAGCCGGAGCGATCGCTGACCATGTAGTCGGTGCCGGGGCCGAGGTCGGTCCAGCGGAACGTGGAGCGCAGGAGATCACGGAGATCATCGGTCACGCGGACATCCTGTCACCGGCTGTCGCCCTTCTTGGACCGACCGAATGACGCCGAACCCGACGGTGGGCCAGAACCTGTTCAGCCTACGGGTCAAGTTGATGCCCGACGTGTGGTCGATCGGGCATGCTGTTCCGCGGAACCATGCATACTTTTCTGCCGGGCCGACGCCCGCTGAGCCCAGGGAACCGCGCCGGACTCGGCGCGGCCCTCGTGCTGCTCGCCGTCGTGTCCGCCGTGGAGGTCGCCGACGGCCCACAAGAGGTGAATTTCGTCGGCTTGCTGGCGATGGTTCCGTTCGTGGCCGCGGTCTTCGCCGTCTGGCAGGTGGTGCTCGGCGCCGGACTGCTGGCCACCGCGGTCGGCGCGGTCTTCGTGGGCGTGGGCGGCGGGCAGATCGGGATGGCCGGTCTGGTCAATCTGACGGGCATCATGCTGGCGACCGGTGTGGCTGCCGCCGGAGCCACCATCCGGCAACGGCAGTCCGAGCAGATCACCGAGCTGCTACGGCTCGCCGCGGTGGCCCAGCAGGCGGTGCTGCGGCCGATCGGGCCGCAGGTGGGCGCCCTGGCGGTGGCAGGCCGGTACATCTCGGCGACCGCGGCGGCGGACATCGGTGGAGACCTCTACGAGGCCCTCAACACGCCGTACGGGGTCCGGATCATCATCGGTGACGTGCGCGGCAAGGGCCTGGACGCGGTCCGGCTGGCGAGCATCGTGCTGGGGTCGTACCGGCACGTGGCGTACGAGCGTGCCGATCTGAAGCTGATCGTGGAGGACCTGGACCGCGCCGTGGCCCGTAGTGTCGGCGACGAGGACTTCGTGACCGCCGCGCTGGTCGAGGAGCGCGGCGGCACGCTGACCATCGTCAACTGTGGACATCCCGCGCCGCTGCTGCTGCGCCGGGGTCAGGTCATTCCGCTGGAGCCGCCGGCGCCGGCCCCGCCGCTCGGCTTCATGCCCGAGGTCAAGCCCCGGGTGGAGCGCCTGGAGCCGGGTGACCGGTTGCTGCTGTTCACCGACGGTCTCGGCGAGGCGCGCCGGGAGGGCGAGTTCTTCCCGACCGCCGACCGTGCGTGGCGACTGCTCGGCCACGGCACGGTCGGCGACGGGCTGGCATCGCTCGAGACCGCACTGGTCGACTGGGTCTACGGCCGTCTCGAGGACGACATCGCCCTGGTCCTGCTGGAGTACGCCGGTCCGGACGGCGGCGCTGCCGTCTCGGTGCCGAGCTGGGAAGTCGGAGCCGCGGGCAGCTGACTCAGGCCGCGTCTTTCTCGGGTTCGACCGGTGCGGCCGGTGAGGTCGGGGCCGGAGCGGGCGGAAGCTGGTCGGGTTGACGATGCCGGCCGATGTAGTTGCGCGGTTGGTTCGCTTGGCGCGGCTCCGGAATCAGGCTCTTGATCGTGGCGAACATGGCGTCCCCCTGTTCGTGGCTGTCTATCCGGTGAAACGAACCATTCGGGTCCTCGATACGTGATCCGAGCGTCGAAGTAGGCAAATGGCCGAACGGCTGTCCCGCGATCCACCTGATCGGAGACGTTTGGCCCGCGAACCGACGGACAGGCGGCTCTTACCGGTCGGCACATCCGAAGAACGCTCCCGGCTTGTCGCAAGCTACCGATGAGTAATACAGTGTGGTTACTGACGGGTAACTCGCGTCCGGAGAGCGGGGCCAAGCACCATGACGCACTACAAGAGCAACCTTCGTGACCTCCAGTTCAACCTGTTCGAGGTCTTCGGAGCGGAGAAGTCGCTCGGCCAGGCGCCGTTCGACGAATTCGACCTGGAGAGCGCCCGCGACGTGCTCGCCGAGGTCGACCGGCTGGCCCGGGAGGATCTCGCCGCCAGCTACACCGACGCGGACCGCAACCCACCGGTCTTCGACCCGGCGACGCACACCGCGCCGCTGCCGGAGTCGTTCAAGAAGTCCTTCGAGACGTTCATGGCGTCCGAGTTCTGGCGGCTCGACCTGCCGACCGGCCTGGGTGGCACCCCGGCGCCGCGGAGCCTCGTCTGGGCCGTCGCCGAGCAGATCCTGGGGTCCAACGCCCCGATCTGGATGTACTCGTCGGGTCCCTCCTTCGCCAACGTCATCTGGCACGAGGGCACCGAGGAGCAGCGCGAGTGGGCCAAGCTCTTCGTCGAGAAGCAGTGGGGCTCGACCATGGTCCTCACCGAGCCGGACGCCGGTTCGGACGTCGGCGCCGGCCGTGCCCGCGCCATCGCGCAGCCGGACGGCTCGTGGCACATCGAGGGCGTCAAGCGCTTCATCACCTCGGGTGAGCACGACCTGACCGACAACATCATCCACTACGTCCTGGCCCGCCCGGTGGGCGTCGAGGGCGTCGGCGGACCCGGCACCAAGGGCCTCTCGCTCTTCATCGTGCCGAAGTACCACTTCGACCCGGCCACCGGCGAGCTCGGTGAGCGCAACGGCGTCTACGCCACCAACGTCGAGCACAAGATGGGCCTCAAGGTCTCCAACACGTGCGAGATGACCTTCGGTGAGCACGGCACCCCGGCCAAGGGCTGGCTGCTCGGCGAGGTGCACCAGGGCATCCGGCAGATGTTCCTGATCATCGAGAACGCCCGGATGATGGTCGGCACCAAGGCGATCGCCACCCTGTCGACGGGCTACCTGAACGCGCTCGAGTACGCGAAGAACCGCGTCCAGGGCGCCGACCTGCTGCAGAGCGGTGACAAGGACGCCCCGCGGGTCGCCATCACCCAGCACCCGGACGTACGCCGGTCGCTGATGACCCAGAAGGCCTACGCCGAGGCGCTGCGCGCCCTGGTCATCTATACGGCGACCTGGCAGGACAAGGTCGCCATCGCGGAGGCCGCCGGCGACGAGAAGGCCGCCAAGCAGGCTGCCAAGATCAACGACTTCCTGCTGCCGCTGGTCAAGGGCGTGGGCTCCGAGCGGGCGTACGAGCTGCTCGGTGCCGAGTCGCTGCAGACCTTCGGTGGTTCCGGCTTCCTCCAGGACTACCCGCTGGAGCAGTACGTCCGGGACGCGAAGATCGACACCCTGTACGAGGGCACGACCGCGATCCAGAGCCTCGACCTGATCTTCCGCAAGATCGTCAAGGACAACGGTCAGGCGCTCGGCGTGCTGGCCGCCGAGATCCAGGGCTTCGTCGAGAGCGAGGCCGGCAACGGTCAGCTCAAGGACGAGCGGCTCGGCCTCGGCAAGGCGCTCGTCGAGATGCAGAACATCCTCGGCATCACGCTGGGCTGGCTGCAGGCGGTCGGCAACGGCGAGGCCCGCGAGCTCTACAAGATCGGCCTGAGCTCCCGCCGGATCCTGCTCGCCCTCGGTGACGTGGTCCTCGCGTGGCTGCTGCTGCGCCAGGCCGAGGTCGCCCTGAACGCCCTGAACGGCGAGGTCTCCGAGGCGGACAAGAAGTTCTACACCGGCAAGGTGGCCGCGGCCCGGTTCTTCGTACGGGAGATCCTGCCGCGGATCGGCGCCGACCGCCGGATCATCGAGAACACCACCCTCGACCTGATGGACCTGGACGAGGACGCGTTCTGATCAAGCTTTTCCCACTCTCCTGAAAAAAGACGAGAGCCTGGCGGACAACGACGTCCGCCAGGCTCTCGTTTTTTGGTCGAAGGGTCTACACGGGACGTGGTGATCTGGTTCGCGACCCGAGCTCAGGCCCGCGGGGTGAGCCCCGCCAATCAACGCCGGGCCGGCTCTGGCGATCACCAAGGCCCCGAAGAACAAGGCGAAGATCAAGGGCACGACCAAGGTGTACGTGAAAGCCTCGGACGGCAGCGGGATCGCGCGGGTCGAGTTGATCGCGAATGGGAAGGTCGTGGCCCGGGACTACACCGCGGGCTACCTGCTCGGCTTCGACGCCAGTAAGCAGAAGAAGACGATGAAGGTTCAGGTCAGGGCGTACGACAAGCTCGGCAACGTGAAGTACACGAGCACCCGGACCTGGTACCGGAAGTAGGGTTCAGCCGCGGGCGGTGTGCGAGCGGGTCAGGCGCATCGCCCCCGGTTCGGCCTGCGACCAGGGCTGGTCGCCGCTGTGTACGGCCAGTCCGGAGGTGCGCATCTCGACGACCGTGCCGGTGTACTGCTCGTCCGGCACCAGCAGGGCGGACACTTCGGACATGGTCGGATTGTGGCCGACGACGAGGATCGTACGAATGGTGTCTGAAACGGCCCGGAGCAACTCGAAGACCTCGCCGCCGCGACCCAGATAGAGCGACTCCTCGTAGTGCACCTCGGGTGCCGGCCGGGGCTCGGGGCCGCTGCTCAGCGCGATGGCCGCGTTCTGCCAGGTCTGCCGGGTGCGCTTGGCGGGGGAGCAGATCACCAGGTCGGGGTGCAGTCGCTCGTCGGCCAGCCAGACGCCGGCCGCCTCCGCGTCGGCGACTCCGCGGGGCGCCAGGGCGCGGTCGTAATCGTCGAAGTCGCCGGGGGTTTCGGCCTTGGAATGGCGCAGCAGGATGAGCGTCCGCGTGGTCATCGGTACAGCTTGCCTGATTGGAATGTCATGCGGGCGGGTAACGCTCGATCGACGCATTCACCACGGTCGAGCGGCGGCGCCCGGCCGGGCGGACACCAATCGAGGAGGGTCCGATGGGCATCGGCGCAAGCATTTTCCTGCTGGCTCTGGGGGCGATCCTGGCGTTCGCCGTGGAGGCGGACATCAGCGGTCTCGACATCGGCGTGATCGGCTGGATCCTGATGCTGGCCGGGCTGGCCGGTCTGGTCATCACGCTGGCGTTCTGGGGTAACCGTCGCCGTACCGTGGTGACTCGTACCCGGCAGCCGGTCGCCGGAGCCGATTACACCGAGTATCGCGAGGTCCGACAGGACGACGTCCCGCCGCCGCCTCCCCCGGCGTACTCCTGAGATGTGCGAAGGCCCAGGCTGATGCCTGGGCCTTCGCTCACGCGTACAGGGCGAAGTAGACCGCGATGTGGTGGCAGATGGCGGCCACCAGCGTGCACGCGTGGAAGAACTCGTGGTGCCCGAAGACGGTGGGCCAGGGGTTGGGCCGGCGCAGCGCATAGAAGACGGCGCCGACCGTGTAGATCGCGCCGCCCACGATGAGCAGGACCAGGCAGGTCACCCCGCCGACGTGCAGCACCTCCGGGATGATCGCGACGGCCACCCAGCCGAGTGCCACGTAGAGCGGGGCTCCCGCCCATCGGGGCAGGTGCGGCCAGACCATCTTCAGCGCGACGCCGCCGATGGCGCCGCCCCAGACCAGGCTGAGCAGGACGACCTGCTGCGTGCCCTCCAGGAGCAGGACGCAGAACGGCGTGTAGCTGCCGGCGATGAAGATGAAGATCATCGAATGGTCGGCGCGCCGCATGATCTGGTAGCCGCGCTCGCTCCAGACCCGGCGGTGGTAGAGCGCGCTGGTCCCGAAGAGCCCGCACACCGTGACGCTGTAGAGCAGGCAGCTCACGAACGGGGCGATGCCGGGGCGGCTCAGCGCGATCGAGCTGAGCACGATGCCGCAGACCGCGGCGACGAAGAACGCGTACTGATGTAACCGGCCGCGTAGTCGCGGCTTGCCGAGGTCGGTCGGCGACATCCGGAACGGGGCTGAGGTCGTCACGTCACCCAGGTTACGGCACCGTAGGTTACTAACGGGTAGTGACGCAGGATACGGTTGACGCTGCCGGATGATTTCCCCATGAAGATACGACGGGTGGGGACCGCCGGTTTGCTGATCGAGTGCCCGGACGCCCAACGGGTCGAGGATTGGCGGGCTGAGCTGTGGAAACGTCGTGCCACCGGTGAGCTGCGGGTGGCGGAGATCGTGCCCGGCGCCCGTACCGTGCTGCTCGACGGAGCGGCTCCCGGGACCGCGGAGGCCCTGCCCGGATGGGAGCCGGCGCCCGGCAGAATTCAGGCCGAAGGGCCCCTCGTGGAGATCCACACAGTCTTCGACGGCGAGGATCTGGAATCGGTCGCCGACCTGTGGGGGGTCACCGTGGACACGGCCGTGCGCCGCCTGGTCGAGACGCCGCTGAGCGTCGCCTTCTCCGGCTTCGCGCCCGGTTTCGCCTATCTGCGCGGGCTCGCCGACGAGTGGGCGGTCCCCCGGCTCGCCGCTCCGCGGCCTCGCGTGCCGGCCGGATCGGTCGCCCTCGCGGGTGGCTACGCGGGCATCTATCCCACGGCCTCGCCGGGCGGGTGGCGGCTGGTCGGCCGGACGGATCAAAACCTCTTCGATGTACGACGTGAGCACCCGGCTCTCCTTACCCCCGGGACCCGGGTACGACTGGTGGCGATGTGATCACCGTGCTGCGGGCCGGCCCGCTCACCACGGTGCAGGACCTGGGCCGGCCGGGGTGGGCGCATCTGGGCGTACCCCGCTCGGGTGCCCTCGACGCGCCCGCCCTGCGGCTCGCCAACCGTTTCGTCGGCAACCCCGACGACGCCGCCGGGCTGGAGACCACGATGCTCGGCTGCACCCTGCGTTTCGAGCGGCCCGCGCTGGTCGCCGTCACCGGTGCGGTCGCCGACATCGACGTCGACTCCCGGCCGGTCGAGCGGCTCCGTGGCTGCCAGCTCTTCGAAGTGCCGGCCGGTGGGGTGGTCGACGTGAAGCGGGCCACCCGGGGAGTGCGCTCCTACCTCGCGGTGGCCGGCGGGATCACGGTCGAACCGGTGCTGGGCAGCCGCTCGACGGACACGCTCTCCGGACTGGGCCCGGCCCGCCTGGCGGACGGGGACACACTGCCGGTCGGCGTCCCCGCGGCGGCGCCCATGCTGGTCGGGGAGCCGGCACGGCCGGGCGGGGAACTGGTTCTCGGGATCCGCCTCGGGCCGCGCGACGACTGGTTCGACACGAAAGGGCTGTTCGGATCCCCGTACCGAATCAGCCCGTTGAGCAACCGGGTCGGAAGCCGGCTGGCCGGCACCGCCCTGACCCGCACCCGGGCCGGCGAATTGCCCTCCGAGGGCGTGGTGCTCGGCGCCGTGCAGGTCCCGGCGGACGGGCAGCCGATCATCTTCCTGGCCGACCATCCCACCACCGGCGGGTATCCGGTCATCGGGGTGATCGACGACGTCGCGCCGCTGGCCCAGGCGCAACCGGGGACTACCGTGAGGTTCCGTGAGCTGGATTGACCTGAACGCGGACCTCGGCGAGGGCTTCGGCGCCTGGCGGCTGGGTGACGACGACGCCCTGCTGGACGTGGTGACCTCGGCGAACGTGGCCTGCGGCTTCCACGCCGGTGATCCGTCCACGATGCACCGGGTGTGCCGGACGGCCGTCGCGAAGGGCGTCGTGATCGGCGCCCAGGTCGGCTACCGGGACCTGGCCGGATTCGGGCGACGGCGGATCGACTACGACCACGACGAACTGCGGGACGACATCCTGTACCAGATCGGGGCGTTGGAGGCGTTCTGCCGGGTCGCGGGAGATCGGGTGCGATATGTGAAGCCGCACGGCGCCCTCTACAACACCGCGGCGGTCGATCCCGAGCAGGCGTCGGCCGTGGTGGACGCCGTGCTGGCCTATGACCCGGCGCTTCCCGTGCTCTGCCAGCCCGGCTCGGAGCTGGCCAGTCAGGCCCTGAACCGGGGCCTGACCGTCGTCGGTGAGGGCTTCGCGGATCGCGGCTACCTGCCGGACGGGCGTCTCGTGCCGCGTTCCCGGCCGGACGCGCTGGTCCACGAGCCCGGTCAGGTGGTCCAGCGGGCGGTGCGGA
Organism: Actinoplanes lobatus; assembly: GCF_014205215.1. Lineage (NCBI taxonomy): Bacteria > Bacillati > Actinomycetota > Actinomycetes > Micromonosporales > Micromonosporaceae > Actinoplanes > Actinoplanes lobatus. The sequence goes on from NZ_JACHNC010000001.1 coordinate 2,337,919, forward strand.
TGGCCGCCGACGGTTCGGTGACGGCCGTCGACGGCTCCGCGGTGCCCTGCCCGGTCCGGTCGATCTGCCTGCACGGCGACACACCGGGCGCGGTCGAGTTGGGCCGGGCCGTACGGGACGGACTCCGTGCCGCGGGGCTGGAGGTCCGTCCCTTCACCGGTGACCGTTAGGGGTTACCCGTCCATGCCGCGGAGGATCAGCGGCAGCCGGTCGGGCCCGCTCGGGTCGATCACGATCGGCACGCCCCAGTCCTGACGGGTCAGGTGGCAGGCGCCGAACTCGGCATCCACATCGCACGTCGCGGCCTGGGCGACGACCTGGAGCACGCCCTTCGGCACGTCCGGGTTGAGCACGATTTTTCGCGACAAGTCGGTGGTGGTGCCTTCGCCGTCCAGCAGCAGTTCGGCCGGGGACGCCGACACCACCAGCCGCAGCGGCGACCCGAACTGGAAGTCCAGCTTCTGGCCCGGCGCGGGCGTGAAGATCACGTCGAGGGTGACCTCGCCCGGGGCCAGGTGCGACGGCGGGCGCTCGGTTCTGTGCCGCTCCCCGCTGACCGTCTTCACCACACCCGGGGCCAGGCGGATCAGCCGGTGCGCGGCCGACTCCACCACGATGACCTGCCCGCCCCTGGTCACCAGGACATCGCTGGGCTCGGCGACACTCGCATCCACCGTGGACACCTCGGCCTTCACCGGGTCGAAACGGCGGACCGCGCCGTTGTAGGTGTCCGCCACCAGCACCGAACCGTCGGCCAGCGCCGCCACACCGAGCGGGTGCTGGAACAGCGCCTCACCCGCCGGGCCATCCACGTGACCGAAATCGAACAGGCCCTGGCCGACCGCGGTGTGCATCACGCCGTCCTCGACATACCGCAGCGCCGACGTCTCACTGTCGGCGATCCACAGCCGCTTCCCGTCCGCGCTCACCGACAGACCGCTCGGCTGGGCCATCCACACATCCGGCAACGGGCCGTCCCGCAGCGCCTCGACCGTGGTGCCCGCGTAGACGCCGACCGTGCGCTTGATCGGATCGAACCACCACAGCTGGTGGATGCCGGCCATTGCGATGATCACGCGGTCGTCGTACCAGGCCAGATCCCACGGCGACGACAAATCGGCGGCGAGGGAGTCGTGGGCGTGATCGTCGACCGCCGACCGCCACGGACGACCGGAACCGGCCACCAGCGTGATCTCCCCGGTCTCCAGGTTCAGGCCGCGCAGCTGGTGGTTGACCGTGTCGGCGACCACCACGTCGTAACCCGCGGTTCCGGCCACCGCCTCGGGCAGCAGAACCAGACCCTGCGGCTCGCTGAACGGCTCACCCCGGACCTCACTGCCGAACCGGCGGACCAGCGTCTCACCGTCCGCGGACAGTTCGGCAAGCGAGTGCCGGGCCGAGTCGGAGACCAGCAGATTCCCGTTCGGCAGCTCGATCGCCTTACCCGGGAAGCGGAGCAGGCTCTCCGGGGCGGGCGGAGGAACGTACGGGCCGTCACCGCGGTGCAGGGTGCCGTCCGCCTCGTGCTTCACGATCAGCTCGTCGATCAGCCGGGACAGGCCCTCGGCGTGCCCCTCGCCGGCCATCGAGGCGACCAGGTAGCCGGCCGGATCGACCACGGACAGCGTCGGCCAGGCCTTCGCGGCGTACTGCTGCCAGATGTGCATGTCCCCGTCGTCGACGACCGGGTGATGCACGCCATACCGCTCGACGGCGGCGGCCAGCGCCACCGGGTCACGCTCGTGCTCGAACTTCGGCGAGTGCACGCCGATCACGACGAGCGCGTCGCCGTACTTTTCCTCAAGCGGCCGCAGCTCATCCAGGACATGCAGGCAGTTGATGCAACAGAACGTCCAGAAATCCAGAACCAGGATTTTTCCCCGCAAATCGGCCAGGGTGAGGGCCTTTCCGCCGGTGTTGAGCCAACCGCGACCCTTGAGTTCGGGCGCACGCACGCGAAATTCCATCCGCCCATGGTGCCTCACGGTGCCTGATAGCTTCGCTTCGCTCCGCGGCAAAACGCTGGGCCTGATGGCGCCACGGAGCGAAGCGAAGCCGAATCAATTAGCTTTCAGGCACAGGACCTGGTCGCCGTTGTCCTTGGGGACGACGATGTAGGGCTGGGTGGCGTCGGCGCACTGGCCCTTGGCGTTGACGATCGAGACGACCTCGAACGTGCCCGCCTCCGAGCAGGGGGCCACCACGGGGCTGCTGCCCTCGCGCTTGACGCATTCGCCCTGGGCGACCTTGAACTCCTCGTCGCCCATGCCCGAGATCAGGTAGACCAGGCCGAACACCGACGCGAGCAGGATCGCGGCGCCGAGTACTACGGCGAGGGCCACCGGCACGGTCTTGACGTTCGGCTTGGCGGGCGGGGGTGCGGCCTCGGTGGCCTTGAACTGGTCGAATCGGCCCTGCTCTTCGGCGGGTCCGGGCCAGCTGGTGGTGTCCTCCGGGCCGGGCGGCGTCACCGTGGCGCGGGCTGCCGGGCTGTTCGGGTAGGCCCCGCCGCCGGGCTGCTCACCGGGGAGTGGCGGCAGCGCGGGCGCCGGAACGTACGGCGAGTTACCTCGGCCGGACACGTCCGTGGTGTGCTCGTTGTACTGGTCCGGCAGGCCGCTCGGAGCGTTGCCCCGGCCGGCGATGTCGGTGGTGAGGTCGCTGTACGGCGCACCGAACGCCGACGATCCGGGCATTCCGGGACCGTTCGCGCCCGGGAACTGCGGGGACCCCGGCATGGTGGGCTCGCCTGCCCCCGGGTAGGGGGACCCGCCCTGTCCCGGGAACTGCGGCGTTCCGGGCGTGCCTGCTCCGGAGAACGGGGAGCCGGGCATGGTCGAGTCGCCCGCTCCTGGGAACGGGGAACCCGGCATGGTGGAATCGCCCGCTCCTGGGAACGGGGAGCCCGGCATGGCCGAGTCGTTCTGTCCAGGGCCCTGCGACGACCCGGGCATCGCGGGGCCGCCCGGTCCGGGGAATTGCGGGGAGCCCGGCATCCCAGAACCGCCCTGGCCGGGGAACTGTGGCGAGCCCGGCATCGAGTACGGCGAAGCGCTGCCCATAGCCTCCGGCGGCGAGACCCGCGCGCTGGCCGTTGCCCGGGCGGTTGCCCGAGCCGGGGACTGCGGAGCGACACCGGGAGCGCCGGGGCCGTCACCGGGCGCCGGCGGGAAGCCACCGAAACCGTCACCGGCCGGACCGCCGATACCGTCCCGGCTGCTCGGGGGGAATCCGTCCGACGGGGCTTCGCCGTCCGGCCGCGACGGCGGCGGGATAGAAGCGCGCCCACTCGGGCCACGATCGTCGGCGCCACGCTGGGGCAGTCCGAAGCCGCCGTCGTTCTGCGGTGCGTAACCGCCCGAGGCACCGTCGCTCGGCTGCGGCAGCCCGAAGCCACCGTCGTTCTGCGGTGCGTAACCGCCCGAGATGCTGTCGCTGGGCTGGGGCTGGCCGAAGCCGTCAGAGGAGCTTTCGCCCTGCTGGGCCAGGCCATAGACGCCCGAGGGACCGTCGCCCGGCTGGGGTCGCCCAAAGCCGTCGGACGAGCCGTCGCCGGGCTGGGCAAGGCCGTAACCGCCAGACGAGCCGTCACCCGGCTGGGCAAGGCCGTAACCGCCAGACGAGCCGTCACCCGGCTGGGCAAGGCCGTAACCGCCTGAGGGGCCGTCGCCCGGCTGAGGCCGGCCGTAACCGCTTTCGCTCTGTGGCGGCAGGCCGTAACCGCCCGAAGGGCTTTCGTCCTGCGTGGGCAGGCCGTAGCCGTTCTCGGTCTGCGGCCGGGTCAGAGGGAACCCGCTGGACGGGCTTTCGTCCTGCTGGGGCAGACCGAAGTCGTTGGCCACGCCGAACGGGCTCTCCGGCTGCTGGCCCGGAGTGAAGCCGCCGAAGGAGCCTTCCGGGCCGTCACCGCCATACGGCGAAGCCGCGGCCGGAGAGAACGGAGTCGCGCTGTAACCGCCGGACTGCGCCTCGTCCGAACCGGTTTCCGGTTCGGCCACCGGCGCCGGGCGACCGTAGACCCGGGCCTGCGGGGCCGGGCTGGGCGGCGGAAGCTCGCCGGCCTCCGGCGGGGTGACCCGGACACCGGGCACCGAAGCGCTGGCCGTGACCGGCCGGGCCGACCCGACCACGGGCTTCAGACCCGGGTCGCGCGGCTGCGGCACCGCGGACGAGGCGTTCTGCGAATCCCCCTGCGACAGCGAGGCGTTCGCCTCCGCGTCGGCACCCGCCACAGAACCGTTCCGGTCGTCTGCGGGGAAGGAGGCGTCGGCGCCAGGGAACGCGACGCGGGAGTCGGCGCCCGGGAAGGGGGCGTCGGCACCGGGTAATGCGGCACGGGAGTCAGCCGCCGGGAAGGAGGCGTCGGCACCGGGGAACGCGGCACGGGATTCGGTCCCCGGGAAGGAACCGCGCGGGTCAGCGCCCTGCGAGCCGTGAAGGCCGGGCCCGGGGAAGGGCGGAAGGGAGTTGGGTCCCTCGGGCTCCGGGAACGGAGCACGCAACTCCGGACCGGATCCTGGGAACGAACCACGCTGGTCCGGCCCGGCGAGCGAGTTGAGCGGGTCCGTCGCGGACGGGGCGCTGTGCATGCCGGCCGCCGGTACGGTGCCGCCGGAGGAGAGCCCCGCGCCGGGGATGCGCTGCGGGAAGCCGGAACCGCCGGCCGGGTCGCCGGCGGGCGCCTCGGACTGGGCGCCGCCGAACGGCTGCTGGCTGCGGATCGGCAGGTCGAGGCCGGGCGTGGAGCCGTTGTCGGTCTCCACCTGCGGACCGGCCGGGGCACGCAGCGGGAAGCCGCCGCTGTTGCCACGCCGGGACGGGAAGCTGTCGGAGGCCGGGCGGGCCGAGGCCGGATCGGTCGAGGTCTCTGCGGGCCGGGCGCTCTGCATCCAGCTGTTCTGCGCGGGTCCGGCTGTGAAACCCGCCGGACCGGGCGCGGAGCTCGCCGAGCCGGGCGCGGAGCCCGCTGACCCGAGCGCGGAGCCGGAGCCTGCCTGGCCGGCGACGGAACCCGCCTGGCCGGACCTGGAACCGTCGGGAAGATCGCCGAGGCTGGCGCCGGGCACGCGGATCGGCTGGTCGCCGAAGGCGGAGAACGGGGTATGGCCGAGGCCACCGTCCTCGGGCGCGGTCGCACCGGGCGTCCGGGTGGGCAGTCCGCTGGCGCTGAGCTTCAGCGGGGCGCCACCGGCCGGATTGTCGGCGGCGGGCGCGGCGGGCGGCGGCACCGACGCGGAGGCTTGCGCGGCCCGGCCGGCGGGCGGGAACGCGGCCGCGGAACCGAAGGAGGCCGCGGAGCCGGGCGCGGAACCGAACGAGTCCGGTGAGCCGGGCGCGGAACCGAAGGAGGCCGCGGAGCCGGGCGCTGCGGGCTCGGCACCGGACGGCGCCCAGGGCGAACCGTCAGGCCGGGCCCCGTAGGTGCCGGAGGCGGGACCGTACGGCGATTCGGGCGACACCGACCCGTACGGCGAGGCGCTCCCACGCTGTGGCTGCTCGTCACCGTCGGGCTGCGGCACGCGGGCGGAACCGTAGGAGGTGCCGCCCTGGCCGGCGCCGGCGCCGAAGGTGGACACGGCCGGCACGACGAACGGCGAGCCCCCACCGGGGGTGCTGACCGGCGGCGGACCGTAGGAATTGGGGAAGCCCTCAGCGGGCGACTGGGCCGCCGAGGCCCGGCCGGCGATCCGCTGACCGTCGGAATCGTGCGGGAACCCGCCCGACGTGGGTCCGCCCGACGTGGCCTCGGCCGGCTGACCGGCGTTCTGCCCCTCGGACGTCATACGCGCCTCCTCATCGATGCGGCCGTGCCAGCTTTGCACGGACGCGGCCCCACCGGCGACCTTCCGCCAAAGGGCCGTGCCAGCTTTCCGGCCTGGCCGTGCTGGGTCCGTCGCGGACGGTTAACCGCCGGTGGCCCCGGTCTCCGCACCGACCGGCCGTGCCGGGTTGGGGACCGTGCCCACGGTACCGGGCGTGCGCGGCGGGAGGAATCCCGGTGTACGCCCGGAGGTGACGAGTGCCCGATCTTCAGAAAGTGGGATGTGACACGAAACGGCCCGCCCGGATGATCCGGACGGGCCGTTCGACGTGGTAGCTGCCCTGATGGGTGAGATCAGTAGGGGCGGCGCTGGGCGAGGATCGCGAGCTCGTCACGCATCGCCTGCGTGGGCGCCGACTGGAGAGCGCGGTCGATGGCGCGGTTCTCGCGGCTGATCCTGCGGCGCTGGCGGAAACGGTCGATCATGTTGTCCATGGCGGTGCTCACTTCCCCGGCGGTGGCCGGCTGTCGGTCTGACGCCGCCGCCTGTCCGCTTGTGGCGGACCCCCCGGCGCACGTCCCGGTGTTGACTCAATTATGCGTCTCCACCGCGGACGTGGCCATCGATTCAGGGGGTGATTCGGGTCATGAGCCTAAGGATCGAAAGTCCGGCGCCTAACAGGCCGAAAGACCCTAGGTCCAACTGAGCAGCGTCGCCTCCGGGTCCTCAAGGAAGGCGCCGATGTCGCGCAGGAACCGGGATCCCAGCTCGCCGTCGATGATCCGGTGGTCGAAGGAGAGCCCCAGCGTGGTCACCTCGCGGATCCGGATCTTGCCCTTGTGCACCCACGGCGTCGGCCGGATCGCGCCGAACGCCAGGATCGCCGACTCGCCGGGCGGCAGGATCGGCGTCCCGGTGTCGATGCCGAACACCCCCACGTTGGTGATCGAGAGGGTGCCGCCGGACATGTCGGCCGGGGGTGTCTTCCCCGACTTCGCGGTCCGGACCAGCTCGTTCAGCGCTTCGGCGAGCTCGCGCAGGGTGAGCCGGCCGGCGTCCTTGACGTTCGGGACGATCAGCCCGCGCTCGGTCGCCGCGGCGATGCCGAGGTTCACGTAGTCCTTGACCACGATCTCGCCGGTCGCCCCGGACCAGGACGAGTTGACCATCGGGTGCCGTTTGACCGCGAGCAGCACGGCCTTCGCCACCAGCAGCAGCGGCGAGATCCGGGCGCCCTCGAACTCGGGACGCTTCCGCAGCTTCTCCAACGCTTTCATCGAGCGGGTCACGTCGACGGTCAGGAACTCCGTGACGTGCGGCGCGGTGAACGCGGACGCGACCATGTTCTCCGCGGTCAGCTTCCGCACGCCCTTGATCGGGATGCGCTGCTCCCGGGAGCCCTCGACGACCACGGGAGCCGGGATCGACGGCTGGGAAACCGCCAGATGTACGTCGTCCCGCGTCACCGAACCCAGCGGCCCGGTGCCGGTGACCGTGGTCAGGTCGACGCCGAGGTCTCGGGCCAGCTTCCGCACCGGGGGCTTGGCCAGTACGGGACCGGTGCGGACGACCGCCGGGCCTACGGGTTCGGCCGGACGGACCTCGGCAGCCGCCGGAGGCGGGGTGGGCGTGGTCGCGGTCGTGGGCGCGACGGGCGTACCGATGCGGGGTCGTCTTGTGGCGCTGGTGGTCCGCGGGCCGTAACCGACGAGCACAGCCGTGCGCCCGCCAGGTGCCGGTCCGCCGATGAGGCCGGCCTCGGCCTCGTCGGCGGCGGGCGAGGAAGCCGGCGCCGGCGAGGAAGCCGGAGCCGGCGGCGGGGAAGACGGAAGCGGCGAGCCGGGCTGCGTGTCGATGGCGATGATCGGCTTTCCGACCTCCACGACCGTCCCGGCCTCGTGGAAGATCCGGGTGACCACGCCGCCCCATTTGGCGGGGATCTCGACGGCCGCCTTGGCGGTCTCGACCTCGACGATCGGCTGGTTCAGCTCGATCTCGTCGCCGACCTTGACCAGCCAGGCCAGGATCTCGCCCTCGGTCAGTCCTTCACCGAGGTCGGGCAGGTTGAACTCCTTGATCCGCGACATCGGCGTCACCAGCCGAAGGAACGGTCGACGGCGTCCAGCACCCGGTCCAGGTCGGGGAGGTACTCCTCCTCGATGCGGGCCGCCGGGTACGGAATGTCGTAACCGGTCACCCGCAGCACCGGTGCCTCCAGTGAGTAGAAGCACTCCTCGGTGATCCGGGCCGCGATCTCGGCGCCGAGACCCGCGTTGCCGGGCGCCTCGTGGACGACGATCGCCCGGCCGGTCCGCCGGACCGACTCGAAGATCACCGGGTAGTCGATGGGGGAGAGCGAGCGCAGGTCGATGACCTCCAGTTCCCGTCCGTCCTCGGCGGCGGCCGTGGCGGCGTCGAGCGCCACCCGGACCATCGGCCCGTACGCGAGCACCGTCGCGTCCGTACCGGGCCGGGCCACCCGCGCCGAGTGCAGCGGGAACGCCCCGCTCAGCGGCGCGTCGAGGTCGACCTCACCCTTCTCCCAGTACCGCCGCTTCGGCTCGAAGAAGATCACCGGGTCGTCCGAGGCGATCGCCTGCTGGATCATCGTGTACGCGTCCGCCGGGTTGGCGCAGGTCACCACCTTGAGGCCGGGGGTGTGCGCGAAGTACGCCTCGGGCGACTCGGAGTGGTGCTCGACCGCGCCGATGCCACCGCCGAACGGGATCCGGATGACGAGCGGTAGCCGCACCTTGCCCTTGGAGCGGTAGTGCATCTTCGCCACCTGGGCGACGATCTGGTTGTACGCCGGGAACACGAACCCGTCGAACTGGATCTCGCAGACCGGCCGGTAGCCGCGGATGGCCAGGCCGACCGCGGTCCCGATGATGCCGGCCTCGGCCAGCGGGGTGTCGATGACCCGGTCCTCGCCGAAGTCCTTCTGGAGGGCGTCGGTGATCCGGAAGACGCCGCCGAGCTTGCCGACGTCCTCGCCCATGATGACGACCTTGGGGTCGTCCTCGAGCGCGCGGCGGAGTCCGTGGTTGAGCGCTTTACCCAGGGTGATCATCAGTGCGCGCTCCCCTCGAACGAGGCCTGGTACTCGGCGAAGGCGGTTCGTTGGGCGTCGATCTCCGGCGAGCCGTTCGGGTAGACGTTGTCGAAGAGGGTCACGGGTTGTGGATCAGGCATCTCCAGCACCCGTTCCCGTAGATCGAGGGCCTGCCGGTTGGCTTCTGCGTCGACCTCGGCGAAGAAGTCCTTCTTGGCGATCTTCTGCTTCGACAGGAAGGCCTTGAGCCGGCTGATCGGGTCCTTCGCCTTCCAGGCCTCGACCTCGCTGCCGTTCCGGTAGCGGGTCGGGTCGTCGGAGCTGGTGTGCGCCCCCATCCGGTACGTGTACGCCTCGATCAGCGTCGGGCCCTGGCCGTTGCGCGCGTTGTCCAGCGCGGCCCGGGTCACCGCGTAGGTGGCGAGCACGTCGTTGCCGTCCACCCGGATGCCGGGGAAGCCGTAGCCGCCGGCCCGCTGGTACAGCGGGACCCGGGTCTGGCGCTCCAGGGGCTCGGAGATCGCGTACTGGTTGTTCTGGCAGAAGAAGACGATCGGCGCGTTGAAGACGCCGGACCACACGAACGACTCGTTGACCTCGCCCTGGCTGGTCGCGCCGTCGCCGAAGTAGGCGATCACCGCTTCGCCGTCGGCCGAACCGGTCTTGCCGTCCATGGTGACGCCCATGGCGTAGCCGGTCGCGTGCAGCGTCTGCGAGCCGATCACGATCGTGTAGGTGTTGAACTTGAACTCGTTCGGATCCCAACCGCCCTGGTCCACGCCCCGGAACAGGCCGAACGGCATGATCGGGTCGATGCCGCGGCAGTAGAGGACACCGTGCTCGCGGTAGGTGGGGAAGGCCATGTCCTGGGGGCGCAGCGCCCGCCCGGAGCCGACCTGTGCCGCCTCCTGCCCGAGCAGACTGGCCCAGATGCCCAGCTCACCCTGCCGCTGCAGGGCGACCGCCTCGCTGTCGAGACGCCGGACCGTAACCAGGTCCCGGTAGAGACCGCGGTACTCCTCGTCGGTGAAGTCGACGGAGTACGTCGTGCCGTCAGCCGTGGTGACGGTGTCGACGCGCTCCCCGTCGGGGGTCAGCAGTTGGACGAAGCCGCCGGCCGGAATGTCGCTGCCGGCCACGCTCTCGCCTTTCGCCATCCGTGTCTCCTGTTTCCTCAACTAAGCCCGCGGCGGGTGTCTCCCGGCCACGCGGCTGACCACTGGGGGCCGCGCCTGGCCCGGGTGGGGCTGGCGCGCGGCAATCTCCGGCAGGTCGCCGGGACGGCACGCTGTAACCCCGCTTGGTCGGCGGAAGGCGACAGCGGCGATGCCGTCGCCCCCATCCTGACAGAGAGAGTGAGCCGCATTACAGGCTGCGTAGATCACGAAAAGAGATCCTGTCGACGAATCGTCAACAGTATTTGCCATATTAAGTACCTTTTGTACCCTCACTTTGGTACGAATGGCCCTACTACGCCGCAGCGGAATTCGCCGACCGTCGTTCATCCCCAGTGACCGGAACTGATCCGAGTCGATCTTTTCTTCTGGGGGGATCCTCGCGTGCCACGCCTGCCCGATGACGACGGCTACGAGCCGCCACTCAAGGTGCTGCGCAAGCGCCTCAACGGGGTGTACCGCGAAGATCTCGGCTTCTCCGGCCCGACCCGGCGCTACCTGCTGATGGTCGCGCTCCTGGTCGGGCTGGCCTCGCTGCCGACCCTCGCCGTCCTCACGGCCGGCCGCAGCGAGATCACCGGCACGAATCGGCCCGGCGCGATGGACGTGCCCTTCCTGCCGCCTCCGGCGAGCGGTCCGGTGCGGCCCTTCCCGCCACCCTCGGTCGAGGCTCCGATCAAACCCCAAACCGATCAGGGGTACGGCCAGAGCACCCGCCCCGGGAAATCCGGCACACCGTCCCGCCCGGCCGCGTCCCGTCACCCGTCCTCGCCCTCGTCGCCGGCCTCCCCGAACGCGGCCCGGGTGTTCCCGCCGTCCGCACCCCGGGCCGGTGCCGTGCCGTCGCGGGTGGCGGTCCCGGCCCGACCGGCCCGGCCGAAGCGGGTCCAACCTCGGCGGATGGCCCGTTCCGCGCCCGGCGGTATCCCCACCGTTCCGGAACTGCCGGCTGTTCCAGCAGAGGACGAAGTCCCGAAGTCGTCCCGCCCGTCCCTTTTCCCGTTCGTTCCCGGCCGGGCCACACCAAGCCCACGCGCCGCGCCCGACGAACCCGACCGGGGTTCCTCGGACCACGACGAACCGCCCTGCCCCGACCACGGGTCCTTCACCGTCCATGACAGCCGGTCGCCGGACCGGCCCCGACACCGTCGGAGGTCAGCGATGACCGATCACAACCACAACATCCGCTCGTCCCGGATCCTCGAACAGAGCTACTCGGGCGGGAACTCCAGTGCGGTCCGCCGCCGGCTCAACGACTCCAACTCCGAGGAGAACCGCCTCGCCAACCGTCCTTATCGGGGGCAGCACCGGGCCGAGCACACCAATTACCCGGAGGAGCGCCGGAGCGACCGCAGCTCCCGCGTCGGCCGCCACCACGCCGAGCGGGCCCCCGACCACTACAAGAACCGCCGCTGACCGCACTCCAGGGTCAGTCGTCGCGGTTGGCTTCCAGCCAGGCGTCTATGGCGGCGGTGTCGTTCGGGTCCACGCCCTCGGCGATGAGCTGGGCCACCGCCGCCGTGGCCGGGCTGCGTCGTTCGCCCGTCGTGTAGAGGCGGGCGAACTCCGGGATCAGCTCCTCCAGCGCCGCCTCCGCCTGCTCGGCGGCGGCCGTCGGCAGCCCCCGGCGGCGCATCGAGAACGCCGACCAGGCCCGGACCACCCGGGGCAGCATGGCCGCGTCGTCCAGGTCCAGCACGGCCCGCCGGTGCACCCAGTCGAGCAGGAACAGCCCGGCCACGGCCGGGCTCCAGCGCAGCGGGTCGGCGCCGGGCAGGGTGGCGCCGTGGTCCAGCAGGAGGCTGAGACAGAACTCCAGCGACGCGCTCTCCGGTGTCGCGGCCGGCCCGGTGGGCAGGTCGAACCGGACCGCCTCCGGAGAGGTCAGGAAGTCCCGGATCAGGCCGGTGTCGTCCGGCCCGGACGGCTCACTGAGCGGCGGCGTGGTCACCGCCGGCAGCAGGGCGAGCCGGGCCCCGGCCAGCGTGCGGTCGGTGGCGAGCGACCCGTCCGATGGCAGCTCGCCCAGGCCGTCGGTGACCTCCAGGTGCCGGCTCACCTCGTCGCGCAGCCGGCCCGGGTCCTCGCTGCGGAACCAGGTCAGCTCGTCGGCCGCGCAGATCTGCCGCACCTGGTCGAGCAGCGTCTCCGCCGAGGTGGCCACGAAGACGTCCTTGGTGATGCCGATGTTGTGGTCGACGAGGGCCACCACGGCGTGCTCGGGCCCACCGGCGACGGCGTCCTCGTACGCGAAGGTGACCAGGTAGGACGTCTGGTCCCCGTACACGTCGCCATAGGCCCAGCAGCCGGTGGCCCGGACCTGGCCGAGCTGGCCGGCCCACGACGGTGATCGCCGGTCGTGGCCGACCCGCCCGGCGCCGTCGGCCTCGGGGACGAGGGTGGCGAAGACGTCGCGAATGGTCACCGCGGCGGGAGTGCCGGAATGGACCGTGGCGGTCAGGAACCGGCCCACGAAGTCGCGCACGGCCTCGGCGCGATCCTCCGCGGCCATCGCGTAGACACTGCCGAGCAGCGCGGCGCCGAGCATCTCGGCATCGAGCGCGCAGCCCAGTTTTGTGACATCGCGGGCCGCGTGCAACACGGCGTCGTACGCGGTCCGGGGTGCGGGCATGCCGCGAGCCTACGCCCGCGCCCCGGCCCGAACTACTCCGCGCGCACGACTCCGAGCGCTTCCCTCGCCTGGGCGTACGCGTTCAGCACCTCGCGGACCGGCGCCACCACGTACCCCCGGCCGATGTCGGTCACCGCGGCCCGCAGCCGCCGCTCGGCCCGGCGCCGCGCCCGGCGTGCGCCGGCTTCGATGACGGGACGCAGCAGCAGCCACAGCAGCAGGCCGCCGAGGATCCCGCCGAGCAGCAGCAGGGTGGGCAGCGGAACCACGCCGACCTCGGGATTGTCGAACTCCGGCAGCCCGAGGGCGGTCAGGATGTAGCCGAGGACGAGCCAGCCGAGCCCGGCGGTCGCGGTGGCCAGCAGCACCCACTGGAGGATCCCGACGGCCCGCCACCAGACCGGTGACCGTTCCATACCGAGGTCGGTCTGCGCGACGGCCCGGTCCAGCGCGTCCGGCAGGTCCGCCGCCCGGGAGCGGGCCGCGGTGTTTAGTGCGGGCGCCCACACCTCGGGCAGCGGTGCGGCGGCCCGGGCCGCGACGGCCCGGACCGAGAGGCCGACCGCCGACCTCTGCGCGGCATCGGCCTCCGGCACCGAGGTACGCGGAACGACATCCGTGGACACCGCATCGGTCTTGACCGGCTCCAGGTGCAGCCGGCGCAGCGGGTCGGGCCGTAGCCGGCGCAGCCCCCGGACCAGCGGCCAGCCGGTCGCCACCGCGGCCCGGTGCCGGTAGGCGCCCGCGGTCGCGTCAGCCACCCCCGGCACTCCGGCCGACTCGGCCAGCGAGTCGCACAGCTGCCGGACGGTCGCCCGGTCCACCTCGTCCTCGGCGGCCGGCGGCCCGATCATGGCGCCCAGCTCCCCGGCGACCGCGTCCAGGTCGGCGTCCAGCCGGCGCAGCGCGGCCTGCCGGTTGGCCACCGTGCTCTCCAGCGCGGACCGCAACTCCCGGAGCATCCCGGGTTGCTTGGCCGAGGAGGCGATCACCGGAGTGCCGGTGAGCCCGTCCTCCTCGAGGAGCCGGGTCAGGTCGCCGAGCACCACCTCGGTGTCGCCGGGGCTGAGCCGGTCGGCCTGGTTGAGCACCACGATGGTGACGCCGGAGTGCGCGCTGAACTGGGAGAGGTACGCCCGGTGCAGGACCCGGTCGCCGTACTTCTGCGGGTCGACCACCCAGACGATCTGGTCGACCAGGCCGAGCAGGCGGTCCACCTCCAGCTGGTGGCTGCGCTCGACCGAGTCGAAGTCGGGCAGGTCGAGCAGGACCAGCCCGTGCAGCGCCGCCTCGTCGTCGCCGTCCAGCGCGCTCTCCCGGACGAACCGCTGCCGGGGCAGCACGCCGACCCAGTCGAGCAGACGGTTCGCCGCCTCCAGCGGCCCCCACACGCAGGCGTGCGCCGTGCCGGTGGTCGGCCGCCGCACCCCCACCTGGGAGAGCTTGAACCGGGCCAGCGCGTTGAACAGGCTCGACTTGCCGCTGCCGGTGCTGCCGGCGAGCGCCACCACGGTGTGGTCGAGCGAGAGCGAGAGCCGGTTGCCGGCCCGTTCCACCAGCGTGTGTGCGGTGACCAGGTCGCTGTCCGGAAGGTACGGGTCGGCCACCCGCAGGAACCGGGACAGCGCCTCCAGCCGGCGGGCCAGCTCGTCGCCGTCGACCCGCTTGTCGGGCACCCTCTGTGTCACGTTCATGACCCGGACCCGGTCAACGCTAGTTCCTTCCTGGCTTTCTCCACCTCGACGGCGATCTGGCGCAGCAGGGCGCCGTTCGACGTCTCGTGGCGTGCCGCCGCGGTTCGCTCGCCGAACCGGGCGGCCTCGCCGGCGAGCAGCTCCTCGAACCGGGTCATCAATTCGGTACGGGCGCGTGCCGCCAGCGTACGGATGGCCTGGTCGCCGAAGATCGCTTCGAGCACCTTCTGCCCGGCGACCGCGCTGCCGGCGCCGGCAGCCACCTCCAGCCCGGTCGGGATGAGGGCGGTCGACGTGAACACCGCGATCATGACAGCCAGCCCGGCGCCGTTCACCGCGTACGCCGCGCCGCGGGCCACCGCCCGCTTGTTCGACGCCTCCCGGCGGACCAGATCGAGGACCCACTGCTGCCAGTCCCGGATCATGCGGTCGGCGCGCAGCGGCAGGTCGTCCGAGGCTTTCTGCAGCTCGGGCGAGAGCAGGGCGGCGCCGGCCGGGTGCGCGTGCCAGGCGGCGTACGTCTGCTCGGCCGCGTCGGTGGCCACCCCGCGCAGCAGGGTCACCAGTTGGGACTCCATGGCCACCCGCAGGTTGCGCCCGGGTGCCGGCCGTCCGCTGAGGGCTGCGGCGACCCGGTCGCGCAGGTGCCCGACCCGTGACTCGAGGCTGCGCAGGAAGTCGCCGGTGCCGACGAACTCCTGCCAGCGGGCCAGCACCTCGCCACGGAGCATCCGGCCGTCGCGCAGCCCCTCCTCGGCGTTACGCAGTGCGTTGCGGTAGGCGGACTCCACCCGGTCGTCCAGCGCGTACGACGCCCGGGCCTGGTCGTCGGCCGCCTCGCCGAGCCCGCCGAGTGCCGGGGCCAGGGCGCCGAGCGCGCCGTCGAGGGTCTGCCGGACCACCGTGCCCCGGGCGTTGGCGTCCCCCGCCAGCTGGGCGAACCACATCCGCATCGGGCCGATCGCCGAGTCCGGCAGCAGGCCGCGCTGGTCCAGCTCGATCTCCGGCAGCACGAACAACGGCGCGGAGCCCAGGTCGTTGGCGGTGAGCATCTCCCCCAGGTGGGCGGCGATCTCGGCGGCCGCGCCGACCGGCACCCGGTCCAGGACCATGGCGATCACCGTGCCGCGGAGCCGGGCGGTGGTGAGCAGCTCCCACGGGACGGCGTCGGCGTACCGGGCCGCGGTGGTGACGAAGAGCCACAGGTCCGCGGCGGCCAGCAGTTGAGCGGCGAGGTGGCGGTTTTGGTCGACCACCGAGTCGACGTCCGGCGCGTCGAGCAGGGCCAGGCCGGGCCCGATCGCCGGGGTGGCCACCACCTGCAAAGCGTCGGATGCCGTGCTCGACTCGCCGGTACGTGTCAGGCCGGGCAGCAGCCCACCACGGCCGAACCAGTTCACATCGTCCGGATGGCACACCAGAACCGGTGAGCGGGTGGTCGGCCGCAGCACCCCGGCCGTGCTCACGGGCGCCTGGACCAGGCTGTTCACCAGGGTCGACTTGCCCGCCCCGGTGGAGCCGCCGACGACCACCAGCAGGGGCGCGTCGAGCCGGGCCAGCCGGGGCAACAGGTAGTCGTCGAGCTGGGCGATCAGGGCCGAGCCGACCCGCCGGGCCTCGTCCGCGGAGGGCAGCGCCAGGGGGTACGAGACCGAGCCGAGGGCTGCCCGCAATCGGGTGAGCGCGGTCGCGAGCCGTCCCACCGCGGGCGGCACGTTTTGCAGGTTCGGCTGCCGGACCTGGCCACCCCCCGTACGATCGAGTGGTTCTATGGCCGCTTTGACCTGCTGTTTCTCATTCGATGCGGCGGGGACGGCGGAAAGGGCCGACGGACCGACCGCGTCTCCGTGCGTCGTCACGCGTAAAGCGTGCACGATCTATGCATCCAGGACAACGGGTCCCGGTATGCCGTGACCTGACAGGTATGTCGCACGCGTTGACTTGCGCCCCTCGGACTCAACTTCGATTTGACGGCGTGCAGACCCGTGGCATCATTGAGTCGATTCCACTCAACCCTGTCGGTAGCTAGACCCTGTCGGGTAGCAAAGCGAGGAACACCATGGCACGTGCGGTCGGCATCGACCTCGGCACCACGAACTCCTGCGTCAGCGTTCTGGAAGGAGGCGAGCCCACCGTCATCGCCAACGCGGAGGGCTCCCGGACGACTCCGTCGATCGTCGCCTTCGCCCGCAACGGCGAGGTGCTCGTCGGCGAGGTCGCCAAGCGTCAGGCGGTGACGAACCCCGACCGGACGATCCGCTCGGTCAAGCGGGAGATCGGCACGAACTGGTCGATCGACATCGACGGCAAGCAGTACACCCCGCAGGAGATCTCGGCGCGTGTGCTAATGAAGCTCAAGCGGGACGCCGAGGCCTACCTCGGTGAGACCATCACCGACGCGGTCATCACCGTTCCGGCGTATTTCAACGACGCCCAGCGCCAGGCCACCAAGGAGGCCGGCGAGATCGCGGGGCTCAACGTCCTGCGGATCGTCAACGAGCCCACCGCCGCCGCTCTGGCGTACGGGCTGGACAAGGGCTCCAAGGAGCAGACCGTCCTGGTCTTCGACCTCGGCGGCGGCACCTTCGACGTCTCGCTGCTCGAGCTCGGCGACGGCGTCATCGAGGTGAAGTCCACCTCCGGTGACAACCACCTGGGTGGCGACGACTGGGACCAGCGGGTCATCGACCACCTGGTCAAGACCTTCCGCGGCGAGCACGGCATCGACCTCTCCCAGGACAAGATGGCTCTGCAGCGTCTGCGTGAGGCGGCCGAGAAGGCGAAGATCGAGCTGTCCGCCGCCAGCACCACCAGTATCAACCTGCCCTACATCACCGCGGGGGCGAACGGCCCGCTGCACCTGGACACGTCGCTGAGCCGCGCCGAGTTCCAGCGGATGACGCAGGACCTGCTGGACCGCTGCAAGGGCCCGTTCGAGGCGGCCATCAAGGACGCCGATGTCAAGCTCTCCGACATCGACCACGTCATCCTGGTCGGCGGCTCGACGCGTATGCCGGCGGTCACCGAGCTGGTGCAGAGCCTGATCGGCCGCGAGCCGAACAAGGGCGTCAACCCGGACGAGGTCGTCGCCGTCGGCGCCGCGCTCCAGGCCGGTGTGCTCAAGGGTGAGGTCAAGGACGTCCTGCTCCTCGACGTGACCCCGCTGTCCCTCGGCATCGAGACCAAGGGCGGCATCATGCACAAGCTGGTGGAGCGCAACACCACCATCCCGGCGCACCGCTCCGAGGTCTACACCACGGCCGACGACAACCAGCCCTCCGTGCTGATCCAGGTCTACCAGGGTGAGCGCGAGATGGCGTCGAACAACAAGAAGCTCGGCACCTTCGAGCTGAGCGGCATCGCCCCGGCCCCGCGCGGCGTCCCGCAGATCGAGGTCTCCTTCGACATCGACGCGAACGGCATCGTGCACGTGTCCGCCAAGGACCTGGGCACGGGCAAGGAGCAGAAGATGACGATCACCGGCGGCTCCGCGCTGCCGAAGGAAGACATCGAGCGCATGATGCGCGACGCCCAGGACCACGCGGACGACGACAAGAAGCGCCGCGAGGACGCCGAGGCCCGCAACCTGGCCGAGCAGCTCCAGTGGCAGACCGAGAAGTTCCTGGCGGAGAGCGGCGACAAGCTCCCCGAGGAGAGCAAGAGCAAGATCAACGAGGCGCTCGGCGAGCTGCGTGGCGCGCTCGGCGGCACCGACATCGAGAAGATCAAGTCGGCCCACGAGCGGCTGTCCCAGGTCTCCCAGGAGGCCGGTTCGCTGCTCTACTCGCAGGGTGAGGCCCCGCAGGCCGCCGCGGGCGGTGCGCCGGGTGGCGCGACCGGCCCGGCCGCCGGTGGCGACGACGTGGTCGACGCCGAGATCGTGGAGGACGACAAGAAGTGACTGCCAGGGACGACGAGAACGACGGTCCGGCGGCCGAGCGGGAAGTCATCCAGGGCGAGATCGAGGAGACGGCCGAGGAGACTCCCGCCGAGGAGCCGGTGCAGAAGCCGGTCGGCGCGCACCGCGCCCCCGAGGAGGAGCCGGCCCCGGCGGCCGACATCAAGCCCGGTCTCGGTGCCGAACTGGAGGCGCTGCGGGGCGAGCTCGACGAGCGGACCCACGACCTCCAGCGGGTGACGGCCGAGTACGCCAACTACCGCAAGCGGGTCGACCGTGACCGCGGCGCGGCCGCCGAGCAGACCACCGGCAAGGTCCTCACCGACCTGCTCCCGGTGCTGGACGACATCGACCGGGCCCGCGAGCACGGCGACCTGGTCGGTCCGTTCGCCTCGGTGGCCGAGCAGCTCACCGCGGTGACCGGCAAGCTGGGCCTGGTGGCCTTCGGGGAGAAGGGCGACCCCTTCGACCCGAACCGCCACGAGGCGGTCGCGCACCAGACGTCCGCGGACGTCTCCGAGCCGACCTGCGTCGAGGTGATGCGTCGTGGCTACTCGCTGGGCGAGCGTCTGCTCCGCCCCGCGATGGTCGCGGTCGCCGACCCGGAGTGAGAATCGACGATCATGTCCCGTCCGCCGGTGCGCCGGCGGGCGGGACGTCGCCAACTCGAGGAGGTGGATTGACATGAGCTCGAAGGACTGGCTCGAGAAGGACTTCTACGCCGTGCTCGGTGTGAACAGGTCCGCCTCCCCGGACGAGATCAAGAAGGCGTACCGGAAGCTCGCTCGCGATCTGCACCCCGACCGGAACCCCGGCAACAAGGAGGCGGAGGAGAAGTTCAAGGCCGCTTCCGAGGCGTACGACGTGCTCGCCGACGACAAGAAGCGCAAAGAGTACGACGAGATGCGCTCGCTGTTCGGCTCCGGCGCGTTCCGGCGCGGGGCACGGGGCGGTGGCACGCAGTTCGATCCGTCCGACCTGTTCGGCGGCTTCTCCGGTGGCACCGCTCCGGGCGCCGACCGCCGGTTCGGTGGCTCCGGCTTCTCCGACATCTTCAGCTCGATCTTCTCCGGCGGCCAGCCTCCCGGCTCGACCGGGCGACGAGGGCCCCAGCGCGGGCGGGATGTCGAGACCGAGGTCACGCTGGACTTCGTGCAGGCGGTTCGCGGCACCACGCTGCCACTGACACTGCGTACCCCCGGCGCCTGCGACACCTGCCGGGGCAACGGCGCGAAACCGGGGACCACCCCGCGCGCCTGTCCGAAGTGTCACGGCACCGGCCTGATCTCCAGCAACCAGGGCTCGTTCAGCTTCTCCGAACCGTGCCGTGACTGTCAGGGCTCGGGCAGCATCGTGGACGAGAAGTGCCCGGAGTGCCGGGGCACCGGCGGGGTCACCAAGACCCGCTCGATCAACGTCCGGTTCCCGGCGGGCGTCGCCGACGGCCAGCGGATCCGGCTCAGCGGCCGGGGCGAGCCGGGCGACCGGGGAGGTTCGGCCGGCGACCTGTACGTGCAGGTCAAGGTCCGGCCCGACGACCTGTTCGGGCGCAGCGGCGACGACCTGACGCTGACCGTGCCGATCACGATCGTCGAGGCCGTGCTGGGCACCGACCTGAAGGTGCCGACGCTGGACGGCCTGGTCACGTTGCGCGTGCCCCCGGGCACACCGAGCGGCCGCAAGCTGCGGGCCCGGGGCAAGGGCGTGGCCCGCAAGGAGGGCCAGGCCGGCGATCTGATCGTCACCGTCGACGTGCAGATCCCGGAGACCGTCACCGGTGAGGCCCGGGACGCGCTGGAGAAGTTCGGAAAGCTCACCCCACCGCCGGGGCGGGAGCGGCTCGAAGCCCGCCTGCGCCGGGCCGACTAGACCGCGTCTGAAGGAAACCCCGTCTCGGGAGGTGTAAATGTACGAAGAGATCGACATCTCGATAGAACAGGCCTCCGACGCGAAGGTTTTGATCATCTCGGTGGCCGCACGGCTCGCCGGGATGCACCCACAGACCCTCCGGCAGTACGACCGGCTCGGCCTGGTTCAGCCCGGCCGGGCCGGCGGTGGTGGTCGGCGGTACAGCGAACGCGACGTCGCACTACTGCGTGAGGTGCAGAGACTCAGCCAGGAGGACGGCGTCAACCTGGCCGGCGTCAAGCGCATCATCGGCCTGGAGCATCTGGTCGGCGACCTCCAGCACCGGGTGGCCGAGCTCGAGCAGCAGCTGGAGGCGGCGTACGCCCGGATCGCTCAGATTGAGGCGATGAGCAGCCCGTACTCGGGCCGCGATCTGGTGCGCCAGGAGACCCACTCGACAGCCCTGGTGGTGTGGCGCCCGCGCCGTTCCTCTGACAAATGACAGCGGCGGCCCGGATCCGGGCCGCCGCTACAGCATGTAGTTACCGCGTTGCTACTAAACGTAGTCAGCGGCGATTGAACAGGCCCAGTCGGCGCGGGTAGCGCACCAGGCCGCCTTCCATCCAGTCGTGGTGGTCGAAGAGCTCCGGCCGGGTCATCAGAACCCGGCAGTTGTGCGCCCAGATCTGCATCGGCTCGTCGCCGACCTCTTCCGCGCGCTCGATGAACTTCTTGAGCCGGCGCTTCCGCTGCCCGCTCGCGTTCTGCCGCGCACCGTCCGCGGCGTAGATGTACATGCAATGCTGCGCGAACCGCCGGGCCGGGCACTGCCGGTCCATGGCGAGCTCGAACAGCGTAGGGCCGAGCACGTCGCCGGAGATCAGGAGATCCCAGTCCTTCGGCATGCTGCTCAGCGGGACCGACTCAGGGTTGTATGCCCAGGTCTGCAGCTCGTCGGGTCGGGGGTCGACCGGATTGCCGAAACCGAGGAATGTAGCTTCACGCACGCTCACGCCGCCGCCTCACTCAACCGTTCGCAACGCGGTCGGCATTACTCGCCGACCATAGTGGCGAACGTCCCAATACTCAGAGTCGTCGCCGCGCAACGTTAGCGTGTGGAGTCCCCTTAGGGAAGTGTCAAGGGCTCACATTCAGATACTGGACAGTAACTTTGGGCTTTTTCCATGGAGATGCAGGTCACTCCGGGGATGGCAGCGGTTTCTGAACGGCCCGCTGAGCCGCCATCCGCTTGCGCACCCACTCCTTGAACCAGCCGTAATCGGACAGACGTGCCAACAACGGCCCGGTAACCACCGTGATCAGTACATAAGCCGTGGCGAGTGGTGCGAGCCGGGCATCGACGCCGTACGCGACCGCGAGGCCGGCGATCACCACCGAGAACTCACCACGGGGCATCAGCGCCAGCCCGGCCCGGATCCGGCCCGGCAGCGCGATGCCCACCCGGCCGGCCGCCAGATATCCGGTCAGCACCTTGGTCAGCATCGTCAGCACGGCCAGCCCGAGCGCCGGAAGCAGCACCGGTGGCATGTCGGCCGGGTCCGTGGAGAGTCCGAAGAAGACGAAGAACACCGCGGCGAACAGGTCGCGCAGCGGGGACAGGATCTGGGTGGCGTGGTGCGCCACCGGCCCGGAGATGGCGATGCCGACCAGGAACGCGCCGACCGCCTCGGAGACCTTCAGCTCGCCGGCCACCCCGGCGATGAAGAGCGTCAGACCGAGGACGCTGAGCAGCAGGGCCTCCGGATCCTTCACCGATATGAACCGGCTGATCTCACCGCCGTACCGAATCGCCACGACCAGGACGGCGACCACCGTGACCACCGCGACCCCGAGCGTGCTCAGGCCGTTGGCCAGGCTCAGGCCGGCCAGCACGGCGGTCACCACCGGCAGGTAGAAGGCCATCGCCAGGTCCTCGATGACCAGCACCGACAGGATCGTCGGGGTCTCCCGGTTACCGACCCGGCCGAGATCGCTCAGCACCTTCGCGATCACGCCGGACGAGGACACCCAGGTGATGCCGGCCAGCACCAGCGCCGCCTCCCAGCCCCAGCCGAGCAGCAGTGCGAACGCCGCTCCGGGCAGGGCGTTCAGCAGCATGTCGATGAGACCGGCCGGCGCCGCCGTCCGCAGGTTGCCCACCAGCTCGTCGGCCGAGTACTCCAGACCGAGCATGACCAGGAGCAGGATCACGCCGATCTGGGCGCCGACCGCGATGAACTCCTCGCTCGCCGAGAGCGGGATCAGCCCGCCCTGACCGAACGCCACACCGGCCAGCAGATAGAGCGGAATCGGGGACATGCCGACCCGGCGGCCCAGCCGGCCGAGCATGCCGAGGCCGAACAGGAGCGCGCCGATCTCGATGAGCAGGATCGTCGTGTGGTGCTGCACTGTCGGTCAGCCGCCGTCGTCGCCGGCCAGGATGGCGGTGACGCCGTCCAGGCCGTGCCGTGTCCCGACCGCGACCACCATGTCGTTCGCCTCGAACCGGAACGACGGGCCGGGCGAGGCGATCACCTCGCGATCGCGCAGCACGGCCACTATCGAAGCGCTGGTCCGGCTACGGGCGCGGGTGTCGCCCAGTTTCCGCCCGACGAACGGGGAGCCGGCCGGCAGCGCGATCTGCTCGGTGAGCAGGCCGGCCGCCTGCTGTCGCAGGCCGGCCAGCTGGCCCAGCATCAGCGAGGCGCCGAGCACGTCGGCGAGGGCTTCGGCCTCGTCGTCGGTGAGAGGTATCGACGCCAGGCTGGAGTCGGGGTCGTCCACGTCGTACAGCACCAGGTCGCGGCGGCCGTTGCGGTGGGAGACCACCCCTACCGTCCGGCCCGACGAGGTGATCAGGTCATGGCGGACGCCGATTCCCGGCAGCGGAGTCTGTTCCACCCGTACGCGCACGATCTCTACGTTAGCCCTCAGCCGGGTGTGCCGCGTCGGTGACCGGACGAACCGACGGCTCCGTCGTCCTTCGGTGCGACCGGGCCAGGAACAGCAGGACGAGGCCGATCGCACTGAGCGCCAGGTTGATCCCGAAGGCCAGGCGGAAACCGTACTGCTGGGACAGGCCGAAGAGCGGCGCCGCCAGGACCTGCCCGATCGGGAAGCTGTTGGTGAACAGTGTGGTGGCCCGTCCCGGCTGCTCCGGCATCAGATCCTGTACGTAGGTGATGCCGAGCCCGGACGTCGCGGCGATGAAGAGCGCGTTCGGGATCTGGGCCGCGACCAGCGTCCCGACCGACGACGAGGTGACCACGACGAGCTGGTACGCGACCGCGCACGCCGTCCCGCCGAGGATGATCCGGCGCAGCGGGACGCGGGTGGACAGGACCCCGAAGCCCAGCATGAGCGGGATCTCCAGGGCGGCGCACAGGCCGAAGAGCAGGCCGGCGTCGCGGACCGAGCCGTTCAGTTCGGTGCTCAGGAACAGCGGCATGACCTGACCGCCCAGCACCATGGTGGTCTGGAGCAGGGCGAAGCCGCACAGGATCGGCCACAGCACCCGGGGCGCGCGGGCGGGCGGCTCGGCCTTCCTCTCCCGCGGTGCGGACGGGGCCTCCACGCCGGGCAGGAAGCGGACCGCGATCAGGGCGGCGAGCAGATAGAGGAGGGCGGCCGCGCCGTAGACGTGGCGGAAGTCGCCGGTGTCGAGCAGCAGGGCGGCCATGGACGGGCCGCCCACCCAGGCGATCGAGAAGACGGTACGCAGTGTGCTGATCCCGAGGGCGGTCCGGCCCGGATCATCTCGTTGCAGCACTTGACGGGCGTACGCGAAGGATTGTGGATAGAGCGCCCCGGACGCGGCCGTGACCGTCGCGGTGACCGCGAGCAGAATCCAGTAGTCCCGGATGAAGGCGGTCAGCCCGCTGGCGGCGAAGCCGGCCAGCGCGGCCGCGATGAGCAGCGCGCGGCGGATCGGGAAGCGGTCCGAGGCGCGCCCGATGGCCGACGACACCGCCACCCCGGACAGCGAGGCGACGACCAGGAACGTGGCGGTCTGGACCGGTCCGGCGTGCACCTCGGTGCTGAGGAAGAGGCCGAGGAAGGGCCCGACCACCGCGGTGGCGATGCCCGAGGTCAGAAAGACCATGCCGAGAGGGAGGAGACGACGGGACAACCGGAAGGAAACCTTCACGTTACGCACGTTACGGCTCCTCGAACCGGCGCGCTAAAGTTGAGCGCGCTACGCTCAAGTTTGTCGGCTGCAGGGGAGCTCATGAACACCGAACGCTTGACCACGAAGAGTCGCGAAGTGATCACCTCCGCGGTCGCGGACGCCGGTCGCCGCGGGCACGCCACGGTCGAGCCCTGGCACATGTTGCAGGCGCTGCTCGACACCGGTGGCTCCACCGCCACCGCGCTGTTGCGGGCCGTCGGCGCCAACCCGGCCGACATCCGCCGGGCCGCGGTGCGGGTGATCGAGCAGCTGCCGTCCGCGCGCGGCGCGAGCACCGTCGAGCCCGGTCTGGCCCGGGAATTCGTCAACGCGATCGGCTCGGCCGAACTCATCGCCAAGCCCCTCGGCGATGAGTATGTGTCCACCGAGCACCTGCTGGCCGGCCTGGCCCGGGTCGGTGGCGCGGTGTCGCAGGTGCTCAAGGCGGCCGGCGCCACCGAGGAGGCGCTGGTCGCCGCGTTCCCGCAGGTGCGTGGCGGGGATCGGCGGGTCACCACGGCCGATCCGGAGCAGACCTACAAGTCCCTGGAGAAGTACAGCGTCGACCTCACCGCGCTGGCCCGGGAGGGAAAGATCGACCCGGTGATCGGCCGGGACGCCGAGATCCGCCGGGTCGTCCAGGTGCTGTCCCGCCGGACCAAGAACAATCCGGTGCTGATCGGCGAGCCGGGCGTCGGCAAGACCGCGATCGTCGAGGGCCTGGCCCAGCGCATCGTGGCCGGCGACGTCCCGGAGACGCTGCGCGACAAGAAGCTGGTCTCGCTCGACCTCGGCGCCATGGTCGCCGGCGCTCAGTACCGCGGCCAGTTCGAGGAGCGCCTGAAGAGCGTGCTCGAGGAGATCCGCAGCTCCAACGGGCAGGTCGTCACGTTCCTCGACGAGCTGCACACGGTCGTCGGCGCCGGTAAGGGCGAGGGCTCGATGGACGCCGGCAACATGCTCAAGCCGATGCTGGCCCGTGGTGAGCTGCGCATGGTCGGCGCCACCACGCTGGACGAGTACCGGGAACACATCGAGAAGGACCCGGCCCTGGAGCGCCGGTTCCAGCCGGTCGTCGTCGGTGAGCCCACCGTCGAGGACACCATCGGCATCCTGCGCGGTCTCAAGGGCCGTTACGAGGCGCACCACCGCGTGCAGATCACCGACGCCGCCCTGGTCGCGGCGGCCAGCCTCTCCGACCGCTACATCAGCGACCGGTTCCTGCCGGACAAGGCGATCGACCTGATCGACGAGGCCGCCTCCCGGTTGCGGATGGAGATCGACTCCCGTCCCGTCGAGCTGGACCAGCTCCAGCGTCAGGTCGACCGGATGCGGGTGGAGCGGCTCGCCCTGGAGAAGGAGACCGACCCGGCGTCGAGGGCCCGGTTGGAGCGCCTGATCGCCGACCTGGCCGACCGCGAGGAGGACCTGACCGCCCTCAACGCGCGGTGGGAGCGGGAGCGCGGCGGGCTGAACCGGGTGGGTGAGCTGAAGAAGCAGCTCGACGAGGCCCGGGCCGCGCAGGAGCGGGCCCAGCGCGACGGCGAGTTGCTCGCGGCGTCCCGGCTGCTCTACGAGGTGATCCCGGCTCTGGAGAAGGAGATCCAGGCGGCGGCCGACTCCGAGGAGGAGAGCCCCGAACCGCCGATGGTCAAGGACGAGGTCGGCGCCGACGACATCGCCGAGGTCGTCTCCTCGTGGACCGGCATCCCGGCCGGCCGGATGATGGAGGGCGAGACCGCCAAGCTGCTGCGCATGGAGGAGTCGCTCGCCGCCAAGGTGATCGGCCAGCGCGAGGCGATCGCGGCGGTGTCCGGTGCGGTGCGCCGGGCCCGGGCCGGGATCGCCGACCCGGACCGGCCGACCGGCAGCTTCCTCTTCCTCGGTCCCACCGGTGTCGGCAAGACCGAGCTGGTGAAGGCGCTGGCCGGGTTCCTCTTCGACGACGAGCGGGCCATGGTCCGCATCGACATGAGCGAGTACGGCGAGAAGCACTCGGTGGCCCGTCTGGTCGGCGCCCCGCCCGGCTACGTGGGCTATGAGGAGGGTGGCCAGCTCACCGAGGCGGTGCGGCGCCGGCCGTACAGCGTGGTCCTGCTGGACGAGGTGGAGAAGGCCCACCCCGACGTCTTCGACGTGCTGCTCCAGGTGCTCGACGACGGCCGGCTCACCGACGGCCAGGGACGTACGGTCGACTTCCGCAACGCCATCCTGGTGCTGACGTCGAACCTCGGCTCGGCGACCGCCGACTTCACGATGAGCGACGAGGAGCGCCACGACGAGGTGCTGGCCGCGGTCCGGGCGCACTTCAAGCCCGAGTTCCTGAACCGGCTGGACGACATCGTGGTCTTCCACGCCCTCACCAAGGACGACCTGACCGCGATCGTCGACATCCAGCTGGCCCGGCTGCGGGCCCGGCTGGCCGAGCGGCGCCTCGAGCTCGTGGTCGCCCCCGGCGCGGTGGACTGGCTGGGCGAGCATGGGTACGACCCGATCTACGGCGCCCGGCCGCTGCGCCGGCTGGTCCAGTCCTCGATCGGCGACCTGCTGGCCAAGGCGCTGCTGTCCGGCGGGATCCGGGACGGGGACACCGTGGTGGTCGAGCTGAGCGAGAGCAAGGACGGCCTGTCGGTCCGGCGCGGCCTCTGACGGTGAAGGGCCCCGGGGGAGACTCCCGGGGCCCTTCCTCACCTGTCCGCCTCCCGCTGCCGGTAGGCCTGTGTCATCAGTACGTCCGTGATGGCGTGTTCGCCGTCCGCGGACCAGATCCGTATGCCGTCTCGGTGGAGTTGGTACCGGACGTCGGTGAAACGTGTCCGGGTGTCGTCATGGTGAACGACGTCGAGGGTGTCGGCGTGGGGCATGGGACTCACCGGTCCTTAACAGGTCTGGGGCGGCCGCGGTGTGGTCACGCGGCCGGCGTGATCGGAAGGGCGCCGTCAGCCGGTCTGCCTCGGCCCCGGGGAGATGTGCGCGGAGCGGGCGACTCGTGCGGGCACGGCGGATCGCTGGAGCTGCTCGCTTCCAGTCGGCCGCCATGGCATCGAAGTTTAGGTGGCGCCGTCCAGGCCTGCCGCCCCCCGATCGAGCGACGTTTTATGGTCATTCGGGCTCGGTCGCCTCGTCTGGCCTCCGGCGGATACCGTGAATTGATCTATAGGAGGGCAGAGTGTCCGTACCGACATATCCGGGCCATCATCCACAACCGGCGCGACCGGTCACGGTGACCGCTTCATCGATACTGCTTTATCTCGTTGTGGCCATGCAGTTGCTGAGCGCCGGTCTGGTGGTGTCGATGATCGGTACGGTCACCGAGGCGTACCAGGACGCCATGGAGGCCGATGACTTTCCCGCTGAGATCGGCACCTTCATCAGCATCGTGCTGGTGGCGACGGCGGCCTTCTATCTGCTGATCGCGGTCGGCCTCGTCGTCCTGGCGATCTTCAACAACCGTGGCAAGAACGGGGCGCGCATCACCACGTGGGTGATCGCGGGCCTCGGCCTGTGCTGCAACTCGCTCGGCCTGGGCAGCTCGGTGGCCGACACCGCGGTCGGCGGGAACGTGCCGTCCACCGAACAGGCCCAGATCGAGGCGGACGTGGCGGCCGCCATGCCGGGCTGGTACGACGCGATCAGTCTCGTCACCTCGGTGATCACCGTGCTGGCGCTGCTCGGTGCGGTCATCCTGCTCGCGCTGCCGCAGTCCAACGCGTTCTTCCGCCGCCCGGTGGCGTGGAACCCGGCGATGCCGTTCGGGCCCTACCCGAGCCTGCCCGGACAGCCCGGTTTCCCGGTCCAACCCGGATATCCGCACCAGGCGGGATATCAGCCGCAGCCCGGGTTCTACCCGCAGCCCACCTACCCGCCGGCTCAGCCGCCGGTCTTCCCGGTGCAGCCGACGTACCCGGGTGCGCCGACGTATCCGCCGCCACCGCCCAGCCATTTCGGTTCGCCCGAGCAGTACGGGCGGCCCGGTGAACCGGCTCCCGGCCTGCCGCCCTACCCCGGCCAGCCGGGCAGCGTGCCGCCGCAGGGGCTGGAGCCGTCCAGCGATCCGTGGGCGCCCCCGCCGTCCCCGCCACCGCTGTCCTCGGCTCCGCCCGCGTCCTCGCCGTCCTCGGCTCCGCCGGCGCCGGAGCAGCCCCCGGCCGACGGGGGAACACCTGAGGACGAGCCGCCCCAGCGGCCCGCCGGCTGATCGCTATCGGACCGGTCCATCCATCCGGATGGACCGGTCCGGCCACTTCCGGGCCCGCTACGCGATAGGTTCTTGCCAGCCGAACCCTGCGGGAGCCATCGATGTCGTACGCCGCCCAGCCGCCGCCCGCCGCCGAGCCCCCGGCCACACCCCGGCCGGCCGCCGTCACCCTGGCGGTGGCCCTGCTCTGGGCCATGGCCGTGGCCGGTCTCATCTATGCGATCGGCATGGTGGCGGTCACGCCCGGGGTGGTCGGCCGGTTCCGTGACGCCGCCGGCTCGGAGACCGCCGAGAACTTCATCTCCGTGGTCTGGCTGATCTCCGCGCTGGCTCTGGTGCTCGCCTTTCTCGTGGCGGCCCTCTTCGCGGTGCTCGGGTTGGCGCTGCGGCGCGGCAGCCGCCTCGCCCGCGCGGTGACCCTGGGCGTGTGCGGCCTCGGCATCCTGGGCGGCTGCGGGACGCTCGCCGTGCTCGCCGCCGAGCGGTCGGGGGAGGCGGTGCCCGGTTCGGTGGGTGAGGCGCTGAGTGAGGCGTACCCCGAAGGGTGGATCGTGCTCAACATCGCGGTGGCCGTCGCGCAGGTGATCGGCTACCTCGTCGTGGGTGTTCTGCTGCTGACCGCGCCGGGGGAGTTCTTCGGCCGGACCGCCCCCGCCGGGACCGCTCTGCCGGGTTTTGTGCCGCCCGGCCAATTCGTCGCACCGTCCACCGGGTGGGCTGCTCCACAATCGAAGCCTTTTGTTACCGGCGGGTCCGAACCCGATCAGTTCTCGGATCAACCGTCGCCGCCGAAGTCGGAACCGAAGCCGGAAGACGAGTACTGGTCACGACCGTAGGAGTACGCGGTTCCGTATCGACGACTGTGGGTCACTCGAACGGGTACGGTCCGTTTCTGTCGCTGTCACTCGATCGGCTGTCCGGATAGATCGAGATCGGCCGGACGGTGGGTGTTTTCGCCCGTACGGACAAACGTGATTTCGCGGGTTCACAGGCTCTTCACAGCCCGACCATCAGGTGATCCTGAGGCCGGCGCGGGTACCGTGCAGACGTTAGGTGCTTTGAGCAGCATCTATGCTCCGAGGAAGGGCCGAGATCAGTTGGTAAATCTGTAAACCTTCTTTACAGAGTAGGCCAAAGCCCTGCGTCAATAGTTCCGTTCCGTCCTGCCGGGGGGAAAGTTTCCGGTTTCCGAACAGCCAGTACGCTCGATGTCATGGAAGCAAGGCACGACCTGGGTAAATTCATCACTGAATTGTCCGTCGCGCAGCGTGGTGTCGTGCTTTCATCGGGTCGTGGGTTGAGTGGCGAACTGATGATCGCGCAGGGTGGCGTGACGGTCTCGACGCGTTCCGTGCTGAGTCATCGTCGAGGATCGGTGGACCGAAACAATCGACGAAATGACAATGTGGTCCGCCTCACTCCGGAGGCGGGGATCGAGACCCAGACACGGATGGGTAGCGACCAGAAGGCGACTGAGGCGTTGCAGGAGGCAGAGACCGAAGTCGTCATCGCACGAAAGGTGGACTGGGTGAGGGTGTCCGGTCGGCCGACTCGGCGATCGATGTCGGCCTTACGGCCCGAAAGTTAGCCGGTTCGTTCCTGCACACATGCAGGAGAATCGATGCAGTTGGTGGAAGGATGGAGATCGTGGGAACTGCGTTGGCGGAAATGACGATGCCTCAGATCTCGCCGCTTGCCGGCGAGCCTATTGAACGCGCTGACGCTGAGCGCCTGGCGGGAGTGCTCAAGGCGCTCGCCGACCCGGCTCGGCTACGGCTGTTGAGCCTTATCCAGTCCGCCACGGATGGTGAGGCGTGCGTCTGCGACCTGACGGCCCCCCTGGGCCTTTCGCAGCCGACCGTGAGTCACCACCTGCGGATCCTGACGGAGGCGGGTCTGCTGGAGCGTGAGAAGCGTGGTGTGTGGGCGTACTACCGGCTGGTGCCGACCGCTATCGCCACCATCGCGGACCTGCTGACCCCGCCGCGGAAGCGGGCCACCAAGAAGGCCCGCTGAGCTGTCGGTAGCGACCTGGCGTCACTGATTTATGGGGGCGTGGCGCCAGGCCGAGGACCCCGGCTCAACGGACTGGGCCGGCGGACCTGAGGAGGAACGGGTGAACTACGTCCCCGGTGACCTGCGTGATCAACTCGCGCATGTGGGTTACGACGTGGTGCAGGCCGGCCTCGTGTGTGGATCGGGCGGCAATCTGTCCGCCCGCATTCCCGACGAGGACGCCATCTGGGTCACCGCGAGTGGATCCTGGCTGGACCGGCTGAGCCGGAGCACCTTCGTGCCGGTGCGGATCTCCGACGCGGCGCCCGCCGTCGTCGGCGCCATACCGCCGGCACGGATCGAGCCGACCAGTGAGCTGGCGCTGCACCTCGCGCTCTACCGGGCACGGCCGGACATCAACGCGGTGGTTCATCTCCACCCGCAGACGGCTCTGCTGCTGGACGCCCTGGGCGAGCACATCCGGATCGTGACCACCGACCACGCGTACTACGTGCGGCGGGTGTCGACCGTGCCGTTCCGGCTTCCGGGCAGCACCGAGCTGGCCGCGCTGACCGCGGCGATGGCCGCCGACGGCACCGACTGCCTGGTGCTCAGCCAGCACGGGTGCGTGGTGATGGGCGACTCCGTGGAACTCGCCCACAAACGGGCACGCAATCTGGAGGAGGCGGCGTCGCTCACGTACCGGGCGCTCACCGCGGGCCGGCTGGAGGACCTTCGGGAGTGCCCGGAGGAGTTCCTGGAGCGGCTCTCCGGATCCACCGCCGTAACGGTGTAGGCAGGAACGGAAAAGGCCGGCTCCCGATCCCGGGGCCGGCCTTCCGTCTGTCCGCCGTCAGTTGCGCGGCGGCCACTG
This sequence comes from Actinoplanes lobatus, assembly GCF_014205215.1. Classification (NCBI taxonomy): domain Bacteria; kingdom Bacillati; phylum Actinomycetota; class Actinomycetes; order Micromonosporales; family Micromonosporaceae; genus Actinoplanes; species Actinoplanes lobatus. Next base: position 2,369,215 of record NZ_JACHNC010000001.1, read on the forward strand.
CTGCTGGTCGCCGTAGGGTTGCTGCTGCCCGTACTGCTGGGGCGGGTACTGCGGCTGCGGCTGCGGGTAGGCGGGCTGCCCGTACGCCTGCTGGTTGGGGTGGGCCTGCGGCTGAGCCTGCTGCGGGTAGGCCGGCTGCTGCGGGGCCTGGTGGTGGTGCTCCTGGAAGTCCTGGAACTCGTGGCGGGCGGCGTCGGCCATGCCCGCGACGCTGGCCGCGGCGACGACACCGATGGCGGCCGCCGGCTCCGGGCCCTTGTGCAGTCCCTTCTTCTTCGCCTTCCGCTCACGCAGGATCTCGATACCGATGGGCAGCACCGAGATCAGGACGATCAGCACGACCACCGGCAGGATGTAGTGGTCGATCTGGTCGCCGATGGTGTCGTAGATCTGTTGCGCCAGCAGGTAGCCGAGCAGGATGATGCCGTCGGTCCAGAGGATGGCGCCCACGATGTTCCACACCAGGAACTGGCGGGCCGGCATGCCGAGCGTGCCGGCGACCGGGTTGAGGAACGTGCGGACGATCGGGATGAAGCGCGCCAGCACGACGGCCTTGGCCGGGCCGAACTTCTCGAAGTAGTACTCCGCCTTCTCGACGTACTCCCGCTTGAAGAGTTTCGAGTCCGGCTTGTCGAACATCCGGCGCCCGTACTTCGCGCCCAGCCAGTGCCCGAGCTGGGCGCCGATGACGGCACAGACCGGGGCGCCGATCAGCAGCCCGACGATGGACAGCTTCGCGCCCGGACCGAAGATCGAGTCGGCCACCGAGGAGGCCGCGACGCCCGCCAGGAACAACAGGGAGTCACCGGGGAAGAAGAAGCCGGCCAGCAGGCCGGTCTCCGCGAAGAGAATGGCCAAGACACCCGGCAACCCGAAGGCACTGAGCAGGTCCTTCGGGTCCATCGGGTTCAGCGCGAGCTGCTCCGTGAGCGCATGGATGTCCACGAGGAGCCAGGGTACCGGCCGATGCACGGCCGGTACCTGTATGAATGCTGTGCTATTCAGAAAGTAACCGACCGGTCACAAGCGGGGATCCACCGGTTCCGACTCGGCTGCCAGGATCGCGAAGACCAGCTCGTGCACCCGCCAGGCCGGAGAACCCTCGGCCAGCCGGTCCAGCGCCGCCAGACCGAGACCGTGCTCACGCAGAGCCAGCGACCGTTTCCGGCCCAGGTTCCGCCGGCGGAGCTGGTCCAGCTGTTCCGGCCGGGTGTACTCCGGGCCGTAGATGATCCGCAGGTACTCACGGCCACGGCACTTCACGCCGGGCTGAACGAGACGGCCCTTCGCGTCGGTCCGGGCGAGCCCGGCCCACGGCTTGACCACCATGCCCTCCCCGCCGGCCGCCGTCAGTGTCAGCCACCACTCGGTGGCGGCGGCCTCCGCCGCCGGATCGTCCAGGTCGACGATCATCCGCCGGGTGGGCGTGAAGAGCTCCGGGTCTGCCGCGACCAGGCGGTCCGCCAGCGCCAGGTGCCAGTCGTGGTCCCTGTTCGCGTACGAGACCCCGGCGCCCGCCAGCACGGCGAACGGAGCGAGGGTGACCCCGGAGAGGCCGTCGGTCGGTTTCACATAGGCCCGGTAGGCCGCCGAGAATCCCTCGATCTCGGTGGCCCGCAGCTCCAGCCGGTCCCGCAGTCCGCCGACGTCGAGCCCGCGCCCGGCCACCCGCTCCAGCACCGTGAGCGCGGCGGGGAGTGCGGCCCGGCCGGCCGCACCGACCCCGGCGTACTGGTCCCGGATGAGGCTGCCCGCCTTCGCCGACCAGGGCAGCAACTCGGTGTCCAGGAGCAGCCAGCCGGTCTCCAGCTCGGCGAAGAGCGGGGCGGCCGCGGCCCGGATGCGGGCCAGCAACGGCCCGTCCAGCTCCGGGCCGAAGAACGGGCGGCCGGTCCGGGTCCAGACGGCGTCGCCCGTGCCGGTGACGGAGACCCGCACCACGGCCCGGGAGCCCATGTGCTTCTCCTCGCACACCACCCGCTCCACCCCGGCGGCACGCAGGTCCGCGAAGGCCGAGGACGGGTGCTCCAGGTAGCCCTCCACGGTCGAGCTCGTGCACGGCGCCATCGTGGGCGGCAGCCAGACCAGGGTCTCCGGGTCGACCGAGAACCGCCCCATGACCTCCAGGGCCGCGGCCGCGTTCTCGGCGGGGACGGTGGTCTGCCCGTACCCGTAATCGATGTGCCGACGGCCCGTCACGTCCGCGATGTCCAGGCCCTGATCGGGTTTGGCCGGAGTCGTGAGCAGAGGCCGGACCGGCGCGTAGTACTCCTTCGCGGCCGGGACCGCGACCAGCTCGCGCGACGGCCAGCGGAGCGCGGTGAGCGCGCCGCCGAAGACGCAACCGGTGTCCAGGCAGATGGTGTTGTTGATCCACTCCGGGACCGGGGTGGGGACGTGGCCGTAGACGACGGCGGCCGAGCCGCGGTACTCCCGGGCCCAGGGGTAGCGGACCGGCAGACCGTACTCGTCGGTCTCGCCGGTGGTCTCGCCGTAGAGCGCGAAACTGCGCACCCGGCCCGAGGCCCGCCCGTGGTAGGCCTCCTTGAGACCGGCGTGCGCCACCACCAGGTTGCCGTCGTCGAGCACGTAGTGGCTGACCAGGCCGTCGATGAAGACCCGCACCTCGGCGACGAACGCCGGGTCCTCCGCCTCGAGCTGCTCCAGGGTCTCCGGCAGACCGTGGGTGAGCTGGACGTTGCGCCCGTTCAGCTTGCGAGCCAGCTTCTGCTCGTGGTTGCCCGGCACACAGATCGCGTGCCCGGCCGCCACCATGCCCATGACCAGCCGCAGGACTCCCGGCGAATCCGGGCCGCGGTCGACCAGGTCACCGACGAAGACCGCCTTGCGGCCCTCCGGGTGCACGGCGTCGACCGGCCGGTCGCGCTCGTCGCGGACCAGCTGCCAGCCCAGCTTGCCGAGCAGCGCCTCCAGCTCGGCCCGGCAGCCGTGCACGTCGCCGATGATGTCGAACGGCCCGTGCTCGCTCTTCAGGTCGTTGAAGAGCTTCTCGTAGCGGATCTCGGCGGCGGCGATCTCGTCCACCCCGCGCAGCACGTGGATCTTGCGGAAGCCCTCCTTGGCCAGCTGCCCGAGAGAACGCCGCAGGTCACGGTGCATCCGGGTGATCACCTGGCGCCCGAAGGTCCGGTCCGTACGGGCCTGCGTGCGCTCCCAGGCCAGTGACTCCGGCACGTCCAGCACGATCGCCGTCGGCAGCACGTCGTGCTCGCGGGCCACCTTGACCAGGCCGGCCCGGGCGTGCGACTGGAGGTTGGTGGCGTCCACCACGGTCAGCCGGCCGGCGGCCAGCCGCTTGCCGGCCACGTAGTGCAGCACGTCGAACGCGTCGGACGAGGCGGACTGGTCGTTCTCGTCGTCGGCCACCAGGCCACGGAAGAAGTCCGAGGAGAGGACCTGGGTGGGCGCCCAGTGCCGGGCCGCGAAGGTCGACTTGCCGGAACCGGAGATGCCGACCAGGGCCACGAGCGACAGCTCGGGAACGTCGAGGATCATGCGGTCACCTCCGAGATCTTGAAGAGAGCGAGCTGGGTGGGTGCGCCGGTGACCTCGTCCGCCTCGCCGACCCCACGGATCGTCACCGTGTAGCCGTGCGCGGCGGCGACCGACTCCGCCCACGCGGCGAACTCGGCCCGGGTCCACTCGAAGCGGTGGTCCGAGTGACGCATCCCGGACAGCCCCTCGTAGTGCACGTTGTACTCCACGTTCGGCGTGGTCACGATCACGGCGCCGGGCCGCGCGTGGCCGAAGACGGCGGCCTCCAGAGCGGGCAGCCGGGGCAGGTCGATGTGCTCGATGACCTCCATCAGCACCGCCGCGTCGAAACCGCGGAGCCGGTCGTCGCGGTAGGTCAGCGCGGTCTGGATCAACCGGATCCGGTCCTTCTGCCGTTCGGGCAGCCGGTCCAGCCGGAGCCGGCGGGCCGCCTGCTCCAGCGAGCGGGTGGACACGTCGGCGCCGACGATCTCGGTGAGGCCCCGGTCCTTGACCAGGGCGGTCAGCAGCGCGCCGCCACCGCAGCCCAGGTCCAGGACGCGGGACGCGCCCACCTCGGTGAGAGCGGCAAGCACGGCCTCCCGGCGCTGCTCGGCCAGCGGGGCGCGGCGGGCCACCGGCAGCTCGGCCTCCTCCTCGGTGGCCGGCTGATCCGCCTCCAGCAGTTCGAGGGCGGTGGTCGCCAGCGACCGGCGGTGCGCCAGGTACCGCCGGGCGATCAGCACCTTCTCCGGGTGGGCGGCGAGCCAGCCCTCACCGGAGCGCAGCAGCTTCTCGATCTCGTCCGGAGCGACCCAGTAGTGCTTCCCGTCGTCCAGCACCGGCAGCAGCACGTACAGATGGTTCAGCGCGTCGGCGACCCGAAGCTCGCCGGACAGGTGCACGTCGACATAGCGGCTGTCGCCGCCGATTTCCGCCTCGAACGGGATCGGGGTGGCCGTGACCTGCCAGCCGAGCGGGGTGAACAGGCGGCTCACCAGCTCCGGGGTGCCGCGCAGCACCGGCACGTGGATCTCCAGCGGGATGCTGGTGGCGGCCAGCTCGGGCCGGTCCCGTGAGGCGCCGCGCAGGGCGCTGCGGAACACCTTGGCCAGGGCGCTCGCCAGCAGGCTGGAGGCCGCGTACGGCCGATCGTTCACGTACTGGCTCAGCTCGAACGCGTCCCGCTGCGCCCGCAGCCGCTGTGGGTCGATGTCCAGCAGCAGGGCCGCGGTGCACCGGTCCTCCTCCGCCTCGGGGTAGAGGACGTGCGCCGTGCCGGTGGGCACGTCGAAGGAGTGCACCTTGCCGGGATGCTTGACCAGCAGATAGCCCAGGTCGGTGGCGGGCCGATGGGTGGTCGTCAGGGTGAGCAGCACGCGTCGATCGTGTCAGGAGCCCGCGACTCCGGCGATCGATTTGTGCCGGCCGCTCAGCGGTAGTCGTCGTCGAATTCGACCACGCGGCCCTGCTCCTGGGCGTCCCACTCGCTGACGTCGTCGGTGTGGGGCAGCTCGTCGTCCGAGTCGTCGTCCTGCAGGCTGGGTACCGCGATCATCGCCTGCTCGGCCGCGTCGACCTCGGGTGTCTCCAGGTCGATCTCCATCGGCTGCGTCATCCTCGGCTTCCTTCCGTGCTCGGCGGCTATCGGCTCCGGGGTGGTCCGGTCTCTCTGGTGCTCGGGTCGTGTGGTCCTCGTCTCATGGTGCGCGTTGCCCGGCCGCGATGCCGCCCAAACGGGCAGGTGCCGCATCTTCTGGCGGTGGCGAGGGCGGCCCGATCACGGAGCGCAAGGGGAACAAGGGCCACAGTCGGCGCGAACCGGCCGGGCGATTGCCGCTTATATACCAATCGCGGGTCTCGTAGTACGGATTTCGGGGCGATTTCCGCTACGCAACGCGACTGCGGAATACTGCCTGCTGGAGGACAGCGCGGTCCTGCCCTCTGCTGCCCGTACCAAAGAGCAAGGAGCGCACCGATGCCTATCGCTTCTCCCGAGGTCTACGCCGAAATGATCGATCGCGCCAAGGCCGGCGCGTTCGCCTACCCGGCGATCAACGTGACGTCCTCGCAGACCCTCAACGCGGCCCTCCAGGGCTTCGCGGAGGCCGGCAGCGACGGCATCATCCAGATCTCCACCGGTGGCGCCGAGTACGTCTCGGGCCCGACCATCAAGAACAAGGTCACCGGCGCCGTGGCGCTGGCCGAGTTCGCGCACCACGTCGCGAAGCAGTACCCGGTCAACATCGCGCTGCACACCGACCACTGCCCGAAGAACCACCTCGACGGGTTCGTCCGGCCGCTGATCGAGATCTCGGCCGAGCGCGTCGCCAAGGGCCAGAACCCGCTGTTCCAGTCGCACATGTGGGACGGCTCGGCCGTGCCGCTGGACGAGAACCTCCAGATCGCGGAGGAGCTGCTGGCCAAGACCGCAGCCGCCAAGATCATCCTGGAGATCGAGGTCGGCGTCGTCGGTGGCGAGGAGGACGGCGTCTCCGCCGCGATCGACGACAAGCTCTACTCGACCGTCGAGGACGGCCTGGCCACCGCCGCCGCCCTGGGCCTGGGTGAGAAGGGCCGCTACCTGACCGCCCTCACCTTCGGCAACGTGCACGGCGTCTACAAGCCGGGCAACGTCAAGCTGCGCCCGGAGATCCTCAAGGAGATCCAGGACGCGATCGGCGCCAAGTACGGCAAGGAGAAGCCGCTCGACCTGGTCTTCCACGGCGGCTCGGGCTCGCTGCTGTCGGAGATCCACGGCGCTCTGGACTTCGGTGTCGTCAAGATGAACATCGACACCGACACCCAGTACGCGTTCTCCCGCCCGGTCGCGGACCACTTCTTCCGCAACTACGACGGTGTGCTCAAGGTGGACGGCGAGGTCGGCAACAAGAAGGCCTACGACCCGCGCGCCTGGGGCAAGCTGGCCGAGAACGGTCTCGCCAAGCGGGTCCTCGAGGCCTGCGAGCACCTCCGCTCGACCGGAACCACGTTCGCCAAGTAATTCCGCGACGACGGCCGGTCCCCTTCGTGGGGACCGGCCGTCGTTGTCTTGCGGGGTCACGCAGAGGCACGGGTACCATCGACCGATCAAGATCGGCGGGACGGTGGTCGTGCTCGGAATCGAGGGCTGGAAACCCGAGTGGCATCACGATGCCGAAGCCCTCGCCGCCGCCCATCGACACATGTTCGTGCGGCTCATCGGCCGGAAACTGCGATCAAGCCACCTCATGTGGGATGTGGCTCAGCGTGGTTGGTTCGCCGACGGTCCGGTGATCCTCGACTTCGGATTGAGTCGCGTAGAGATCACTCACCGTAAATTCGATGAGTGCGCGATCACCTGGGACCAGATCGACATGAGCGTCCCGATCGACTGGTACGAACACTTCGACTGGCGGTCCGACCCGAACGCCGCGCTGCGCCAGGCCCGCGACCGCCCGCTTCGCGCCGTCAACATCATCGAGCGGACCACCTCGGCCGACTGGCGGCCCCGCGTGCTGCACGCCGTCGAATTCCTCTTCGACGGCGCGCGCCTCGCGATCTACAACGCCATGGACGAGAACGGCATCACCGACGTCCCCGAAGCCGAGCTGCCCGCCGCACACTGGCGGCGCGTGCACGTCGCCTGACGGGGTCAGTAGCTGCCGCCACCGCCGCTGTCGCCGCCGCCGCTCCAGCCACCGCCACTGTCGCCGCCGCCCCAGCCGCCACCGCCGCTGTCGGAGCCGCTCCATCCGCCACCGCCGCTGTCGGAGCCGCTCCATCCGCCGCCGCTGTCACTCGACGACGAACCGCTGTCGCTCCACGAGTGGTCATCCGAGGAGCCACCGTCGTGGTGGTGACTGTGCGAGGCCGCCGCCCAGCCACCACCGGAGTGGGACCGGTGGGCGCGCCGGCCGGCACCCCTGGTGAGCTTGAAAACGAGCACGACCGCCAACAGCGCGATGACAACGATGAAGAACACGGTCAGATCCATGGATGCAGTGTGCGATACCCCCGCTACTTCGCCGATGGCGCAGGTGAGAGGGCTGCCATGGCCTCGTCCAGTGAGTCGGTGACGACGAGCAGACCGGACTGGTCGCCGTGCGGGGAACGGGCCAGCAACGGTCCGAGGAGATCCACCACCGGCAGCGCGGACCAGTGCTCCACACCGAGGAACACGTACGCCCCGGACGGCCCGTCGGTGGCGTAGAACGTCTTGGTCGCCGCCTGGAAGATCTCCTGCACGGTCCCGGCCCAGCCCGGCGCGAACACGATCCCGCCCCGGGACAGCCGCAGGATCGAGTCCTCCCGCACCGCGTTGGAGAAGTACTTGCCGATCTGGCCGGCGAACAGGTTGGCCGGCTCGTGCCCGTACAGCCAGGTGGGCAGGGCCAGGCCGCCGTGCTGGAGCCGGCCGGCCACGTCGAGCTGCGGCAGCGGCCAGGTGGCCCGCACCGCCAGCGCGGCCGCGGTGTACGGCACGTGGTCCAGGAACTGCGGCGCGACCGCGAGCCGGTCGATCGCGACGGTGAGGTCGGACTCCGGGAACGAGGAGAAGTAGGCGCCCAGGTTGGCGGCCTCCATCACGCCCGGGCCGCCGCCGGTCACGATCAGGCGCCCGGCGGCGGCCAGGCGGCGGGCCAGGGCCGCGACCATCCGGTACGGCCCCGAGCCCCGTGGCGCGGCATGGCCGCCCATGATCCCGATCGCCCCGCCCGGCCCATGCGCCGACACCCACGCGTTGAGCGCCTTGCCCAGCGCGTTGTCGATCCCGGCGTCGTGCAGCCGCTGGGCGAGTGCCTCCCGGATGTCCGGAACAGCGCCGCCGTGCGCCACGAAATGGTCGTAGACGGCGGTGTCGTACATTCCGGCGAAGCCGTGCTCGGCGAACCCGGCGGACAGGTCCTCCGCCGTGTAGAGCAGCGCCGGATGCGTCGGGTAGGGCCGCCCGTCGAAGGGCGGGACCACCTGCGCCCCGCGCCGGATCAGGTCGGCCTCCACCTCCAGCCCGGCCAGATGGCAGCCGACGAAGACGGTGTCGCGGACGTCGATGCCGCTCAGATCGGGCGGGTCCTGGTCCAGGCGCAGGCCCAGGACACACAGGCCGGCCAGGGTGTTCCGGGCCAGGTGCACGTTCAGTTCGGCTCGGGTCTCGATCTCGTCGGCGGTTGCGTCGAAGGGCGTGTCGCCGCCGAGCACTGGTTGCAGGGGATCGGGCATACCGTCCATCTTGCTCGCACCGAGCACGTCGTTGACGCACTACCTAGAGTTGTCGATATGCGTGCTGCGTCGGGGTCACTGTTCGGATTGGCGTACGGGGATTCGCTCGGGAAGCCGACCGAGTTCCAGGAGTACGCGTCGATCGTCGCCCGGTACGGTCCCGGCGGCCCACGGCAGCTGGTCGGCGAGCCGGCCCTGGTCACCGACGACACGCAGATGGCCCTGGCGGTCGGCGAGGCGCTGCTCGAGGTCGGCGCCGACGTCACCCCGGCCGCTCTCGAGCCGGTGCTGCGCCGACGCTTCCTGGCCTGGGCGGCCAGCCCGGAGAACGACCGGGCGCCCGGCATGACCTGCCTGCGGGCCATCGGGCTGCTCGCCGACGGCCGGCCGTGGACCCGGGCCACCCAGGCCGACTCGAAGGGCTGCGGCGCCAACATGCGGGTCACCCCGGTGGGCCTGGTTCCCGGGCTCACCGACGACCAGCGGGCCGGGGTGGCACAGTTCCAGGCGGCCCTCACGCACGGCCATCCGACCGGGCTGGCGGCGAGCGAGCTCACCGCGTACGCCTGCCTCTGGCTCCGGAACGGCCTCGCGCCGGCCGATCTGCTCGCCGCCCTCCGGGATCGCTGCTCCGCGCAGCGGAAGGTCTATCGGGGCGACTGGCTCGGGGAGCTGTGGCAGCGCCCGACGGTGACCTCGCCGGAGGACTTCATCGCCCGCGGCTGGGACGAGTGCGCCGCCGCGCTGGACCGGGTCGAGGCCGCGCTCGCGAAGGGCGATCACGCCGGTGACCCGTGCCTGGCCACCGGCGCCGGCTGGATCGCCGAGGAGGCGCTGGCCACCGCCCTCTACTGCTACCTGATCTCCCCGCACGACCCGGTCACCGTCGTCGGCCGTGGCGCGGCCTCGTCCGGCGACTCGGATTCCATCGCCTGCCTGGCGGGGGCCTTCGCGGGCGCGTCGCTCGGCCTCTCCGCGTGGCCGGACGAGTGGCAGACCCAGATCGAGTACGCCGACCGGCTGTTCCGCCTCGGCGGGGCCTGGGACTGAAAAGGCCGCACGAAACGCGGTCTTGAAGGGAATGCGGTCGCTCCGGACGGGTTGAATGGGGTCATGCAGAACCTCCTTCCCGAGCCGCCGGCCACCCGCCTGCCCGCCGACGCCGAGGCCGACAAGGCTCTCGCCGAGGCCACCGCCGCGGGCACCGACGAGGCCTTCAAGGCGGTCGCCGCCAAGTACCCCGCGTACAGCGCCGCCTGGGCGCCCCTGGCCGCCGCGGCGCTGGCCGCCGATGAGCCGGTCACCGCGTACGCGTACGCCCGCACCGGATACCACCGCGGCCTGGACGCGCTGCGCCGTAACGGCTGGAAGGGCCACGGCCCGGTGCCCTGGGCGCACGAGCCGAACCAGGGCTTCCTGCGCTGCCTGCACGTCCTGTCGCAGGCCGCCGCCGTGATCGGTGAGGCGGACGAGGCGGCCCGTTGCGCCCAGTTCCTGCGGGACAGCGACCCGGCGGCGGCCGACGCCCTGACCTGATCCGTTCCGGTCGACGGCGGGCGTCCCGTGGCGCCCGCCGTCCCTCCTATGTGTTTGCTGTGTGGAGAGTTCCCGTTAATTCGCCCGCCAGATAGCGGGTCCAGCATGGCGATCCGTGACGGCGAGCGACAGACATTCCGGATTCCGGCCGGACATCGAGGGACTGCGTGCCATCGCCGTCACCCTGGTGGTTCTCGGTCACGCCGGGGTCCCCGGGCTGGCGGGTGGCTACGTCGGCGTGGACGTGTTCTTCGTGATCTCCGGCTGCCTGATCACCGCACTGCTGCTGCGGGAACTCGACCGGACCGGCACCGTCTCGCTGGCCGGCTTCTACGCACGCCGGGCCACCCGCCTGCTGCCCGCCTCGACGGTCGTGGCCGTCGCGACGCTGATCGGGGCCTGGCTGTGGCTGCCGCCGACCCGCTTCGCGTCGATCTCCACGGACGCCCTGTTCAGCACGTTCTACGGGATCAACTGGCGGCTCGCGGCCGAGGGCACCGACTACTTCAACGCCGCGGCCGACCCGTCACCCCTGCAACATCTCTGGTCGCTCGCCGTCGAGGAGCAGTTCTACCTGGTCTGGCCGCTGCTCCTGCTGGTCGTCACCGGCCGCCGGTCGTTGCGGATCGTGCTCGGCGCGGTGATCGCCGCCTCGCTCGCGGTCAGTGTGTGGCAGAGCGGCGCGGCCGTCTCCTGGGCCTACTTCGGGGCGCACACCCGGGCCCATGAGCTGGCGATCGGGGCGCTGGTGGCGGTCTCCGCGGGTGCGCTCGCCCGGCTGCCGAGAGCCGTCGCCACTTCGCTGGCCTGGGCCGGGATCGCCGCCGTGCTGATCGCGGCGCTGACCTGGGCGCCGGGATGGGCGCTCTCGCGCTGGTCGCCTCCCTGTTCACGCCGCCGCTGCCGTACGGGCCGGCCGCCGAGGACACCATCGCCGCGATCAGCGCCGCCGGGGACCCGCTGGCCGAGGTGACCCGTCTGGTCGCCGACGGCGCCCGGCAGCGGCGGATCCCGGCCAACGTGACCCCGGAGATCACCACCGCCAACGGCGACGTGCCACGGGTCTACCCGGACGGGTGCAGCATCACCTACGCCGGGACACGACAGGAGAACGCCTGCACGTACGGGGACCCGAACGGCCGCGAGGCCATCTACCTGATCGGCGACTCGCACGGCGCGCACTGGTTCCCCGCGTTCGACACCGTCGCCAGGGACCGCGGCATGCGGTTCGTCTCGCTCACCAAGACCGGCTGCCAGGTCCCGTCCGTGACCGTCTACAACAAGGTGCTCAAGCGGGCCTACACCGAGTGTGTGGCCTGGCGGGAGTGGGTGATCGAGAAGATCCGCCGGGACCGGCCCGCCATGGTGGTGATGTCGTCCAACAGCAGCGACGAGGGCGGGCTCATCGACGCGGACGGCGAACGGGCGCCGGCCGGGGACGACCGGCTGTGGGTGGACGGCTGGCGTGCCACGATCAGCCGGCTCCAGGCGCCCGGCCGGCAGCTCGTGATGATCAGCGACACGCCGTGGCCCTACCGCAGCGCCCCCGACTGCGCCGCCGTGCACCCGCGGGAGCTGACCGCCTGCGGCCGCCCCGCGGGCCGGTCCCTCCAGGAGCCGGCCCGCCGTGCGGCGGTCGCCGGGACGGCCGCGTCGCTCGGCGTCACGGTCATCGACCCGATGCCGTGGTTCTGCACCCGGACGTTCTGCCCGGTCGTGGTCGGCAACGTCCTCGTCTACAAGGACTTCAACCACATCTCGACCGGGTACGCCCGGGCCCTCGCCCCGCTGATCGCCGCCGAACTGCCGGTCACAGCCCCTCAGCGACCGCAGCGGCGATCTTGAGCCAGGCGTCCTTGGTGCTGCTGGAGAGCTCGCCGTAACGGATCGGCTCGCCGGAGTCGATCAGCCGCTCGTAGGGGGCCAGCAGCACGGCCCTGGTCCGGGCCGCGAAGTGCTGCTGGATCCAGGGCAGGTCGATGTCCTTGCGGGTCGGCGGCATGGTGACGATGGTCACCGCCTGGCGGACCAGGCGCCGGCGTCCGCTCTGCTCCAGGTGGTCGAGCGCCCGGGCCGCGGTCTCGGCCGAGTCGTTACGGGCCGACATGGTGATCACCAGCTGGTCGGTGGCGTCCATGGCGGCCTGCCAGTTCTCCGCGCGGACGTTGTTGCCGGTGTCCACGAAGATCAGCTTGTAGAACCGGCTCACCACGTCACGGATCTCGGCGAACGAGTCCGCGGTCAGCATCTCGCCGGCGGTCGCCGACTCGTCCGAGGCGAGCACGTCGAACATGCCCTCGCCCTGGGCCCGGACATACTGCGACAGGTCACCGACCCGGCCCTGCGCGCCCTGGAAGAGATGCAGGTCACGCATCATGTCCCGGACCGTACGGGCGTGGAAGTCCTGCTGCGCCCGCATGCCCAGCGTGCCCTGCGTCTCGTTGTTGTCCCAGGCCAGGACGTAGCCGCCGCGTTTCTGCCCGAACGTCATCGCCAGCAGCAGCACGGCCACCGTCTTCCCGGCGCCGCCCTTCGGGTTCACCACGGTCACCTGGCGCAGCCCGCCGAAGTTGCGGCGAACCATCTCGACGTCCTGCTTGTACTCCAGCTCCTGCTGGCCCGGAGCCATGTTGAGCAGCCCGAACGTGCTCTTCCGGAGCATTGCCCGGGCACCCATCGTGGCGCTCTGCTGGGACGGCCGGGCGAGCCGCCGCCGGGCGAACTCCTCCGCCGTCGGCGTCGCGTCGAGCAGGTCCTGGAACGGGTCGATCTCGGCGGCGCCGGGCGGCGGCCCCTGCTGCTGAGGCGGCGACAGCGGCGTCGTGTGCACGGGCGCCTCACCGACGGCCTGCGGCGGCCACGGCGCGGCCTCCGCGGGGTTCGGCGTCGTGACGGCGGCCTGCTCCGGCGGCCACGGCGCGGCCTCCGTGGGGCTGGGCGTCCCGACGGCGGCCTGCGGGGGCGCCGGCTGTTCAAACGGCGGGGGTACGACGGAGGCGCCGACCGCCGGTACGACCGGCTGGACCGAAACGGGCTCCACCGGCGCGGGCTGGACGGAGACCGGCTCGGCAGGTCCCGGCCATGCGGGTTGGGTGGGGACCGGTTCGGCGGGTCCGGGCCAGGCGGGCTGGGCCGACAGCGGCGAGACCGGCTGCACCGGGACCGGCTGGGTGGCCGGCGGCATCGGGGCGCTCTCCGCCGGACGCTGCGGCGGCTGCGCCCACGGGGAGTCGGTCACGGCCGGGACGACCGGCTCCGGACCGGGCCACGGCGCGGACTCGGCCGGCGGCCGCTGGCTGGGCAGGTGCACCCCGGGTGGCAGGGACGTGTCCCCGGAGGGCCGGTAGACGCCCGGCTCGACCTGCGTCATCCCGACCGGTGGCATCCGATCGGTCAGTGGCACGGCACGGCCGTGCACCGGCGTCTCGGGCTCGTCGGCCCAGAACGGCTCCACGTCCCGGGCGGGCGGAGCGGACTCGGCCCCCGGGGCATGGACACGGTCGGCGTTCTCGTCCGCCACGGATGAGACCTCCGGTATCACGATCGGCTGAAGTGCCCGTCCAGAGTTGCACGGACCTCGGATCCTTGTCTCCTGCGGTCGCGGGCGGCAGCGGCCCGGCCCGCATGAAATCGTATGCGTGCATGCCGGACACCCGGTGTTACGCTCGCTGCGATGCCACCCTCGCCGCGTTCCGTGGTCACGATGCGGGACATCGCGGCCGCCTCCGGGGTCTCGCAGAGCACCGTGTCACGGGTGCTCAACAACGCGCCCACCCGGGTGCCGATCGCCCCGGAGACCCGGGAGCGGGTGATCCGGGCGGCACGCGAGCTGGGTTACCGGCCCAATCCGCTGGCCCGGGGGCTGCGCGGCGCGTCGACCAACCTGATCGGCGCGGTGGTCCGGGACTTCAGTGACGTCTTCTACGCCGGGGTCATCGAGGCGCTCGTCGTCGAGTCGATGGCGCACGGTTACAACGTGGTCCTCGGCCACGTCCACGGCCGGCTGGACGCCGGGACCCCGCTCACCACCGTGCTGGAGACCCGGCACACGGACGCGATCATCCTGCTCGGTGACATGCAGGCGTACCCGGAGCTTCTCGACGACCTGCGCGGATCGACGGTGCCGGTAGTGGGGCTGTGGCAGGGCGTGAGCCCGCTCGAGTTCCCGGCCGTCAACCCGGACGACCGGGCCGGTGTGCGGGCGGGTCTGGAGCATCTCGCGTCGCTCGGGCACCGCCGGATCGGGTTCCTCAGCGCGGAGCTGCCCAACGAGTACCGCATCCGCGAGGAGGCGTACGCCGATTTCATGCGGGAGCGGTTCGGCGGGGTCCCCTCCGGCTATCTGCGGCGCTGCCCCGGCACCCTGGACGGCGGCGAGACGGCGCTGACCGACCTGATGAGCCTGCCGGAGCCGCCGACCGCGGTGGCCGCCTCCACCGACCTGGTCGGCGTGGGCGCGCTGCATGCCGCGCACGGTCTCGGCATCCCGGTGCCCGGCCGGCTGTCGGTGGTCGGTTTCGACGACATCCTCATCGCGTCGCACACCGTGCCCGCGCTCACCACACTGCGGATGCCGATCGCGGAGATCGTCGGCTTCGGCGTGGCCCGGGCGGTGTCGCTGGCCCGGGATCCGTCGGGCGCCCGCGAGCCGGACGTGACCGTGTTCCAGCTGCCGCTGGTCGTGCGGGACTCCACCGCGCCGCCGGAGCGACCCTGATCAGCGGGGGATCCAGACCCGCATGGCACCCGGTTCGCGGTTGGCCCACGCGAAGTAGGGGATGGCTCCGGCCGTCGCCGGTGCACCGGACCGGCGGCGTAGCACCGGGACGGTGACGCCGACCATCGCCTCGGCGACGTCGGGCCGCGGCTGCACGGCCGGTTCCCGGCTCGGATCCCAGATCAACTCCTCGATCTCGGTACGCCCCGGCGCGTCCGCGGTCTCGATGCAGTAGACGAGCGGGCCGCGTTCCACCGCCACGCACCCGCGTACCGCGTCGATCCGCGGGTCGGGCTCGACGATCCGGGCCGGCAGGTCGAGGCTCAGTTCGACGACGTCGCCGGGCTGCCACCGCCGGTGCCGCTTGACCATCCCGGCGCCGACCGCGAGGGTGCCGTCCGGCCCGGTCAGGGTCGCCGACCGGCACCACCGAGGCACCCGCAGGGACAGGGTCCACGGCTCGGCCGGTGTCTCCAGCAGGGACAGGACGATGCGGCCGTCCCAGGGGTAGCCGGTGTCGATCCGCAGCCGGGCCGGGCCGGACGGCAGTTCGGTCCGCACCTCGGCGGCGGCGTACTGGTGCACCTGGATGCCGCTGTCGTCGCAGGTCGCCAGGTACTGCTGCCACGAGCTGAGCAGGCGCATCAGGTTGGGCGGGCAGCAGGCGCACGGATACCAGGGCAGTCGCGGCCCGGCGCCGTCGAGGACGCGGTGGGTACGGCGTTGCAGCGGGTTGGTGTAGAAGAACCGGGTTCCGGTGAGCGAGATGCCGGGCAGGACACCGTTGTACATGGTCCGCTCGATCGCGTCGGCGTACCCGGCCTCGCCGGTGGCCAGCAGCAGGCGCCAGGCGAGCATCACGCTGGCGACGGCCGCGCAGGTCTCGGCGTAGGCCCGGTCCGGTGGCAGCTCGTACGGGTCACCGAAGGCCTCGTCGCGGTGCCGGCTGCCGAGCCCCCCGGTGAGGTAGGTACGGGTCCGGATCATGTCGTCCCAGCGCCGCCGGACCGCGCCGAGCAGCCGGTCGTCGCCGAGTTCGACGGCCACGTCGACGGCGCCGCAGTCCAGGTAGAGCTGCCGGACGGCATGGCCGGCGACGGTGGCCGCGTCGCGTACCGGCTCATGGTCCTGCCAGTAACCGGCGCCGAACCGCGCGCCGGGCAGCGTGCCGTGACCACGCAGTTCGAGCATCCGGGCGGCCGTCGTCAGACGGCGCCGGTCCCCGGTCACCCGCGCGAGCTCCACCAGCGCCATCTCGATGTTGGGATGGCCGTCGACGAGCGGGCCGGGCAGGTGGTCGACGGCCCGGATCGCGACGTCGAGCAGCCGGTCGTCGCCGAGCGCACGATGCCAGGCCACCGCGGCCTGGATCAGGTGCCCGAGGCAGTAGAGCTCGTGACCCCAGGACAGGTCACGGTACGGCTCGCCGTCGCCGGCCTGGACGTAGCTGTTCAGATAGCCGTCGGCCCGCTGCGTGGTGGTGACCAGGGCTATCACCTCGCCGGCGGCCGCGGCCAGGTCCGGGTCGGGTCCGCGGGCGAGCTCCCACCCGACCGCCTCGAGCCACTTGTACACATCGGAGTCGAGGAACGGCAGGGTGGCCCCGGTCGAGTCGGCGGCGGCACGGTACCCGTCCGCGAGCCGCAGATTGTCCAGCGTCCCGGCACGGCGGAGCTGGTCGAGACCGTGCGGGATGGTGCGTTCCCGGTTGATCCGGACCCGGTCGGCCCAGAAGCCGGTGCGCAGATCGACCTGCCGGGCGCCGAACGGACGGAGCCGGGACCAGGCGGTCCGGGACGGCTGCACCACTGACACGCTCATTTCACGGCTCCGCTCATCAGACCGGCCATGTAGTACCGCTGGAGCAACAGGTAGACGAGCACGCAGGGGATGACCGAGATGGTGACGCCGGCCTGGAGCATGCCCCAGTCGGTGCCGCCGAGACTGGTCTCGGTCCGCGCCGTCGCCAGGATCACGGGCAGGGTGAACTTCGCGCTCGAACTCATCATCACCAGCGCGCCGAGGAACTCGTTCCAGGACGTGATGAAGGCGAACAGGGTGACGGTGACGACGGCCGGCACCGTCGGCGGGAGGAACACCCGCAGCAGGATCTGCAACGAGCCGGCCCCGTCCATGACGGCGGCCTCCTCGATCTCACGCGGCACCGCGGCGAACGTGTTGCGCAGGATGTAGAGGCTGAACGGCAGCTGGATGCTGGTGTGCAGGACGGCCAGCCCGGCCAGCGAGTTGGTCAGGCCGACCCGGGCGAACATCAGGAACATCGGGGTCAGCAGAGCCTGGTACGGAATGATCAGCGCGAGCAGGAGCACCACGAAGATCACCTCGCGGCCGGGGACCGGGAAGCGCGACAGCCCGTACCCGGCGGGCACCGTCAGCAGCAGCGTGAAGACGATCGTCAGCAGCGCCGTGCCGAAGCTGTTGCCCAGATAGGTGAGCAGCCCCTCCTGGTAGTCCCAGAGCCGCCGGTAGCTGTCCAGGCTCACCCCGTGCGGCAGGTAGGTGGGCGGGGTGGCGGCCGCCTCGGCGGTCGGCTTGATCGAGGCCAGCATCGAGTAGACCAGCGGCAGCAGCATGACCGTGCTGATCGCGACGCAGGCCGCCGTCACCAGGTATCCGGTGCGCGCGGTCACGACTCGCTCCGGCGGGTGAGCACGAGCTGCACGATGGTGAACGCCAGGATGGTCACCGCGAGGATCAGCGACAGGGCGGCGCCGTAACCCAGCCTCAGGTACGGGAACGAGTTGAGGTAGACGAAGAACACCGAGGTCGCGGTCTCGTTCTGCGGCTGCCCGGCGGTCATGATGTAGAACTGGTCGAACGCCAGCAGCGAGCCGATCACGCTGAGCAGGGTGACCAGCAGGACCGTGCGCATGGTGAGCGGCAGGACCACGCGGGTGACCCGTTGCCGGTAGCCGGCGCCGTCCACCAGGCTCGACTCGGTGATCTCGGTGGGGATGGCCTGGATCGCGCCGACGAACAGGATCATCCCGAAGCCGATCACCTTCCAGACCACCGACGTGCTGATCGCGAAGTTCGACGTGCCGGCGTCCACCCCGAGCCAGAGCACCGGCTGGTCGATGACACCGAGGTCGAGCAGGATCCGGTTGATCACCCCGAAATCCGTGCTGAACAGCCAGTACCAGAGCAGGCTGGAAACCCCTAGACCGATAACGACAGGGACGAATATCACGGTACGGGTGACAGCGCGCACCCGTGACGGCGGCGCGGTCAGCAGGGCCAGCAGGTAGCCGCCCACGATGAGGACGGGGGTGATCAGCACCGTGTACATCAGAGTGAACCGGAACGACGTCCAGAACTGCTGGTCGCCGAACGCCCGCCGGAAGTTGTCCAGGCCGATGAAGTGTGGCTCGGCGATCAGCGACCACTCGTGCAGTGACATCCAGATCATCCGGCCCAGCGGGTAGACCGTGAACACCAGCACGAACACCAGTGCCGGGGCCACGTACGCCAGGCCGGTCCATCTGTTCCGCCGCGTACCCTGCATGGTTTTCCCCTCCGTCAGGACTTCGCGGCGATCTCCTTCATTTCCTTCTTGGCGTCGGCGATGACCGTGTCGAGGTCGTCGTCGGAGTAGTAGGCGCGCTGGAGCATCTTGAGCCAGGGGCCCTGCGGCGAGTTGATCTGCTCGAAGAAGGTCAGCGTGTACGGCGTGCGGCCGACGGTCAGCGCCTTCGCCACGTCCTGGACCAGCGGCTCGGCCTGGAAGTACTTGTTGTCGACCATGTCGCTGCGCGTGGTCAGGTTCAGCGCCTTGGCGTACACCTCGACCTGGACGTCGTCGGAGAGCAGGAACTTCATGAAGTTGACCGCGTCGTTGACCCGCTTGCTGCCCTTGGGCACCACGACGAGGTCGCCGCCGATGAACGAGGCGCTGGAGTTCGGCGCCACGCCGGGCAGCAGGGCGATGCCGAAGTCCATCCCGGGGTTCTGCTGGCGGGCGAGCGTGATGTTGAAGTTGCCGGTGCCCATCATGCCGACCTTGCCGGAGCCGAACTGGAGGTGGAACGTCTCGCCGTTCTCGGTGCGGTCGCCGTCGTGGACGTTGCCGGCCTTCACCATGTCCCGCTCGAACTGGAGCACCTGCTTCACGCCGTCGCCGACGAGCGGCTCGTCACCCGGGCCGGCCGCCTCGATCTTGGCGCCGGAGGCCCACATCAGCGGCCCGACCGTGAAGATGTTGCAGCCCGCGCAGTTGCCCGGCAGGTAGTAGCCCTTCACGTCCCCGCCCAGCGCGGTGATCCTGTCGGCGTAGGACCGCAGCTCGGACAGGCTGGCCGGCGGCTTCGCCGGGTCGAGTCCGGCCTTCTTGAAGAGGTCCTTGTTGTAGAAGAGCGCCGACACGTCGGCGTAGAGCGGGACGCCGTAGAGCCGTTGGTCGTAGGTCGCGACCGTCATGTGCCCGCTGCTGGCGGTCGCCAGCTCGGGCCAGGCGCGGATCCGGTCGGTGAGGTCGACGAGCTGGCCGGCCTTCTCGAACTGGGGCGCGTAGATCAGATCCATGCCCATCAGGTCGGGCACCTGCCCGGAGGCGATGCCCTGGGCGATCTTGCCGACCATCTCGGTGTGCGGAATGTAGGTCAGTGCGATCTTGCAGTCGGGATTCTTCGTGTTCCACGCCGCGACCAGCATGTCCACCATGTCCTTGTTGCCGCCCGAGCGCTCCCACATGGTGAGTTCGCCGTTGGCGGCGCAGCTGGTCGTGGCGGCCACGTTCTGCTCGGCCGTGGATTCGGTTGACTCAGTCCCCTGGGAGCAGCCGGTGACCCCGATCATGGCCGCGACGGTCAGGAGGGACAACCGCTGACGGGTCCTCATCCCACGTGCCTCCTGTCGAGTCAGCCCCGACCCGAGTGCCGGGTTGCCGGGACCGTACCGCGTACCGCATACGTTTGCGTACATACGTTTGCTCGGTCCGCCACGACCCGTGGAACCCGACATAGACCAGAAACCGGAGAAACAGCGCGACCCCGGTTCCGCATCGGAACCGGGGTCGCCCAGAAGGATCGCGTCAGCTCGTGAACACCGCCCAGGCGCCCGGCTCGGTCCACCACGAACGCTTGCGGCTGGTGGAACCCGCCACCCCGTCGTCGAGGAACTGCAGGTCACCCTCGCGGGGCAGCACGGACACCGCACGGCCGCGCGCCCGGCGCACCTCCACCCGTACCCTCGTGCCCTTGAAACGCTGTTTGACCACGACCGGGACCGCCACCGCGACCTCGACCCGCCCGTCGGTGGGGTCGCCGTCGGCGAGCAGCCGCAGGCCGTCGAACTCGGCGTAACCGGCCGCGTTGCCGACCACACAGGCCAGCACCGGCTCCTCACCGTCGGTGAGCAGGGCGTCGTCGACCTCGACCCGGCCCCGCCACGGCACCGCCCGGCCCTCGTCGTCGGAACCGCCGAGCAGAGCGCCGTCCAGCGTCACCGAACCGCCGTCGTTGCGCAGCAGGTCGAGGCGGCGGACCGGGCCGTTCATCACGGCCGCGGCCACCTCGGCCGGGGTCCGCGGGAGGCCGAGCTGGGCGGCCAGATCGCCGGAGTTGCCCGGGTCGAGCGGCAGGATCGCGAGCGGCGGGAGATCCGGCACGGTGCGGCCGGCCGCCAGGTCGGAGGGGCGCTTGCTGGGCGGCGGAGCGTACCGCCGGACCAGCCGGCGCACGACGGCGCGCAACTGGCCGTCGGTGGCGCTCGCCACCACCAGCCTCAGCTTGGTGTCCGGGTCCGGCCAGGCGAGACCGTCCGGCCGTGCCGGCCCGTCGAAACGGGCCAGCACCGCGTCGATCTCCTGATCCGAACCGGCCAGCACGGTCTCCACCCGGGCGCCGGCCTCACGCAGCGCGTCCGCGCAGGCCAACACGGGGGTACGCGGAGTCGCGCAGGCAGAGGCACAGCCACCGCACCCGGAACCGCAGCCGTCGCCCGACCCCTCGGCCAGGCTGAGGAGCACCACGTCGTACACGGTCAGTTACCGCCGAGCACCGAGTGCCGCTCGATGACCGCCTCGCGGCCGGGGCCGACGCCGACGATCGAGATCCGCGCGCCGATCCGCTGCTCGACGAACTCGACGAAGTCCTGCGCCTCCTGGGGCAGGTCCTCGAACTTGCGGCAGCCGGTGATGTCCTGCTTCCAGCCGGGCAGCGTCTCGAAGATCGGCTTCGCGTGGTGGAAGTCGGTCTGGTTGACCGGCATCTCGTCGTGCCGGACGCCGTTCACCTCGTACGCCACGCAGACCGGGATCTCGTCGAGCCCGTCGTAGTTGTCCAGCTTGGTCATCGCGAAGTCGGTGACCCCGTTGATGCGCTGCGCGTAGCGGCCGATCACCAGGTCCAGCCAGCCGATGCGGCGCGGGCGGCCGGTGGTGGTGCCGTACTCGTGACCGACCTCACGCAGGTAGTCGCCCCACTTGTCGTGCAGCTCGGTCGGGAACGGGCCCTCACCGACCCGGGAGGTGAACGCCTTGAGCACGGCCACCACCCGGTCGATCCGGGTCGGCGGGATGCCCGAGCCGGTGCAGGCGCCGCCGGACGTCGCGTTCGAGCTGGTCACGAACGGGTAGGTGCCGTGGTCCACGTCGAGCAGGGTGGCCTGGCCGGCCTCGCAGAGCACGACCTTGCCGGCGTCGATGGCCTCGGACAGCTCCAGGGCGGTGTCGGCCACGTACGGCCGCAGCCGGTCGACGTAGGAGAGCAGCTCCCGGACCACGTCGTCGACCTTCGCACCGGTCCGGTTGTAGATCTTCGACAGCACCTGGTTCTTGAAGCCCAGCGCGGCCGTGACCTTCTGCCGCAGGATCGACTCGTCGAAGAGGTCCTGCACCCGGATGCCGATCCGGTTCATCTTGTCGGCATAGGTGGGGCCGATGCCCCGGCCCGTCGTGCCGATCCGGCGCGAGCCGAGGAACCGCTCGGTGACCTTGTCGAGGGTCCGGTTGTACGACGCGATGACGTGCGCGTTCGCGCTGATCCGGAGCCGGGAGGTGTCGATGCCGCGGGCCTCCAGGCCGTCGATCTCCTGGAACAGCACGTTGAGGTCGACGACGACACCGTTGCCGATCACCGGTACGACGTTCGGGGAGAGGATCCCGCTCGGAAGGAGGTGGAGCGCGTACTTCTCGCCGTCGATGACGACGGTGTGGCCCGCGTTGTTGCCACCGTTGAACTTGACCACGTAGTCCAGCCGGTCGCCCAGCAGGTCCGTGGCTTTGCCCTTGCCCTCGTCGCCCCACTGGGCGCCGACCAACACGATCACCGGCACTTTGAGTGTTGCCTTTCCCCAAGGTCGTACCTGGAGGAGCCCGGGTACTGCCGAAGTTTACTGGACGGTGACGCAGGTAGGATGGGCCGTCGTGCGCGTACTTCTGATCGGCTCCGGTGGGCGCGAGCACGCGCTTGCCGTCGGGCTCTCCGCCGACCCGTCCGTCGACTTCCTGGCCGCCGCGCCGGGCAACCCGGGCATCGCCCAGGTCGCCGAGCTGCATGAGGTCAAAGTCACCGATCCCGCCGCGGTCGCGGCGCTCGCCGTCGAGCTGAGCGCCGACCTGGTCGTGGTCGGCCCGGAGGCCCCGCTGGTCGCCGGTGTGGCCGACGCGGTGCGGGCCAAGGGCATCGCCTGTTTCGGTCCGTCGGCCGCGGCCGCGCGGCTGGAGGGCTCGAAGACCTTCGCCAAGGAGGTCATGACCGCGGCCGGGGTGCCGACCGCGCGTTCCTTCGCCTGCTCGGACATGGAGGCGGTCCGCGCCGCCCTCACCGAGCTGGGCGCCCCCTACGTGGTGAAGAACGACGGCCTGGCCGCCGGCAAGGGCGTCGTGGTGACCGACGATCTCGACGAGGCCCTGATCCACGCCGAGGCGTGCGGCAAGGTCGTCATCGAGGAGTACCTGTCCGGCCCCGAGGTCTCGCTCTTCGTGGTCACCGACGGCACCGCGGCCGCCCCGCTGATGCCGGCCCAGGACTTCAAGCGGCTGGCCGACGGCGACGAGGGCCCGAACACCGGTGGCATGGGGGCGTACGCGCCGCTGGACTGGGCGCCGGCCGACCTCACCGAGCGGGTGCTGCGGGAGACCGTCGAGCCGACCCTGGCCGAGATGCGCAAACGCGGCACCCCGTTCTCCGGCCTGCTCTACGTCGGGCTCGCGCTCACCCCGGACGGTCCGAAGGTGATCGAGTTCAACGCCCGGTTCGGCGACCCGGAGACCCAGGTGGTGCTGGCGCTGCTGGACACCCCGCTGGCCGGGCTGCTCAACGCCGCCGCCACCGGAACCCTGGCCGAGCACGGACCGCTGCGCTGGAAGGACGGCTCGGCGATCACGATCGTCGTGGCGAGCCACAACTACCCCGGCGTCCCGCGGACCGGCGACGTCATCGAGGGGGCCGAGCGCCCGGGCGTCATCCACGCCGGCACCGCCCGCGACGCCGACGGCGCGCTGGTCTCGGCCGGCGGCCGGGTGCTGAGCGTCACCGCGGCCGGCGCCGACCTGCCCGCCGCCCGCGCGGCCGCCTACGCCCTGGTCGAGGGCGTCCGGCTGGACGGCGCGCAGTACCGCACGGACATCGCCCTGCGCGCCGTCGAGGGCCGGATCACGCTGTGACGAGCGCCGGCCGGCCGGCGTCCCGCAGCAGGGCCACCGACAGCCACAGCACACCCAGGCTGCCGGCGATCAGCCCGGAGAGGTAGAGCCACTCGGGTGCCGCGGCTCGCAGGGCCGCGGCACTCAGGCCCAGCACGTACAGCGCCACGGCGCCCCGGGGCAGCACTCCGGCCCGCCATGACGCGGCGCCGAAGAGCAGCACCCCGGCCAGGAAGATCAGCGCCACCACCAGGAAGTACGGCCGCCCCGGCCCGGTGAGCACGGCCTCCCGGGTCGCGGCGTCCTGGTATTGCAGGACCGCGTGGGTGAGGAACTCGATCGCGAACAGCCCGGTCAGGCCGAGGTGGTTCAGCACGAAACCGGCCAGGCCCAGCCGGCCCGACTCCTGCCGCTGGCACAGGTAGAGCGCGGTGAGGGTGAGCAGCAGCAGCGCGCTGGCCGGCGGAGCCAGGGCGTGGGTGAACCCGTTCTCCGGCAGCAGCCCGGCACGGCGGGCCACGGCCACCAGGGTGAGAACGCCGCCGGCCAGGCCGGCCAGGGCGGCGAGACGGTACAGATCCCGTTCGGACATTGTCGGACTCCTTCGGTATCGGACGTCGATACCGTGCCCGGCCGGCCCGGACCGGGGACAGTGCCGCGCGGCCAGGAGCGGCGGGCGGTCGCCGGCCGGACGGCACATGACGAATGGCCAAACCTGAGCGCCGGGCATGGGCGTGGATGCCCCGGCCACCTAGCGTGACGGTATGGCTCTCGACGCACCGCCGCTGCGCTGGATGGCCTCGCTGCTCTACGGGGCGGTGATGCTGACCGGGCTCTACTACGTCGTCGCCGGTCTGGCACCGGACTGGTCCGGCGCCGAGCTGGCGGTCTTCGTGGGGGGCCTGCTCGCCCTGCTGGCCGTCGAGCAGTTCGACTGGCGGCGGCCCCGGTCACGGCGCTGGGCGGTGGCCCTGCTGGTGGTCCGGATCGTGCTGCTGGAGACCGTCAACTCCGCCGATCAGGCCGGCTTCTCCCAGGCCCTCTTCGTCCTGGTGCCGTTCTTCGCGTACCTCTGGCTGGGCCGTGCCGCCGGGATCGGCCTGGCGGTGTTCTACCTGTCCGCCGCGCTGGTCCGGGCCAGTACCGTGACCGGCGGCTGGACCGATCCCGAGGTGGTCTCCGATCTGTTCATGCTCTTCATCGGCCTGGTCCTGACGGTGGCCACCGCGGCCGTCGCGGCCGAGCAGCGACAGAGCCGGCTGCGGGCCGAGCGGCTGGTGGCCGAGCTGACCGCCTCGCAGCAGCGGGTGGCCGAGCTGAGCGCCGCGAGCGAGCGCAACCGGCTGGCCCGGGACATCCACGACAGCGTCGGCCATCATCTGACCGCGATCAGCGTCCAGCTGGCCAAGGCGGAGGCGTTCCGGGACCGCGACCCGGAGGTGGCGGACCGGGCGGTCGCGGACGCCCACCGGGCCGCGGGACGGGCGCTCCGCGAGGTACGGGAGTCGGTCGGCGCCCTCCGAGACGAGCCGTTCTCCCTGGCCACGGCCCTGTTCGCGCTGGTGGAAGGGCTGGACGACGTGGATTTCCGGGTGGTGCTCGACGTCGGCGACGCGGACCTGGACCAGGGGCGGGCCGGCTCGGAGGCGCTCTACCGGGTCGCTCAGGAGGCGCTCACCAACGCCCGCCGGCACGCCGGTGCGGACCTCGTGCGGGTGGCGGTCCGGCGCGGCGAGGACGGCGCGGTCCTCGAAGTGGAGGACAACGGCCAGGGCTTCGCCCCGGACACCGTGGCCGGTAGTGGGCTCAGCGGCATGCGCGAGCGCCTGGCCGTTCTCGGCGGCAGCGTACGGGTGGAGTCGACGCCCGGACACGGCACCCGGATCGTGGCGAGTGTCCCGGCGGGGACCCGGTGACCGCCGACGCCCCGGTGCGGGTTCTCGTCGCCGACGACCAGGCGCTGATCCGGGAGGGCATCGCCTCGCTGCTCGGCATCGAGCCGGGTATCGAGGTGGTCGGCACCGCGGCGGACGGCCGTGCCGCGGTGGAGCTCGCCCTCGCCACGGTGCCGGACGTCGTGCTCATGGACGTACGCATGCCGGTCTTGGATGGTCTTCGTGCCGCCGAACTGCTCCGCGAGAGGCTGCCGGCCTGTCGCGTCCTGATGCTGACGACCTTCGACGACGAGGAGTACGTGATCCGGGCGCTGCGGGCCGGGACGGGCGGCTACCTGCTCAAGGACCTGCCGCCGCGGGATCTTGCCCGGGCCGTGCGGCTGGCCCGGTCCGGCGTCGACCAGCACGACAGCGCGGTGGTGCGGCGCCTGGTGTCGGCCCTGGACCGCGGGGAGCCGATGTCGACGCCCCGCGCCGACCTGACCGACCGGGAGCACGCGGTGCTGCGGCTGATCGCCCGGGGCGCGACGAACCGGGAGATCGCCGCCAAGCTCTACGTGAGCGAGGGGACGGTCAAGAACCACGTCTCGCACATCCTCGCGAGGCTGGGCCTGCGGGACCGGACGCAGGCCGCGATCTACGCCCGGGACCACGGCCTGCTGTGAGGGTCAGCCCTTCGGGATGTCGAAGAGCTTCGGGATGCTGGTGGCCAGGTTCAGGTTGCCCTTCGCCTTGATCTTGCCGGTCATGAACAGCATCATCGGGTTCCCGGCGCCGGTGATGGTCTTCAGGAACGTGAGCGCGTCCATGGTCATGGCCAGCTCGGGCTTGCGGACCGGCTCGCTGGTGACGGTGCAGGTCTTGTCCTCGATCACCGTCTCGTAGGTGTCCTGGCCGCTCGGCCCGCCCGTGATGATCCAGTGGATGACGGTGGAGGTGTCCCCGGACCGCTCCGCGCGGAAGAGCCCGGGCATCCGGTTGAACACCTCGTCCAGGATCTTGGTGCGGGTGTCGGACGCCATCACCTCGGCGATCTTCGAGTCCGGGGTGGACTTGACCAGCTGAGTGAACTCCTTCGGGCCGATCGCGGCGAGCGACTCGGGGCTGAAATCCGTCATCAGTAGTCCTTTCGGGGATCGGCCAGGCTACCCACCGGTAACCCTAGCGAGGATGCCGGTTGGCCCGTGCAGTGTGCCACTCTCAAACAACTGTTGGACAGTTGCCCCACCGGATACATAGACTCCCCAACATGTCTTTGGGAGATGCCGAGTCCGGCGGCACGGCCGCGCTCCGAGCGCTGGCCCATCCGGTACGCCTACAGATCATGTCCCTGCTCACCGGGGCCGCACTGACCGCCGCCGAAGTCGCGAGGGAACTCGGGATCACCCACGCCAATGCCAGCTACCACCTGCGCAACCTCCAGTCCGGCGGCCTGATCGTGGTGGCCGGCGAGGAGAAGATCCGCGGCGGGGTGGCGAAGCGGTACCGCTACGACGCGGTGAACGACCGCGGCCCACTCGCTTCGGAGGGAAAGCGGGCGCTCTACCCGGCTGCCGCACAGGAACTGATCCGAAGGTCGGCGGGAGGTCCCGGCCCCGGACCCGGGGTTCTGGGCGATGGGGAGTTCTGGGTCGATCCGGACGTGTGGAAGGAGATTCGTGACCGGATCGCCGCCGCGCTGGTCGACCTGCACGCGGCCGCGCAGCCGCCGCGCACTCCCGGCACGATCCGGACCAGCACCACGGTCGCCCTCTTCGAGATGGCAGCGGAATGACCGGCCCGCTGCGCCACCGCAACTTCCGGCTCCTGCTGGCCGGGCGGACCGTCAACGCCCTGGGCAACGCGATCGCCCCGATCGCTCTCTCCTTCGCCGTTCTCGACCTGACCGGTTCGGTCCGCGACCTCGGTCTCGTCGTCGGGGTCCGGACCCTGACCAACGTGTTGTTCCTGCTTTTCGGCGGGGTGCTGGCGGACCGGCTGCCACGCGGCCTGGTGCTGGTCGGCGCCGGCCTCGCCGCAGCCGCCACCCAGGGTGTGGTGGCTGCCCTGGTGCTCACCGGCACCGCGACGATCCCGCTGCTCGTCGGCGTCTCGGCGGTCAACGGCGTGGTGGCCGCCCTGGCTCTGCCGGCCACCGCGGCGGTGGTGCCGCAGACCGTTCCGGAGGATGTCCGGCAGCAGGCCAACGCGCTGAACCGGATGTGCTCCAACGGCGCGATGATCCTGGGCGCCCCGCTGGGCGGCGTGCTGGTCGCCGTCGTGGGGCCGGGCTGGGGCATCGCCGTGGACGCCACCACCTTCGCGGTCTCGGCGCTCTGTTTCGCGTTCCTCCGACTGCCCTCCCGGCCGGTTTCGGTGCGGCCCGGTGTCCTCACCGAGCTGCGCGGCGGCTGGACCGAGTTCCGCTCCCGCGAGTGGCTGTGGGTGGTGGTGGCCTGCGCCTGCATCGGCAACGTGGCGTGGTCCGGCTCGGCGAACGTGCTGGGCCCGGTGGTCGCCGACCAGACCTTCGGGCGGACGGCATGGGGCCTGATCCTCGCGGCGCAGACCCTCGGCATGATGGCCGGGGCGATGCTGGCGATCCGGTTGCGCATCCGGCGGTTGCTGCTCTGGGGGACCTTCGGGTGCGGCCTGGTCACCCTGCCGATGCTGGCCCTCGGCGTCCGGCCGACCGTGCCGGTGCTGCTGGTCACCGGGTTCATCGCCGGGGTTGGGCTGGAGCAGTTCGGCATCGCCTGGGACACCACGATGCAGGAGCACGTGCCGGCCGACAAGCTGGCGCGGGTGTACTCGTACGACATGCTCGGATCGTTCCTGGCCATGCCGGTCGGTGAGGTGCTGGTCGGGCCGATCGCCGAGGCGGCCGGGCTGCGGCCCACCCTGATCGGGTGCGCGGTGCTGATGTTCCTGTCCGTCGCCGCGATGCTGCTCAGCCGTGATGTCCGTACCCTGCGTCACCGGCTGCCGGGAGACGCCGTCCAGCCCGTGAAAGAATCAGTGCCGTGACCATCCCGAACGTGCTCGCTGCCCGGTACGCCTCCGCCGACCTCGTCACCCTCTGGTCCCCGGAGGAGAAGATCCGGATGGAGCGCAAGCTGTGGCTCGCGGTCCTGAAGGCCCAGCGTGATCTCGGCGTCGACGTTCCGGAGGGCGCCGTCGAGGCGTACGAGGCGGTGCTCGACCGGGTCGACCTGGCGTCGATCGCGGCCCGTGAGCGGATCACCCGGCACGACGTGAAGGCCCGCATCGAGGAGTTCTCCGAGCTGGCCGGGTTCGAGCAGATCCACAAGGGGATGACCTCCCGCGACCTCACGGAGAACGTCGAACAGCTCCAGATCCGGGCGTCGCTCGAGCTGATCCGGGACCGGGTGGTGGCCGCGCTGTCCCGGCTCGCGGCGCTCGCCGTCGAGCACTCCGACCTGGTGCTGACCGGTCGCTCGCACAACGTCGCGGCGCAGGCGACCACGCTGGGCAAGCGGTTCGCCTCGGCGGCGGAGGAGCTGCTGATCGCGTACGAGCGTCTCGACGACCTGATCGGCCGCTACCCGCTGCGTGGCATCAAGGGCCCGGTCGGCACCGCGGCCGACCAGCTCGACCTTTTCGACGGCTCCTTCGACAAGGCTGCGGAGCTGGAGAAGAAGGTCGCCGAGCACCTCGGGTTCGCAAGGGTGCTGTCCAGCGTCGGCCAGGTCTACCCGCGCTCGCTCGACTTCGACGTGGTCTCGGCGCTGGCCCAGATCGTCGCCGGCCCGTCGTCGCTGGCCACCACCATCCGGCTGATGGTCGGCCAGGAGCTGGTGACCGAGGGCTTCAAGCCCGGCCAGGTCGGCTCCTCGGCGATGCCGCACAAGATGAACACCCGGTCCTCGGAGCGGGTCAACGGCCTCGCGGTGATCGTCCGCGGCTACCTGTCGATGACCGGCGAGCTGGCCGGCGACCAGTGGAACGAGGGCGACGTCTCCTGTTCCGTGGTCCGCCGGATCGCGCTGCCGGACGCGTTCTTCGCCACCGACGGGCTGTTCCAGACGTTCCTCACGGTGCTCGACGAGTTCGGGGCCTACCCCGCGGTGGTCGCCCGGGAGCTGGACCGCTTCCTGCCCTTCCTGGCCACCACGAAGGTGCTGGTCGCCGCGGTGCGCAAGGGCGTCGGCCGGGAGGTCGCGCACGAGGTGATCAAGGAGCACTCGGTCGCCGTGGCGCTGGCCATGCGGGAGAAGGGCGCCGCGGTCAACGACCTGTTCGACCGGCTGGCCGCCGACGAGCGCCTGCGGCTCTCGCGCGCCGAGATCGACACGCTCGTCGCGGACCGCGCCGCGTTCGTGGGCGCGGCCCCGGCGCAGGTCCAGGCGGTTGCCGCGCGGATCGCCGAGATCGTGGCCCAGAACCCCCAGGCGGCGGGGTACGCTCCCGCGCCCATCCTCTGACGAAGTTGTGGTCCGGGCGCTCCGTTGCGCCCGGACCGCATCTCTTCTAGACGCCGGCCACCGAGGTGATCCACGCCCGGTTGTAGGCGACGCTGCCGTAGTACTGCCGGCTCGAGCCGTCGGCGGTCGACGCGACACCCACCTGGGCGCCGTTGTAGACCTGCGGCCCACCCGAGTCGCCCCGCCAGGCGTTCCCGTTGACGCGGGTGCTGGCGATCGCCCGGCCGTTGTAGGCGTCGGTCGCGTTGGTCGACGTCACCGAGACCGTGGCGGTCTTCAGCGTGGTCGACGCGTCGCAGCCGGAGTAGCAGGTCATGCCCCAGCCGTAGATGCTGTTGGTGGAGCCGACCGGCGGGTACGCGCTGGACAGCGGCATGTAGGTGGTGCTCACCGAGCTGCTCAGGCGCAGCAGCGCGAGGTCGTACCGGGTGGAGCTGGACGAGACGGTCCGGGTGACGCCGCCGGAGGTCCGGTTCACGCTGCCGACGCGTACCGACATCGTCCCGCTGACGCAGTGCCGTGCGGTGAGGACGTAGTTGGCCGAGATGATCGTGCCGGAGCAGGTGAAGCTGCCGTTGCTGAAGACGGCCGCGGCCCAGGGCGCGGACGAGACCGTGCTCCCGCCGATGATGTAGGGGGTGACCGGGTCGGCGGCCTGCGCGGCGGACGGGGCGACCAGGGCCGCGATCACACCGGTGGCGGCGGCCAGAAGGCGAATGCGCACGTCGAGTTTCCTTTCTGGGGATCGGGTCGACGAGGTACGCGTATTGATCCCATCGAATTCGATGGATGAAACCTAGGTCGCCGGTGCCGCCGGCCTCTCAGCCCAATTGATACATATCACTGTGGGATGTCCCGGGATCTGGCACGCCTTGCCTGCTCAATGACGCTCGGGTCGGCCTGCCGACACCGACCCGTGGGTCGTCGCAAGGCCTCACCAGGTAGGCTTCGGGCTGCTTACATCTATCAGTCAGGAGTGCCCGTGGCTCGCGTCGTGGTCGACGTCATGCTCAAGCCGGAGATCCTGGACCCGCAGGGTCAAGCGGTGGCCAATGCGCTGCCCCGGCTCGGCGTCACCGATGTCTCGTCTGTCCGCATCGGTCGTCGGATCGAGATCGATTTCACCGGGGAGGCCGACCTCGATCGGGCCCGGGAGATCGCCGACAAGCTGCTCGCCAACCCGGTGATCGAGGACTACGAGGTTCGCCTCGTCGAGGGCGCGGAGGTCGCCTGACCATGCGGATCGGTGTGGTCACCTTCCCTGGTTCACTGGACGACGGGGACGCCGCCCGCGCCGCCCGGATCGCCGGGGCCGAGGCCGTGCGTCTCTGGCACGGCGACCCGGATCTGCACGGGGTCGACGCGGTCGTCCTTCCCGGCGGGTTCTCGTACGGCGACTATCTGCGCTGCGGCGCCATCGCCCGGTTCGCGCCGGTGATGGAGTCCATCATCGATGCGGCACGCGGCGGTCTGCCCGTGCTCGGCATCTGCAACGGTTTCCAGGTCCTCTGCGAGGCGCACCTGCTGCCCGGCGCGCTGACCCGGAACCAGCACCTGCACTTCCGTAACCGCGACCAGTGGCTCAAGGTCGAGGCCACCGGCACCGCCTGGACCAACGCCTTCACCCCCGGTCAGGAGATCCTGATCCCGGTGAAGAACGGTGAGGGCTGCTTCGTCGCGGACACCCGCACGCTCGACGCGCTCGAGGCGGAGGGCCGGGTCATCGCCCGCTACATCAAGGGCAACCCGAACGGCTCGCAGCGCGACATCGCCGGAATCACCAACGAGGCCGGCAACGTCGTCGGCATCATGCCGCACCCGGAACACGCCGTGGAGGCGCTGACCGGCCCGTCGCTCGACGGCCTCGGCTTCTTCACCTCCGTCCTGCGCAGTCTGGCGAAGGACGGTCAGCTCGCAGGGGGACAACAGTGACGACGCAGCAGAGTGGCTTCGCTGCGACCGACGTGCTCGCCACCGGCTCCGACGAGCCCGACACCGTCGAGCGGGCGGAGAAGTCTCCGGACGACCTCCAGCCCTTCGGTGAGCTGGGCCTGAAGGACGACGAGTACGCCAGGATCCGGGAGATCCTCGGCCGCCGGCCGACCGCCTCCGAACTGGCGATGTACTCGATCATGTGGAGTGAGCACTGCTCGTACAAGTCGAGCAAGGTGCACCTCAAGCAGTTCAGCGAGAAGGCCCCGAAGAACATCCGGATGCTCGCCGGCATCGGTGAGAACGCCGGTGTGGTGCAGATCTCCGAGAAGATCGCGGTCACCTTCAAGGTCGAGTCGCACAACCACCCCAGCTACGTGGAGCCCTACCAGGGCGCGGCCACCGGCGTCGGCGGCATCGTCCGCGACATCCTGGCCATGGGCGCCCGGCCGATCGCGGTGATGGACCCGCTGCGCTTCGGTGCGGCCGACCACCCCGACACCGCCCGGGTGCTGCCCGGCGTGGTGGCCGGCATCGGCGGCTACGGCAACTGCCTGGGCCTGCCCAACATCGGTGGCGAGATCGTCTTCGACCCGTGCTACCAGGGCAACCCGCTGGTCAACGCGCTGTCGATCGGTGTCCTGCCGGTCGAGCGGCTCCAGAAGAAGGAAGCCACCGGCACCGGCAACATCGTGGTGCTCCTCGGCGCGCGTACCGGCCGGGACGGCATCGGCGGTGTCTCCGTGCTGGCCTCGGCGACCTTCGACGAGGAGGCCGAGCAGCGCCGCCCGTCGGTGCAGGTCGGCGACCCGTTCATGGAGAAGCTCCTGATCGAGAGCTGCCTCGAGCTGTACGACGCCGGCCTGGTCAGCGGCATCCAGGACCTCGGCGGCGCGGGCCTCACCTGTGCCCTCACCGAGACCGCCGCGGCCGCCGGCACCGGCATGCGGGTCTGGCTGGAGCGGGTTCCGCTGCGCGAGCCGTCGATGTCGCCGACCGAGATCCTGGCCAGCGAGTCCCAGGAGCGCATGCTCCTGATCGTCACGCCGGAGAACCTGGACGCGGTGCTCAAGGTCGCCGAGAAGTGGGGCGTCTGGGCCACCGCCATCGGCGAGGTCACCGCGGCCGCCGAGGACGGCACCCCGGGCCGCCTGCACATCACCTGGAACGACCACGTCGTCGTCGACGTGCCGCCGGGTTCGCTCGCCGACGACGGCCCGGTCTACAACCGGCCGTTCCGTGAGCCGAACGACGTGATGCTGCTCCAGGCCGACCGTGCCGAGACGCTGCCCCGCCCGTCGACCGGCGACGAACTGCGCGCCACCCTGCTGCGGATGGCCGGCTCGCCGAACCTGTGCGACAAGACCTGGGTCACCGAGCAGTACGACCGGTATGTTCTCGGCAACACGATCCTGGCCCAGCCGGAGGACTCCGGCATCCTGCGGATCGACGAGGAGACCGGGCTCGGGGTCGCGCTGTCCGTCGACGGCAACGGCCGGTTCGCCCGGCTCGACCCGTACGAGGGGGCCAGGCTCGCGCTCGCCGAGTCGTACCGGAACGTGGCCGTCACCGGCGCCGAGCCGGTCGCGATCACCGACTGCCTCAACTTCGGCTCCCCCGAGGACCCGACCGTGATGTGGCAGTTCTCCGAGGCCTGCCGTGGTCTCGCCGACGGCTGCCTGGAGCTGGGCACCCCGGTCACCGGTGGCAACGTCAGCTTCTACAACCAGACCGGCGCGGCCGCCATCCACCCGACCCCCGTGGTCGGTGTGCTCGGCGTCTTCGACGACGTGTCCCGCCGTATCCCGATGGGCTTCCCGCCGCCCGCCAAGGCCGGCGGCGACCTGCTCTTCCTGCTCGGCGAGACCCGCGTGGAGCTGTCCGGCTCGGAGTGGGCCTGGGTGACCCACGGCCACCTCGGCGGCCGCCCGCCGAAGGTCGACCTCGCGGCCGAGCAGGCGCTCGCCAAGGTGATGGCCCAGGCCTCCAGGTCCGGGCTGGTCAGCGCGGCGCACGACCTCTCCGACGGTGGTCTGGCACAGGTGCTGGTGGAGAGCACGCTGCGGCGCGGCATCGGCGCCAAGGTGACCTTCCCGGAGGACGGCAACTCGCCGTTCGTCCACCTGTTCAGCGAGTCCGCGAGCCGCGTGCTCGTGGCCGTGCCGCGCGGGCACGACAAGGCGTTCCTCGCCCTCGTGGCGGAGCACGGCGTGCCGGTCACCCCGCTCGGCGTCACCTCCGAGGAGCCGGCGCTCCAGGTGGAGGGCCAGTTCAGCATCCCGCTGGACGAGCTGCGCGAGGTCTGGTCGTCGACGCTGCGGAACCTGTTCGGCGGCACCGCCGAGCTGGTCAACCGGCACGCCGACACCGAGCCCGCCGAGCAGCCCGAGGCGCCCGCCCCGGTCCGCTCGGTCACGCTCGAGCTGAGCCCGCAGGTGCCGGGTGGGCCGATCAACCCGTCGGCCGACGCCTGAGCAAGCCATGAAGAAAGGCCCCGCGCGGATCGCGCGGGGCCTTTCTTCATGCGTCAGGTTTCAGTTTCAGTTGCCGTCCCAGTCGCGGTTCGGGCGAGGATTCCCGTACGTGCCACGCTGCTGGTCGCCGTAGCCACCCTGCTGCTGCTGGTCGTAGCCGCCGTAGTTGCCGCCCTGCTGCTGGTCGTAGCCACCGTCGTCGTAGCCGCCACCACCGTAGGCGCCGCCCTGCTGCTGCTCGTACCCTCCGCCGTAGCTGCCGCCCTGCTGCTGCTGGTCGTAGCCACCCTGCGGCCCGTAGCCGCCGGCGTCCTGACCGCCCCAGCCGCCCTGGTCGCCGTAGCCACCCTGCTGCTGGTCGTAGCCGCCCTGGTCGTAGCCGCCGCCACCGTAGTTGCCACCCTGCTGCTGCGGGTAGCCGCCCGGCTCGGGCTGGTAGAGGTTGGTGTGCTCGTCGTACCGCTGAGCCTGCTGCGGCTGCTGCGGCTGCTCCGGCTGGTACAGGTTGGTGTGCTCGTCGTAGCGCTGCTGGCCCTGGTCGTTGTAGCCACCCTGACCGGGGTCGTTGTAGCCGCCCTGGTCGGCGGCGCCGTAACCGCCGCCCTGCTGCCCGTAGGTCTGCGTGGCGCCACCGTAGGCGCCGCCCTGGTCGGCACCCCACTGGTTACCGCCGCCGGCGAAGCCACCGCCGGCCGGCATCGGAGCGCCGTACGGGTCCGGGAACTCGTCCTCGACCGGCGGCCGGTGGATCATCGTGGGGGCGTCGGCCAGGCTGCCGCCCATGCCGCCGCGCTGAGCACCCATGCCGCCCGCCGGAGCGACCATCGTGGCGTCGCCGCCGCGCCCACCGCCGACCGGCGCGGCCACCCGGGTGGCGTCGAAGCCGCCGGCCGCCGCCGGGACGGCCTTGCCGAGGCCGGTGTCCGAGCCGAGGTCGTCGTTCGCGTTCTTACGCCGCATCCAGACCAGCACCATGGCGCCGATACCGGCGGCCACCAGCAGCACACCCATGATGATGAGCAGCCAGTTGCTGCCCTCTTCCTCGGTGCCGGAGGTGTTGTCCAGCCCCTGGTCGGCCAGCGGCGCCGTGGTCTCGGCGGTCTCCTCGTCGGTGACCTCCTCTTCCGGCGCGGCAGTCGCCGAGGTGCTCGGCGTCGGCGTCGGCGAGGTGGTCTCCGCGGCGACCTTCTTGATGGTCAGCGGCACGTTGACGGTCCGGCCGGCGGTGCCCTCCACGGTCACCGTGGTGGCGTCGTAGCCGTCCTTGGCCGCGCCCACCGTGATCGAGCCGGCCGCGATCGGCTTGGCGTCCGACGAGGAGAAGGCGTATTCGCCGTTGTTGCCGGTGGTGGTGCTGTACGAGTGGCCCGCGCTGTCCTGGATCGCGACCTGCACACCCGCGACCCGGGCGCCGCCGTCGTCCTTGATGCGGCCGCTGACCTGCCGGACAGTGGTCGGCGCCGCGGGCCCGTTGACGGTGATCGTCTCGGAGGCGGTGCCGGTCTCGCCGTTCAGCGTGACCGTCACGGTGACCGTGACGGACCGGTTCTGCCCGGCGCTCACGGTCGGTGCGGTCAGCGTGGCGTTGAAGTCAGCGGTGGCGTCGGGCTGAATCGGCTGGCCTGAAGGGCTGCATTGACCGGAGCAGCTCATGCCGGTGACCCGGATGGAGGCCCGGTTGTCACCCTGCTGGTCCTGGCCCCCGGGGTTACGCACGGTGTACTGCATGGTTACAGTACTTCCAGAGTCGACCTCGGTGTTCGAGAGCTGGATCTGGATTTCTGGGGGGTCAGCCAGGGCAGGAGATTGCACACCGGCCACCAAGCCGGCGGCCAGCGCCAGGAACGCACCGGCCTGGGCCGTCCGGGCTCGTAGGTGCGTGGTCACGTCCACCGCCTTCCGGTCGCGCGGTTCCCGGTTTCGGGTGCCCGGTGAGATCCCGCGACGTGTACACCGTCGGCAACTATGCCTTGTCATACGTCACTCGCGCGACCCAGGGCGGTGTGCCGTTGTCGGCAGACCGGGTCGTATTGTCCTGACATGTCACCTGCGCACAATAATTCCGACTCGGTGGCGGAGGCGTTGGACGCGCTGGACCGGGGTGTCGAACCCGGCCGCGTGGTGCTCCGTGACGCGGTGCGAGCACTGCTGACCGAGTTGTCCCGTCGAGCGCCTGGCCGTTCGGTGGAGGTGCGAATTCCACCTTTCGGCGCGATTCAGTGCGTCGCCGGTCCGCGGCACACCCGCGGCACACCGCCCAATGTGGTCGAAACGGATCCGATGACCTGGCTGCTCCTGGCTTCCGGGCGTCTCGACTGGGCGGCCGCGGTCGCCGACGGGCGCCTCCGGGCCAGTGGGGTACGGACCGATCTCACTGAGTACCTGCCGCTCATCGGTCGATGAGCCCGGGTGGCGTTCCCTCCGGCTCGCGTACACTGGGCGGTCGGACGGACCAGCGAGTTCGCGGTCCGTGCAGACCCTGACATGAGGGAGCAAGCAGGTGCCCCGAGGCGACGGCCGACTGACCGACGATCTCGACCCCCAGGAGCGCGGCCCCCAGGATGCCTGCGGCGTCTTCGGTGTCTGGGCCCCCGAGGAAGAGGTCGCCAAACTCACCTACTTCGGGCTCTACGCACTCCAGCACCGCGGCCAGGAGGCAGCCGGCATCGCGGTGAGTGACGGCTCCGGCGTGGTGGTGTACAAGGACATCGGCCTGGTCTCCCAGGTCTTCGACGAGCCGACCCTGGCCAGCCTGCGCGGCCACCTCGCGATCGGCCACGCGCGCTATTCCACGACCGGCGGTTCCAACTGGGAGAACGCGCAGCCCACCATCCGGGCCACCCCGGCCGGCACGACGATCGCGCTGGCCCACAACGGCAACCTGGTCAACACCGCCGAGCTGGCCAAGGAGGTCGCCGCCCGCGGCCTCGAGGTGGGCGACGCCACCTCCGACACCGCCCTGGTGACCACCCTCCTGGCCGGTCGCCCCGACCTTTCGGTCGAGGCCGCGGCGCTCGAGCTGCTGCCGACTCTGCGGGGCGCCTTCAGCTTCGTCTTCATGGACGAGCACACGCTGTACGCGGCTCGCGATCCGCAGGGCGTCCGCCCCCTGGTGCTGGGCCGGATGGAGCGCGGCTGGGTGGTCGCGAGCGAGACCGCCGCGCTGGACATCACCGGCGCCAGCTTCGTCCGTGAGGTCGAGCCGGGCGAGATCATCGCGATAGACGAACACGGTCTGCGGTCCAGCCGGTTCGCCGCCCCGGAGCCCAAGGGCTGCCTCTTCGAGTACGTGTACCTTGCCCGCCCGGACACCACGATCGCCGGCCGCAACATCTACTCGGCCCGCGTCGAGGTCGGCCGCAAGCTGGCCAAGGAGCACCCGGTCGAGGCGGACCTGGTGATCGGCGTGCCCGAGTCCGGCATTCCCGCCGCTATCGGGTACGCGGAAGCCTCCGGTATCCCGTACAGCGCCGGCTTCATGAAGAACGCGTATGTCGGCCGGACCTTCATCCAGCCGTCGCAGACCATCCGGCAGCTCGGTATTCGGCTGAAGCTGAACCCGCTGCGCGAGGTGGTCCGCGGCAAGCGGATCGTCGTGGTCGACGACTCGATCGTCCGCGGGAACACCCAGCGCGCCCAGATCCGGATGCTGCGTGAGGCCGGCGCCCTCGAGGTGCACGTGCGGATCTCCTCGCCGCCGGTGAAGTGGCCGTGCTTCTACGGCATCGACTTCGCCACCCGGGCCGAGCTGATCGCCAACGGCCTGGAGATCGACGGGATCCGCCGCTCGATCGGCGCCGACAGCCTCGGCTACGTTTCGCTGGACGGACTCGTCCAGGCGACCGAGCAGCCGAAGTCCCGGCTCTGCATGGCCTGCTTCGACGGGGAGTACCCGATCGAGCTGCCGGCCAGCGACCTGATCGGCAAGCACGTCCTGGAGGGTGTCGGCCGGCGTGCCAGCATGCCGGGCGCCACGAAGGAGGCGGCCACGGCCGCGGTCGCCGACCTCGAGTCCGACTACGAGACCCGCGAGTATGCGGGCGACGATCGGACGGCATCGGCGCCGCTGGTCGCCAGCCCCGGCGGCGCGAACGCGCTGCACCACCCGTGACTTTCAGTTTCACAGAACCGCTAAGGGGAGAACCGTGACGCACGTGTCCGAGCGCAGCAGTGCCGGATCCAACGGCGCCGAAGGAGGGGACCGTCAGCTGTGGACGGCCGGCTCCGGCCGGGGCGCGCGCAAGCGCCCGGCCACGTACGCGGAAGCGGGTGTCTCCATCCACGCCGGCGACCGGGCCGTCGAGCTGCTCAAGTCCAAGGTGAAGAAGACCTCCCGGCCCGAGGTGATCGGTGACCTTGGCGGCTTTTCCGGCCTGTTCCGGCTGAACACGGCGAAGTACAAGAGCCCGATCCTGGCCTCCTCCACCGACGGCGTGGGCACCAAGCTGGTCATCGCCCAGCAGCTCGACATCCACGACACGATCGGCATCGACCTGGTCGCCATGGTCGTCGACGACCTGGTGGCCTGCGGCGCGGAGCCGCTGTTCCTGCTCGACTACATCGCTTGCGGCGAGGTCGTCCCGGACAAGGTCGCCGAGATCGGCGCCGGTATCGCCGACGGCTGCCGGTACGCCGGCTGTGCCCTGCTGGGCGGCGAGACCGCCGAGCACCCCGGCGTGCTGCGCCCGGACGAGTACGACGTCTCCGCCACCGGCGTCGGCGTGGTCGAGGAGAGCGAGATCCTCGGCAAGGAGCGGGTCGAGCTGGGCGACGCGATCATCGCGATGCGCTCGTCCGGTCTGCACTCCAACGGCTACTCGCTGGTCCGGCACGTCCTGCTGGGCGCCGGCCGGATGCGGCTGGACACCGTGGTCGACGACTTCGGCACGCAGCGCACCCTGGGTGAGGAGCTGCTCACCCCCACCAAGATCTACGCCAAGGACTGCCTGGGCCTGATCGAGGAGACCGAGGTCCGGGCGTTCTCGCACGTCACCGGCGGCGGCATCCCCGGCAACCTGAACCGGGTCCTTCCCGACACCATGGACGCCGTGGTGGACCGTTCGACCTGGCGCCCGCAGCCGATCTTCGACCTGATCCAGGCCAAGGGCCGGATCGAGGACACGGAGATGGAGGCCACCTTCAACATGGGCGTCGGCATGTTCGCGGTCGTCTCCTCCGACGACGCGGACCGTGCGATGGCGTACCTGACCGGCCGCGGCGTCGAGGCGTGGCAGGTGGGCGAGGTCGTCGAGGGCACCGGTGAGGTGCAGATGATGAGCTCGTACACCCGCGGCTGACCGCCAGGTACTTCTGGTTGGTAACAGTCCGAGCGTGAAATGATCCGCGTGTGTCGATGTCCGGCACATGCGGATCTTTCGCGTTCTGGTGGACTGGGTGCCCTAACCTGACCGGGCGGCTAGCGCCGCACGGTCCGACCCGGGCGGCTGGCGCCGCACGGGTCACTGGCTCAAGGTTTTATCGGGCCGGGCGGCTTGCGCCGCACGGTCCGACCCCGGGCGGCTGGCGCTGCGCGGGTTGCTCAAGGTTTTACCAGGCCGGGCGGCTTGCGCCGTGCGGTTCGATCCCGGGCGGTTTGTGCCGCACGGTTCTGACCCGGGCGGCTGGCCGTCGTGCGGGTCACTGGCTCAAGGTTTTCGCCGGGGCTAGCTGAGTGTGTGTGTCAGCGGTTGCCGGCAGAGGCCGGACGGAGGTGCGTGACCATGGCGGTCGCGTGGAGCGGGATGCGGGGCGTCTCGGCGGAGCCGGGGTACGTTGTCATGCAGCCCACTACGCTCTGCAATCTGGCGTGCGACTACTGCTACCTGCCGTTCCGGCGGGAGAACCGGAAGATGCCGGTCGCGGTGGCTGAGGCGGTGGCGGCCGGAGTCGCCGGCTTCGCACGTACCGGAAGGTTCTCGGTCGTGTGGCACGGGGGTGAGCCGCTCGCGGCGGGCCGGGAGCACCTGGCCGCGCTGTTCGCGCCGTTCGGTGCGGGTGTCGAGCATCACGTGCAGACCAACGCCACCCTGATCGACGACGACTGGTGCGAGTTCTTCACCGAGCACGACGTCCGGGTCAGCGTCAGCGTGGACGGGCCGCGCCGGCGTAACGGCGACCGGGTGGACCGGGGCGGCAAACCCGCCTACGACCTGATCATCCGCGGCATCGACCGGCTGCGCGCCCACGGCATCCCGTTCTCCACCCTGTGCGTGGTCGGCGATCCCGGTCCCGGCGTCGCCACCGAGCTGTACGAGTACTTCCTCGGCCTGGGCTGCGAGGTGCTCGGCATCAACGTGGAGGAGCTGGAGGGCGTCAACACCCGGCTGAACCAGCACGATCCGGCCGCGGTGAGCGCCTTCTGGGCCGAGCTGGTCGGGGCATGGCGCCGCGATCCGCGGATTCACCTGCGGGAGGTCGAGTGGTCGCTGCGCTACGCCGCCGCGGTCCTCGA
This sequence comes from Actinoplanes lobatus, assembly GCF_014205215.1. Taxonomy (NCBI): domain Bacteria; kingdom Bacillati; phylum Actinomycetota; class Actinomycetes; order Micromonosporales; family Micromonosporaceae; genus Actinoplanes; species Actinoplanes lobatus. The sequence goes on from NZ_JACHNC010000001.1 coordinate 2,409,946, forward strand.
CGGCAGCGCGGACGAGCTGCTCCCGCGCCGGCACGACCCGATCCCGACGATCGCCCACGACGGGTCGGTGGTGCTGCTCTCGCCCGAGCTGGCCGGCTTCCACGACCCGCGGTACGGCGACTTCACCAGTGGCAACGTGCTGACCACCCCGCTGCCCGAGATCCTGGCCGGCGCCACCGGGACGCCCTGGATCCAGGAGTTCCTCCGCGGTGTCGAGGCATGCCGCAGCGCCTGCCCGTACTTCGGCTTCTGCGGTGGCGCACACGCCGCCAACCGGTACTTCGAACACGGCAGGTTCGACGTCACCGAGACGAACCACTGCCGGAACAGCAAGATTCGCCTATTGGAGGGAGTGCTGGATCATGCCCGAGATCACGAAGCCACGGCTGTCTGACGGCGTGGAGACGGATCCGGTGACGGCACGGGTGCACGACACCCGGGCCGGACTGGCCGCGCTCATCGCGGAGGCGGAAGTGGCCCGCAGGCAGCGCGCCGAGGAGACGCCGCAGGATGGCGGATCGGCGGTCTGCGCCTGGAACCACTTCGAGAACATTCCTACGTTCTACAACTGGAATAACCGGCCACGCTGAGGCGTGATTCGGTCGAAGCCCACGCGGAGAGAGCCCGCGTGGGCTTCGTTGTCAACCGTAGGACTCGTGACCACGTGACACACCGGAGCACGCGGTCAGTCCGCGTGCTCTGTGCAAAACGGGGTCAGCGCCGCCTTGTCGGCGACCAGGGGTCCTGGTCCCAGGTGTCCTGGTCGTCGTCCGCAGCGTCGTCCTCGTCATCGTCCTCGTCATCGTCGACGAACTCGTCGTTGTCGTCGTCGAAGTGACGGTCCGATTGGCGGGCACCCGCCAATTCGCGCTGCAAGGCGGTGAGGTCGGTGTTCGGGGAGTGATACTTCAACTCCCGGGCCACCTTCGTCTGCTTGGCCTTAGCACGGCCGCGCCCCATGGCTCGACCCCCTCGCACAGAATTCGGGGCAGCCCGAAGGCGGTCCCCGATGACGTCAGGCATCTCTCGTGGGTCTTACGGTACATGGACGACGGCGCGTTCGGCACCTCGGGTTGCGTGTGACACTGCCGCGCGTCGCGGATGAGTTTCTCCAGCGGCGCGCGGCAGGCCCTCGAAGACCTCAGCCGAGGTAGATCGAGCGGAGGCGGCCGACCTCCGCCATTCGCCGCTCAGCGAGCCGGTCGGCGGCGATCGCGGGCGGCACACCCTCGTCGCCGGCGAGCTGGAGGATGCGCCCGGTGGTCTCGAAGATCCCGGTGGCCCGCAGCTTGGCCCGCTCGAAGTTGAAGCCCTGGATCTCGTCGGCCACCTGGATGACGCCGCCGGCGTTCACCAGATAGTCCGGGGTGTAGAGGATGCCGCGGTCCTCCAGCAGCTTGCTGACGCCGGGGTGGGCCAGCTGGTTGTTGGCCGCGCCGGTCACCACCCGGGCCCGCAGCACCGGGACCGTGTCGTCGTTCAGCGCGCCGCCGAGGGCGCACGGGGCGTACACGTCGATGTCCGAGGTGATCAGGGCGGTCGTGTCCGGCACGAGCGTGATCTGCGGGTGGGTGGTGCGGGCCCAGGTGCGGGCGGCCTCGCTGACATCGGTGGCGACCACGGTGGCGCCGTCGTCGAGCAGGTGCCCGCACAGGTACCGGCCGACCTTGCCGAGGCCGGCGACACCGACCGTGCGGCCCCGCAGCGACGGGGTGCCCCAGGTGTGCTCGGCGGCGGCGCGCATGCCCTGGAAGACGCCCCAGGCGGTGAGCACCGAGGAGTCGCCGGCGCCGCCGTGCTCCACGCTGCGGCCGGTCGCGTACCGGGTCTCGCGGGCGACCACGTCCATGTCCTGCACGTAGGTGCCGACGTCGCAGGCGGTGTAGTAGCGGCCGTTCAGGGACTCGACGAACCGCCCGTACGCCCGGAGCAGCGCCTCACTCTTCAGCCGGGCCGGGTCGCCCCAGATGACCGCCTTGCCGCCGCCCAGGTCCAGTCCGGCCAGGGCGTTCTTGTAGGCCATGCCACGGGAGAGGTTGAGCACGTCGGCGAGGGCGTCCGACTCGCTCGCGTACGGGTAGAAACGGGTGCCGCCGAGCGCGGGACCGAGCGCCGTGGAATAGATGCCGATGATCGCCTTCAGGCCGGTCTCCCGGTCCTGACAGAAGACGACCTGTTCGTGCCCACTGGCGTCAAACACGTCCATGGTTGGACTCCTGATCTCTTGCGAGGCCTTCGTGGGGCCATGTGCCCGGCGGGGTTGAGCCGGTCACCAGGAGCGTAGTCGTGCGAATGGCGCGGCGATTACGTCCGTGCGGGAAGTTCCACCCGGCCGATTTCGTGAAAGGATCGCGCCGTGCCGTCACTGTTCGCGTCGTACCTACGGGTTTACGAGCCACTGACCGCCTTCGACCGGGAGCGGCAGGTCTTCTGGCGCGAGTACGCGCGGGAGGGCCGCGACCTGGGCCTCGTGGAGGGCCCGGCCCGCCAGCGCACCGCCGTGCTCGAGGCGCTCGGCGCCGGCTGGACCCGCCTGCCCGACCTGCCCGACGAGGCCTATGTCCTGGAGTGGGACGGCGCCGTGCTGGTCTGTCCGTGGAACCTGCGCCTGCGGGTGGCCGAGGCCGCGCTGAACGCGCGTGACGGTGTGCCGGCCGTGCTGGCCGACGCCTTCGTGCCGCCGGTGCTGGCCGGTCAGGCGAAGGCGGTGGTGGAGGACTGGCGCAGCGGCGCGAAGGTCCTCGAACAGGGTGTGCCCCGGGTGCACGAGCAGATCGCCACGTGGGGTGTGCCGTTGCGCTGGTTCGCCTTCGTCGACCTGGAGGAGCGGGAGATCTCGCTGGCCAGCCGGCGGCGGGTGCTGCGCTACCGGACCGAGATCTCGAAGGCGCGGCGCCGTGCCCACCGGGCGGTCTCGGTGCTGCGCAAGTCCCTGGGCGACGCGCCGATCACCGAGGCGGTCGAGGAGGGCACCCGCTGGCTGGAGGAGTTCCATCCACGGTCGGTGGTGGAGCTCGATTACGGCGGCCTCGTCAACCTCCTCCCGGAGGACAGCCTGACAGCGGACGATTCCCCCGGACTGGTGGCAGCCGGACTTTCGGCACTTTCTCGCGGTGACGCTGAGTCAGCAACCGAGGCATATGAGGAGCTGGTGGCGCGCTGGCGTGTCGTCCAACTTCTTGAACGGTGCAATTGACCTGCGGAAATGGGACAGACAGGCACGTAACCCTGCCCGTGGAAGCGCTCCCGAAGCGAGCACTCTTCGTAATCACCGCCGGGCGAAGCGTGATAATCGGACTAAACGAGACACTATCTGGCGTAGAAAACACGCAAAAATCGGGCATGCTTCATCCGTCTATCTGGGGACGTTCGTCCGTTCGGCCCATGTCGGACATCGGGGACTAGCCGGACCATGAGAGACGCACCGGCCGGCGGGACCCCGGCCGATGTTTTTAGGCACCTGTGGAGGAGTGACCGATGGCATCGCGTACGCACGATCCTGAGCCGCTACTAACGCCGGCCGAGGTGGCGTCGATGTTCCGTGTCGACCCGAAGACCGTGACTCGGTGGGCGAAGGCGGGCAAGCTCAGCGCAATTCGCACGTTGGGTGGCCACCGTCGCTATCGGGAGTCGGAGGTTCGTGCCCTGCTGCAGGGGCAGATTCCCACGCAGCGCCAGGGCGACTGACCCAGTCGACCGAAAATCGTTGCAAGGGGCGAGCGCTGGGGAAGGCGATCGCCCCTTCTTCGTTTGAAGGCTTTGTTGGAAGGCGCCGGCATTCGTCGGCGCCTTCTTCCTTTTCCGGGTACGGGGGAAGTCAGTCGACCAATACGGCGACAGTGCCGTCAATGCCACGCCGCAGCCGGCTGCCGAGCATGGTGAGCCGGCCGATAATTCCGTACTTCTTCTTGATTTCCTCGCCGACGCGCAGCCGGTCGCCGTGGTCGCCGATCCGCGCGGTCGCCTCGATCGCCTCGCCGGTGGGGTTGCCCCGCATGTCGCAGGCGGCCACCGTGACGCGGCCGCTGTTGCGGATCCGCTTCAGCTTTCCGCTGCCCGCCACGGTCCAGAAGCCCAGACCGGAGCCGTCGGGCACCACCCACAGTGGGGTCGACACCGCCCGCCCGTCCCGGCGGAACGTGGTGAGCAGGACGTACTTCTCCGAGCCTAGTTGCTCCAGTGCGGCCATGCGTCAAGAGTAGTGACCATGACAGAGCCGACGACCGGCGACGCCTTCGGCGAGATGATCCGGGACGCGTACGCGGTGCACATCGGGGCCGGGCGACGTCCCCTGGCCGGCGGGCGGTACCCGCGACCGGTGATCGAGGTGATCGAGCGCGACGACGGGCTGATCAACGGGGCGCTCGCGGCGCACTACCTGAGCGAGCCGGCGGACTGGCGGCCCTTCGACCACCGGGCCATGACGTTCTGCCGGGGCCGGGTGCTCGACGTCGGGGTGGGCGCCGGGCGGACGGCGATCGAGTTGCAGCGCCGCGGGATTGCGATCACCGGGCTGGACACCTCGGCCGGCGCGATCGAGGTGGCCCGGAAGCGGGGGCTGCGCGACACCGTGCTGAACACGGTGGACGAGTTCTCCCGGGCGAGCGTCCGGTACGACACGTTCCTTCTGCTCGGCAACAACCTGGGGCTGATCGAGGGCCGGGAGCGGGCGCCGGCGTTCCTGGCCGCGCTGGCCCGGCTGGCGGCGCCCGGCGCGCGGATCGTGGCGCAGGGCACCGACCCGTACGGGACGACCGATCCGGTGCAGGTGGCCTATCACGAGGAGAACCGGGCCCGCGGGCGGTTCGGCGGGCAACTGCGGATCCGGTTGCGCTACCGGGAGGTGGCCAGCGACTGGTTCGACTACCTGAACTGCTCGGTCGACGAGCTGGAGGAGCTGCTCAAGGGCACCGGATGGCGCCTGAAATCCGTCGACGACCAGGACCACCCGTACTACCTTGCGGTCATGGAGTTGATGGAATGACAGTTCTCAACCGCGACCAGGTCCGCCTCAGCAAGCGGATGTCCCTGGTTCTGCGGCACCGGCCGGAGACGGCCGGTCTGACCCTCGACGCGAACGGCTGGGTGCCGGTCGCCGAGCTGCTGGCCGCGCTCGGCATGACCCGTGCCGAGCTCGACCTGGTGGTCGCGCACAACGACAAGGCACGCTTCGCGGTGTCCACCGGCCCGGACGGTGTCGACCGGATCCGGGCCAGCCAGGGGCACTCCCGGCGGGTCGCGGTGGATCTCGATCTGCCGCCCGCGTCCCCGCCCGCCGAGCTGTTCCACGGCACCCCGCGGGCGAACCTGGAGGCGATCCTCCGGGAGGGGTTGCGCCCGCGGAGCCGTCATCACGTACACCTGTCGGTCGACGTGCCGACGGCCGTGACCGTCGGTCGCCGGCGCTCGCCGGACGTGGTCGTCCTCCGCGTCGCGGCGGGGGTGATGGTGGAGCAGGGACACGTGTTCCACCGCAGTGACAACGGGGTGTGGCTTACCGCGATCGTGCCGTCACAGCACTTATCGGAAAAACGGACAAATCCGTAATCTGCCAGGTTGATCGACCATCCACTGTGTCCGGACTTCGGTTCTCCGGACAGCGGCGGGTAACCGCCGTTAGCTTGGACGGATGGGGAGGGTCACTCGGCGTCAACTCACCGACCTGCCCGGCACCCTGAGTCTGCTCACCGCCCTCGCGCTGGCATCGATTCTGGCCGTTCTCGCCTTCGGTCTCCCCGCCCTGGACCGGGCACTTCCGGCCGAACGACCGGTCGCGGCCGGTGAGCCCTACCGGGTCGCCGCGGGCGTGACGATCGTGCCGCCGGACGGGGCGAGCCTCGACGCCACCGGCACCAGGCCGGGCGCCGAGCGCGGGACCGCACTGTTCCGGCTCGGCCGCGTGCAGTACGCGATCGGCGTCGAGCCCTTCAAGGGCGACCTCACCGCCGCGGCCGTCCGACTGCGGCAGCGCATCACCGGCACCTCCGGGAACCAGATCACCGGCACCCACCTCACGGTCTCCACGGCCGGAGGGCTCGCCGGGGTCGAGGGCGGGTACACCGCCGGTGACCGGGACGGGCGGTACGCGGTCTTCGTCGCCGACGGGCTCATCATCGAGGTCATGGTCAGCGGGGACGACGCCGACCTGGAGAAGATGCTCCCGCGGATCGACGCCAGCACCCGCACCCTGCGCTTCGAGACGGAGAAATGAGCGACGCCGTCCGGCCCGGGACCACCCGGTCGGCCGCGTTCCTCCGGCAGCCCGCGTTCTGGGTGGTCATCACGATCCTGGCGGCCGGCGCCGTACGGATCTCCCAGATCGCCGTGCTGTTCTTCACCGCCTACCCGGTGGCCACGATCACCGCGATCCTGCTGTTCGCCCTGCTCGCCGTACCGTTCTGGCTGTTCGTCTCGGAACTGGACTTCCTGGAACGCGAGCCACCGAGCCTGCGCGTGCTCGCCTTCGCCTGGGGCGGCCTGGTCGCCACCAGCGTGTCGATCCCGGGCAGCATCGCGCTGGACAACCTGATCGCCAAGATCGGCTCACCCGACCTCGCCGCCGAGTGGGGCGCCGCGCTGGCGGGGCCGACGGTCGAGGAGATCGCCAAGACGCTCGGTGTGGTGGCGATCGTGCTGATCGCCCGGGCCCAGGTCAACAGCGTGCTCGACGGCATCGTCTACGGGGCGCTGGTCGGCCTGGGTTTCCAGATCGTCGAGGACGTGGTCTTCGCGATCGGGGCGGTGCAGCAGGCCGGCCAGGGCGACCAGGTGCAGCCGGTGATCACCACGTTCCTGGTCCGCGGGTTCCTGGCCGGGGTCTGGAGCCACACCCTGTTCGGCGCGCTGGCCGGAGCCGGCATCGGCTACCTGGTGGTGAACCGGCACCGGTCCCGCGGCCGCCGGATCGCGGTCGCCGCCCTGGCCCTGTTCGCCGCCTGGGCCTCGCACTCGCTGTGGAACTCGCCGCTGTTCCGGGAGAGCCTCGGTGACGGTGCGCCGGCCCTGCTCGCGGTGCTCGTCTTCAAAGGGCTGCCGCCCCTGCTGCTGGTCCTCTACCTGGTGCGGCGGGCACACGACCGGGAGGCGGCCTACTACGTGGGCGTCCTGGGCTCGGTCCGCGATCCGGCGCTGATCACCGAGGGCGAGCTGCGGGTGCTCGGGTCCGGCTCCCGGCGGGGCGCGGCCCGGCGGCACGCCGCGGTGCACGCAGGCCGACAAGCCAGATCAGCGGTACGCCGTCTGCAGCGCGCCCAGGCCGCCCTCGCCGTCGCGCTGAGCCGTGACCCGGACGACCCGGCCGAACCGGAGGCCACCGCGGTACGCGAGCACCGCGCCACCCTCGCCGCTCTCGGGCATCCGGAGGCGGTCGAGGGGGCACGATCCTGGCGGCACACCGCCTCGACGGTGGGCACCGCCGCGCTGGCCATCGCCGTGCTGTGGGTGGCGCTGTCAGCTCTGGGAAGTTGACGGCGTCAGGCCGGGGGAAGGCCGCCGTCCCCGTCGACGATCAGGTCCGGGGTGCCGTCCTCGTCCAGGTCGACCATGGTCAGGTCGACCTTCCCGTCCCCGTCGATGTCGAACTGGTAGAGGTCGGGCTTGCCGTTGCCGTCGGTGTCCGACACCCAGACGTCCGGCCGGCCGTCGCCGCTCGTGTCCTTGGCCAGCAGGTCGACGCGATCGTCGCCGCGGGTCTCCACGATCTCCTGCGGATCCGTCATGGTGCTCCTTTCGTCGGCCGATGGGCCGGCCGTCACGGCCGCTCAGTACCCATCGGTTCAATCGATCAGTCCCCGGTCCTGTGATGGTTGTCGCTGGTCCGGCCCGGTAACGGGCGTAACGTACGCCGACGTGGATATCGCTGAGGACGGCAAGCAACACCTGTTCACCAGCGGTGGCGGCGGTGCGCTCGCGGAACGGATGGGCATCGAGATCACCGAGGCCACCGCGGAACGGGTCGTAGGCATCATGCCCGTCGAGGGCAACACCCAGCCGTACGGTCTGCTGCACGGCGGTGCCTCCTGCGTGCTCGCCGAGACGCTCGGCTCGGTCGGTGCCGTGCTGCACGGGCTGACCGTGGACCGGCCGTTCGCCGTCGGCGTCGACATCAACGCCACCCACCACAAGGCGGCCCGCTCCGGGCTGGTCACCGGCGTGGCCGTTCCGGTCCATCGGGGCCGGGCGGTGGCGACCTACGAGGTGGTCATCACCGACGAGGGCGGCGACCGTGTCTGCACCGCCCGGATCACCTGTCTTCTCCGTGGTGCCTGAATTCCCTCGTCGCCGTGCGTTCCTTGACGGTCCGACGTACCTTTTCTGACGTGACCGAAGTACCACAGCACGCATTCGACGACGCCGCGCAGGTCCTGCAGTGTGCGCTCAGCGGCGACAGCACGGCTGTGGCCGACACCTTCGACGCGGTCGTCGACCGGGACGGCGTCGTCGGTGCCTGGGACGTCGCCTGGTGCCTCGCGGCGACCATGGTCGGGCAGGTTCCCGGCGGTGGCGCCTGGACCCTCGAGTTCCCCGGGATCGACGACGCGCGCTACGACAAGCGGTGGGTGGCCCGGTTCGTCAGTGCGTATGTGAACGGGGACTTCCCGACCGGTGAGGCGCTGTTCGGTGCGGCGATCGCCGACGGGACCCTGCCGGACTGCCTGCTCGCGCTGGCCGGGTCCACGGTCGCGACACTGCGCCATCGGGCCGCGTGAACCGCTTCACGCGTACCCCTGATGTCTGACGCCCTGCTGGCCCGGGTGCGCAAGCTGCTCGCCATGGCCGAGGATCCGGCCTGTATGCCCGGCGAAGCCGAGGCGTTCACCGCGAAGGCCGCCGAGCTGATCGCCAAATACGGCGTCGACCAGGCGATGCTCGCCGCCGAGGATCCCACGGCGGACCCGGTGGGCGACCGGGTCGTCACCGTCGATCCGCCCTACGCGCGGGACAAGGCCGGGCTGCTCGCCGCCGTGGCCGCCCCGATGCGCTGCCGGGTGGTCCACCTGGAGCGGCGCGGGCTGGCCCGCAGCCACCTCTTCGGGCACACGGCCGACCTGGAGCGGGTCGAGCTGCTCTTCACCTCTCTTCTGGTGCAGGCCGCGCACGGCCTCGCCGCCAGCCCGGTGCCGGAGGGCGAGCACGCGGCGGCCTACCGTCGATCGTGGATGGCCGGTTACACCCAGGCGATCAGCGGGCGCCTGTGGGCGGCCGAACGGTCCGCGGCCGCCGGGACGCCGGGCGCGGAGATCGTGCTCGTCGACCGGACCGACCTGGTCGAGCGGCGGCGCGACGAGGCCTACCCCCGACTGGCCCGGATGAGGCCGCGACGGCTGCGGGGCGGTGGAATCCTCCGCGGCTTCCAGGCCGGGCAGGCCGCCCACCTGGGTGGCACCGAGGTGACCGGGGTCACTTCGCTTTGAGGTAGAGAGCCTTCGCGTACTGAGCGGCGGCGGCGTTGTTGTACATCGACGCCTGCGACATGAAGAAGCTGTTGTCGGCGATCGCGCGAGCCGCCTGCGACGTGCCGGACCAGCGGATGTCCGCCTCCGCCTCGGAGAGGCCGCGAGCCTTGAACTGGCGGCGCATCGCCATCTTCCCGGCGCGGAACGCCTCGGCCGCCTCCTCCGCGTGCTTCATGCACGACAGCGCCTTCTCACTGAGCGCCTCGGCAAGCGTGTAGGCCGCCTGCTCCGCATCGTTCGTGAAAGTCTGCACGACGACGCCTCCTCGCGTCCGGGTTGACCGATCCCGATAACACACTCTGGAGGACCGGACGGGACCGTACAAGGCCCGTTCATAAGCCTGTGGACAACCGTATGCGGGCGCGCTGAGATAACTTCTCGCTTCATGACCGACGGGGAAGTGTTCGATGTGGAGCGGAATCGGCGCTGGGTCCTGCTCCTGGCGGTGGCCGCGGTCACGCTGATCCTCGGGGCGGCCTCGGCCACCGGGGTCATGTACTACGCCGGCTGGCGGCACATGCCCGAGCGTGAGTTCACCATCGCGGTGTACATGGTGCCGGACGCGAGCGTGGCGGAGCGCTCGGCGGTGCGGGAGGCGCTCGGCGGGTTGCCGGCCGTCGACGGGGTGCGGGTGGAGGACGAGGCTCTTCATCTGACCGCGCTGGGGCGTGACTTCGACTGCTCGTTGATTCCGGTGATCCGTGAGTCGGCGGGGGTGGACCGGGTGCGGGTCACGATGCGCCCGCTTGGCCACCGGGTCGGGGCTGTGCTTGGCTGCTGACACACGTACGAAATGATTTAGTGACATGCGTCACTGTGAACGGGTCAGCGGGCCGAAACGGTATCGTTCTACGATCTTTCTCCGTGGACGGCTTCCGCCCGCTCTTGAACGGGGAGTTCTTTCGATGTCTTTGATCAACCGCAAAACGCTTGCCACCGTTGGCGCCACCGCTGTCGCGATCGCCACCACCGCCCTCTTCGCGACCCCGGCCCAGGCGGCTTCGGCCGGCCTGGCGAAGGTCGTCGGCACCAAGACGGTCCAGTTCCAGGCACTCCTGGGTAAGTCGAACTCGGTGAAGCTGAGCATCTCCGGCCGCACCGTCACGATCACCGACAAGGTCGCCATCAAGGCCGGCAAGGGCTGCAAGTCGGTCAACTCGAAGAAGGTCCGCTGCACCACCTCGGCGAAGACCGCGAAGCTGAGCGTCGCGCTGGGCGACAAGAACGACTATGTGCGCAACTACACCAACGTCTACATGCTCGCCGACGCCGGCACCGGCAATGACACCGTGATCGGTGGCAACGCCAGCGAGGAACTGCAGGGCGACTACGGCAACGACAAGCTCTACGGCAACGGCGGCAACGACAAGCTGATCGCCGAGAGCGGCGACGACTACGTGGTCGGCGGCGCCGGCAACGACCAGATCTGGGGCGGCACGGGCGCCGACAAGCTGTACGGCAACGCCGGCCTGGACAAGTTCAGCGGCGGCACCGGCAACGACCTCCTCTACGGCGGCACCGAGGTCGACGTCCTCAGCGGCAACGAGGGCAACGACTACATCTACGCCGGTGCGGGCGAGTACACCTCGGGCGAGTACGTCTACGGCGACACCGTCTACGGCGACGCCGGCAACGACACCATCTACGGCGAGGGCGACACCGACCTCATCGAGGGTGGCGTCGGCAACGACCGCATCGCCGGTGGCGCCGACTGGGACGTCATCGAGGGCAGCGCCGGCAACGACCAGGTCTGGGGCAACGAGGGTGACGACATCCTCGCCGGTGACAGCTACGACCCGTACAACTACACCCCCGTCGGCAGCGCCACCGCGGCGGACCGCGTGGACGGCGGCGCCCACGTCACCTACGGCGACCTCTGCCTGGTGACCGGCTCCTCCACGATCACCAACTGCGAGGCGACCGGCCCGAGCGCGGCCGGCCTGTCGGCCGGTGCTAGCTCCGAGCTGACCGCCCGCCTCGCCACGATCCGCCCGGCGAAGTAGGCAACACCCTTCTTGGGAACGGCCCGGCTGCTTCTTGCGGCCGGGCCGTTCCTTCTTGTCTGTGGATCATCTGTTCGGCTGAGGCGCGTCGAAACGGTAGCGTTCTACGATCTTTGCCGATGTGTCGGCGGCGCCGACCCTGATCGGTACTCACGGGGGATCACATGTTCCTGATCAATCGCAGGATGCTGGCCGTCATCGGCGCCAGCGCCGCCGCGGTCGCCTCCACCGCCTTCCTCGGCGCGCCCGCGCAGGCGGCCGCCGGCGGTGCGGCCAAGGTCGTCGGCAGCAAGACCGTCCAGTTCCGGGCCGCCACCGGCAAGGCCAACGGCCTCACCATCACCATCTCCGGCCGGACCGTCACCCTCGACGACAAGGTCGCCATCACCCCCGGCAAGGGCTGCAAGGCCGTCTCCGGGGACCGGACCAAGGTCCGCTGCACCACCTCGGCCAAGACCGCCACCCTCGACGTCAACCTCGGCGACAAGAACGACTGGGTGCGCAACAAGACCTCGGTCTACCTGGTGGCCACCGGCAGCCTGGGCAACGACACCCTGATCGGCGGCGCGGCGGGCGAGGAGCTGCGCGGCGGCGGCGGCAACGACACCCTGTACGGCAACGGCGGCATCGACAAGCTGTACGGCGAGGGCGGCAACGACACCCTGCGCGGCGGGACCGGTCACGACCAGATCTACGCGGGCACCGGTAACGACCGGGCGTACGGCGAGGCCGGCGACGACCTCATCGAGGGCGCGAGCGGAACCGACGTCCTCATCGGCGGTGCGGGCGGCGACGGCATCAGGGGCGGCTCCGGCAACGACAGCATCTACGGCGAGGCCGGCGAGGACTTCCTGCTCGGTGACGACGGCGACGACCGGATCCTCGGTGGCGCCGACGCCGACTCGGTCCTGGCCGGCGCCGGCCGGGACGTCGTCTACGCGGGTGCCGGTGAGGTGACCTTCACCGACGAGGAGGGCGAGTTCGTCTTCGGCGACTTCGTCGACGGCGGTGAGGGCGACGACCGGCTCTTCGGCGAGGGCGACGTCGACGTCCTCTTCGGTTCCGAGGGCGACGACCTGATCTCCGGCGGCACCGGTGACGACGTCGCGTTCGGTGAGGGCGGCAACGACGAGATCTACGGCAGTGACGGCGACGACATCCTGGTGAACGAGGACGTCGACGAGAACGACGCCCCGATCGGCAGCGCCACCGCGACCGACCTGGTCAACGGCGGCGCCCACGCGACCATCGGCGACATCTGCCTGGTGACCCCGGGTGCCCGGACCGCCGGTTGCGAGCTCTTCGAGTTCCCCGAGGAGGCGGGCGCCAAGTCGGTCGCTCCGTCGGCGGAGGTCGCCACGATCCTCGACCGGGTCGCGAAGATCCGGGCCTCGCACTCCTGACGTCAACCCAGTGACGTGAGTCACTGAATAATGGTATGACGTCGAAACGGTACCGTTCTATTATCATCGGCATCACTGGCTGGTTCTTCGGCCGGATTCACCACGGGGGTTCCTACATGTACCTGCCCAACCGCAAGATCCTTGCCATGATCGGCGCGACCGCCGCGGCCGTCGGCTCCACCGCTCTGCTCGCCGCCCCGGCCCAGGCCGCCGCGGTCGGCTCGGTGAAGGTCGACGCGAACGGCGTGGTCGCCTTCGCTGCCTGGGGCGGCAAGACCAACGGGCTCACCATCACCGGCTCCGGACAGACCGTCACCTTCGACGACCTGGTCGCCATCAAGGCCGGTGCCGGGTGCACTGCGGTCGCCGGTGACGCGACCAAGGTCACCTGCACCGCCACGAAGATCAGCTACCTCAGCGTCAGCCTCGGCGACAAGAACGACTGGGTCAAGAACAAGACCGCGTTCGGGAGCGTCATCGACGGCGGCGCCGGCAACGACACCCTCGTCGGCGGTTCGTCGAACGACCGCATCATCGGCGCCACCGGCAACGACAAGATCTACGGCGGCGCCGGCGGCGAGGTCATCTACGGCAACGCCGGCAACGACATCGTCTACGGCGGCGCGGGCCCGGACAACGTCTCCGGCGGCGCCGGCGACGACAAGATCTACGGCCAGGACGGCGACGACCAGGCGTACGGCGGGGCCGGCGCGGACCTGATCAACGGTGCCGCGGGCCGGGACCGTCTGCACGGTGGCGCGGGCGCCGACAAGATCTACGCGGGCGCCGGCACCGGCACCGCGACCGAATTCGGCGACCAGGTCTGGGGCGACTCCGGCAACGACAAGATCTACGGCGAGGCCGGCGACGACGAGATCAACGCCGGCTCCGGCAACGACATCGTGGACGCCGGCTCCGGCGACGACGGCGTGCTCGGCCAGTCCGGCAACGACACCATCAACGGTGGCTCCGGCGACGACCTCCTCGCCGGCGAGAACATCAACGACCAGCTCAAGGCCATCGGCAGCTCCAAGGCCAAGGACAAGCTGACCGGCGGCTCCGGCGTCGACCTCTGCCTGGTGCTCAAGAGCGGCAAGGCGTCCTGCGAGTACAAGTCCTTCCAGGACTACATCGGCAACCTGTCCGCGTCCCGCGCGGCCATCATCGGCCGCCTCGGCTGACCATCACGCTCCACCGGGACGGTCCGGCCGCGTTCAGCGGCCGGGCCGTTTCCCTTTCCAAGACCAGAACCGGGATCAGAACAACGGCGCCGGATCGACTCCGAGAGCCTTCATGATCGTCGTCACGAGGAGCGCGATGCCCATCCCGGCGGCGATGAAGACGGCTATCCCGAGCAGCGCCACCACCACGCTCTTCCCGACACCGAGCAGATCCCCGCGCATGATCTTGCCGTAGTCGGTGCGCTGCCACACGATCGGCGGCAACTTGCCGCCGCCCGGCGGACGGGATGAGGCCGTCCCCGTAGGTATCGGGGCATCATGACTCGACCCGATCCGGTAGCCGTTCTGCCCGGAACCTTTTGCTGACGAAGACGCCTGCACCATGATGCCGCCTCCTTTGGCCACAACCAGCGCGATAGTTGTCCCTCCCATCGGCAGGGAACGGTCACGCCGAGAGGGGCCGTTCGGCCCATCTTCGCCGCCGGGTTCCATCCCGCGTGGGTTCGGTCGGAGCCTTTCGCGGTCTCGCGCTGCCGCTTGGCCTCAACGTCGGCGATGCCGTGCGGTCGCCGGGGTATCGGACCCGAGAAAAGACGAAGCCCTCGACCGCGTGATCGCAGGTGAGGGCTTGCGTGCCAGCTTCTTGGAGAGTGGCCAGGGGCGGGGTCGAACCGCCGACCTTCCGATTTCAGTCAGAGACAAAAGGCCAGTTCAGTACGGGTGAGACCGGGCCGCGTGCAGTGAACGTGCAACATCGGCCCGGGCGTGCATCCGGTGAGCCGTACCGGTTCGGTCAGGGCCTTTTCGCGGTCTCGCGCCGCCGCTTGGCCTCAGCGTCGGCGATGCCGTGTGCGACAGCCGTCCTGATAACCCGGTACAGCAGAGCGATGCCTAGCAAACCGAGTAACACCCCGCCAATTCCCGAATTCATGTCATGAGGCTAAGTCATGCGCATCTGAGCAGGTCAGGCTGGGTGACGCTTGGGCTGCGTGCAGTGAACAGTTGAGCCCCTGGCAGTACGTCGGCTTGGATCTGACCGCCCAGCGGTAGACCGTGCCCTCGACGGTGATCAGGCGACTGCCCTTCCGAGGTGTGGCCATCGTGGAATGTGACTCGACCGTGAGGGTAGGTGCGGCGCCAAGCCGAGACGATCGCATTTGTGGCTGGGCGCCGCTGTGGCTTCCGGCGATCGGCCGCCGCACCGCTTCGCGGCTTGCCACCGAAAGGGGTGGGCACCGTGACGTGTCGGCTGTCACTGATCGAGACCGGGTCGGCCGGCCGCGGTTGCAGAGGCGGATCGCCGTGCACCGAGCGTGCCACTTGGGATGGCGATCATGGGGAATCCGCGGTCAGCAGAGGTCAACTTCGAGGGGCCGAAAACACCCTGGAAAGCAAAACGTCCACCGCGCGAAAACGCTGGTGGACGGTGCTCAGAGCCCGGCGAAGAGCCTGGTGGCCAGGGGCGGGGTCGAACCGCCGACCTTCCGATTTTCAGTCGGACGCTCGTACCAACTGAGCTACCTGGCCGTGAACTTGCCTTGCGGTCCTGACGGGACTTGAACCCGCGACCTCCGCCTTGACAGGGCGGCGAGCACTCCAACTGCTCCACAGGACCTTGCTATGTAACTGTCTTGCCGTTTGGCTCGTCAGCAACCTTCGCTGCTAACTTACCAGTACCCCCAACGGGATTCGAACCCGTGCTACCGCCTTGAAAGGGCGGCGTCCTAGGCCACTAGACGATGAGGGCAACTCCGCCATCATTGCACATCGCGCTGGCTGCGCGACTGGCAACGTTTGGTGGTTTTGGCCCCAACCGCGCCCCCCGCTTGAGGCATGCAAAGCATATGCGATACCCGTACTGATCTTCAAATCGGTACCCCCCTTTCTTGCATACACGGCTCTGAGCAGGGGAAACGTCAGGCGCAGGCGGCCGTGACGGCGTGGACGGCTCCGGTGAGGCCGGTCAGGCGGGTCACCGCCGGGGGCAGTGCGGCGGCCGGCCAGCCTGGTCCGGCGGCCCCGATCAGGAACGGCGGGTGCGGCCGGGCCAGCAGACGGTCCAGCTGGATGACGTCTCCGGTGGCGGGCACCTGGGACCAGAGCACCACGACGGTGGGGCCGGTACGGTCCACCGCGTCCAGCAGCGCCCGCGGCGGGACCCGTGCACCCAGCAGGCGGCTCGGCACCCCGCTCTCGGCCAGCGCGGCCGCCAGCGCCTCCAGGGGAAGGGTGTGCTGTTCCTCGTCGGCCGCGGCGAGCAGAACCTGGGGGGCGAGCTCACGCGACGGCCGGGGCACGATGCTGAGGGCCTCGGTGATCGAGCGGGAGAGCAGGTGTTCCACTTCGACGAATCGTTCGGTGGCCTCGTACCGTTCGCCGATGCCGATCAGCACCGGCATCATCACGTGTTCCCAGGCGAAGGTCACCCCGCGGTCGGTGACCGTGGATTCCAGGATGTGGCGCATCGCCGGGGCGTCCAGCCGCATGGCGGCCCGGGCCAGTCCACGGGCGGCCGGCTGGGCCCGCCCGCCGAGCGCGATGGTCTGCCCGCCCCCGGCCGGCCCGTTCACGCTCACCGGGCCGGCGACGGAAGGCGAGACGACCGGGTCGCCGGCAGAGGGTGAGGGAGCCGGACCGCCGGTGGGGGGCAGGACGGCCGGCGATCGGCACGCCCAGGCGGCCGCCTCGGCGGGCGCCACACCCTGTGCGGTCAGCCGCTGCATGACCTGTAGCCGGACCATGTCCTCGACGGTGTACCGCCGGTGATGGCCGGGCTCGTGGACGCTGGGCCCGAGCCCGTACCGCTGATGCCAGGTGCGCAGCGTGGTCACCGCGACGCCGAGGCGGCGTGCGGCCGCGCCGGCGCTCAGGCCCTCATCGCCCACCCGGCCCCTCCGGTGCGGCGAGCAGGTGCGACGCCAGGCGTTCGGTCACCCCGCCGAGCCAGGGCGCGTACGCCTCCGGAGTCGCCCGGACCTCCCGGAGCAGGTCGTCGACCGTGATCCAGCGCAGGCGCGCGACCTCGGCCGGGTCGGGACGGAACTCCAGTCCGGCGGGTACGTCACCGAGCAGCACGTGGTCGTACTCCCGCTCGACGCGCCCGGTGACCGGGTCCTCGGCGAAGTACATGTAGACGCCGACCTCGGTGAACGGCACCGGCTCGACACCGAGCTCCTCGGCGAGGCGTTTTCCGGCGGCGGCGGTGAGTTCCTCGCCCGGCCGGGGGTGCCCGCAGCAGGTGTTGCCCCACCGCAGCGGGAACCGGGTCTTGGCGGCGGCCCGCTGTTGCAGCAGCACCCGTCCGGACGGGTCGCGCAGGAACACCGAGAACGCCCGGTGCAGGAGGCCGGGTGACTCGTGCGCGTCGAGGACGGTGGCCGAGCCGGTGACCGTGCCGTGGTCGTCGACGAGCTCCACCAGGTCGGCTTCGCGGGACATCATCAGGAGACCTCCGTGATCCGGGCGGCGGCCAGTTTGCCGGAGATCAACACCATCGGTACGCCGACGCCCGGCTGTGTTCCGGAGCCGGTGAACACCACGTTGGGCAGGCTCGGGTGCAGGTTGGACGGGCGGAACGGGCCGGTCTGGCCGAACGTGTGCGCGGCCGCGAACGGGGTGCCGGCGGCCATTCCGGCGTCGGCCCAGTCCGCGGGCGTGATGATCCGCTGAACCTCGGCGCCGTCCCGGAAGCCGACGTAGCCGCGCCGCTCCAGGACGCGCAGCAGTTCGTCGGCGTACCGCCGGTCCATGCCGCCGCGCCAGTCGATCGGCCCGGCCTCGAGGTTGGGGGTGGGCGCGAGCACGTAGTACGTCTGCCGGCCGTCGGGCGCCGCGGACGGGTCGGTGTGCGTCGGGTTGGTGACCAGCAGGGACGGGTCGCTCATCAGCAGGCCTTTGCGGATCACCTCGTCGAAGGTGCCCTTCCACGCCGTACCGAAATGGATGTTGTGGTGGGCGATCCGCGAATAGGCCTGGCGGGAGCCGATGTGCAGGACCACGCACGAGGGCGAGTAGCGCAGCCGCCGCAGGCCGCGCCGCGGCGGCAGCAGGTCGCGGTAGGCGACCGGAAGGTCCGGATTGAGCACCACCACGTCGGCCGGTATGTGTTCGCCGTCGGCCGTGACCACTCCGGTGGCCCGGCCGTGCGCGGTGGTCACCCGCTCGACCGTGGTGTCGTAGCGGAACGTCACCCCGTGTTTCTCGGCGGCGCCGGCCAGCGCCTTCGGCACGGCGTGCATGCCGCCCTTGGGGAAGTAGACGCCGGCGACCGAGTCCAGGTAGGCGATGACGGCGTAGATGGCCAGGGCGTCGTGCGGGGCGAGGCCGGCGTACATCGCCTGGAACGAGAAGATCCGCTGGGTACGGGGATCGCGGAAGTACTCCCCGATCTTGGGCTGCAACCGCCGGAACGCGCCCATGCCGAGGAGCCTCAGCAGGTTGAGGTTGAGCAGGTCGATCGGGGTGTCCAGGTTCCGGCCGATGAAGTGGTCGCGTTCGAGATGCCAGAGCCGCCGGGTGAAGTCGACGAACCGCAGGTAGCCGTCGGCCTCGCGGGCGCCGCAGACCCGGGCTATCTCGGCCGCCATCCGGGTGGTGTCGGTACGCACGTCGAGCGTGGAGCCGTCCGGGTAGTACGCCCGGTACGCCGGGTCGAGCGGGGTCAGCTCCAGCCAGTCGCTCAGTTTCTCGCCGACGGCGGCCAGCGGCTCGGCGATCAGGTCGGGCATGGTCAGCACGGTCGGGCCGGTGTCGAACTCGTACCCCTCGACGGCCAGCCGCCCGGCCCGCCCGCCCGGGACCGGCTCCCGTTCGACCACGGTGACCTGGCGCCCGGCCGCGGCCAGGTGCAGCGCGCAGGCCAGCCCGCCGAGGCCGGCGCCGACCACGATGACGCGGTCGGTGGGTCCGGTCACGGTTCGCACGTCACGACTCCAAACAAAAGCCAGAGGGGAAGGAGAACATCATGCCGGGCGATGGCTCGCGGCCGCCGCCAGTTCGATCAGAGCGGTACGCGCGTCGGCTCGAACGGGTGCATCGGTGATGGCTGCCACACCCTCCCGGACCCGGTCCCGGATCATCTCCTCGACCCGGGCCGGCGCACCGGTCGCCGCGATGATCTCGGCCTGCCGGGCGACGCCGGCCACCGCCAGTTCGTCGAGTTGTGCCTCGGTGGCCATCCGGCGGGCCATCATGAGCAGGGTCGTCGGTTTCCCGGTACGCAGGTCGTCGCCGGCCGGTTTCCCGGTCACCGCGGGGTCGCCGTACACCCCGAGCAGGTCGTCACGGAGCTGGAAGGCCTCGCCGACGGCCAGCCCGTACACCTGGTAGGCCTCGTCCAGATCGGTGCGCCCCGCACAGGCGAGGGCCAGCCCGAACGCGAGCGGCCACTGCACGGTGTAGCTGGCCGTCTTGTGCCGGGCCACGAGCAGCGCCCGCTCCACCGACCAGGAGGCCGGGTCGGTCTCGCCGAGAACGTCGAGGTACTGCCCGGCGATCGCCTCGATCCGCATCCGGTCGTAGCGGGCCCGGACCTCGACCAGCACCGACGGGGGCGCCGCGGTGCGGGCCAGCAGCTGATCGGCCCAGACCAGGCAGAGGTCGCCGACCAGGACGGCGGCCGAGTCACCGAACTGGTCGCCGTGCTGGGCGGCGAAGAGCCGGTGCGCGGTGGGCCGGCCCCGGCGGGTCGCCGAGCGGTCCATCACGTCGTCGTGCACCAGGGCGAAGGTGTGCATGAGTTCGAGAGCGGCGAGAGCGGGTAAGACGGCCTCGACCGGCTCTCCTGTGCCGACGACGCCGCGCCAGCCCCAGTACGCGAAGGTCGGCCGGATCCGCTTGCCGCCGGCCATGACCAGGTCACGGGCGGTGCGGGTGAATCCGCCCAGAGCGGGGTCGACGGCGTCGAGCGCGGCGATCTGGGCGGCGAGGAAGTCGGCCAGCGTGCCCTCGACGGCGCCGATCAGCGCTCGGTGCGAGACCGGTTGGCGGGGGATCGCTTCGAGACGATTTCCCTCGAGGGTGTGATTGGCCACGCTCAGTACCGTACCCTAACTTTGTGAAGTTGCGTCGATTCGTGCGTCGATTTTGACCGGAGGACCCGGCATGGAAACCGATCTGGCGGCGGCCTACGAACGCTGCCGTGGACTGCACCGCGAGCACGGACGGACGTACTACCTGGCGACCCGGTTGCTACCGGCG
The DNA here is from genome assembly GCF_014205215.1 of Actinoplanes lobatus. NCBI lineage: Bacteria > Bacillati > Actinomycetota > Actinomycetes > Micromonosporales > Micromonosporaceae > Actinoplanes > Actinoplanes lobatus. The sequence continues at coordinate 2,430,186 of NZ_JACHNC010000001.1, forward strand.
TGGAAGCGCCGGCATGTGCACGCCCTCTATGGATTCACCCGATATGCGGACGAAATCGTCGACCGGACCGAGTCCCGGCCCTCCGCCGAGCGAGCCGCCCTGCTGGCCGCGTGGTCGAACAAGTTCCTCGCCGGTCTCCGCGGCGAACCCGCCGACGACGAGCTGCTCCCCGCCGTGCTGCACACCATCGCGATCTTCGACCTGGACCTCGAGGACTTCGAGAAGTTCCTGCGCAGCATGACGATGGACATAACGGTCACGTCGTACCGGACCTACGGCGACCTGCTCGACTACATGGAGGGCTCGGCCGCGGTCATCGGCACCATGATGCTGCCGATCCTCGGCTCCTCCGACCCGGTCGCCGCCCGCGAACCCGCCCGGCAACTCGGCTTCGCGTTCCAGCTCACCAACTTCATCCGGGACGTCGCCGAGGACCTCGACCGCGGCCGCGTCTACCTCCCCGAGGAACACCTCGACGAGTTCGGCGTCACCCGGCGGACCCTGCACGCCGGCGTGGCCACCCCGGCGATCAAGGCGCTGATCAAGGCCGAGGTGGTCCGGGCCCGCGAGCACTACGCCCAGGCCGCCCCCGGCATCCCGCTGCTCGAACCGGCATCCCAGGCCTGCATGCGCACCGCCTTCCAGCTCTACGGCGGCATCCTCGACGAGATCGAGGCGATCGACTACGACGTCTTCGGCCGCCGGGCCACCGTCCCCCACCACCGCCGGGCCGCCGTCGCGGTCCGCAGCCTGCTCACCCGCCCCGGCACACCCGTCCAGTTGGCGGCCTGATGTCCACCGCCGTCGTCCTGCTCACCCGGGACCTGCGCCTGCACGACAACCCGGCCCTCGCCGCCGCCTGCGCCGCGGCCGACCGGGTCGTCCCCCTCTACGTCCTCGACCCCGCGCTCGCCGGCCTCTCCCCGAACCGCACCCGCTTCCTCCACCAGAGCCTCGCCGACCTGCGCGACGGGCTCCGGAAACTGGGCGGCGACCTGGTCGTGCGCGAGGGCGACCCGGTCGCCGAGACCATCCGGACAGCCCGCGACACCGGAGCCACGACGATCACCCTGGCCGCCGACGTGAGCGGCTACGCCCGCCGCCGGGAACGCCACCTCAAGGACGAGTGCGACCGCCACCGCATCGCCCTCGAACTCCACGCCGGACTCACCGTCGTCGAACCCGGAACGCTCCGCCCGGGCGGCGGCGGAGACTGCTACAAGGTCTTCACGCCCTACTATCGCTCCTGGTCAGTGGCACGATGGCGACCCACGGCGGCCACCCCGAAACGGCTCACCCTGCCGGACGGCGTCACACCCGGAGACCTGCCGGCCCTCCCGGCCGGAGAATCACCCCACGCCTGCGAGGGTGGCGAGACCGCGGCCCGGCGCCGGCTCACCGCGTGGCTGAGACACGACATCGAGGGGTACGGCGACGCGCACGACGATCTTCCCGGTGATGCCACGAGCAGGCTCAGCCCGTACCTCCGCTGGGGTTGTCTCTCCCCGCTCAGCCTGGCCGAGACGGCGCGCTCGCGAGACGCCGAGGCCTTCGTCCGTCAGCTCTGCTGGCGGGACTTCTACTACCAGGTCGCCCGCGTCCACCCGAGACTGTCGACCGAGGCGCTGCGCCCGGCCGCCGACCGGGACTGGCGCTACGACACCGACGCCCTGGAACACTGGCAGGACGGGCTCACCGGCGTCCCGGTCGTCGACGCCGGGATGCGCCAGCTGCGCGACGAGGGCTGGATGCACAATCGGGCCCGCCTGATCACCGCGGCGTTCCTCACCAAGCACCTCGGCATCGACTGGCGGCTCGGGGTGGCCTGGTTCTTCCGATGGCTCCTCGACGGCGACCTGCCGAACAACTCGGGCAACTGGCAGTGGACCGCGGGCACCGGCAACGACACCCGCCCCTACCGCAGGTTCAACCCGATCCGCCAGGCGCTCCGGTTCGACCCCGAAGGCGTGTACGTTCGTCGCTACGTACCGGAGTTGAAAGGGATCGACGGCGCCGCCGTGCATCAGCCGTGGCGCCTCCCCGAACCGGAACGCCGCGGCCTCGACTACCCCGGACCGTTGGAATCGCACCGGGACGAGGCGGTCTGGCTGCGGGACTGATTCACCGTCCGGTCCGCCCGGACGGGAGCGGGGCCCGCCGGCGGTTGCGTCCGTCAACGTCTCTCCGGCGGGACCCGCGACTATCCCCGCTCCCGATGGTTAGCTGGACCCATGGGCGACGTGCGCAACGTGGACGTGGTGGTCATCGGGCTCGGTGTGGGCGGTGAGGAGGCCGCCGGACGGCTCGCCTCGGCCGGCCTCGACGTGGTCGGGGTGGAACACAACCTGGTCGGGGGCGAATGCCCGTACTGGGGATGCATCCCCACCAAGATGATGGTCCGCGCCGGGAGCGCCCTCGCCGAGGCACGGCGCATCCCCGGCCTGGCCGGCGCCTCCACCGTGGAACCCGACTGGACACCGGTCGCCGGGCGCGTCCGCGACGAGGCCACCGACGACTGGAACGACAAGGCCGCCGTCGACCGCCTCACCGGAAAGGGCGGGACCTTCGTGCGTGGCCGGGCCACGATCACCGGTCCCGGCCGCGTCCGGGTCGGAGAGCAGGAGTACGCGGCAGCACGCGGCCTGGTCCTCGCCACCGGAACCGTCGCCGTCATCCCACCGATCGACGGTCTCGCCGGCACCCCGTACTGGACCAACCGGGACGCCGTCGAAGCCGCCACCCTGCCCGGCTCCCTGATCATCCTCGGCGGCGGCGCGATCGGCTGCGAGTTCGCCCAGGTGTTCGCCCGCTTCGGCGTCGCGGTGACGATCATCGAGGGCTCCGGCCGGATCCTCGCCATGGAGGAACCCGAATCGTCCGAGGTCGCCACCGGAGTCCTGACCGCCGACGGGGTGACCGTGCGGACCGGCGTCCGCGCCACCCACGTCTCCCACGACGGCGCCTTCACCGTGACCCTCACCGACGGGAGCACCGTCACCGGCGACCGGCTGCTCGTCGCCACCGGCCGCGCCGCCCGCCTCGGCGACCTCGGCCTGGAGACCATCGGCCTCGACCCGGGCGCCCGCTTCCTCAGCACCGACGACCGGATGCGCGCCGCCGACCGGGTCTGGGCCGTCGGCGACGTCACCGGCAACGGCAACTTCACCCACATGGCCATGTACGAGGCCGACATCGCGGTCCGCGACATCCTCGGCCAGGGCGGGCCCGGCGCCGACTACCGCGCCCGTCCCCGGGTCACCTTCCTCGACCCCGAGATCGGCGCGGTCGGCCTCACCGAACAGCAGGCCCGCGACACGCTCACCGACGTACGGGTGGGCCACGTCCCGCTCTCCGCCACCTCCCGAGGCTTCGTGCACGGCCCCGGCAACGAGGGCTTCATCAAGGTCGTCGCCGACCACGAGCGCGGTGTGCTGGTCGGCGCCACCACCGCGGGCCCGGCCGGCGGCGAGATGATCGGCGCGCTCGCCGTCGCCGTCCACGCCGAAGTGCCGATCAGCACCCTGCACAGCCAGATCTGGGCGTACCCCACCTTCCACCGCGGCATCGGCGACGCACTGAAAGCGCTCGCCTGACGTTTCGACCGCGACCGCGTGGGAACCGCCAAGGCATGTTGCGGCAGGTTCTCACCCGGCTCGAACAGGCGGACGCCCTCGACGGCGCCAGCGACAAGCTCCAGGCGGCGGTCACGGCCACGGTCCGGCCCCGCACGCTGCGCGACCTCCTCCATGGCACCTGGATCGGGCATCCCCTGCACCCGGTGCTGGTCCAGGTCCCGGTCGGCGCCTTCCTCTCCGCGGCGGTCCTCGACCTGGGCAGATACCGCTCCACGGGCCGGGCCGCCACCGCGCTCATCGGGGCCGGCCTCGCCGGAGTCGCCCCCGCCGTGATCGCCGGCCTCGTCGACTGGTCCGAGATGACCAGGGACCGGCGCCGGGTCGGCCTCGTCCACGCCGCCGCCAACGCGCTCGCCGCCGGTCTCTACGCGACGTCCCTGGTGGCCCGGCTCACCGGGCGGGTCACCCAGGGAAAGGCCCTGGCCTACGCGGGACTGTCGGTCGCGGGAGCGGGGGCATTTCTCGGCGGACATCTCTCGTACGCCCAGGGCGCCGGAATCAGCCACGCCGCTCCCGAGGTGACGCGCCTCCCCGACGAGTGGACCGTCGCGGGGTCCCTCGCCTCACTACCCGACGGCAAGCCGGCCGCTCGCCGGGTGGGTGACACCGCCGTCCTCTTCTTCCGTCAGGGCGACCGGGTCACCGCGCTGATCGAGCGCTGCTCCCACGAGGGAGGGCCGCTGAGTGAAGGCGAGGTCGTTGACGGATGCGTGGTGTGCCCGTGGCACGGCAGCGCCTTCCGCCTCACCGACGGAGCCGTGATGCACGGGCCCGCCGGCAACGACCAGCCCGTCCTCCCGGTCCGCGTTCGCGAGGGCATGGTCGAGGTACGACACCCCTGAACCGCCTCTGGCCTGCGGAAACCGCTGAGGGCGACCCCCGGTTTTGGAGCCCCGGAGACCAGCGGGTAATGTTTTGCGAGCCGGCAGGGAAACGGGCGAGGTAAACCGGGTCACTCAGCACTGAGAGATTCGCACACCGGCCGTCCTGCCAAATCCACTGAACCGAGATCGCAGCATAGCTGCGCGCTTGGCGCGGTGGACTTACTAGGGCAGATCGGAGCCAACCGGGAGAAACCGGTTGACAACGCCGAGAGGGCCTAGTAAAGTAGAGCGAGTGCCCCGGGGGGCCGAGACGCGAAAGCGGAGCGGTTCGAAGGTGTGCGGTTGTTCTTTGAGAACTCAACAGGGTGCTTGATAAGCCAGTGCCAATTATGGCAATACCCCGGCTCATCGTTTAGGCGATGGGTGGGAGATTCCTTTGGCAACTTTTATGTTGCCGGGACGATTGTTCAACAGATTTTGTTGGAGAGTTTGATCCTGGCTCAGGACGAACGCTGGCGGCGTGCTTAACACATGCAAGTCGAGCGGAAAGGCCCTTCGGGGTACTCGAGCGGCGAACGGGTGAGTAACACGTGAGTAACCTGCCCTGGACTTTGGGATAACCCTCGGAAACGGGGGCTAATACCGAATACGACACAGCTTCGCATGAAGTCTGTGTGGAAAGTTTTTCGGTCTGGGATGGACTCGCGGCCTATCAGCTTGTTGGTGGGGTAATGGCCTACCAAGGCGACGACGGGTAGCCGGCCTGAGAGGGCGACCGGCCACACTGGGACTGAGACACGGCCCAGACTCCTACGGGAGGCAGCAGTGGGGAATATTGCACAATGGGCGGAAGCCTGATGCAGCGACGCCGCGTGAGGGATGACGGCCTTCGGGTTGTAAACCTCTTTCAGCAGGGACGAAGCGCAAGTGACGGTACCTGCAGAAGAAGCGCCGGCCAACTACGTGCCAGCAGCCGCGGTAAGACGTAGGGCGCGAGCGTTGTCCGGATTTATTGGGCGTAAAGAGCTCGTAGGCGGCTTGTCGCGTCGAATGTGAAATCTCAGGGCTCAACTCTGACATTGCATTCGATACGGGCAGGCTAGAGTTCGGTAGGGGAGACTGGAATTCCTGGTGTAGCGGTGAAATGCGCAGATATCAGGAGGAACACCGGTGGCGAAGGCGGGTCTCTGGGCCGATACTGACGCTGAGGAGCGAAAGCGTGGGGAGCGAACAGGATTAGATACCCTGGTAGTCCACGCTGTAAACGTTGGGCGCTAGGTGTGGGGACCCTCTCCGGGTTTCTGCGCCGCAGCTAACGCATTAAGCGCCCCGCCTGGGGAGTACGGCCGCAAGGCTAAAACTCAAAGGAATTGACGGGGGCCCGCACAAGCGGCGGAGCATGCGGATTAATTCGATGCAACGCGAAGAACCTTACCTGGGTTTGACATGCACGGAAATCCTCCAGAGATGGGGGGTCCTTCGGGGTCGTGCACAGGTGGTGCATGGCTGTCGTCAGCTCGTGTCGTGAGATGTTGGGTTAAGTCCCGCAACGAGCGCAACCCTCGTTCGATGTTGCCAGCGCGTAATGGCGGGGACTCATCGAAGACTGCCGGGGTCAACTCGGAGGAAGGTGGGGATGACGTCAAGTCATCATGCCCCTTATGTCCAGGGCTTCACGCATGCTACAATGGCCGGTACAAAGGGCTGCGAGACCGTGAGGTTGAGCGAATCCCAAAAAGCCGGTCTCAGTTCGGATCGGGGTCTGCAACTCGACCCCGTGAAGTCGGAGTCGCTAGTAATCGCAGATCAGCAACGCTGCGGTGAATACGTTCCCGGGCCTTGTACACACCGCCCGTCACGTCACGAAAGTCGGCAACACCCGAAGCCGGTGGCCTAACCCGTAAGGGAGGGAGCCGTCGAAGGTGGGGCTGGCGATTGGGACGAAGTCGTAACAAGGTAGCCGTACCGGAAGGTGCGGCTGGATCACCTCCTTTCTAAGGAGCATTCTTCCGCGAAAGCGGACAGAAATCCTGCACCAGCCGAATGTGTTGGTGAGGAGCTCACAGGCGGAGACACTGGCCAGTCAGGACCGGCAACGGCCGGCTCTAGTTAGTACAGCTGCTTCGGTGGCGTGGAACGCGGGTCGGTGCGGCTGGATTCTGGCGATAAGCACCCTGTTGGGTATCTGAAAGAACAACCCTAACTAGCCGGTTTACCGGCGCCCTGAAATATGGGTGGTTGTTTTTCAATGCCAGGCATGACCTGGCCTCCCATACCGCTCAGTTTCTGAGGTTTGGTGGGACGGCCTTGAAGGTTGTGGGTTGGTCGTTGGTTGAGAATTGCACAGTGGACGCGAGCATCTTGTTTTCTGTGGTTAAGTTGTCAAGGGCGAACGGTGGATGCCTTGGCACCAGGAGCCGATGAAGGACGTAGGAGGCCGCGATAGGCCTGGGGGAGCTGCCAACCTAGCTGTGATCCCAGGATGTCCGAATGGGGAAACCTGGCACGAGTCATGTCGTGTCATCCATGCCTGAATTCATAGGGCGTGTGAGGGGAACGCGGGGAAGTGAAACATCTCAGTACCCGTAGGAAGAGAAAACAACCGTGATTCCGTGAGTAGTGGCGAGCGAAAGCGGATGTAGCCTAAACCTTGCGTGTGTGATAGCTGTCAGGCGTTGCACGTGAGGGGTTGTGGGACCCACTTGATTGTTCTGACAGACAGTCGAAGAGTTACAAAGTCTTATGCTAGTCGAACGACGTGGGAAAGTCGGCCGTAGACGGTGAGAGCCCGGTAGACGAAAGTGTATGACCTCTTTGTGGTGTTCCCGAGTAGCAGCGGACTCCTAGAATCTGCTGTGAATCTGCCAGGACCACCTGGTAAGGCTGAATACTTCCTGGTGACCGATAGCGGACAAGTACCGTGAGGGAATGGTGAAAAGTACCCCGGGAGGGGAGTGAAATAGTACCTGAAACCGTTCGCCTACAATCCGTCAGAGCCTTTCGGGGTGATGGCGTGCCTTTTGAAGAATGAGCCTGCGAGTTAGTGGCATGTGGCGAGGTTAACCCGTGTGGGGAAGCCGTAGCGAAAGCGAGTCTTAATAGGGCGTTTTTAGTCGCATGCTCTAGACCCGAAGCGGAGTGATCTAGCCATGGGCAGGTTGAAGCGTGGGTAAGACCGCGTGGAGGACCGAACCCACCAACGTTGAAAAGTTGGGGGATGACCTGTGGTTAGGGGTGAAAGGCCAATCAAACTCCGTGATAGCTGGTTCTCCCCGAAATGCATTTAGGTGCAGCGTCGCGTGTTTCTTGCCGGAGGTAGAGCACTGGATGGTCTAGGGGGCCCACAAGCTTACTGAAATCAGCCAAACTCCGAATGCCGGTAAGTGAGAGCGCGGCAGTGAGACTGCGGGGGATAAGCTTCGTAGTCGAGAGGGAAACAGCCCAGATCGCCAGCTAAGGCCCCTAAGCGTGTGCTAAGTGGAAAAGGATGTGGGATCGCATGGACAACCAGGAGGTTGGCTTAGAAGCAGCCACCCTTTAAAGAGTGCGTAATAGCTCACTGGTCAAGTGGTTCCGCGCCGACAATGTAGCGGGGCTCAAGCACACCGCCGAAGCTGTGGCATTGACACTTTGCTCGGTCATGGTTTTCGGATCATGATCCAGGCGTGTTGATGGGTAGGGGAGCGTCGTGTTGCGGGTGAAGCGGCGGAGTGATCCAGCCGTGGACGCTACACGAGTGAGAATGCAGGCATGAGTAGCGAATGAAGGGTGAGAACCCCTTCCGCCGGATGACCAAGGGTTCCAGGGCCAGGCTAATCCGCCCTGGGTGAGTCGGGGCCTAAGGCGAGGCCGAGAGGCGTAGTCGATGGATAACGGGTTGATATTCCCGTACCCGCAAAAGAGCGCCCAAGACGAACCTCACTGTACTAACTACTTGAAGTGCCGGCGGTCTTCGGACCAAAAAGCATGGAGACTAGGAACTTGGTGGGTAGTAGTTTAGCGATGGGGTGACGCAGGAAGGTAGATGATCCCGGCCGGTGGTTGTGCCGGGGTAAGCGTGTAGGACGTACCGTAGGCAAATCCGCGGTGCATATAGTCTGAGACGTGATGCCGAGCCGTTCTGGTGAAGTCATTGATCCTATGCTGCCGAGAAAAGCCTCTAGCGATGTTCTGAGCGGCCCGTACCCCAAACCGACACAGGTGGTCAGGTAGAGAATACCGAGGCGACGGGTGAACTGTGGTTAAGGAACTCGGCAAATTGCCCCCGTAACTTAGGGAGAAGGGGGGCCGGACGCGTGAAGCCCCTTGCGGGTGGAGCGTGGTATGGCCGCAGAGAGCAGGGGGAAGCGACTGTTTACTAAAAACACAGGTCCATGCCAAGTCGTAAGACGATGTATATGGACTGACGCCTGCCCGGTGCTGGAACGTTAAGGGGACCTGTTAGCTCTTCGGGGCGAAGCGGAGAACTTAAGCGCCAGTAAACGGCGGTGGTAACTATAACCATCCTAAGGTAGCGAAATTCCTTGTCGGGTAAGTTCCGACCTGCACGAATGGCGTAACGACTTCCCCACTGTCTCAACCACAGGCCCGGCGAAATTGCAGTACGAGTAAAGATGCTCGTTACGCGCGGCAGGACGGAAAGACCCCGGGACCTTTACTATAGCTTGACATTGGTATCTGAATTTAATTGTGTAGGATAGGTGGGAGACTGTGAAGCTCGGACGCCAGTTCGGGTGGAGTCATTGTTGAAATACCACTCTGTTGGGTTTGGGTATCTAACTTGCGGCCCTGATCGGGTCGAGGGACAGTGTCTGGTGGGTAGTTTAACTGGGGCGGTTGCCTCCTAAAGGGTAACGGAGGCGCCCAAAGGTTCCCTCAGCCTGGTTGGCAATCAGGTGTTGAGTGTAAGTGCACAAGGGAGCTTGACTGTGAGACTGACGGGTCGAGCAGGGACGAAAGTCGGGACTAGTGATCCGGCACTTGCGTGTGGAAGCGGTGTCGCTCAACGGATAAAAGGTACCCCGGGGATAACAGGCTGATCTTCCCCAAGAGTCCATATCGACGGGATGGTTTGGCACCTCGATGTCGGCTCGTCGCATCCTGGGGCTGTAGCAGGTCCCAAGGGTTGGGCTGTTCGCCCATTAAAGCGGTACGCGAGCTGGGTTTAGAACGTCGTGAGACAGTTCGGTCCCTATCCGCCGTGCGCGTTGGATACTTGAGAAGGGCTGTCCCTAGTACGAGAGGACCGGGACGGACGAACCTCTGGTGTGCCAGTTGTTCCGCCAGGAGCATGGCTGGTTGGCTACGTTCGGAAGGGATAACCGCTGAAAGCATCTAAGCGGGAAGCCTGCTTCGAGATGAGGTATCCCACCACCTTTGAGTGGGTAAGGCTCCCAGCTAGACTACTGGGTTGATAGGCCGGAGATGTAAGCACGGTAACGTGTTGAGTTGACCGGTACTAATAGGCCGAGGGCTTAACCACCCTAAACATTTTACTTGCGTCCACTGTGTGATTCACAGCAAACGAACAACCACCCCGGGAGAAGTCTTGGGTTGCTGGTTTGTTCCACGCTGATGGCTGTTTCGGTGGTCATAGCGGAGGGGAAACGCCCGGTTACATTCCGAACCCGGTAGCTAAGCCCTCCAGCGCCGATGGTACTGCACTCGGGAGGGTGTGGGAGAGTAGGACGCCGCCGGACTCAACGTGATAGAAAGGCCCACCCCAGACGGGGTGGGCCTTTCTTTTTGTCTGTGGAAAGGGGCACCACGATGGTCGTTCACCGGTCGGTGCCGAAGACCCTCGGACTGGTTCTGGGCGCGCTGGCGCTGCTCGGGGCGTCCGTGTTCATGGTCGTCGACGGGTTTCCGCGGCTGCCGGCGGTGGGAGCTGTCCTCCAGGTCGGGCTCGGGGCCGTCGGTGTGCTGTTCTTCGGGTTCGGGGCGTTCCGTACGGGGCAGCAGCTGCTGCAGAGCGGGCCAATCGTGGAGATCGGTCCGGACGGGGTTCGGGATGTGCGGTTGTCTCCACAGACGATCCCCTGGACGGCGGTTCTGCGGGTGCGTGAGGTGAAGGTGCAACGGCAGCGGTTCGTGGCACTGGACCTGGACGAGGAGTTCGAGCGGGAGTTCCTGTCCGGCGGGACGGCCATGCTCCAACGGATCAACCAGGGCGCCGGCTTCTCCGGGGTGCATCTGAGTGCCACCGGGCTGCGGTGCAGTGCCGACGACCTGTACGCAGCCGTGCTGCGCTACTGGAACTGAGGCCGCTTCCTTCGTGATCTTTCCGTTATCCGGATCCGCGAACCACGGTCCGGGAATCGGCATCGCACCTGGTGACGAAACGGAAGACGAGTTCAGGGGAAGAGGACGGAACCATGCGGCGCACGGTAGCGGTGGTAGTGGGTGCGGTGGTCGGTCTGGCGATGCTGGCCGGATGCGACAACGCGCCGGAGTCGGTGGACGGAGCGGCTGCGCCGGCCGGGGCGATCGAACCGGTCACGAGCTCGCCGAGCCCTTCGGTCGCGGTGAAGCCGTCCGTGACGCCGTCCCGGGTCAGCACCTCGCCGTCGAAGACCGCCACCCTGGCTCTCGGCCCCACCGGCGTCGGCAAGATCAAGCTTGGGATGTCGCTCCAGGAAGCGCTGCGCACCGGGCTGATCGAGGGGAAGTCGGCCGTCAACCCGGACGGGTGCGACAACGGCTACCGGCTCAAGAGCGCGGACGGCGAGGGCGGCACGATCTGGCTCAACGGTGACGCGGGGATCGTCGCGATCGTCGGGTACAAAGGGCTGGCCACCCCGCAGGGCATCGAGCCGGGCAGCAGCCGGGCCGCGGTCAAGGCGGCCTACCCGAAGTACGAGCAGGTCAGCGACCCGGAACCGGCGGACGGCCGCGGTCTGACGGTGGTGCCCGGCAACAGCAAGGCCGACTACCGGATCTACATCAAGAACGACAAGGTCCAGGACGTGACGCTGCAGTCCCGGTCTCAGGGCTGCTACGAATAGGGCGCGGGCACGGAATGGCCGGTCGCGGCGAAGCCGAGGACTGTCCGGTGCGTTTGTGGGCGTGTAGCCGTACGAGAAATGGGTTTTGAAAAGAGGCCGGGCCCTCCGCTGAAGAAAGCGGAAGGCCCGGTTTTTGCTTTGTCAGGACGGGATGTTCAGGGCGCGCCAGTCGACGAACTTGAAGTTGGTGCTGGTGCGGTCGTCGTTGGGGGTGTTCTCGCCGTCGTGGAGGATCAGGAGGCCCTTGGGGTAGCCGGGTAGGGAGACGGCCGTGACAGCGGCTCCATCGGAGTGCTGGACGCCGTCGGTGCGCTTTCCGTCGACGACCGAGAAGATCGTGACCGGCTTGTTGGTGCGGCGGTCGTAGACGAAGAAGCGGCTGTCGCCCTGGCTGGAAACGATCAGGTAGCCGTCCCGCTTGCCCGTCGGGTAGATGGTCGCGCCCTCGACGTCGGCGGTGATGCGGCCGCCGAAGCCGGTCCGGTAGTCGACGGTGCACTCCTCCGACTCGGGGTCGTAGGAGGCCGGCTCGCCGAACTCGCGGACCCGCTCGACCATCCGCGGGATGCTGCTGAACGTGCCGCCGGCCAGGTTGATGCGCCAGAGGGCGACGTCCTCCTGGGCTGCGTAGAGCACGCCCGCCGCGGCATCCACGACCATGCCCTCGACCTGCGGGTCCTCACCGGGTTCGAGGCAGGGGGTCCAGCTGGTGCCGTCGGGCAGGCGGAACTCGCGCGGGAGGTCGAGGGTGTCGGTGGCGCGGTAGGTGACCTTGCCGTTGCGCTCCTCGAGGCGGAAGATGCCGAGGCGGGTGCTGTGCCGGCGGCTCACCACCGCGTACCGGTCGTAGACGGCGATGCCGTAGCCGGTCGCCTGCTCCTCCACCTCGGCCTGGTCCCGGGAGAACAGCAGCGGGGCGTCGGCCGACGTGATGTCGGTCAGGCCGCTCGCCTCGATCCGGTAGATGCGCAGCTTGTCGAGGCCGCGGTCGGTGACGACGGCGACGTCGACCTTCCTCTTGCCGAAGGTGAAGCCGGTCAGGATGTCCACATTGTTGAAGCGCCCGCCCTCGGGCGTGGCGATCGACTGGACCTCACGGCCCTTCAGGTCGTAGACGCGCAAACCGCCGTTCTTGGCGGTGCCGATGACCAGGCTGCGCGATCGGTCGGCCGCGTTGATCCAGATCGCGGGGTCGTCCGCGTCCGCGATGCCGCCCGCCTCGTCGTCGAAGAGCGACGGCGTCTCGACGGTGGCGGTGATCTCCCGGAGCGGGCGCTCGGCCGCGGCCGCGGGGGCACCCGCGGCGAGGGTGGTAAGGGCGACGAGAGCGGCGAGTCCGGTGGTCCGTTGCATGGGTCACGACGATCCCTGATCGACCTGTCCATGGGGTGGCTAGATGCTGAACACCCGCGAGTCCGTTATTCATCCGTGATGTTGGATCCCGAACCAGGCCGCTGGAAGGCGCATCGCACCATGTGACCGACCGAGATTCACAGAGAAGGTTGACGACGATGCGACGCACGATTCTGGCTCTTGCCGTGGTGACCCTGGTCACCGGATGCGCCAATACCCCGCAGACGGTGACCGGGGAGGCCAAGCCGGCGGGTGTGGCCTCACCCTCCCCCTCGGTCTCCCCTTCTCCCTCTGAGCCGGCCCTTTCCCCCTCACCCTCTTCCCCTTCGACGAAAAGTGCCGCCCTCGTCTTCGGGCCGACCGGCGTCGGCAAGCTGAAGATCGGGATGAGCGTGGCGGACGCGGTGGCCATCGGGGAGCTCAAGTCGTCCGACGTGCCTGAGGAGGGCTGCGGCTACTCCGCGGTGAAGGTGGCGAAGCCCAAGGTCGCCAAGGTCAACTACTCGACAGACCGTGGGATCGTCGCCATCCCGGCGTGGGGCCGGATCGCCACCCCGGAGGGCATTCGGATCGGCAGCACGCTGGCTCAGGTGAAGGCCGCCTACCCCGACTTCGAGTGGCGTAACGTCGAGGACCTCCCCGAGGAGGCGTTCGAGGCCGACGGCAACGGAGACGCCTTCTCCGGGTGGGACGACGAGTACAAGAACGTCCACTACCGGTTCCGGTTCAACAACGGCAAGCTCACCGAGCTGGGCCTCGAGCACGACAAGCAGAACTGCTACGAGTGAGGGAACCGCAGTGTGCGGAGCACTTCATCGGTACGGTCCGGGGCTCCGCCGCTCTGCCGGATCTGCAGGTACAACCCGGGTTTGCCGCCGGCCCGGGTGAGGAGCACCTCGTCGTACGAGATCGCACCCGGGCAGTCGATCCAGCGCTGGATCCGCCCGGTGAAGCCGACCACGTCGATCGTGCGGTCGCTCGCCCGATCGCACCCCGGATGCAGCGGAACCTTCGCCGCGTTCCCCGGCACCAGCCACTTGCTCCGCCCGGCGAACAGCCCCGGTGACGTATCCGAACTCAGGTCGGCGCCCACCTGGAGGCCCTCCTCGGGACCGGCCGGCATCCCCACAGCCGAGGTGTTCCAGCCGGAATCCCGCAGCTGACGGCCCCACTCGGCGGGCACCGCGATCGACAGCGTGTTCGAATCGTCGGCGACCCGGACCCAGCCCAACGGCGTGCTGTTCGGGACGGTGGCGCCACCGAGATAGACCAGCAGCGCCAGCGCCACCATCACACCCACACTGTGCCGCAGGAACCGCAGCACCCGGCTCGGGGCGGCCGCCGCCGAGGCGTCCAGGGCCTTCGCGAACGCGGCCGTCGACGGCCAGCGGCGATCCCGGTCCGCGTCCAGCGCCCGCATCACCACCCGGTCCACCTCGCGGGAGATGCCGGTACGCAACTTCGACGGGGCGGCCCGACCCGCCTGCGGAGGCCGGCCGGTCAACATCTGATAGGTCATCGCGCCGATGGCGTGCACATCGGCGCGCACGTCCAGGCCGCCGCCCGGCAGATGCTGCTCGGGCGCCATGTAGCCGGGAGTGCCCGCCACCACCGTGAACCCGGAGGCGTGCGCGATCTCCTTGGCCAGACCCAGGTCGGCGACGAGCACCCGCTCGGTGCCGCGGACCGTGTCAAAAAGGACGTTCGACGGCTTCAGGTCGCGATGCAGGACCCCGGAGTCGTGCAGCACGCTCACCGCGTGGGCGATGTCGCTGGCGGTGCGAAGAGCCCTCCGGACCGGCATCGGGCCCCGGTCCAGACGGTCCTGGAGAGTGCCGCCGGCCGCGTACGTCATCACCTGGTAAGGGCGGCCGTCCGGCAGCTCACCGAAGTCGTGGACCCGGACCAGCCGCTCCGAATCGGCCCGGCGCAGCACCTGCGCCTCCTGCTCGAACCGGGCCCGGACATCCGGGTGATGAGCCCAGTTCTCCGCGAGGATCTTGATCGCCACCTGGGACTCCAGGACGTCATCCTCGGCGAGCCAGACGGTGGCGAACGCACCGGAACCGAGGCGCTCGGTGATCCGGTAACGGCCGATCATGGTAGGTGCTTGCACGTTCGTATTATCAACGTCGTTGAATCAGCGAACGGGGGCGGCGTGCGGGACGAACAACAGGAAGAACTGGCTCGGCGGGCGGCAGCCGGCGACCGGAACGCGCTCGAGATGCTGCTGGCCGCAATCCAGCCCAGCGTGCTGCGCCGGTGCTCGCGCTTCCTGCCCTGCTACCAGGATGCCGAAGAAGCCTGCCAGGACGTGCTCATGCAGGTGGCACGCAACATTGGCGGATTCGAGGGCCGGTCGAAATTCAGCACCTGGCTGCACGTGATCATCGCCAACGGGTCGCGGCAGACGTACCGGACCCTCAAGCGGCGGGCCGCCGAACAGGGGTACGGCGAGATGCCCGTCGACGTCGCCGACGCCCGGACCACCAGCGTGATCGCCGGATCGCGGCTCGACCTCCTGGACGCCCTCGAACGGCTCGAGTCGACCCGGGCCGAACTCGTGGCGCCGATGGTGCTGCGGGACATCTGCCAGCTCGACTACAAGGAGATCGCCACCCACCTGGGCATTCCGGAGGGCACCGTGAAGTCGCGGATCCACCAGGCGCGGGGGCAGGTGCGGGAGTATCTGCTGGCCGGCCTCTGAGGCGCTGTACTTTCTTCACCTTAACGACGTGACGGAACCGTAGCGTTGCGACTACGATGCTCGATGTCTTGTGTGGATCTTCGGTTCGGGGCCGTCGTGCGCATCGTCTCTACCGGCCTGCCGACAACGTCACCCGCCTATGAGGGGATTTCGAGTGGCACGTTCCGTATGGCTGACCCGAGCCGGGCTGGCGTTGGTCGTCGTGGGCGCCGTCGGTGTCGTGGCGACGCCCGCGCAGGCCGCCGGCACCGGGGTCGTCTCCGTCTATGACGGCACCAAGGTCAGATACAAGGCCGGCGGCGGCCACCAGAACCGGGTGCTCCTCAGCCGGTCCGGCAACACGATCACCGTCGACGACCGGGTCGCGGTGAAGGCCGGCGCGGGATGCAAGGCGGTCAAGGGTGACAAGACCAAGGCGCGTTGTACGACGAAGATCGCGCCGACTCGGGTGCGGGTCGACACGTACGACCGCAATGACACGATCGTCAACAACACGGGCCTGTCCATGACGGCCTTCGGGGGCACCGGCAGCGACAAGATCACCGGCGGTCCGCGCGGCGACATCCTGTACGCCGACCTCGGCGGAGATCAGATCTGGGGCCTCGGCGGCAACGATCGCATCTACGGATCGTCGCAGAACGACAAGCTGTACGGCGGTGACGGCGCCGACACCATCGAGGACGGGCACGGCCGGGACCTTGCCCGCGGCGGGAACGGCGACGACACCCTCTACGGACACGGCGGCAACGACGTGTACTACGGAGACGCCGGCAACGACCGGATCACGATGTACGAGTACACGGACGTTGCGGACACCGACCGGATCTTCGGCGGGGCAGGCTCCGACACCGTGCTGTACCTCAGCTACAGCGTCGCGGTCAACATGGACGCCGACGCGGTCGCGGACGACGGGCGCAAGGGCGAGGGCGACAACATCGCCACCGACGTCGAGAACCTCGTCGGCGGCGACGGCAACGACCGGATCGTCGGCAACGCCGGGGCGAACATGCTGGAAGGCCTCGGCGGCAACGACGTCATCTACGGCCTCGGCGGCGATGACGTGTTCTACGGCGGCCCGGGCGCCGACAAGATGTACGGCGGCGCCGGCGACGACTGGCTGACCGGCGAGGACTGGGCCGACAACCGGACCGCGGACCTGCTCGACGGTGGCGCCAATGGCAGTAGCGGTGACTCCTGCCTGCGGTGGACCAACGACCGGACGGTGGGCTGCGAGTACGTGACCGCCGGCAGCTGAACGACCGATGGGCGGACCGGTGACCACTGACCGGCCCGCCCAACCGTCATAGCCGGATGCGGCTGCCAGTCAGGATTGCTCGCCGGGCTCCCAGCGGATGTAGCCGAGCGGCAGCGTCTTCAGCGCCGTGCGTACTCCACTGACGAACACCGCTGCCACGGCCACCCAGATCGCGAGCGACTGCTCACGGCCATCGTTGGCCAGGTACGTGCCTACCCCGATCGATCCCAGCAGCAGGACCGTCGACCAGACTGCGTAGAACAATGGCGGTTGCGGCCGGGCCACCGGGTCGTCGGTGGTCCTCACGTTCGGGTTCGACTCCACCCATCGGCGGGCCGTATCAGCATGCACCCGCGGCACCACCACGTCGCCGACGTGCGTCCGATAGGGCAGTTGGCGAGGTCGGTTCGAGGCGAACGTCAGCCACCCGCCCAGAGCCGCGGCGAGTACGACCTGCGGCACGCTACTCAGAAGGCCGCGCATGTAGCCGTCGGACATCACTGTGTACGCGGCGAATACCAGCCAGCCAATGAACGGACGCAACCGGAACTCGAGCAGGAACCGGCCGGCGGACTTCACCGAGCGGGCGGCCAGCGGCACCGCCATCCGGCCCGAACCGCAGAACCCGTCCGTCGGGGCGTTCAGCCAAACCACGACGGGCGAAGCGTCGTCCAAGGCCTGCGACGGAACCTCCAGCGAACCGACGTGTTGGGCAGGAACGACAAGCGTCGTACGGCTCACCAACGGTCTTCTCCTACCTCACCTGCGCCAACGCCCGACACGGTACGGGATGGCAGCGCGTCGACCTCGATGCGACCGTGGTTGATCGCCATCCTGATGCTGCTCGCCGCCACCGACGACCCGTGGACCAAGGTCGCCGAGCTGCGCGACGCCCTGCCCTCCGGCAGCTGCCTGGCCATCACCCACCCGACCGCGGTCGCCGCCGCAACCGGGAGGCCGTTGAGCGTTTCTTCGGCGACTGGGAGCTCCTCGAGCCCGGCCTGGTCCCGGTCTGGCGCCCGGACAGCGCAGTCGAAAACCCCGAGGCGGCCTGATCTGCATGAACACGCCTGCAGGGGTATCCCGGTGGGCTCCAAGGTCATGCCCCGGTACTCTGTCTGCTACGGGCTGCTAGCTCAATGGCAGAGCTGTGGACTTTTAATCCATAGGTTCAGGGTTCGAGTCCCTGGCGGCCCACTGTTACGGCTGGTCAGCACGGGGTTCCCGGGGCTGGCCAGTTCCGTTTCCGGGGCTGTACAGCAGCAAAGCACAGCAACGCACGTCCGGGAGGTGCGGTGACCGAGTCCGCGACCGCTGATCGGCTTCTGCTGGCCAGCCGGGTCGACTGTTGCTTGCAGTTGCGCGAGCCGACCTTCATCACCGCCGGGCAGACCTACTGGGTCGATCACGAGACCGGCGAACTCTGCGTGGATCGTGGCTCCGGCCGAGTGACCCGGCATCCCGGCAGCAGGCGGCACATCAGTGATCAAGGAACTCGCCCAGCTTCTTGAGGGCCGCGCGCGTGGTTGCCGAGGAGACCACGGTGTAGATCTCCATCGTGATCGCGAACTGGGCGTGCCGGAGGATCTGCATGGCCACCCGGGGGTGGACGTCGAGGTCCGCCAGCAGTGAGGCGCACGTCCGGCGCGCGTCTCGGATCGTGATGCGGCGGACGCCGGCCAGGTCGCAGCGGCCAGTTCCGATTTTCCGGGGTCGTCGTGGTCGTTACGAGGCCGTTGCGACGAGGCGGGAGCGGATCATCCGTTTGCCCGATCTGATGTCGGTGATCTTGGTTATATCGTCGCGGGCGAATCTCGACGCGTACAGGCGTCCCCAAATGCGGGGGAAACATTGGGTACTAGAAGGATCGGCGCGGCCGCCATCGCCGTGTTGACCGGCACCGCGGGGCTGACGATCGGCACCGCCGCGCCGGCGTCCGCCGACTCCGGCCAGCTCCTCTCCATCAAATCGATCGGGGACATCCTGGTCGACGGTGTGCATGAGCGGGTCTTCGTCAGCGACCCCGACACCGGAAAGGTCGTCGCCACCGACTACAGCGGGACCGAACTGGGCAGTGCGCTCGTGAACGACGCGAGTCATCTGGCGCTCTCCGTCGACTCGTCTCAGCTCTACGTGACCTCGCCGAAGGGGCGGGCGATCCTCGCGCTGGACACCACCGACCTGACGCAGACCGCGGAGTATTCCACCGGTTCCGTCTCGCCGAAGGACGTGGCCATCGCCGGTGGCAGGATCTGGTTCTCCTACTCCAACGGGATCCCCGGCTACCTCGGCACGATCGACCCGGCCACCGAGACCCCGACGCTCCTGTTGGACCGGTTCGCCACCGGATGGACCGGCGTCGCGGAACTCGCCACCGCCTCCGCGGCACCGAACCGGCTGGGTGTGGCCTCCTACGGTATGACCGCCATCCTCGAGGTCTCCGGTGACACCGCCACGACGGTCGGGTCCGTCCTGACCAATCAGGACGTCATTGACATGGCGATCTCTCCGGACGGCGACCAGATCGCCACGGCCTACCCCGGTGACAACGGGATCCGGGTGCGTGACGCCGACGATCTGACCGCCGTGCGGATGCTGAGGAACGACTTGCGCCCGGTCGCTGTGGACATCGCGGCCGACGGCTCCATCGCCGGTGGCGTCTCCTCCTACTACGACGGCTTCGATGGGTATGTCTTCGCCGCCGACGGAACGTTGATCAAGGAGTTCAGCCTTCCGGACCTCGGGCAGATGGCCAGACATGCGGTGGCCTGGGAGCCGAACGGCCATCGACTGTTCACGGTCTCGACGAACGGCTCGAACGCCCTCGTGCTGCGCACCTGGACGAATGCGAAGCAGGCGCCGTCGATCTTGATCCCCGACGGTCCGGATGAGCAGATCGTTCCAGGGGGAGCCGTCACCGTCACCGGCACGCTGACGTCCCCGGTGGCGCTACCCAGCGGCACTTCGATCGAGGTGGTCCGTTCCGGTACGCCGATGGGCGCCGTCCCGGTCGCGGCCGATGGCACGTTCACCTTCACGGACATCCCGGCGATCGACGGCGCGTTGACCTACACGCTCTCCTACGCCGGGGACGTCTACCACGCCCCGAAGTCAGAGACGGTGACGGCCTGGATCGCCCGGGCCCGATCGAATCTGACCCTGTCCGGTCCGTCGACGGCGGTCCCGGGCGCGCCGATCACCATCACCGGCACGCTGTTGTCCTCGATCTCGGTTCCGGTGCCCACCGGCGCCTCCGTCTCGGTCCTTCGGGCCGGCGCCTCGCTGGGCGCTGCCACGGTTGCGGCGGATGGCTCGTTCTCCATCACCGACACCCCACCGGGCGAAGGCACGTGGGCCTACGAGGTGTCCTACGCGGGAACCAGCACCCACCTGCCGGCCACCGCGACCGCGTCGGTCACGGTCTCCCGGACGGCGTCCACGCTGACGCTCTCCGGACCCACCTCAGCGACCCGGGCGAAGCCGCTCACCATCACCGGCAAGCTGAACTCGCCGGTGGCGCCGTCCACCGGGACCAAGGTGTCGGTGAGCCGGGTCGACCTGGAACACACGTCCGGCATCTCGCTGGGCACCAAGGCGGTCTCCGCCGGTGGCTCGTTCTCCTTCACCGACACCCCGACGGCCGGCGGCACGGTGACCTACCGGGTCTCCTTCGCCGGCGATGCCACCCATACCGCGGCGTCGGCCAGCAAGTCGGTGGCGGTCTCGCGGACCACTCCGGCTCTGACGCTCAACAACAACGGCAAGATCTACTCGTACGGCCAGACGGTGTCCTTCACCGCGCGCCTCGGGTCCACCTACAAGAACCGGGTCGTGGAGATCTGGGCCGACCCGGACGGCGGTGACCAGGCACGGCGGCTGATCAAGCGCGGCACCGTCAGCAGCTCCGGTTACGTCACCGCGAGTATCAAGCTGTCCCGGAACACCACGGTGACCGCGGTGTTCGCCGGTGACGCCCGGACGGCGCCGCGCACGGTGACGGCGACGGTCGGCACGAAGGTCAGCCTCTCGCTGAGGCTGTCGCAGTACTACAAGACCAAGAAGGTCAGCGGCGTGACCTACCGTTACTACCGCACCAGCGGTAGCGCGTGGGTCCACACGTCGATGACCGGCGCCGCCGAGCGGAAGGTCTACGTCCAGCTCCAGCGCTACACCAAGGGCAAGTGGCAGACCTGGGACGGCCGGTACTTCGATGCCACCGACCAGCTCTACCTGGAGGGCGCCGGGCTGGCCGGTGTCAAGCTGCGGGTCCGCACCGCGTACGTCAAGGGCGGTTCCGGCGACAGCCTGAACTCCACCACCTGGACGTCGTTCCAGTACTTCACCTTCACCCAGTAGGCACCGGAAAGCCGAAACGGCCGGGAGTCCACATCGGGCTGCCGGCCGTTTCCGTGAGGTCGGCCCTGGGCGTACATCCTGCCGTGACTCGGTCGGGTTAACCGGGAACGTCGGAAATTTCGGACCCACCGTGGGGGTGTATTCGCTGTCCGTGAGGGGCCCGGCATGCCAGGGTTTGTCGGGGGCCACGCGGGGTGGCCATCCGGATCGGAGAATGATTTGTCGGAGTATGACCCTGGACAGCTTCTCGCCGGCTACCGGTCGATGACCATGCTCACCGGCTTCGTCGAGCGGGGCGGGCGGCCGGCGGCGGTGAAGCCCACGATTCCCCTGATGGCAGGGGAGAAGCAGTACGGATGGTTCCCCGTGGATGTGACCGGTGCGGGCCGGCGGCTCGCGGTCGTCACCAGCCGGCGACTGATCCTGGGCGCCGAGGAGTACCAGCTACGGTCGGTGACCCGGCTGCGGCCGCGGCAGGACGACTGGGCGCTCGCGCTGGAGACGCGCGGGCGTGGCACGATCGAGATCAGTGGGCCGTGGGTGCCGTGGCTGAGCGTGGTGCTCTGCGCGGAGATGTACGGGGCCGCCTGGCCGCCCGGTTACGCGCCGGTGATTCCCGGCCCGCGGCGCCGGCTGCGCCGTTACGAGACAGTTCAGTAGACCCAGACCCTGGTCTTCAGTGGGATCGCGTCGTTCTTCCACATCCAGTTCATCGCGTCGATCGAGACGCGCGCGCAGCCGTGCGAGGCCGGGTAGGGCGGCACGCTCGGGGCGCCGTGGACGGCGATGCCGCCGTTGAAGTACTTCGGTCGCCAGAGCAGCCCGAGCGGGGCGTGGCGCCAGCCGTCGATCTGGCGGCCCACCGTGAATTTCCCGCGCGGAGTGTCGGCCAGGTAGGTCTGGCCTTCCTGTTCGTAGTACTCCATCGAGCCGGTCGACGTGTTGAAGGTCTGGGTGACCTGACCGTCGTCGACCAGCATCAACAGCTGCCGTTCGAGGTCGATCTCGACGAGGTCCCCGCTGGTGGAGCGCGGCTTCGGGCGTACCCCTCGATCCAATGCCTTCCAGGTCTTCGGGCCGACGCTGCCGTCCCGGCCGATGCCGGCGGCCTTCTGCAGCGCGTAGACCGCCTGCTGGGTGGTGCCGCCGAACTTCCCGTCGGACTCCCCGATCCAGTAGCCGAGCTCGGTGAGGCGCTGCTGCAACGCCAGGACCTCGGCGCCTTCGGCACCTCGTTTCAACTTCTTCCGGGGTACGGCGGTGCTGGGCGAGGGGGTGGCCGGAGTGGAGACGCTGGGCTCGGCCGACGGTGTGACGGACGGGGCGACCGGCACGGGCGCGGTGGTGGGGGCGGCGGTCGGGGAATCCGTGTCGCAGCCGGCCGCGAACGTCAGAGCCGCGGTGGCGGCGAGCGTCATCGACAGGGCTCTGCGCACGGGACCAGTCTAGGGACACATTCACGAACGTCCACCGGTCAATGGCGATCGTCCACCCGCCCGGGTGGCGGTGCGGTAAATGTGAAAAAAGAGCCGAGTACCCTTTGTCTATGTCATGGAAGGCCAGCGCACGGCATGGTGTACGAGAGGCGCCCGGCGGTTTCGCGCTCGTCCAGGAGTTGCTGAACACGCGGGCGGCGATGTCCTACGCCCAGGATCTGCTGGACGCTACCGAGGACGCCCAGTGGTGGGTGACCGACACTCTCGCGATCTGGTCGCACACCTCCGGCCTGTCGGCGCCGACGCTGCTGCTCTCCGCGGCCGACCTGCGGTCGTTGCGCCGCCTGCGGACCGCTTTCGAGCACGTGGTGCTGGCCGGGGCGAGCCCGGAGCCGGACAGCGCGCTGCCGCCGGCCGACGTCCAGGTCAGCCTGGTGCCGGACGGGACCGGCTGGGTGCGGGTGGTGCCGACCGGCCGGGGTGTCCGCTGGCTGGCCTCGGCGCTGTGGGCCGAGGCGCTGTCGGCCCAGCAGGCCGGGATGTGGCCGCGGCTCAAGCTCTGCAACAACGCGGCCTGCCGGGCCGCCTTCTTCGACACCTCGCGCAACAACAGCGGTGTCTGGCACGACGTCAGCACCTGTGGCAACACGGCCAACCTGCGGGCCTTCCGGGAGCGGCGGCGCCTGCTCGGCCAGGAACATCATTGATCCCACGGGAACTTCGCAGCGATTCGGGGCGACTATCAGGTCATGGCATGTGAGCGGTGGCGCGAGATGCTCTCCGCGCAGCTGGACGGTGAGGACGACCCGGCGCTGCGCCCGTTGGTCGACGAGCACCTGGCCGGGTGTGCCGGCTGCCGGGACTGGCTGGACCGGGCCGCGGTGGTCAACCGGCTGACCCGGACCGCGCCGGTGCCCCCGGTGCCCGACCTCAGCGCCGCGATCCTGGCCGCGCTGCCGCAGCCGGCCGCCCCGCCCCGACGCCGGCGGCTGCCGGTGGCGACGCTGCTCTACATCGCCCTGGCGCTGGTCGGCACGGTGCAACTGATCCTGGGGCTGACCCAGGTCGGCGGTGGCGCGAGCGCGGCGCACGCGCACACCGGTCTGAGCGCGACGCCGGGCCACCTCTGGCACGAGTCGGCGGCGTGGAACGTCGCGGTGGGTGCCGGTTACCTCTTCATCGCCCTGCGGCGGACCCGGCCGACCGGTCTGGTGCCGATGCTGACCGCCTTCGTCGCGATGCTGCTGCTGCTCTCGGTCAACGACCTCACCGGCGGGCGGGTGGACATCGCCCGGCTCGTCGGCCACGGGTTCGTGATCGCCGGATATCTGCTGGTGGTGGCACTGTCGCGGGGTGTGGGCGGTGCTGGTCAGCCGCCCGGGGCGCGAGCCGGCTCGGGCTGGCGTTTCGAAAGCCCCGCCGACGAGGACGCGCCCCGGCCGGGGTTGCGGCTGCTGCCGTCGCCACGGGGACCGCTCACCGCGCGCCACCGGGACGACCATCGGGCGGCCTGATCAGCGGGCCGACGGGCGGACCGACAGCTCACGCCACTCGTCGGGGCCGGTCAGCAGAGCGCGGACCATGTCGAGGGCCGCGTCCTCGCTGTCGTACTCGAAGAAGTGCGAGGTGCCCTCGGGGCCGCCGGCGCGCTGCTCGACATACCACTGATCACCGCTGGTCCGTAAGTAGACGTCCTTGCGGGCTATCCGGCCCCACTTGCCGTTCCACCAGTGCTTACGCTGCTCCATCCCGGCACTGTATCGAACATCTGTTCGAACAGTGCCGGAAGGGCGGATCTTTTTCCCCGTGGGGTCAGCGCGGCGGCTCGCTCCGGTAGGTCTGGCCACCCTGCTGCTGGGCGCGCAGCGCGTCACGGATCTCGGTGAGCAGCTTGATCTCCTCGCTGGGGGCCTTCGGCGGGGGCTCCTCGCCCCGGCGGCGACGCTCGGCCAGCCTGTTCAGCGGGAACACCACGAGGAAGTAGAGGACCGCGGCGGTCAGCACGAAGGTGATGACGGCGTTGATGAAGGAGGCGTAGTCGAACGGGACCTTGTCGATGTAGAACTTGCCCGCATTCAGGCCGCTGCCCCCACCCATCAGCTGGATCAACGGCTTCAGGAAGGCGTTGGTGAAGCTGGTGACCACGGTGGTGAACGCGGCACCGATCACGATGCCGACCGCCAGGTCGACGACGTTGCCGCGCATGATGAAGTCTTTGAAGCCTTGGAACATCTGTTTCACGGGCACTCCTGGGGGCCGGTTTCAGTCCGGCAACGGATGCCCGCCACCGGTCGACGACAAACTACGCCGACCGTGTCTCAGTCGAGCGCGGGCTCCTCGGCGGCGACCGCCTGATCCACCGTGGGGTAGGTGTGCAGCACCTCGACCAGCCCGCTCACCTCGAGGATGCGCAGCACCCCACGCTGCGGCGCGGCCAGCCGGACCGTCCCGCCGGCGTCGTCGGTGCTGTTCTTGGCGCGGACGAAGACCGACAACCCGGTGGAGTCGCAGAACGACACCTCGGCGAGGTCGAAGACCAGGCGGGTCCGGCCCTTCTCCAGCAGATCACTGATCTGATCCTGCAGCTGGGGGGCGGTCGCCATGTCGAGCTCACCGGCGACCGACACGACCACCATGTCGCCGCGCTGTTCCGTTTGTACCGTCAAGGACATTCGCCGACCTCCAGTTATTGCTGAACGGTACTCCAGGTGCCCCGGGGCGCGCAGAACAGGACGACCCTTCGACCCCGGTCCGTTACTTGGCTTACAGCAACTAACGAACATCCTGATGGTAAAGTCCGGCCGTTGCGCTCAGATCGTGTGGTAGGGAGACAGCGATGCCGCTGAGTCCGGACGAGGCGAGCCGCTTCGCCGTACTGCTGGAAAGCAATGCGGAGCCGCTCGCCGCGCGCTGGAGTGAGCTGGCCGGCGCCGGCCTGCGTGGCCGGCTGAGCGGCGCCGAGCTGATGAGGCAGACCCGCGATCTGCGGAGCGCCTTCCAGCAGGCGCTCTCCGGTGGCGCCGCCGATGTGCACGACGAGGCAGCCGCCGAGTTGCGCGCCCAGCTCAGCGAGCTGTCCACCCACCGGGCCCGGCAGGGCTTCAGCGCCACCGAGACGGCGATCAGCGTCTTCGCGCTCAAGGAGGCGGCGCTCGAGGTGCTCGGCGACGCCGACGACGCGGCCACCCTGCGGGACTACGTGGCGTTCTCCGCCTTCGTGGACCGGGCGGCGCTGTTCACCTTCGACAGCTACGTACGGGTCCGCGAGGCGCTCATCTCCGACCAGGCCGAGCAGCTGCTGGAGCTGTCCACCCCGGTGGTGAAGCTGTGGGAGGGCGTGGTGGCCGTCCCGCTGGTCGGCACCCTCGACTCGGCCCGCGCCCAGGTGGTGATGGAGCGGCTGCTCCAGACGCTGGTGGACACCGGCTCGCCGTACGCGATCATCGACATCACCGGTGTGCCGGCCGTCGACACCCAGGTCGCCCAGCACATCCTCAAGACCGTGGTGGCCGCCCGCCTGATGGGGGCCGACTGCATCATCTCCGGCATCCGGCCGCAGATCGCGCAGACCATCGTGGCACTCGGCATCGAGTTCGGCGACATCGCGACCAAGGCCTCGCTGGCCGACGCGCTGCGCTACGTCCTCGGCAAGACCGGTAAGCGGCCGGTGCGCTGACATGGATCGCGTGCCGGTTCTGAAGATCGGTGAGATCCTCCTGGTCTCCATCCAGATCGACATGGAGGACCAGGTCGCCCTGCAACTCCAGGAGGACCTGGCCGAGCGGATCGTGGCGACCGGCGTCCACGGCGTGATCATCGACATCAGCGCGCTCGACATCGTGGACTCGTTCGTGGGGCGCACGCTGGCCACCATCGCCTCCGTCTCCCGGGTGCTGGACGCCGAGACCGTCGTGGTCGGGATGCGCCCGGCGGTGGCGATCACCCTCGTCGAGCTGGGCCTGTCCCTGCCCGGCATCCGGACCGCCCTCAACGTCGATCTGGGCATCGCCATGCTGGCCCGCGAGGACGAGGACATCGATCTGCTCGGCGACGAGGACGACACGGATCAGGTTGCGGACCCCACACCGTGAACGACGACGTCCAGCGCCTACCGGTCGTCACCGACCAGGACGTGGTCCGGGTACGGCAGCTGGTGCGTACCGTCGCGGTGGCGGTGAAACTGTCCCTGGTGGACCAGACCAAGCTGGTCACGGCCGCGAGTGAGCTGGCCCGCAACACCCTGGTCTACGGTGGTGGTGGCGAGGCCGAGGTGAGCCGGGTGCACAACGACCGGCGGGCCGGGATCAGGATCGTCTTCGCCGACCAGGGACCCGGCATCGCCGACCTGGATCTGGCGCTCACCGACGGGTACACGACCGGCGGCGGCCTCGGCCTGGGGCTCAGCGGCGCCCGGCGGTTGGTCGACGAGTTCGAGATCGAGACCGAGCCGGGCAAAGGAACGACCATCACGGTCGTCAAGTGGTGCCGATGAGCGGAGACACGGTGGCGTCCGTACCCGAAGGGCTCCTGGACGAGGGGGTCTGGTTCCGGGTGGAGGAATCCGGGACCGCCTCGGCCGTACGCCGGGCCGCGGAGCGTCTCGCCGCCGCCCTGGACATGCCGGAGAACCGTGTCGCCGATCTCGCCATCGTCGCCGCCGAGGCGGCCGGCAACCTGGTCAAGCACGCCGACCAGGGCACCGTCCTGGTGCGTACGGTGCGGACCGCGGAACAGGCCGGCGTCGAGCTGATCGTGATCGACAGCGGCCCCGGGATGGCCGACGTGCAGCGGGCGATCGGCGACGGGCACTCCACGGCCGGGACCCTGGGGATAGGGCTCGGTGCGATCTCGCGCCAGGCCAGCCGGTGGGATCTGCACTCGGTGCCCGGACGGGGGACCGTGCTGGCCGTCCAGGTGTGGCCGGACGGGCTCCCGGAGCCGAACTGGGCCGCGGGGCTGACCCGGCCGCTCACCGGCGAGACGGTCAGCGGGGACGGGTACGCGATCCGCGAGGTCGACGGCCGCCGGCAACTGTTGCTCTGTGACGGGCTCGGCCACGGCGGCCTGGCCGCGGCCGCCACGCACGAGGCGGTCCGGGCCTTCCGGAAGGCGCCGGCCGTGCCGCCCGCCCAGGTGGTGGAGGCGCTGCACCGTGCCCTCGGGCACACCCGCGGCGCGGCACTCGCCGTCGCCGAGCCGGACCCGTCGGCCGGGGTGATCCGCTACGCGGGTCTCGGCAACATCTCCGGCACCGTGCTGGCGCCGGACGGCGGCCGGCGCGGCATGGTCTCGATGCCGGGCATCGCCGGGCACCAGCGCCGCCAGGTGCGGGAGTACGACTACCCGCTCGCCCCCGGCGCGGTCGTGCTGATGCACACCGACGGCGTGGTCGACCGCTGGAACGCCGCCGACTACCCGGGCCTGTTGACCCACGCCCCCGAGGTGATCGCGGCGACCGTGTTGCGGGACGCCGGGGTCCGGCGGGACGATGCCGGCGTACTGGTGGCGCGACTCTCATGACTTCCGAGCCGCTGATGCGCATGCGCCTGCGGGTCGAGCAGGACATCTTCGTGGTGCGGCAACTGGGCCGGGAGGTGGCCCGGACGGTCGGGCTGGAGTCCCAGGACCAGACCCGGGTGGCCACCGCCCTCAGCGAGGTGGCCCGGGCACTGCTCGCCGTGGGCCTGAACGCCGAGGTGGCGTTCACCGTTCCGGCGATCGGGGTACCTACGCTGCTGGTGACGATGGCACATCCGGACGCCGGTGCGGCGGCCCGGATCGCCGGGCAGTTGCAGCAGGTCGGCCGGCTGGTCGACACGATGGAGGTGGACGAGGGTGAGAGCGGGACGGTCGTCCGGATGTCCCGGCGGTTGCCGCCGGGCGCGCCTCTGCTGACGCCCGAGCGGATGAGCGAGATACGCGCCGGGCTGTCCGAGCACGTTCCCGGCACTCCTCTGGACGAGCTGGCCGTACAGAATCAGCAGCTCATCGCCGCCCTCGACGAGGTGCGTGCGCAACGCGACGACCTGGCCCGGCTCAACGTCGAGCTGGAGGAGACCAACCGTGGCGTGATGGCCCTCTACAACCAGCTCTCCCAGGAGCTGGAGGAGACCAACCGCGGAGTTGTCGCCCTCTACGCCGAACTCGACGAGAAGTCCGCGCAACTGCGGGCCGCCAGCGAGGCGAAGAGCCGCTTCCTGGCCAACGTGAGCCACGAGCTGCGCGCCCCCGTCACCGCGATCATCGGCCTGGGCCGGCTGCTCACCGACTCCGGCTCGGACGAGCTCACCGGGGAGCAGCACCGCCAGGTGGACCTGATCCGTACCTCGGCAAGCGACCTGCTGGCCCTGGTCAACGGCCTGCTCGACCTGGCGAAGGCGGAGGCCGGCCGGATCGAGCCGCACTGGTCCGAGGTGGATCTCAGGGCGGTGTTCGGGCAGCTGCGCGGCACGTTGCGGCCGCTCGCCACCCGGCCCGAGGTCGACTTCGTGGTCGAGGAGCCGGCCGTGCCGGCGCTGCGCTCCGATGAGGTGCTGCTCGCCCAGGTGCTGCGCAACCTGCTCACCAACGCGCTCAAGTTCACCGAGTCCGGATCGGTGCGGCTCAGCGTCGCCCCGGCCGGTACGGACATCGAGTTCGTCGTCGCCGACACCGGCACCGGCATCCCGCCCGAGCTGCACGAACGCATCTTCGAGGAGTTCTACCAGGTGCCCGGCAGCAAGCCGGTGAGCGGCAAGGGCACCGGCCTGGGCCTGACCTACGCCCGGCGGCTGGCCGGCATCCTCGGCGGCGGCCTGCGGGTCGACTCCACCCCCGGCAGGGGCAGCGTGTTCACCCTCCGGCTGCCGACCGCGTCATGATCGCCGCCACGGTCCTCGTCGTCGACGACAGCGCGACCAAGCGCTACCTGCTGGTCAGCTGGCTCACCCGGGCCGGGTTCACGGTGCTCGAGGCGGAGACCGGCGGCGAGGCCCTGACCCGCCTGCTCGAGGTCGAGGTCGAGGTCGACCTGGTCGTCCTGGACGTGAAACTGCCGGACATGAGCGGCTTCGACGTCTGCGAGAAGATCAAGACCGATCATCGGTACGGCGTACTGCCGGTGATCCACGTGTCCGCGCACGCCGTCGACGTCAACGACCGGACCCAGGGACTGAACCGGGGCGCCGACGCGTACCTGGTCGAGCCGATCGAACCGGACGAGCTGATCGCCACCGCGCAGGCCGTACTCCGCTACTACCGCGCCCGGCAGCGTGCCGAGCTGCTCGCCGAACGGTCGCTCCTCCTCGCCGAGACCACCTTGGCGATCAACTCGGCGCCCACCCTGCCCGCCCTGCTGGCCGCCGCCGCCGAGGGCGCCTGCGACATCTTTGGCGGTCCGGTCGTGGTGGTGGCGGAGACCTCCGAGGGCGAGAGCCTGGCCGCGGTCGGCAAACCCGCATCGGTACGCCGGTGGGCCGTCCCCGGCCACCGCGTCGCCGTCGGATCACTGCTGCGCACCGACGACCCGGCCGACTGGGCGGTGGCCGAGTGGCCGCCCGGTGAGACGGTCACGGTGGCCGCCGCCCGCCTGCGCATCGACCGGCCACCGGTCTACGTCGCCGCGCCGGGAAGCTCGCAGACCGCCGGCTCGCCGGTGCTCCGCCAGCTCTCCCAGGCCGTCGCGGCCGCCGTCGAGGCGCAGCGCTCCTTCGACGAGGAGCACCGGATCGCGGTCACCCTCCAGCGCAGCCTCCTCCAGGCACGACTGCCCGAGGTGCCCGGCCTGGACCTGGGCGTCCTCTACGAGCCGGCCGGCGCGCAGACCGAGGTGGGCGGCGACTTCTACGAGCTGACCGTGCTGAACGACCGGCTGCTGGTGGCGATCGGCGACGTGGCCGGGCACTCGCTGCACGCCGCCACGGTGATGGCCGAGATCCGGCACGCCGTCCGGGCGTACGCCGTCGAGGGGCACTCCCCCGGGGCGGTGCTGGAGCTGGTCAACCGGTTCATGCGCACCGTGCTGCCGGCCGACTCGGCCACCCTCTGCCTGCTCACCCTGGAACCGGGGACCGGCCGGATCCGGATGGCCGGCGCCGGGCACCTGCCGCCTCTGCTGCACGTCGACGGCCGGGTCGAGTTCCTCCAGCCGCGCGGCCCGCTGCTCGGCATCGGCGCGCCCCGCCGGGCCGAACTGGAACTGACCCTGCCGCCCGGCGGCACGTTGGTGCTCTACACCGACGGCCTGATCGAACGCCGCGACGCCGACATCGACGAGGGCCTGCGGGCGCTGGCCGCCGCGGCCGCCGAGGTCGAGCCGGACCTCGGCGTCTTCTGCCGCCGCCTGCTCACCCAGCTCACCGGAGCCAGGGAGCAGGCGGACGACATCGCCGTCGTCGCGGTCCGCCGTCAGAACAGGTAGGCGAAACGCTGGTAGCCGCTGCCGATCTTCTGGCGGCCACCGAACGTCCCCTTGCCCGTCCCGAGGTGGCGGTAGAGCACCCCGGCCCGGTCCCGGACCACCAGGTCGTTGCGGCCGTCCTCGTTGAGGTCGCCCACGCCGATCACCGAGTTGTAGCCGCCCATGCCCGAGGCGAGCTTCTTCCGGGCTCCGAACGTTCCGGTGCCGGTGCCGAATTGGGCGTAGAGGACGCCGCTCCGGTCGATGGCCAGCAGATCGGCGCGCCCGTCGCCGTTGAGATCGCCGGGGCCGACCAACCGGGCGTACGCCTTGTAGGCGCCCGGCACCCGTACCGGCCGGGCGAACGACTTCCGGCCGGTGCCGTTGAAGCGGTACAGGTAACCGGTCTTGCGGTTGCGGGCCAGCAGATCGGCGATCCCGTCGCCGGTCAGGTCCCCGGAGGTCAGCAGCACGTCGTACTGGTTCCAGCCGGTGCCGATCCGGACGGTCTCCCGGCCGCCGAAGTGTGACTGGCCTATGCCGAGGTGGGCGTAGAGGGTCCCGTTGGAGCGGCGGACCAGGAGATCGTTGTCGTAGTCCTGGTTCACGTCGCCGAACGGGACGATCGCGGAGACGCCGATCCAGTCCTCGGTGTAGCCGTTGTCCCAGAGAGCGTCCCGGCCGAACTGGTCGATCAGCCAGTGCCCCTCGCCCGACTTCTTCACCCCGAGAATCGCGGACTGGCCCATGCTCTCGTAGCTGTGCAGCTTCGGGGCTCCGCCCCACAGGTTGAACCGGGCTGAGCCGGCGGTGACCGTGCGCCCGTCGGCGGTGGCCGTGAGCGTGGCCAGATAGGCGCCGGTGGCCGCACGTTTCCGGTTCGGGAGCAGGCCGTCCCAGCTGACGGCGACGCTGCTGGTGGCGGTGTCTCCGGTCCGGGTGGCCACCACGGCGCCGGTGACGGCGTGCGTGATGGTCACCTTCCATGCCGAGACCGGCCGGTTCAGATCGAAGATCGGCAGGAATGTCCCGCTGCCGAAATGCAGGTACCAGTTGTGGCTGTTGTGGGTTCCGACCGGGGCGGAGCGGGTCACCCCGGGATCGACCACGTGTACAGCGTGAGCACCGTCGACGTACGCCACGTGGCCGCTGTACCGGTCGACCGTCCAGCTGATGTTCCGGTCGTCCGGCACCGGGCCTTGAGCGAACGTGCCGAGCACCGCAGGGTCGCCGAGGACGCCACCGGTCAGGTCATGGCGCAGCAGGTCTCCGGTGCCGGCGTCGTGCCGGGCCAGGAACCCGTCGCCGAGCAGGTAGCGGGCCGCGGGCACGGAGACCGTCACCTTGCGGGCCAGATCGTGGACCCCGGCCGGGCCGTCGGCGCCGCAGGCCCAGTAGAGGTAGCGGTGGGTGGCCTGGACCTCGGTGGCGGTACAGGGCGACCCGGTGCTCACCGCGGTTCCGGTGACGTTCGTGACCAGGTTCTTCGGCTCCAGGCGGCCGGGTGTGGCCGTCCACAGCGTGTCGTTCCAGAGCGCGGCGCCGGTGATCGCCCGGTAGGAGGGCCTGGTCGAGGCGCCAGGAGCGAAAATGTACTGCCGGGCCGGCGTCACCGTGTTGACGACGGTCCAGCCGAACGAGGCGTCGACGATCGTGCCGCCGGTGGCTTCGAGCAGGACCGACGGCTTGCTGGAGTTCACCTGATCCCGGTACTGGACGATGGTCGAAGTGGTGCCACCGTTGAGATAGGCGGTGCCGTGGGCGCTGCCGTCCACGGTCCGTACGCAGGCCGTGTCCTCGGCGCAGGCGTCCGCTCCGGTCAGGGCGGTCGTCTGGCTGGAGCCGGTGAACAGCGAGTGGCTGGTGAGCTCGTACCGTGGGGTCTCGGCGAACCGGCCGACCGCGGTGACCTGCCGGACCGTCCCCCGGCTGAGGGTGAGGCCGGCGTTCACGGCCGGCCGGACGACCGGGAGGACCGGCCCGGCCGCGGCCGCGGTGAACCGGTGCACCGCCCAGTCCCGTGGCCCGGCGCCGCCGACCATCAGGACACCGGCCCCGCTCCAGGTGGACAGGTAGAAGTCGAGCGTCTGGCTGTCGGCCAGGACCTGACGCGGCGCCGCGTCCACCGAGTAGCGCGTCACCGGCGCGGGGACGGCCCCGGAGACCGTGGGACGGATCAGGACGTCGCCGCCGACGAGGAAGGTGCCGGTGGTCGTCACGTTCTGTGCCGGGATCGGGATGGTGACCGGGGTGGCGGTGCCGTCGACGATCGCCGACCGGGCAAAGGTGAGCACCGCGCCGCTGACCCGGTACCCGACGTGGCTCTCCGAGAGGAAGGTCTGGACGGCGCCGGTCACCGCCGGGATCAGGGAGACCCGCCCGGTACGCATGTCGAGGAGGCCCTGGCCGACATCGCCCGCCGGGAGCCGGAAGGTGAGCACCGCGCCGGTCGCGTCGACCGCCCATGAGGCTCGGGTGACCGGGATCGCGCCGTCCGGCAGGCCCGACATCGGGACCGTGCGCCACGTGCCGTCCTCGGCCAGTCTCCGAAGTTCCAGCGTGGCGGTCGGCCCCGCTGGCCGGACCAGCACGGTGTCGCCGAAGAGGTTCGCGATCGTGTCGCCGTCCGGCAGAGCCGCCGGCCGCCACCAGGACCGGGTGTTCAGGTCCAGCACCGTGATGGCGCCGGCCACGATGTGTTCCGGCAGGGTCCCGGTGAGCCGGACGCTGTCGCCGCCCGCTCCGGACAGCTGGCTCCACCGGACCCCTTCGAGTTCGGGGACGGGCGTGGTGACCGCGTCGGTGTACCGCGTCCACAGCCAGCCGGTGGTGTAGGTGTACTGATGCAGGAACCCGGTCTCGCCGACGAAGGCGATCCGGTCAGTCGCGTAGTCGGTGGGCTGCGCGGCGGGGAAGACGGCCACCTCGGCCGGCGCCGCCGCGAGCGCGGGTGTAGCGGAGAAGGAACCGGCCGTGACGAGGCCGGTGCTGGAAAGGAAAACGCAGCAGGCAGCCGAGAGGCCGCGCCGAGCCGCAGTGAACATGGCTCATCCCCCGAATTAATCAAGGAGAGGCTAGGGATGAGCGCCGATTTCGGCAAGTGATCAGAATTCAGGGGTACGGGCGTGCCCGTACCCCTGAATGGTTCAGGCGGCGCCGACCACGTCGAGGATCCAGGCCAGGTTGAAGGCCTCCTCCTTCCAGGAGTCGTAGCGGCCGCTCGGGCCGGCGTGACCGGCGCCCATCTCGGTCTTGAGCAGGTAATTGCCCTCGGGCGCGACCGAGCGCAGCCGGGAGACCCACTTGGCCGGTTCGTGGTACAGCACGCGGGTGTCGTTGAGGCTGGTCACCGCCAGGATCCGGGGGTACGCCTGCTTGATGACGTTCTCGTACGGGCTGTAGGACTTCATGTACGCATACACCTCAGCCGATTCGAGCGGGTTGCCCCACTCCTCCCACTCGGTGACGGTGAGCGGCAGCGACGGGTCGAGGATCGTGGTGAGCGGGTCCACGAACGGCACCTCGGCCAGGATGCCGGCGAACGCCTCCGGGGCCAGGTTGGCGACCGCGCCCATCAGCAGGCCGCCGGCCGAGCCGCCGCGGGCCACCAGCCGGGCCGGTGTCGTCCACCGGCTGCGGACCAGGGCCTCGGCGGCCGCCACGAAGTCGGTGAAGGTGTTCTTCTTGGTGAGCATCTTGCCCTGCTCGTACCACTGCCGGCCCATCTCGCCGCCACCACGCACGTGGGCGATCGCGAAGACCACCCCGCGGTCCAGCAGGGACAGGCGGGGAATGGAGAAGTACGGGTCGATCGAGTGCTCGTACGATCCGTAGCCGTAGAGCAGCGTGGGCGCCGATCCGTCCCGTTCGGTCCCCTTGCGGGCCACGATCGAGATGGGTACGCGGGTGCCGTCGGCGGCCGTCGCCCACTCCCGGAACTGCTCGTAGTCGGCCGGGTCGTAGCCGCCCAGCACCGGCTTCCGCTTGAGCAGCGTCATGGCCCGGGTGACCAGGTCGACGTCGTACACCGACTCGGGAGTGACCAGCGAGGTGTACGAGATCCGCACCGACGACGTGTCGTACTCCGGGTTGCCGGACAGGCCCACGCTGTACAGCGGCTCGGGGAACGCCATGTCGTACGCCGCGGTGCTGCCGTCCGCGATCACCCGCAGGCCGGTCAGCCCGTCGCGGCGCAGCGAGATGACGATGTGCCGGGTGAACGCGTCCACCGACTCCAGCCGGGTGCCGGGCTGGTGGGGGATCAGCTCCACCCACTCGCCCGGGTTGTCCACCGAGGTGCTGGCCAGCGCGAAGTCCTCGGCCTCGTGGTTGTGCAGGATCAGGAACCGGTGGCCGTGGTGCTCGATCGAGTACTCCACGCCCTGCCGCCGCTCGGCGATCACGACCGGTTCGGCGGTCGGGCGGCCGGCCGGGATCACCCGTACCTCTGAAGTGATCTTGCTCTGGGTGTCGATGACGATGAAGTTCTCGCTGCGGGTCAGCTCGACGCCGACCCAGAACCGCTCGTCCGGCTCCTCGTAGACCAGCGTGTCCTCGGTCGTGCCGATGGTGTGCCGCCACACCCTGTACGGCCGCCAGGCCTCGTCGACGGTGATGTAGAACAGCTCGCCGCCGTCCGCCGACCAGGCGCTGCCGTAGAACGCGTCGGCGATCTCGTCGGCCAGCACCTCGCCGGTCGTCAGGTTCTTCACCCGCAGCGTGAACCGCTCGTCACCGGCGAAGTCGGTGGAGTAGGCCAGCCACGTCCCGTCCGGACTGACGTCGTAGGTGCCGAGCGCGAAGAAGTCCTTCCCCTCGGCCAGCTCGTTGCCGTCCAGCAGAACCTGCTCGCCGGGACGGTCCTCACCGGCCGGTGGACCGGTCTCGCCGGGGCGCGCCGGCATCCGGCAGTGGATGCCGTACTGCTTGCCCTCGAGGGTCCGCGTGTAGTACCAGAAAGCGCCCTTGCGGGTCGGCACCGAGAGGTCGGTCTCCTGGGTGCGCGACCGGATCTCCTGGAAGACGGTGCCGCGCAGGTCCTCCAGGTGCGCCGTCGCCTGGTCGGTCCAGGCGTTTTCCGCCTCCAGCAGGGCCAGGGTCTCCGGGGCGTCCTTGACCGTCAGCCAGGCGAACTCGTCGGTGACCGTGTCGCCGTGGAAGGTGCGCTCGGACGGGACCTGGCGGGCGATGGGTGGACCTTCAATCGTCACCGGAAACACGTTACCGGCCGGATTTCGTACACACACGGACCTCGTCCATTCGAACATGTGTACGATGTGCCAGAGTGGACGATCTTCGCTGTGGGGAGGCATCGGAGTGAGCGGTTCCCTACTCGCCGAGCTCGTGTCGATCTGCGGTCCCGGCGCTGCCCGCGTCGGCCGGCCGGACGACTCCGGCGCCGGCTTCGTGGCCTCCCCGGCCACCCCACGCTCGGTCGCCGAGCTTCTCCACATCGCCGTCGAGCGCGGGCTCAGCGTCCGGCCGCGCGGTTCCGGGAGCAAATTCCATTGGGGTACGGGTGGGGAGCACCCGGATCTCGTCATCGACACCGGCCGGCTCAACGGGATGTGGGATCACGACGGCGCCACCGCGATCGTGGCCGCGGGCACCCGGGTCGAGGCGGCGCAGGCCGTTCTCCGGGAACACGGCCGCCGGCTCACCCTCGACCCGCCGTCGCCCGGCGCCACGATCGGCGGTGCGCTGGCCATGAACGAGTCGGGTCCGCTGCGGCACCGGTTCGGCGCGCCGGCCGGGCAGGCGCTGAGCGTGAGCCTGGTGGATCCGGCCGGGCGGTTCACCGAGACGGCCGAGTGGGAGGGGCCGTCCGGCGAGGTGCTCACCGCGGCGCTGCTGCCGCTGGAGGATCTGCCCGAGGCCCGGCGCTGGGTGACCCGTCCGGTGTCGACGCCGACCGAGGTCGGTGAGCTGGTCGCGCAGGTGGCGACGCAGGAGTTCGCGCTGAGCGGGGTCGAGGTGGACCTGCCGGCCGCCGGTACGGGCACGCTCGCGCTGCTGCTGGAGGGCCCGGCCACCGCGGTCGCCACCGGCGCCGGGCGGCTGGCCCGGCAGCTCGGCCCGCGGGCGGTGATCCGGGCGGAGCAACCGCAGTGGTGGGGCCGGTATCCGTTCGGCGTCTCCGATGTGGTGCTGCGGATCCGGGTGCGGTCCCGTGACCTGCACTCGGTGGGCTACACGCTGCGTGACGCGGTCGGCCTGCCCGTCCCGGTTCGCGGTTCAGCGGGTGCCGGGGTGGTCCACGCCGTGCTGCCCCGCGGGCTGAGCGCGGCCCGGATCGGTGATGTGGTGGTCGCCCTCAAGCAGGTGCTGCTGGGCCGGGGCGGCCGTGTCGTGGTGCTGACCGCACCACCCGAACTGGCCACCCAGATGGAGATGGCCCGCCCAACAGACCTGCTCTGACGACCTTCATGACGACCTTGGACGATTGGCCACCGCCCCCGACGACCCTTACCGCGATCTTGGACGTTCGCCTCCGCCCCTGACGACCCTTACCGCGATCTTGGACGTTTCGCCGCCGCCCGTGGTGGTCAAACGTCCAAGATCGGCGACTCTGGGCTCAGTGGAGGACGGGGATCCGGGTGACTGCCTCGGAGGCCAGGTGGCGGCCCAGCCGGGCGACGTCACCTACGGCATAGGTGAGGTAGGCGAACTGGCCGACCTCGCGCATGTTGGTGAGGACCAGGTCGTTGACCAGCAGGCGGTGGCGCAGTATCGGGACGCCGCTGCCGAGGATGGCCGGCACGATCCCGAGGATGATCTCGTCGAGCAGGCCCTCCGCCACGAACTGCCCCACCAGATTGCCGCCGCCGGCCAGCCAGACGTTCCTACCCTGGGCGGCGACCGTCATGGCCTCGTGCACACGGCGGACGTCGCCACTGATCATGAAGATGTTGGCGTCCGGCACCAGCGGCAGGTCCCGGTGGGTGAAGACCCAGCAGGGGACGTCGCCGTACATGTCGTGCCAGTTTTCCGGCTCCTCGACCAGGTTGTCGTGCTCCAGGATCCACTCGTAGGTGGTCGCGCCCATGGCGAACGCACCGACACCCTCGAAGAATTCGCCGAACGGGTTCTCGGTGCCCTCGTCGACCTCGAAGAGCCACTCCAGCGAGTTGTTCTCGTCGGCGATGTAGCCGTCAATGCTGGTGGCGGTGTAGTACTGCGTCTTCGCCATGACCACACCATGCCACGGCTCCGGCGACAAAAAGGGCGGATCGGCCAGGAGCGGGGAGGGCTGCGGGGTGCCGGTGGCGGGTCGGGCGTTGCCGCACCCAGCCCGCCACCGTCACCGGCCCGGCGCCACGGCCTGCGGGAAAGCACGCCGCGGGGTCCCACACCGTACTCCAACGCGGGACCGGGTGGGACCGACTCTCACATCTCGGATCTCATGCCGGTGGGCGCACGTCGTAGGTGAGGTAGGCGAACTGGCCGGCCTGCCGCACGCCGGTCAGCGTGAGACGGGACGACGTGATCCGCCGGGGCAGGACGGGAGCACCGGCGCCCAGCGTCACCGGGGCCACGCCGAGGATCACCTCGTCGAGAAGGCCCTGGTCGGCGAACTGACCGACCAGCTCACCGCCGCCGACCAGCCACACGTTCCTCCCGTTCGCGGCCGCGGCCATCGCCTCGTGGACCGGGCGCACGTCACCCCGTACGAAATGGAGGTCCGCTCCTGGAATGCGTGGCAGCTCCCGGTGGGTGAAAACCCAGGCCGGCGTGTCGCCATACCACCCCCGCCACTTCTCCGGGTGATCCAGCACCTTCTCCTCGGCGAGGACCCACTCGTAGGTGGTGGCGCCCATGGCGATCGCCCCGACGCCGGCGAAGAAGTCGCCGAACGAGTCGTCCCCGCCCCGGTCCTCGACCTCGAAGAGCCAGGCCAGAGAGTTGTCCTCGTCGGCGATGCGGCCGTCGATCGTGGTGGCGGTGTAGTACTGCGTCCTCATGGCCTCGACCCTGCCACCGGGGTACGACAAGAATCAGGCGTCGTTGCGCAGCACCAGGATGGCGATGTCGTCGCGCGGCTCCTCGACCGAGAAGTTGATCGTCGTGGACCGCAGCCGGGCCGCCATCACGTCGGCCGGATAGCCGGCCAGCGGGGCGGCCGACTCACGCAGCCGGCTCGAGCCGAAGAGCTCCCGGCCGCGGCGCCGCTCGGTGACCCCGTCGGTGTAGAAGATCAGCGAGTCGCCGGAGCCCAGCGTGATCGACACGTTCGGCGAGGTGATCGTCTCCAACAGGCCCAGTGCGGTGCCGCCCTCGCCGACGAAGGCGGTCCGGCCGTCCGAGCGGACCAGCACGGCCCGGTCGTGCCCGGCCAGGTGCAGGCAGACGCTGAGGGTGCCGCCCGGCTGGCGGGTGACCGAGGCCATGGCGAGCGTGCAGTACCGCCCGCCGCCGCGCTGCACCAGCGTGCGGTTGATCCGGTGCAGGATCTCGGTGAGCGCCTTGCCGTCGTCGACCAGGATCCGGATCACGTCCCGGACCAGGCCGGTCACGGTGGCCGCCTGGACGCCCTTGCCGGAGACGTCGCCGACCACCACGAGCCACTGGTCGGCGCCGAACGGGACCACGTCGTAGAAGTCGCCGCCCACCTCGGAGCCGGTCGGGACGTACTCCGCGGCGAAGCCGATGCCCTCCACCCGGGGCAGCGCGGGCGGCAGCAGCGAGGCCTGGAGGGTGCGCGCGACCGTACGCCGTTCGTCGTGGATCCGGGCGTTGTCTATGGCCAGCGCGGCCCGCCGGGCGACGTCCTCCAGGACGGCCACCTCGTCGGCGTCGTGCCGGTGTTTCGGGTGCCGCCCGACGGCCAGGGTGCCGAGCCGGGCGCCCCGGGCCACCAGCGGCAGCGCGTAACCCTCCAGCGGCGAGCCGAACATCACCTGGGTGCCCAGCCGGGACGCCTCCTCCAGCCGGGCCAGCAGCGACTCCGGGCCGGTCTCGGCCAGCGTGGTGTGCAGCTCGGCCAGCGCCGACTCGTCGGCGTGGGTGGCGGCGGCCAGTTGCAGCCGGCCCCACGCGTCGGTGGTGTGCACCGCGCACCACTGGCCCAGCCGGGGCACCACCAGCTGCGGGATGAGGGCCATCGTCAGGTTCACGTCGAGGGACTGGGCGAGCAGCTCGCTGGCCTCGGCCAGGAAGGTGATCCAGGTCTGCCGGCGGATGTCGGCGCGGCGCAGGCGGTCGTTCTCCAGGTGCAGGGAGAACCGCTCGGCGACCATGGCGCCCAGGGCCAGCGCGTACCCCTCGGGGGCGGCGTCCAGCTCCAGCTCCCCCGAGTACGGCCGCTGCACGGTCAACGGCACCCGGATGGTGTCGGCGTTGTCGCGGGGGGCCCGGCCGTACCGCGCCAGCAGCTGACGGCCCATCCCGTCGCCCCGGTCCAGGCGCACCACCCCGCCGGCCGCGCCGGTCAGCCGGGCCAGCCGGGACAGCAGGTCGGCCGCGAGATCGGCGAGCCCCTCCTCGGAGTGCCGGTCGGAGCCGCTGCGCAGCAGGCCGGTGAGCGCGCCCAGGCTGGGTGTCTCGGCGGCGCTGGGCAGGCGCACCGGGACGCCGGCGTCGTCGCGCTGGTCGAGCCGGAACCAGACGCCCTTGCCGTCGCCCTCGTGCACGGTGCCCCAGCGGCTGGCGAAATGGTCGACCAGGAGCAGGCCGCGGCCCCGCTCGGCGACCTCGCCGATCTCCGCCGACTCGTTGCGCGGGCCGACGGCGAGCTGCTCGACCGGGCCGGGGGCGAAGTCGGTGACGGTCACGGTGAGCCCGCCCGGGTCGGCGGTCACCTCGATCTCCAACTCGGTGTTGGCGTGCACCACGGCGTTGGTGGACAGCTCGGTGGTCAGCAGCAGAGCCTCGTTGAGCAGGCCGACCAGACCGGTCTCCTCGAGCACCGAACGGACGAGTGCGCGCGCCGCCGCCGGGGTACGACGGTCGTTGGGCAACCTGGTGCGGCGCACCAGCGCCTCGGACGGGGCACCGGTAGGGATGCTCGTCCTGGTTCCGACCTCGGCTGGCACCCATGCATCCTCTCCCGTGGACGGGTGTATGCACAAAGTCGTCTCTCGCATTGACCCGGTAGGGCGAGAGAGGATAGGGAGCCCCGGTGGTAGACAGCGAGTGAGGACAGCATGACTGCGGCGAAAGAGGCCAGCGTCGGCGTGCCCGACGAGACCGTTCTACTCGGTGAGCTCGCCGATGCGCTGCGCCGTGTGCGACGTGGCGATCTCAAGGTGCGGCTGCCCCGGCGCGGCGGCATGGCCGGGGCGGTGGCGGAGGCCTTCAACGAGGTGGTCTCCCTCCAGGAGCGGCAGAACCTGGATCTGCGCCGGATAAGCCGGATCGTCGGGCGCGACGGCCGGCTCACCGAGCGTCTCGACGAGGAGGGCCTGGACGGCTCCTGGGCGGACAGCGTCCGCTCGGTGAACTCGCTGATCGACGACCTGGCCCGGCCGACCACCGAGATCTCCCGGGTCATCGTGGCGGTGGCCGAGGGCGACCTGTCCCAGCACATGGCCCTGGAGATGGACGGGCGGCCGCTGCGGGGCGAGTTCCTGCGGATCGGCCGGACGGTGAACACGATGGTGGACCAGCTGTCGTCGTTCGCCGACGAGGTGACCCGGGTGGCCCGCGAGGTGGGCACCGAGGGTGAGCTGGGCGGTCAGGCCGACGTCCGGGGCGTGGCCGGCACCTGGAAGGACCTCACCGACTCGGTGAACACCATGGCGTCCAACCTGACCCACCAGGTGCGGTCGATCTCCCAGGTGGCGACCGCGGTGGCCCGCGGCGACCTGTCGCAGAAGATCACCGTGTCGGCCCGCGGCGAGGTGGCCGAGCTGTCCGACACCATGAACGGGCTGACCGACACGCTGCGGCTCTTCGCCGAGCAGGTGACGAGGGTGGCCCGCGAGGTGGGCACCGAGGGCAAGCTGGGCGGCCAGGCCGACGTGCCGAACGTGGCGGGCACCTGGAAGGACCTCACCGACTCGGTGAACTCGATGGCCTCCAACCTGACCAGCCAGGTCCGCAACATCGCCCAGGTCTCCACGGCGGTGGCCAAGGGCGACCTGTCGCAGAAGATCACGGTGGCCGCGCAGGGCGAGATCCTGGAGCTCAAGGACACTGTGAACACGATGGTGGACCAGCTGTCGTCGTTCGCCGACGAGGTGACCCGGGTGGCCCGCGAGGTGGGCACCGAGGGCCGGCTCGGCGGTCAGGCCCAGGTCCGCGGCGTCTCCGGCACCTGGCGCGACCTCACCGAGAACGTGAACCAGCTGGCCGCCAACCTCACCGCCCAGGTCCGCAACATCTCCCAGGTCTCCACGGCCGTCGCCAAGGGTGACCTGTCGCAGAAGATCACGGTCGACGCGCGCGGCGAGATCCTCGAGCTGAAGAACACCGTGAACACCATGGTCGACCAGCTCTCCTCCTTCGCCGACGAGGTCACGCGTGTCGCCCGCGAGGTCGGCTCGGAGGGCAAGCTCGGCGGACAGGCCCAGGTCAAAGGCATTTCCGGTACGTGGCGCGACCTCACCGACAACGTCAACTACATGGCGTCGAACCTGACGAGCCAGGTGCGGAACATCGCGTCGGTCACCACGGCCGTCGCCAAGGGTGACCTGTCGCAGAAGATCACCGTCGACGCGCGCGGCGAGATCCTGGAGCTCAAGTCCACCGTGAACACGATGGTGGACCAGTTGTCGTCGTTCGCCGACGAGGTCACGCGGGTGGCCCGTGAGGTGGGTTCGGAGGGCAAGCTCGGCGGTCAGGCGCAGGTGCGCGGCGTGGCCGGCACGTGGCGGGACCTGACCGACAACGTCAACTCGATGGCGTCGAACCTGACGAGCCAGGTGCGGAACATCGCGTCGGTCACCACGGCCGTCGCCAAGGGTGACCTGTCGCAGAAGATCACGGTCGACGCGCAGGGCGAGATCCTGGAGCTGAAGAACACCGTGAACACCATGGTCGACCAGCTCTCCTCCTTCGCCGACGAGGTCACGCGGGTGGCCCGTGAGGTGGGTTCGGAGGGCAAGCTCGGCGGTCAGGCGCAGGTGCGCGGCGTGGCCGGCACGTGGCGCGACCTCACCGACAACGTCAACTACATGGCGTCCAACCTGACCAGCCAGGTCCGCAACATCGCCCAGGTCTCCACCGCGGTCGCCAACGGTGACCTGGGCCAGAAGATCACGGTCGACGCGCGCGGCGAGATCCTCGAACTGAAGAACACCGTGAACACGATGGTGGATCAGCTGTCGTCGTTCGCCGACGAGGTGACCCGGGTGGCCCGCGAGGTGGGTTCGGAGGGCAAGCTCGGCGGACAGGCCCAGGTCAAGGGCGTCTCCGGTACGTGGCGGGACCTCACCGACAACGTGAACCAGCTCGCCTCCACCCTCACCATCCAGCTGCGCGCCATCGCCGAGGTGTCCACCGCCGTGACCCGCGGTGACCTGACCCAGAGCGTCGCGGTCGAGGCACAGGGCGAGGTGGCCGAGCTCAAGGACAACATCAACCAGATGATCGTGACGCTCCGCGACACCACGAAGACGAACGCGGAGCAGGGCTGGCTCGACTCGAACCTGGCCCGGATCGGTGGCCTGCTCCAGGGCCAGCGGGACGTCGGCGAGGTCTGTCGCATGATCATGACCGAGGTGACGCCGCTGGTCGACGCGCAGCTCGGCGCGTTCTTCCTGGTCGACAACGAGGAGGCGACGACCCGGCTGCGGCTGGCCGCGGCGTACGGCTACGTCGCTCGCGACCACGAGGTGATCTTCGGCCCGGGTGAGGGGCTGGTCGGCCAGGCCGCGGTGTCGCGCCGGACGATCCGGGTGCGGGCCACCCACGACGGCATACTCACCATGCGCTCCGGCCTGCTCGCCATGCCGCCGAGCGACCTGGTGGTGCTGCCGGTCCTGTTCGAGGGCGAGATGCTCGGCGTGATCGAGTTCGCGTCGGTGGCGGCCTTCAACGGGCTGCATCTGACGTTCCTGGAGCGGCTGGTCGCCACGATCGGGGTCGCCCTCAACACCATTCAGGCCAACCGGCGTACGGAGGAGCTGCTCGCCCAGTCGCAGCGGCTGGCCCGGGAGATGCAGGACCAGTCGGCCGAGCTCCAGCGCACCAACGCCGAACTGGAGGACAAGGCGAAGCTGCTCAGTGAGCAGAAGGCGAACATCGAGCTGAAGAACCGGGAGATCGAGCTGGCCCGGCTCGGCCTGGAGGAGAAGGCGCAGCAGCTGTCGCGGGCGAACACGTACAAGTCCGAGTTCCTGGCCAACATGAGTCACGAGCTGCGGACCCCGCTGAACTCGCTGCTGCTGCTGGCCCGGCTGCTGGCCGACAACACCGAGCAGAACCTGTCCGGTAAGCAGATCGAGTTCGCCAAGACCATCCACAGCGCCGGCTCCGACCTGCTGTCGCTGATCGACGACATCCTGGACCTGTCGAAGATCGAGGCCGGCCGGATGGACGTGGAACCGGACGTGGTCGACTTCGACGGCATGCGCAGCTATGTCGAGCAGGCGTTCTCTCCGCAGGCGGAGGAGAAGGGCCTGGAGTTCCGGGTGGCGGTGGCGCCCGAGCTGCCCGACTCGATCGTCACCGACCCGCAGCGGCTCCAGCAGATCCTGCGCAACCTGCTGTCGAACGCGGTCAAGTTCACCGACAACGGCTCGGTCACGTTGAGCATCTTCTCGGCCGTGCTCGACTCCGACGTCGAGGCGCCGGCGTCGCTGCACGCGGCCCGGCAGGTGGTCGCGTTCGCGGTGTCCGACACCGGCATCGGCATCTCGGACGAGAAGCTGGCGATCATCTTCGAGCCGTTCCAGCAGGCCGACGGCACCACCACCCGCAAGTACGGCGGCACCGGCCTGGGCCT
This sequence comes from Actinoplanes lobatus, assembly GCF_014205215.1. Taxonomy (NCBI): domain Bacteria; kingdom Bacillati; phylum Actinomycetota; class Actinomycetes; order Micromonosporales; family Micromonosporaceae; genus Actinoplanes; species Actinoplanes lobatus. The sequence goes on from NZ_JACHNC010000001.1 coordinate 2,475,018, forward strand.
GTCGATCAGCCGGGAGTTCGCGGCGCTGCTCGGCGGCACCATCACGGTGTCCTCGGAGCCGGGTGCGGGATCGACGTTCACCCTCTACATGCCAGAGGCGCTGGTGCCGGACGTGATCCCGATGCCGGCGCTGCCGTCGGTGCCGGCCAAGGCGATCTCGGTGCGCCCGGCCGCGTCGCTGGACATGCCGCTGATGGAGATGCCGCCGCGGGTCGAGGAGAAGCCCGTGATGACCCCGGCCGGCCGGAAGCTGGAGGGTGTCACCGTACTGATCATCGACGACGACGTGCGCAACGTCTTCGCGCTGACCAGCGCCCTGGAGATGCAGGGACTGCATGTCCTCTATTCGGACAACGGGGTGGACGGCGTACGGATCCTGGCCGAGCATCCAGAGGTGGACATCGTGCTGATGGACGCCATGATGCCGGATCAGGACGGTTACGAGACGACCCGGGGAATCCGGCGCAATCAGCGTTTCCGGGACCTACCGGTAGTCTTCCTGACAGCGAAGGCGATGCCCGGGGACCGGGAGTCGGCCATCGCCGCCGGGGCGAGTGACTACATCACCAAACCGGTGGACCTGGACGAGCTCATCGAGCTGATGGCCCGCTGGGTAAACCACGGCACGACCGAGCCGGACCACGGCTGAAGGCACGACCCTGGGTGAGGTGATCAAGCGTGGGTGAGCGCGCCAAGGCGCTGCTGGTCGATGACCGGCGGGACAACCTGCTGGCTCTGGAGGCGATCCTCCAGGGCCTGCCTGTCACGGCGGTGGCCGTGGAGAGCGGGGAGGCCGCGCTCAAACAGCTGCTCACCGACGATTTCGCGGTGATCCTGCTGGACGCGCACATGCCGAACATGGACGGGTTCGAGACGGCCAGCCACATCAAGCGCCGTGAGCGGACCCGGCACGTGCCGATCCTGTTCCTCACCGCGGCCGACCGGGACGCCCAGCTCGCCCTCCGGGGCTACGCCGTGGGTGCCGTCGACTACCTCACCAAGCCGTTCGACCCGTGGGTGCTCCGCGCCAAGGTCTCCATCTTCGTCGAGCTGTGGGTGAAGAACCAGCAGCTCAAGGCGCAGGCCGAGGCGTCGAAGGAGCGGGAGGCGCAGTGGCACCGCCTGACCGGGACGGTCGACGAGGCCGCCCGGGTGCTGCGCGCCGGTGGTGAGAAGGCCGCCGCCGAAGCGCTCGACCTGCTGGAAAAGGCCCGCTGGGGGGACTGAACCCCGGCTGGATGTGACCTGGGTCACTACAGACAACCTTGCTGGGCAGCCGCGCCACTACCGGGGCGTGATCACTTTGATCATCTCTCCCCCCGAGTAGGAGCAACATGCGGCACGCAATGCCTAGCGCGACCCCGAGCCGGCGTCGCCGTCGTCTGGTCCTGGGCCTCGGCGCGGCCGGTGCGGCCGGTGCCGTCACCGCGCTGGTCGCCGTCCTCGTCCCGTCCGCCTCGGCCGGCACCCTGTTCAGCGACGACTTCGAGAGCGGCGCGGGCAACTGGTCCAAGTCCGGCGGCACCTGGTCCGTGGTCTCCGACGGTTCCAAGGTCTACAAGCAGGCCAAGGCCGACAGCGAGCTCGCCCGGGTCTTCGCCGGTGAGACCTCCTGGACCAACTACTCGGTCGAGGCCAAGGTCAAGGGGCTCGACCTGAGCCGGGGCCTGGCCGGTGTCGCGGCCCGGGCCAGCGGCTCCTCCACCATGTACCGGCTCGCCCTGACCTCGGCCGGCCGGGCCGAGCTCCAGGCGGTCAAGGGCAGCACGATCACCAGCCTCGGCTCGGCCGCGGTGAGCGACCCGGCCGCGTGGCACACCCTCAAGGTGGACGTCTCCGGCAGCACCGTCACCGGTTACCTGGACGGCGCCAAGGTCGCCTCCGGCACCGGTCCGCTCGCCGGCGCCGGCCGGATCGGCCTGGTCACCAGCTACGCCTCGGCCGAGTTCGACGACGTCTCGGTGGCCGCCCTCGGCGCCGGCGCGACCTCCTCGGCCACCGCGTCCGCCTCGCCGACCGCGACCACGACGGCCACGGCGACCCCGACCGCGACCAGGACGGCGACCGCTTCGCCGACCGCGAGCGCGACGGCCACCAAGACCGCCACCGCGACGCCCACCGCCACCCCGACCGCCACCAGCACGAGCACCGCGTGGCCGTCGGCGACCGGCGAGAAGGCGGTCACCGCGACCATCGCCGTGTCCGGCACGCTCGACGGCGGCAACGTCCGCTACTTCGGCAGCGGCGACCTGGGCAGCGACTCCCAGGACGAGTCGCAGGACCCGATCTTCAAGCTGGCCGACGGTGCGGTGCTGAAGAACGTCATCCTCGGCGCTCCGGCCGCCGACGGCATCCACTGCTCCGGCTCCTGCACGCTGATCAACGTGTGGTGGGAGAACGTCGGTGAGGACGCGGCCACCTTCAAGGGCGGCACTTCGGCCACCTACACCGTGGACGGTGGCGGCGCCAAGGGCGCGGACGACAAGGTCTTCCAGCACAACGGCGGCGGCACGCTGACCATCAAGAACTTCCAGGTCGAGGACTTCGGCAAGCTGTACCGGTCGTGCGGCAACTGCTCGACGCAGCACAAGCGCGCCGTCGTGGTGCAGAACGTGGTCGCCACCGCCCCGGCCGGCAGCCTGGTCGGCATCAACACCAACTTCGGCGACACCGCCACGATCTCCAAGGTCACCGTGGTCGGCAAGAAGAGCCTGGACATCTGCGTCAAGTTCACCGGCAACAGCTCCGGCAAGGAGCCGACCAAGATCGGCACCGGCGCGGACGGCGTCAACTGCATCTACGACGAGTCCGACATCACCTTCAAGTGATCGTCGTGGCCGCCGGGCGCCTCTGCCCGGCGGCCACGGCCGAAGGAACCGAAGGGTGCCGATGTCGCCCTGGCCCGAATCGACGGTTGGGAGGCGGCGCGATGACGCTCATCGAACCTGAGCTGCGCGCGGCACTGCGCGCCGAGGCGTCGGCGCACCGGCCGGACCGTGAGGCGATGCTCGACCGGATCACCCGGACCGCCATGCACAACCGGGTCGCGGGACGCCCCCGGGTGAAGATCGCCGGAGCGGCCGTGGCGGTCGCCGCGGTGCTCGGCGGCGGAGGCTTCGCGCAGTGGGCGGTCGCCGGCGACGGCGACCCGGTTCCCGGGCCCACCCCCTCGGTGACGGTCACGGCCGCGCCCACCCCGAGCGGTGTGGCCTCCTCCAGCGCGATCGGCCCGACCACCAACCCGAGCTCCGTCCCCGGCCGGACCCCGAAGTCCCGGCAGCCCGGCCGGTCGCCGAGCCCGTCGGCCACCGCCGGGAGCGTGCCCCCGGCGAAGAGCACGCTGTCGGCGGACGGCTCGGTCGCCCCGGACGGCGACTCCCAGGCCAGCAGCGTCGTCACGGTGACGACCGCCGAGCGGCTCACCGCATTCGAGGTGACGATCCGGATCGCGAAGACCGACGGGTTCGCCGCCCGCGGTGGCAGCCAGCAGGTGCCCGGCGCGAGCGTGACCAGCACCGTCACCGAGGAGTCCGGGACGGTGGTCTACCGCTTCGTGCTGTCCTCGGGCGACACCCTGGAACCGGGGACCTACACGTTCTACGCGCGCTACACCCATGCCACCGGCGGGCGGGACGCGAACGGGGACTCCTACGCCGCGACCGCGACCACCGGGGCGAACGTGGCCGAGAACGTCAGCGGCGACTTCCGCTAGAGGTTGTCCACAGCGTTATCCACAGGGCTCCGGTCGCCGGTCAGGTGCTGCTGCTGATCATCAGGGCGGATCGGAGCCCGGTGATGTCGAGCACACGCATCAGGAAGTCGCCGACATTCGCCAGCGCGAGCACCACCTGCGTGTGCTGCGCCTTGCGGCTGAGCACCACCAGCGTGCCGAGACCCTGGGAGTCACAGAACGTCACGCCGGCCATGTCCAGCACCATCCGAGCCGGCGGCTCGGCCAGGATCTCGTTGACGACGGCGGCCAGCTCAGTGACCGTGAGCACGTCGATTTCCCCGGCGAGCTGAATGACGACCTCGTCCGGGGTGCGCTGAACCGTGATGGACAGCTCGGGACGCTCCACGCGGCTCAGCCTATCCTCTTCGGGGTGTACCGGCCCGTCTGGCGCTGTCAGACCGTGCGCTCGAAGGACATCATCCGGTGATGTGAACAACCCTCTCGCAATACTCGTTCCATGCCGCTGACAGAATGGGGACCGCTGTGACCACGACATATCCCGCCGCGGATCTTCCGTACCCGGAGGATGCCCCGGTCTCCCAGGCCCTGTTCGACCGCGCCCAGGCCATCGTGCCCGGCGGGGTGAATTCACCTGTGCGTGCGTTCCGCGCGGTCGGCGGGACGCCCCGGTTCATGGCCTCGGGCAGCGGCCCGTGGCTCACCGACGTGGACGGGCGCCGCTACGTCGACCTGGTCTGCTCCTGGGGCCCGCTCATCCACGGGCACGCACACCCCGAGATCATCGAGGCGGTGCGGCGCGCCGCGGCACTGGGCACCAGTTTCGGTACGCCCACCGCCGGCGAGGTGGACCTGGCCGAGGAGATCGTCCGCCGGACCCCGATCGACGAGGTGCGGCTGGTCAACTCGGGCACCGAGGCGACCATGACCGCGATCCGGCTGGCCCGTGGATACACCGGCCGGTCGAAGATCGTGAAGTTCGCCGGCTGCTACCACGGCCACGTGGACGCGCTGCTGGCCGCGGCCGGCTCCGGCGTGGCCACCCTCGGCCTGCCCGACTCGCCCGGTGTCACCGGTGCGGCGGCCAGCGAGACGATCGTGCTGCCGTACAACGACGTCGCCGCCGTCGAGGCGGTGTTCGCGTCCGAGGGCGCCGAGATCGCCGCGATCATCACCGAGGCGGCCCCGGGCAACATGGGCGTGGTCACCCCGCGCGACGACTTCAACGGCAAGCTCGCCGAGATCGCCCACCGGCACGGCGCACTGCTCATCATCGACGAGGTGATGACCGGTTTCCGGGTCTCCGCCGGCGGCTGGGCCGGACTGCACCCGGTCGACGCCGACCTGTTCACCTTCGGCAAGGTGATGGGTGGCGGCCTGCCCGCCGCGGCGTTCGGCGGCCGCCGGGAGATCATGTCCCGGCTCGCCCCGGCCGGCCCGGTCTACCAGGCCGGCACCCTCTCCGGGAACCCGCTGGCCTGCGCCGCCGGGCTGACCTCGCTGCGGCTCGCCGACGCGGCCGTCTACAAGCGCCTGGACGAGCTGGCCGGCACCATCGGCTCGCTCTGCTCGGACGCGCTCAGCGCCGCGGGTGTCGCGCACCGGCTCTCGTACGCCGGAAACATGTTCTCGATCTTCTTCACCGACGCCGATGTCGTCGACTACGACTCCGCGAAGACCCAGGACGCGGCCGCGTTCAAGGCGTTCTTCCACACCATGCTGGCCCGTGGCGTCTACCTGCCGCCGAGCGCCTTCGAGTCGTGGTTCGTGTCGACGGCGATCGACGATCTGGCACTGGAAACGATCGCCGCGGCGGCACCGCACGCGGCCCGAGCGGCAGCGGGAGCCTGACCTTGACCGAGCCGACGAAGACCACGGTCCACGTGCTGCGGCACGGCGAGGTCTACAACCCCACCAAGATCCTGTACGGGCGCCTGCCCGACTTCCACCTCTCCGAGCTGGGCCACCAGATGGCGAAGGCGGCCACCGAGGTGCTGTCCGGCCGGGACATCACGCACGTGGTGGCCAGCCCGCTGGAGCGTGCGCAGGAGACCGCGGCCCCGTTCGCCGCCGAGTTCAAACTGGACATCGCCGCTGACGTGCGGCTGATCGAGAGCGCGAACTACTTCGAGGGCAAGAAGGTCTCGGTCGGCGACGGCGCGTTCAGCAACCCGCGGCACTGGTGGGTGCTGCGTGACCCGATCACCCCGTCCTGGGGCGAGGCGTACCTGGTGATCGCGCAGCGGATGTTCGCGGCGGTCCAGGCGGCCCGGGTCGCGGCCGAGGGTCACGAGGCGGTCTGCGTCTCGCACCAGCTGCCCATCTGGACGCTCCGGCGGTACGTCGAGGGCAAGCGCCTCTGGCACGATCCGAGGCGCCGGGAGTGCGGTCTGGCCAGCCTGACGTCGTTCCGGTTCGAGGGGTCGAAGGTGGTCGGCATCGACTACTCGGAGCCCGCCGCACACCTGGTCGCCATGTCCGCGACGGCCAAGACCGCCAAGGGAGCCTGACCGTGCGCCGCCTCGCCGTCGCCGCCCTCACCGCGGTCACCGCCGCCGGAGCCCTGAGCGGCTGCGGCGGCGAGGGGAACTGGGCGACGAAATGCACCACCACGAACATGGTGGTGGAGTGCGCCGCGGCGGAGCGGCCGCTGGTCTCCGGCGTGACCGGGGAGCTCTTGGACGGCGCCGCCTACGACCTGGAGGCGGACCGCGGCAAGGTGGTCGTGGTCAACTTCTGGGGTTCCTGGTGCGCGCCGTGCCGGGCCGAGGCGGACGACCTGGAGAAGACCTACCAGGCGACCAAGGACAAGAACGTCGCCTTCCTCGGCGTCAACACCCGCGACGACCGGGACTCGGCGAAGGCGTTCGAGCGCGGCTACAAGGTCACCTACGGCAGTGTGTACGACTTCGAGGGCCGGGTCGGGCTCAAGTTCGACGTGACCCAGAGCGCGGTGCCGAGCACCCTGATCCTGGACCGGCAGGGCCGGATCGCGGCGGCCATCCGGCGCTCGACCACCAACGGTGAGTTGCAGCCGCTGGTGGAGAAGATCGCGGCGGAGGCGGCCGGCTGATGGGTGAGGCGTTCAAGGGTGCGGTCATGGACGGGCCGCTGCTGCTCGCGATCGGCGCGGCGCTCATCGCAGGCCTGGTGAGCATCCTCTCGCCGTGCGTGTTGCCGCTGCTCCCAGGCTACCTCTCGTACGTCACCGGGCTGGCCGGTTCCGATCTGGAGGCGCCCACCGGCCGGACGAAGGGCCGGATCCTCGCCGGGACCGGGCTGTTCGTGCTCGGCTTCTCGATCGTCTTCACGCTCGGCACGCTGGCCACCACCGCCAGCTTCACGATGATCACCCATCGGGACACGCTCAACCTCGTCCTCGGGATCCTCGTCATCGTGCTGGGCCTGGGCTATCTCGGCGTGATCCCGGGCTTCCAGCGGGAGGCCCGGATCAACCGGCTGCCGGCCGCCGGGCTGTTGGGCGCCCCGGTCTTCGGCGCGATCTTCGCGCTCTCCTGGATCCCGTGCGTCGGCCCGACCCTGGGCGGCGTGATGGTGCTGGCCACCACGACCGGGCAGGCCGACCGCGCGGTGCTCCTGGCGATCACGTTCAGCCTCGGGCTGGGCATCCCGTTCATCCTGTTCGGGCTCTTCTTCCGCCGGCTGCTCGGCGTGTTCAAGGCGATCCGCCGCAACAGCCGATGGGTCACCCGGGTCGGCGGGGTGCTGCTGATCCTGGTCGGGGTGGCGCTCGTCTCCGGCCAGTGGGAGTACTTCCTCACCTGGCTGATGACCAGCGTCAACCTCGGTGAGGGGACGCTGCTGTGACCGTGGTCGAGGACCGTCCCGCCACCGCCGGCGCGCCGCCGCCGCGCCGGGGCAACCCGCTGTTGGCGCTGCTGCGCAACTCCTGGCGCCAGCTCACCAGCATGCGTACGGCGTTGATCCTGCTCTTCCTGCTGGCCGTGGCCGCGGTGCCGGGCTCGATCTTCCCGCAGCGCTCGGTGAGCCGGGAGAACGTCGCCGAGTACTTCACCGCCCATCCGAAGCTGGCTCCGGCGATCGACCGGCTCTTCGCCTTCGACGTCTATGCGTCACCCTGGTTCGCGGCTATCTACCTGCTGCTCTTCACGTCGCTCATCGGGTGCGTGCTGCCCCGGCTGCGCGATCACATTCGGGCGCTCAGGACCGTACCCCCGGATGCTCCGAAGCGGTTGGACCGCCTGCCGCAGCATGCTCCCGCAGCGGAACGCCCGGAGGAGCCCGCGGCCGTGGCCGCGGAGATCGCGAAGACGCTGCGCCGGCGGCGCTGGCGGACCCGGCTGCGGGAGACGCCCGACGGCTGGACCGTCGCGGCCGAGAAGGGCTATCTCAAGGAGACCGGCAACCTGCTCTTCCACTTCGCCATGCTGGCGGTGCTGGTCGGCGTCGGGTTCGGGCACTGGTACGGCTGGCACGCGAACCGCCTCCTGGTGGAGGGCGCCGACCAGGGTTTCTGCAGCGCTGTCACGCAGTTCGACGAGTCGGTGCTGGGCCCCCGGGTGGACGCCTCGGACCTGCCCGACTTCTGTGTGCGGATGACCGATTTCGAATCCACCTTCCAGTCCAGCGGGGTGCCGAAGTCGTTCGAGGCCACGGTCGAGGTGAGCGAGAACGGCGGCGATTACCGCCCGGACCGGTTCACCGTCAACGACCCGCTGCGGCTCGACGGCGCCAACATCAACCTGATCGGCCAGGGGTACGCGCCGGTGCTGCGCTACACCGACCGGTACGGCGTCTCGCAGACCAAGGTCGTCCCGTTCCTGCCCGGCGACCTCAACATGACCAGCGAGGGGGTCGTCCAGTTCCCGGACGTCAACCTCGATCCGGCCACCGGTGCGCGGGACCCGAAGCTCCAGATGGGCTTCGAGGGCGTCTTCCTGCCGACCGGCGGCACCGACGGCACCGCGACCTCGAAGTTCCCGGCGGCGGACAACCCGGTGCTCTACATCGCGGCCTACCGCGGTGACCTGGGGCTGGACGTCGGCAAGCCGAGCTCGGTCTATGCGCTGAACCGTGAGCAGATCGCCGACGGCGACCTCAAGAAGATCAGCGGCGAGCGGCCGTACGTGCTGCGGCCCGGCGAGAAGTGGACCCTCGACGACGGCAGCACGCTGGAGTTCGCCGGGATCCGCCGGTTCGCCACGATCTCGATCCGGCACGATCCGACCCAGTTCCTCATGCTGATCGGGGCGGTTCTCGGGCTGGCCGGGTTGATGCTGTCGCTGTTCACGCACCGTCGTAGGGTTTGGTTCCGGGTGGTGCCCGCCGAGAACGGCAGCGCGATCGAAGCCGGTGGCCTCCCGCGTACCGACTACCCAGGTTTCGGCGATGAGTTCGCGGCGCTCGCCCGGCACATCAAGGAAGGGACGCCCTGATGGCGGAGTTGTCCAATCAACTGATGGCGCTGACCGTGCTGGCCTACCTGGCCGCCATGGTCTGCTACGCCGGGGAGTACGCGTTCGGCAGGCGCAGCCACATCGGCCGGGCCGCTCTCGTGGGGGCCGGCGCTCCGGTTCCCGATCTCGGGAAGGCGCCGGAACGCGACCGGGGTGAGCTCGTCGGCCGGATCGGGGTGGCGCTCAACCTGATCGCCCTGGCCCTGCACCTGGCCACCACGGCCACCCGGGGCATCGCCGCCGAGCGGATGCCCTGGGGAAACATGTACGAGTACATCCTCTCCACCGCGCTCATCGGCTCCGCGGTCTGGACCGGTGTGCTGCTGCGCAAGCCGGCCGTCCGGCACCTGGGACTGTTCGCCAGCCTCACCCTGGTGGTGCTGCTGGGCGCGGCCGCGCTGGTCGCCTACACCCCGGTCGGGCCGCTGGTCCCGGCGCTGAACTCGTACTGGTACGTCTTCCACGTCTCGACGATCATCATCTCGTCCGGCATCTTCCTGGTCGGCGTGGTCCCGGCCGCCATGTTCCTGATCAAGAACGGGTGGGACACCGGTAAGCGCGGCTTCCCGTACACGCTGGGCAAGCGGGTCGGCGACGCGGGCACGCTGGAGCGGCTCACCTTCCGCCTGCACGCCTTCGCCTTCCCGCTGTTCACGTTCGGCGCGCTGATCGCCGGGCCGCTGTGGGCCGAGGCGTCCTGGGGCCGCTACTGGGGCTGGGACCCCAAGGAGGTGTGGGCCTTCATCTCCTGGATCGTCTACGCCGCCTACCTGCACGCCCGGGCCACCCCGAGCGTCAAGCGGACCACCGCCACCTGGATCGCCGTCCTCGGCTTCGTGACGATGCTGATGAACCTGTTCGGCGTGAACCTGTTCTTCGAGGGCCTGCACTCGTACGCCTAGGCGTCACAGTCCCCCGCGGTCCACGTGTCGTAGCGGGTCACCCAGTCCAGGCAGAACCCGCCGCGGGTGGTCGTCCCGGTCACGGTCGCGACGTCGTCGCGCCAGTAGCGGGCCGGCCCACCACCGGCCGGGCGCAGCTGCACGTTGTCGATGGTCACCTTGGGCACGTCGATCTTGGTCTGGCGGGACGCGTCGACGTGCACCTCGATGTACTGCTCGATGTAGGCGGACGGGCCGATCGGCAGCTGCTGCTCGGTGAGCAGGTTCCACCGGTCGTCCCACCACAGCCAGGCCCGCCACAGACCGTTCTGGTCGCTGTTCAGGTCCAGCCAGATCTGGTCGCCGGCCCGAACCGGGTACTGGTCGTAGAACTGCCAGCGGTTGGTGTTCGTGTTGAACGTGTAGACCTGCTGGCGGCCGGGGGAGGCCCAGCCGGTCTCCGCCCAGCCCGCCTCCAGCCAGGAGATCCGGCCCCCACCGAGGTCCCGCTTCGCCATGAACCGGCCCACCACGAAGTCGTACGTGCGGGGCCGCACCGAACCGTCCACCACGGAGAAGCGCCCGGACACCCCACCCCACTCGCCGCTCGTGCCCGCACCGAGATGGTGGTAGCCGCTCGGGGTGAACGCGGCCGGCGGAACCTTGTCCGACTCGGTCAGCGGCGCCCCGGCCCGGCACGCCCGCGGGCTGGCCACGTCCGCCGGACCGGTCGGTGGACGGGTGGGCGCCCGGCCCGGCGCACACACGGGCAGTCGTCTGTCGGCCGACGAGATCGCCGGGGCGGCGACCGCGAGAGCCGCGGCCACACCGGTCAGCGCACACCATCGGGTCACGTTCCGGAGCCTCACGAAAGTCTCCAACGGGAGTCCCGGATCTCCAGTGACGGACCCGGGTGCCAGACTGGGGACCATGGCGCCGCGTGGATTCCCCTATGCCGATCTGCAGAGCTTCATCGCCGCCCTGGAGGAGGCTGGTGAGCTGCGGCGGGTCACCGTGCCGGTGGATCCGACCCTGGAGATCAGCGAGATCGTGACCCGCACGGTCCGGGCCGGCGGTCCGGCGATCCTCTTCGAGCGGCCCACGCGGGGCGACATGCCGTTGGTGATCAACCTGTTCGGCACCGAGAAGCGGATGGCGATGGCCCTCGGCGTCGACCGGCTCGACGAGGTCGGCGAGCGGATCGGCGCGATCGCCAAGCCGGAGCTGCCGGTCGGCTGGTCCGGCATCCGCGAGGGCATCGGCAAGGTGCTCCAGCTCAAGTCGATGCCGCCGAAGAAGGTGAAGACCGCCCCCTGCCAGGAGGTCGTGCTCCGGGGCGACGAGGTCGACCTGAACCGGCTGCCCGGCCTCCAGGTGTGGCCCGGTGACGGCGGCATCTTCCACAACTTCGGGCTGACCCACACCAAGCACCCGGAGACCGGCAAGCGCAACCTCGGCCTCTACCGGCTCCAGCAGCATTCGAAGAACACGCTCGGCATGCACTGGCAGATCCACAAGGACTCGACCGCGCATCACGCGGTGGCGGAGCGGCTCGGCCAGCGACTTCCGGTCGCGGTCGCGATCGGTTGCGACCCCGTGGTGACGTACGCCGCGAGCGCCCCCCTGCCGGCCGACATCGACGAGTACCTGTTCGCTGGTTTCCTTCAGGGCGAGCGGATCGAGATGGTCGACTGCGTGTCCGTCCCGTTGCAGGTGCCGGCCGAGGCGCAGATCGTGCTGGAGGGCTACCTGGAGCCCGGCGAGCGCCACCCGGAGGGCCCGTTCGGCGACCACACCGGCTACTACACCCCGGTCGAGCCGTTCCCGGTGCTGCACATCGAGACGATGACCATGCGGAAGAAGCCGATCTACCACTCGATCATCACGTCCAAGCCGCCGCAGGAGGACCACGGCCTGGGCAAGGCCACCGAGCGGATCTTCCTGCCGCTCGCCAAGATCCTGATTCCGGACATCGTCGACTACGACATGCCGGCCTCCGGCGTCTTCCACAACTGCCTGATCGTCTCCATCCGCAAGCGCTACCCGAAGCACGCGCAGAAGGTGATGAGCGCGATCTGGGGCGCCCACCTGCTGTCGCTGGTCAAGCTGATCGTGGTGGTCGACGAGGACGTCGACGTGCACGACTACCACGAGGTCGCCTTCCGCGCCTTCGGCAACGTCGACTACGCCCGCGACCTGATGCTCACCGAGGGCCCGGTGGACCACCTGGACCACTCCTCCTACCAGCAGTTCTGGGGCGGCAAGGCGGGTGTCGACGCCACCCGTAAGCTGCCGACCGAGGGCTACACCCGCGGCTGGCCGGAGGAGATGACGATGGCGCCCGAGGTGGTCAGCCTGGTCGACAAGCGGTGGAAGGAATACGGGCTGTGACGTCGCTGGAGGAGAAGCCCGGCAAGATCAAGGCATTCCTGCGCCTGGTCATGATCGAGCACTCGATCTTCGCGCTGCCGTTCGCCTACCTGTCGTCGCTGGTGGCCATCGAGTCCTCGAACGACTCGGTCGGCGAGCACTGGCTCGACCTGGTGCTGGTCACGATCGCGATGGTGTCCGGGCGGACCTTCGCCATGGCGGCCAACCGCATCCTGGACCGCAAGATCGACGCCCTCAATCCGCGTACGCAGAATCGCGAACTGGTCACCGGAGCCGTGAGCCTGCGGACGGCCTGGACCGGCGCCCTGATCTCGCTGGTCGTCCTGGTCGTCGCGGCCGGCCTGCTGAACCCGCTCTGCCTGGTCCTCTCCCCGCTCGCGGTCGTCCCGCTGGTGATCTACCCGTACGCCAAGCGTTTCACGAACTTCCCGCACTACGTGCTGGCGCTGGCCCAGGCGGTCGCCCCGGTCGGCGCCTGGCTGGCGATCACCGGTACGTTCAGCGGCTCGTGGCCGGCCTGGGTGCTCGGTGTCGCGGTCGGCCTCTGGATCGGCGGCTTCGACATCATCTACGCCTGCCAGGACGTCGAGGTGGACCGGCGGATCGGGGTGCACTCCACTCCGGCCCGGTTCGGTGTGCGGACCGCCCTACACATCTCCACGGTCACCCACCTGCTCTGCTTCGCGCTGTTCGTCTGGTTCGGCCAGCTCGCCGGTTTCAGCTGGGCCTGGTGGGCCGGCCTGCTGCTCACCGGCGCCGGCCTGGTCTACCAGCACGTCGTGGTGACCGAGAACGATCTCTCCAAGGTCAACCGGGCGTTCTTCACGGCGAACGGGTTCATCGCCATCGCCCTGTTCCTCTTCGCCCTGATCGATCTGTACGTGCTGTAACCCATCGGCCGGTGGCGTCCGTCTTATCCGCGTGAGCGATAGAGAGGCCGACTTCCGCGAGTTCGTCGGCGCGCGGATGGAGTCGTTACGGGGGCTCGCGTACCTCACCTGCGGTGACTGGCAGGTGGCCGAGGACGCGGTGCTGTCCGCCCTGGCCAAGTTGTACGCGAAATGGAACCGGGTGGACAACCCGGACGCGTACGCCCGAACCGCCGTGGTGCGGGCGGCCATCGACGAGACCCGCCGCCCGTGGTGGCGGCGCGAACAGTCCCGCAGCCACGCCATGCCGGACGCCCCCGTCCCCGACGACGCCACCCGGGCCGTCGACGAGCGCCTGCGGATGCGCAAGGCGCTCGGCAGCCTGCCCGCCCGGCAGCGCGCCGTGCTGGCGCTGCGCTTCCTGGAGGGCCTCAGCGTGCAGCAGACCGCGGAGGCGCTGAAGTGCCCGGAGGGCACCGTCAAGGTCTACACCGCGCGTGGTCTCGACGCGCTCCGCCGCATTCTCGGCACCGAATGGGAGGCAGTTCATGAGACCACTGTCTGAGCTGTTGCAGGAGGCCAAGGTGGATGCGCCACCACCGCGCTACGACGTCGACCACGTGGTCGCGGCGGGCCGGCGGCGGGTCCGGCAGCGGAACTCCGGGTGGGCGCTCGCGGCCGTGGTGGCGGTGGCCACCGCGATCGGGGTTCCGCAGATCGTCACCCGGGGTCCGGCGCCGAACCCGCCGCAGCCGGCCGCGTCGGTCGCCCCGGCGCCGGCCCCGGAATACCTGATCCCGTCCGCCGCCCGGTTCCGCGGCTATCGGACGGCCTCGTTCCGGGTCGGTGACCCGGCGAACTTCGGCCCCGGCTACACCAGCACCGGGGCCGTCCCGAAAAAGGGCATGTCGCCGACGATGTCACTGCTGGTCTACGAACCCGGCATCGACCCGCTGACCCGGCTGGGCCTGAAGCGGGCCGCCGACGTGGACCCGATCAAGGGCCGGCCGGCATTCACGGTCTCCGCGGCCGGGTTCCCCGCCGAAACCCTTGTCTGGGAGTACGCCGACAACGCCTTCGCGGTGCTCACGCCGCAACCTCCGGGCGCGACACGCGCGCAGGTGAGAGAGGTGGCCGAGGGCTTCGGCCTCGCCTCGGAGCAGCCGGTCCTGGTCGCCTTCAAGGTCGGCTATCTGCCCGATGGGTTCCGGTTGCGGGCGGTCAGCCAGGAGAGCGACGAGTTCTCGGCGGTCCACTTCCTTCCGGTCTCGGCGATGCGTGAGCCGGTGCAGAAGTACGAGGCCATCAACGGGACCAAGGGCAGCATCCAGATCGTGCTGCAAGGGCAGGACCCGGCCGGTGCCCCCAACTGTGGCTGCGTCGGATACCGGAAGGTCGGCGACGGTCACGAGGTGATCATCACCGGCCCGATCTCGAAGGCCGAGGCGCGGAAGATCCTCGACTCGCTGGAGGTGTCCACCCCGGGCGACTACTCGACCTGGGTCCCGGTCGCTCAGATGGTCCCGGAGGAGTACCTGTACAAGGGCGAGTAGCACACTGGTGACATGCGCGAACCCTTGATCGTCGGCGTCTCCGGCGCCTCCGGCACCCCGTACGCCAAGGCGGTGCTCACCGCCCTGCTGGACGCCGGCGAATCCGTCGACCTGGTGGTCTCCCGGGCCGCCCGGCTGACCCTGCTGGACGAGACCGGCGCGACGGTCCGGGACGCGCACTGGAAGGACGACGTGGCCGCCTGGCTGGGCCGGGACCTCGGCGATCTGGCCTACTGGCCGGCCGGGGACCTGGCCGCCGGCCCGAGCAGCGGCTCCTACCCGGCCCGTGGGATGGCCGTGGTGCCGGCGAGCACCGCGGCCTGCGCGGGTATCGCCATCGGGCTCTCCAAGGACCTGCTCCAGCGAGCGGCCGAGGTGAATCTGAAAGAACGGCGCCGTACGGTGATCGTGCCCCGGGAGACTCCGGTCACCCGCAGTCATCTGGAGCATCTGATCGCCCTGCACGACGCCGGGGCGGTGGTGCTGCCGGCCAGCCCCGGCTTCTACGGCTCCGGGGCCGGCGCGACAGCACAGCAACTGATCGATTTCGTGGCCGGAAAAGTGCTCGACGTGATGGGCGTACCCCACACGCTCTTCCGCAGATGGACCGGCGATCTGGGTGAGGGACGCGCCTAGCGCAGCCCGTTGGGCGGGCCGTAGCCGGGCCCGGGATGGCTCGGGCCGTTGTTGCGGGGCTTGTTGGCGGCGTCGTCCTCGCGCATCTCCTCGATCACACCATCGCCTTCGAGGAGCGCACGCACTTCGGATTCACGGAATCGGCGGTGTCCACCCGGAGTACGGATACTGCCGATCCGTCCGGCGGCGGCCCAGCGCGTGACCGTTTTGGGGTCGACGCGGAACAGCGCGGCCACCTCGCCCGGTGTCAGCAGACGATCTCCAGTGTCCACAACCCCCTCCTCGGTTTTCGGTTATCTGGAGCGGCCGGTGGTCACGGTGAGTGTCGGCGTGCTCGATCGGGACGTAAAGTCATTAGAGCACCGCCCCTGAACCAAGTCCGTGAAATGCGGAAAAAGCCCCGATTGCGACAGTGGTCATTATCCTGCCGTCCATTCGCCGCTACCGGGCGTGAAGGCCGGAGCGCCACCCGATTAGGGTTTCTCCCATGGACTCCATCGACCTCCGGCTGATCGACCTGCTACGAGAGAACGCCCGCTCGTCGTACGCCGAACTCGCCCGCAAGGTCGGCCTCTCCGCCCCCGCCGTGCACGAGCGAGTCGGTAAGCTCGAGACCGCCGGGACCATCCGCGGTTACCGGGCCGACATCGACCACGAGGCGATCGGGCTCGGTGTGACCGCGCTGATCGGCATCATCGAGGACTCCGGCGCCGACACCGACGACGTCCTCGCCGCGGTCCGCGCCATGCCCGAGGTGGAGAGCTGCTATTTCATGGCCGGCGTGGAGTCCTACCAGCTCACCGTGCGGGTCGGCACGATTGCCGAACTGGAGCAGCTGATCGTGCGGATCAACCGGACCCCGGGCGTCGCATCGACCCGGACCGCGATCGCCCTCTCCACCAAGTGGGAGAACCGCCCCCAGCCGGGCCTCGGCTGATGGAGATCACCGACTTCGGGCGCTGCGAGCGGGTCAACCGCGACTGGGCACGTGAGGCCATCGGCCAGGTCGAGGCCGACGCCAACCGGTCCGCCGACACCCACCTGCTCCCCTTCCCGCTTCCCGCCGCCTGGGGCATCGACCTGTACCTCAAGGACGAGTCGTCGCACCCCACCGGTTCACTGAAGCATCGCCTGGCACGATCGCTTTTCCTGTATGCGCTCTGCAATGGCTGGATCGGGCCGAGCACGACCATCGTGGAAGCGTCGTCCGGATCGACCGCGGTGAGCGAGGCCTATTTCGCGCGAATGCTCGGCCTGCCGTTCATCGCCGTGATGCCGGCCGCCACCTCGCCGGAGAAGATCTCGCTGATCGAGTTCCAGGGCGGCCGATGTCACCTGGTGAACGATCCGACCCAGGTGGTCGCCGAGGCGCGCCGGCTCGCGGCCGAGCTGGGCGGGCACTTCATGGACCAGTTCACGTACGCCGAGCGGGCCACCGACTGGCGCGGCAACAACAACATCGCCGAGTCGATCTACAACCAGCTGGAGCGCGAACGCCACCCGGTCCCGGCCTGGATCGTGGTCGGCGCCGGCACCGGCGGGACCAGCGCCACCATCGGCCGGTACGCCCGCTACCGCCGCCTCGACACCAAGGTCTGCGTTGTCGACCCCGAGGGATCGGCGTTCTGGCAGGCTTATCTCGCCGGTGACTGGAGCGTCGTGACCGGCCGCGGCTCCCGTATCGAGGGGATCGGCCGTCCCCGGGTGGAGGCGTCCTTCCTGCCCTCGGTGGTGGATCGGATGATCCACGTCCCGGATGCCGCGTCCCTGGCCGCGATGCGTGCCGGCTCGGCCGTCCTGGGCCGGCGGGTCGGCGGCTCGACCGGCACCAACCTGTGGGGCGCGTTCCGGCTCATCGCCGAGATGCTGGCGTCCGGGCGTACCGGATCGGTGGTGACGCTCATCTGCGACGGCGGCGAACGCTACGCCGACACCTACTACTCCGACGCCTGGGTGGGCGCCCAGGAACTGGACCTTTCGTCGTACTCCGGGGTGATCCGCCGATTCCTTGACGATGGTGGATGGCCCGGGTGACGTGTCATGAAGAGGCGTGATTAGATCCTCGTCCATGGGGGATGGAAGAAACTCACGTCTCGGGGCCGCGCTGCTCGTGGCCCTGGTGGCGGTGGCGTCGGCCGGCATCGTGCTGTGGCCGACCGGCGACGGCACCACGGCCGTCGCGGCCCGCCGCGTGACGATCGAGCCGAAGGCCCCGCCCACCCCGCTCGAACAGGTCGAGGCGCTGCTCGAAGCCCAGGTCGACGCGCTGGAGAAGGGCGACGAGAAGGGCTGGCTCGCCCCGGTCGACGCCAAGTTGCAGCCGCGCTACCGGGCCATCTACCGCAACCTGCGGGCGCTCGAGATCTCTTACACCAAGCTGACCATCGAGCAGCTGCCGCAGACCGCCGGCTCGATGAACGTCGGCTTCCAGCTCGACTACTGCTTCAGCACCCAGCTCTGCCGGGACGGCGGTGGCAACCCGAACGTCGGCTACAAGCTCACCTGGAAGCCCCGCGGCAGCTCCTACGTGATCACCGGGATGACCGGCTCCGGCAAGGAGAACTACCTCCAGCCGGCGCCGTGGGAGAACACGCAGCTCGCCTTCGCCACCGGTCGGCGGGTCATCGTGGCCGCGCCGCCGGCCCAGCGCAAACACCTGAACCGGGTGCTCCAGGTCGCCGAGAAGGCCGCCGCCGTCGCCGACCGGTACGCCGGATACACCGGTAACCCGCAGGCCCGCTACCGGGTCTACCTGGCCGACAACAAGTCGTGGAACAGCTGGTACGGCGGAAAATACCCGGCCTGGTCGGTGGCGTACCAGCTGCCGCTCGGCCGGGTCGGCGGCGACGTGGTCGTCCGGATCAGCGAGATGCCGTCCTCGAACAAGGAACTCACCACGATCATCCAGCACGAGCTGGCCCACGTGGTGACTCGTGCCTCGTCCACCAACTACGACGAGGAGGAGGACCTCTGGCTGATCGAGGGCATCGCCGAGTACATCGGCTTCCTCCCCGCCAAGCCCGGCGCCACCTACAACAAGGACGTGCTGAGCTACTCCTTCAGCCAGCGCGGCGACCTGAAGACGGTCGTCGTGAAGCCGCTCACCGCCAAGTCGGACGACCTCACCGTCGCCACGCTCTACGCCACCGGGCACTTCGCGGCCGGCTGCATGGCCGCCAAGTACGGCGACAAGAAGCTGCTCGACTTCGTCGACCGGGTGGTTCAGCTCGGCGAGGAACTCGACCCGGCCTCCCGGGCCGCCTTCGGCACACCCTTCAAGAACGTCGACAAGGCCTGCGTCAGCTGGATCAAGCAGCGGACCTGACCCGCCGCGCCAGCCCCGGATAGTCCTCGATGAAACCGTCGTCGTCACAGGTCAGGTCGGCGCTGAACGTCTCACTCGCGAACCGGATCCGCCTGCCGCCCAGCGACGTGTAGATCTGGTCCGCCTGCACCACCTCCAGGCTGGGCACCAGCACCCAGGCCACGTTGAGCCGGTGCGACACGCCCGCCTCCGCCCGCAGCAGACCGAGCCGACGGATCGGCAGCGTGTTGAACAGCGGGGAACCGCCCAGATCGGCGTCGAACGCGCCGTACAGCAGGTCCGGGTCCTCACATCCGGGCTGCCCGGCGCGGGCGTGCCCGTTCGCCACCAGCGCCGCATCGAGGTCACCCTGCTCGGAGGCGGTCACCCGCCAGCGTCCGGCCGCCAGTTCCAGGCGTACGGTCCGCGCCCAGCCGGCGCCCTCCGCGCGCGCGTCCACGCGGCTCGTCGCCCCGTCCGGCCCGGTCTGCACCTCATAACGGCAGGAATAGGGCACCGGCGCGGCGGCCAGGATCGTGCCCTGCGCATACCGATCCACATCCAGCAGGGCGTGCTCGGCGCCGGTCACGTCCGTGCGCTCCCAGAACAGGGCGATAGGCAACGGCATGCCGGTAACCTACCTTTTTCTCCCTGCCGAGGCGCCCTTTCCTTTCTTGTACGGGCTACGCCGCCCCCGCCGAATCCTCCCCGTCCCGCCAGTTCACGCGACCAGCTGCCACTCAAGCCCGTGCCGCGCCCGCCGGGCTGAGTTCGGTGGTCCGGGCGCTGGAAAGGGCGAAGCCCCGGCGCGCGGAGGCGCCGGGGCTTCGTGGTGCTTCAGTCGATCAGTGGCTGCGAGCCGGGCGGGAGGAGCCGAAACGGTTCGGGCCCTCGCGGCGGTCGGTGCGCTGGCCGTCGCGGCGCTGACCCGACGGGCGGTCGCCGAAGCGGTCGCCGGCCGGCCGGTCGCCGAAGGTGCGCTGCGGGCGGTCACCGAACGAGCGGTCGCCCTGAGGGCGGTCGCCGTAGGAGCGCTGGGGACGGTCACCGTAGGAACGGTCGCCCTGGGGACGGTCTCCGTACGAGCGGTCGCCCTGGGGACGGTCGCCCTGCGGCCGGTCGCCGAAGGAGCGCTGCGGGCGGTCGCCGTACGAGCGGTCACCCTGCGGCCGGTCGCCGTACGAACGCTGCGGGCGGTCACCGTACGAGCGGTCACCCTGGGAGCGGTCACCCTGCGGCCGGTCGCCGAACGAACGCTGCGGGCGGTCGCCGAAGTTGCGCTCGTTGCGGTCGCCGAAGGAACGCTGCGGCCGGTCACCGTAGGAACGCTGCGGGCGGTCGCCACGGGGACGGTCGCCGAAGCGGCCACGGGAACCGCCGGAACGCTCACGACGGGGCTCCGGCTCCTCGACCACCGGGATGCCGCTCGGCTCGCGGGCACCGGTGACCTCGGCCAGCTTCTCGTCGCCCAGGCGGACACGGAACTCGCCCGGCGAGACACCGGCCTTCGACATCATCGCCTGGGTGGTGCGGCGCTGCTTCGGCAGAACCAGCGTGACGACCGCGCCCGACTCGCCGGCCCGCGCGGTGCGGCCGGCCCGGTGCAGGTAGTCCTTCGGGTCCTTCGGCGGGTCCACGTGCATGACCAGCGAGATGCCGTCGACGTGGATGCCACGGGCCGCCACGTCCGTCGCGACCAGGACGTTCGTCCGGCCTTCCTTGAACTCGGCGAGCGTCCTGGTCCGGACGCGCTGGGTCTTGCCACCGTGCAGGGCGCCGGCCCGGACACCGACCGCGGCCAGCTGCTCGACCAGCCGGTCCACGCCCATCTGGGTGCGGGCGAAGACGATGGTCTTGCCGGTCCGGTTCGCGATCCACGAGGTGATCGGGAACTTCTCGGCCGGCGGGATCAGCAGCAGGTGGTGCTCCATGGTGGAGACACTGGCCTCGGCCGGGGCGGTCGAGTGCGTCACCGGGTCGTGCATGAACCGCTGCACCAGGGTGTCGACGTCACCGTCCAGAGTGGCCGAGAAGAGCAGGCGCTGCGCCGACTCGGGCGTCTTCGCCAGCAGGTCGGTGACCTCGGGCAGGAAGCCCATGTCGGCCATCTGGTCGGCCTCGTCCAGCACCGTGATCTCGACGTCGTCGAGCTTGCAGGCGCCCCGCTCGATCAGGTCGGCGAGACGGCCCGGAGTGGCGACGATCACCTCGACGCCGCGGCGCAGGGCGTCCATCTGACGGTCGTACGGCACGCCGCCGACCGCGGTCTTCAGGAAGACACCCACCGCCCGGCCCACCGGCATGAGCGAGTCGGCGACCTGCATGGCCAGCTCGCGGGTCGGCACCAGGATCAGGGCCTTCGGGTGGTGCGGGCGGGCACGGCCGCTCTTCGCCGTACGAGCGAGGACCGGCAGGCCGAACGCCAGCGTCTTGCCGGAACCGGTCTGGCCGCGGCCGAGCACGTCACGGCCGGCCAGCGCGTCCGGAACGGTCGCGGCCTGGATCTCGAACGGGGTGGTGATGCCCTCACGGTTGAGGACTCGAACGATTTCGGAGGGGAGCCCCAGGTCGGCGAAGCTACGCACGTCACTTTCGGTGACCGGCTGCTCGGCGGACTCGCTGTCAGGGGTCGTGCTCTCGAGGACGGACGGGAACGTGCTGGGATCAGCGAAAGTGGTCAAGAGAACCTCTCTACGGGGGCGCATGCTCGCGAATGGCCCGCCGCGGCCCCTGATGGGGAACCGCCCGCTGAAATGCCCGCAAGAACGCCCGTGGCGTGCACCGGGTGGGCACGCCGCGTCAACAACTAACAGCCAGTGTACGGGTGAACGTCGAAACATCCGACTGCATTCCGGCCGGGTAGTGGGCCGGCTCACCTCGAAGCGCAAACCTAGCAAGCTTAGGCGCCCGGGGCCCCGAGCGGCAAAACGCCGGGGCCTCGCGCTTCTGTCGGACTCGCGTCAGTTGCTCACGCGGTGACGTGATGTCGGCTACTTACCCGTCAGATTGCTGACGAAGTCGGTGAAGGCGTCACCGGCGGTGAAGACGAACACCAGGCTCACGGTCACCAGCAGGCCGAGGACGGCGAGCATGGCGATGACCACCTTGAGGTTGCTGCGGCGCTGGTCGACCGGGGCGTCGTACCAGCCCTGGGCCAGGATGTGCCCGGTCAGCGAACCGGAGTTCTCCACCGGGTCGGAGACCGGCATGGTCATGTCGATGGCCGGGTAGCCGCCGGTGCTGTAGACCGTGCCGGCCTGCCCGCGCTGCTGCGGCATGTCATCGCCCGAGGTCGGGTTGACCGGGGTGGTCGGCGGGTTGCCGTAGGTGGTCGGGTGCGGCGTTCCGCTGTGGACCGGTTGGGTCATCTCGATGTTCTCCGGCGAGGACGGGAAACCCCGGTACGGCGTTCCGCGTGGGGTGCCGTACGAGGTCGGTGGCAGGCCTGCCGGAGCGTCACTGGACGGCAGGGTGTAGCTGGGCAGACCGTTCCCGATCACCGGGGGCGGCGGCACCGGGCCCGGGATCGGACCCGGTCCGGGGCCCGGCGGCACCGGGCTCGGGCCTGGGCCGGGAGGTACGGGGCTCGGGCCTGGGCCGGGCGGTACCGGGCTCGGTCCGGGACCGGGGGGCACCGGGCTCGGACCGGGGCCCGGGGGCACCGGGCTCGGGCCTGGGCCGGGCGGGATGGGGCCCGGTGGTGCCGGGACCGGCGGGACCGGGCCGGGCGCGGGCGCCGGGGTCGGCACCGGGAACGGCGTCGGTGGCTTCTCCGGCTCGATCGGTGTGGGCTCGGCCGGTTTCGACGGCGCGGGTCCGGGCACCGGCCTCGGGTGCGACGGCTCGGGTTCGTCCGGGTCGGCGGGCTTCTCCGGTTCCGGCTTCTTCTCCGGCTCGGGCTTCTCCGGCTCGTCCGGCTTCTTCTCCGGGTCGGCGGGCTCGGGCTCGGCCGGTTTCGGGTCGGCGGGCTCCTCGAGCGAGGCGATCGAGCCGTAGACCTTCGGTTGTGCCGCGGCGCGCGCGGAAGCGGGCACCTCGTCGGCGGCCGGCTTGACGGAGCCGGGCACGGAGGCGCGCGCGGTCCCGCTGCTGGGTGCGGCCGAGACGGGCTTGGCGGAGCCGACCGCGGGGGCGGCCGAGACGGGCTTGGCGGAGCCAGCCGCGGGGGCGGCCGAGACGGGCTTGGCGGAGCCGACCGCGGGGGCGGCCGAGACCGGTTTGGCGGAGCCGACCGCGGGGGCGCCCGGGGCCGGCTCGGCTGGCTCGGCTGAATCGGTGGCGGGCGCTGCGGGGGTTGCGGAGACCTGGACCGAAGCGGACGCCTTGACGGCCGGAGCGGCCGGGGCGTCGGGGGCGGGAGCCACGCTGTCCGAGGGGGCGGCCCACAGAGCACCAGGCGCCGGCGGGGGTGGTGGCGCGAACCCCTCGGCGTCGTTAGCGGGCGGCGGCGCAGCGGGCGGCGTCCCGATTTCGCCGTCCTTGGTCGCCTGCTGCTCGTCCATGGAAATCCTCCCGAACCGACCACCGCTGCCGACGGTTTCGGACGTCGGGCGCTGACCTTAACCGTGCCACATCAGCCGGTGTGAACACACCCGGCATCAGCGGCACCCGCTCCGGGACGGTTATCCGATCGACGGATGGGCCGTTTTCCGGGCGTACTACTCGATTCTTGCCGGCGCGACTGGCTCAGTCGCTGGACGAAGCGGACGGGGAGGCGGATTTCGAATCGGACGTCGCGGCGGTCTTCGACGCCGACGTCACAGACGCGGAGCCGGCCGACGACGTCGTCGCGGCGGCCGAGGACGACGAACTGCTCTCGCCCGGGGACGGAGTGGTCACCGGGGTCGTGCTGTCGGACGGCTTGGGGGTGGGACTCGTCGACGGGCTGGCCGACGGCGACGGCGACGGTGAGGTGGACGGCGACGTCGACGGCGAGGCCGACGGGGACGTCGAACCGGACGTGCTCGGTTTCGGCGTCTTGCTGCTCGACGGGCTGCTCGACGGGCTGCTCGACGGGCTGGTCGGCGGCTTGCTGGTGGTCGAACTCGGGCTCGGCGACGTGGTGGCCGGCTCGTCCGGGTCGGGAGCGCCGAGGTCCGGCGTCTCGGTGTCGCCCTCGATCGACCCGTACACCCGGGTCGCCGCGAACAGGCGGCTCCACCGGACCGGGGTGAGACGGACGTTCAGGCCGGTCCGCGGGGCCTCGACCATCATGCCCTCGCCCGCATACATGGCGACGTGGTGGATGCCCGTCCAGCTGCTGGAGGAGCTGAAGAAAAGCAGGTCGCCGGGGAGCAGCGAGTAGCGGGAGACCACCCGGTCACGGGTCTGGTAGTACTGATCGCGGGAGACCCGGACGAGCGGGTAGCCGGTGGAGCGGTAGGCCGCGTACATCAGGCCGGAGCAGTCGTACCGGTCCGGGCCCTCCTCGGACCACACATACGGATCGCCGCGCTGGGCCAGCGCGTACTCGAGCGCCTTCACCGCGCGGGGGTCGGCGTCGCGGCCCTCCTGGGAGCCGGCCAGGTACTCGGCGCCGAGCTGCTGGTCGGCCGCGTTCGCCGTGCTCTCGGCGGCGCTGATCTCGGCGCGGTGCTCGTCTTCGTACTTCTTCTGGGCCGCCTGTTTCCGGCTGAGCTGCGTGTTCAGAGCGGTCCACTGTGCGGAGAGGCTGCCATGCCGGTTGCTGGCGAGCAGGTGCTCCTCGGTGGCGGTCTTCACCGTGGCATCGGCGGCGGCCAGGCGTGAGGCGGCCGCCTCGTACGACGTGGCGTCACCACGCTGCATGCGGGACAGCGCGTCGAGCTCGAGCAGGCCGGAGTCGAGGGTGCCGGGCGGCAGGGCGGCGGCCTCCTGCATGGTCGCGGCGGCGGCCTCGGCGGCGACCGTCTTCGCCTGGGCGGCGGCCTGCTGGGTCTCGGTGACCCGCTGTGCCGCGGCGGTGAGGTGGGTCTGAGCGAGGTCGCGATCCTGGCCCAGCCGGATCAGCTGGTCGCCGAGGGCGGCGATCTCGGCGCGGCCCTTCTCCACTTTCTGAATGACCGGGCTGGCGACGACTCCGGGCGTGATGAGCGACGGGGTGGTCGGGGTGGGGCTGGCGGTCTGCGTGCCGGGGAGGACGAGCGAGGCGAGCTGCGGGGGGCGTGCGCCGGCGTCCGGCACCGAGGTGGAGCCGGTCACCGAGACGGGATCGGCCATCGCCGGGATCGGCTGGAAGAGCGCTGCGATCGCGGCCGCGATCGCGGCTGAGCACACGACAGGTCGAAAGCGGGATCGCACGTAGCGCATGCGATTCGGCGATCCGTGCCGCAATGCCTTGGACATCAGCTCCCCGTCCGCGTCGGTGGGGGACCGCCGCTTGTCGTTCCTACTGGTTCATACCGCAAGCCGCGCACCCATGTCGATCCAATGAAGGTGAAAGCATGCTGAGAATTATTCGACTCAACGGTGCCGCGGGCCACTCGAGCGACGGGACGTACCCTCGACCGCATGGATGCGGGGTTGAAGCGCGAGCTTGAAGCGAAGGTCTACGCCGGTGAGCGGCTGAGCCGCGAGGACGGTGTCGCGCTCTACGAGTGTGATGATCTCGCCTGGCTCGGCCGCCTGGCGCACCACAAGCGCACCGAGCTGAACGGTGACCGGGTGATGTTCAACGTCAACCGGCACCTCAACCTCACCAACGTCTGCTCGGCCAGCTGCGCGTACTGCTCCTTCCAACGCAAGCCGGGTGAGAAGGACGCGTACACGATGCGCATCGACGAGGCCGTCCGCAAGGCCAAGGAGATGGAGGACGAGCAGCTCACCGAGCTGCACATCGTCAACGGCCTGCACCCCACCCTCCCCTGGCGGTACTACCCGAAGGTACTGCGTGAGCTGAAGGCCGCGCTGCCGAACGTGAAGCTCAAGTGCTTCACCGCGACCGAGGTGCAGTGGTTCGAGAAGATCAGTGGGCTGTCGGCCAGCGAGATCCTGGACGAGCTGATGGACGCCGGCCTGGAGTCGCTGACCGGTGGCGGCGCCGAGATCTTCGACTGGGAGGTCCGGCAGCACATCGTGGACCACGCGTGCCACTGGGAGGACTGGTCGCGGATCCACCGGCTGGCCCACGAGAAGGGCATGAGGACGCCCGCCACCATGCTGTACGGGCACATCGAGGAACCGCGGCACCGGGTCGACCACGTGATGCGGCTGCGCGAGCTCCAGGACGAGACCGGTGGGTTCGCGGTCTTCATTCCGCTGCGCTACCAGCACGACTTCCACGACTCGGCGGACGGCAAGGTCCGCAACCGGATCCAGGAGCGCACCACGATGGCGGCGCCGGCCGAGTCGCTGAAGACGTTCGCGGTGTCCCGGCTGATGTTCGACAACGTGCCGCACGTGAAGTGCTTCTGGGTCATGCACGGTCTCTCGGTGGCCCAGCTGTCGCTCAACTTCGGCGCCGACGACCTGGACGGCTCGGTGGTGGAGTACAAGATCACCCACGACGCCGACTCGTACGGCACGCCGCACACCATGCACCGCGAGGACCTGCTCGACATGATCTGGGACGCCGGATTCCAGCCGGTCGAGCGGGACACTCGTTATCAGGTGGTACGCGAGTACGAGAAGGCGCCGTCGCTGGCCGAGCGCCGCAGCGAGCCCCAGAAGATCTGGGCCTGACCCCACACGGACGGTGACGTTGATGACCCAGCTGAAGAAGGACGCGACCGGCCGCCTGGCGACGATCGGTGACCTGCTGGGTTCCGCCTTCGCCGGGCTGGCCGCCGGCGCCGCCGTACTGTTGATTTTCGAGGCGGTGATGGCGCTGACCGGCCTCGGTGAGTTCGGTGAGTCGAACGGCTGGCTCGCGCTGATCCTGCCCGTCTGGTTGTTCGTCGAGGAGTTCCGGGCCGAGGGCTTCGGCGCCCACCGGATCATGGTGAGTGGCCTGGCCGCCGGCTTCGGTGTCGCGGTCGGGATGACCGTGGCCGGTTTGGTGTCCGAGGTCGCTCCGCCCTTGGTCAGCGGCGGCTCCGGCGCCCTGACCGGTACGGTCGTGTACTGCCTGGTCTGGTTCTACGGCCTTCGGTGGCTCAGTCACCGGTCCGGCTGAGGGAGATAACGCATGAAGCCCGCCGTCAAGTACACGCTCGGCCGCCTCGGACTGTTCGTGGCCGCCTTCGCCGTGCTGTTCCTCCTGACGCCGTTGAACGTCCTGGTCTGCGCCATGGTGGCGTTCGTCGCCTCGGCCGCTCTCTCGTTCATCCTGCTGCGCGGGTGGCGTGACGAGATGGCCGAGCAGCTCGGCGAGATGGCGGCCCGCCGCACCGCGGAGAGGGACCGGCTTCGCTCGGCGCTCGCCGGTGACGAGGAGGCGGCCGCCGCGGGGGACCGGGTCGCCGCCGCCGACGTCGTGGAGCACCGCAAGAACTCCTGAGCCGGCATCCGTTTGATGCCGGCCTCTTGACTTCAGGTAAGTCGAGTTATGTAGAGTTTCGGTCATGCCGAGGACACCGCATGCCTCGCCGCAGACCCTGCGGCTCTTCGAGGCGCTGATGAAGGACCCGTCCACCTGGCGTTACGGTTACGACCTGAGCCGCGAGACCGGCCTGGCCTCCGGGACGCTCTACCCGATCCTGATGCGCCTCACCGAGCAGGCGCTGCTGGAGGCCGGCTGGGAGCCCTCCGACCAGCCCGGCCGCCCGCCCCGGCACACCTACCGGCTGACCGGCGACGGGGTGGCGCTGGCCCGGGTCCGGCTGGCCGACGCGGCGGCCAAGGCCGCGGCCCGCCGGGGCACGAGCCTGGCGATCGTGAGGCCGGCATGAGGCGGGTGCTGTACCTGATCCTGAGGACCGCGGTCACGGGCAAGCCGTGGGGTGAAGCGGTGCTGGCCGAGTTCGATCAGACCACCGGGACCTGGGCGGCGCTGCGCTGGACCGCCGGCGGGCTGTGGGTGGCGGCACGGGAGCGGCCGGTCGCCTACGGGGTCGCGCTGGCCGCCGTGCTGCTCGCCGTGACCACGTCGTTCTCCTTCTCGATCTGGTTCGTGCCGAGCAACGCCATGAATCCGACCCTCGCCGTCACGAGCCGCCACCTGGTCGACCGGATCGGCTACCGGGTGACCGGCATCGACCACGGCGACATCGTCGCTCTCCCGATCCCGGACGCGCCCGGACACGAGACCCTGCTCCGGGTCATCGGCCTGCCCGGTGACCGCATCGAGTGCCGGGACGGGCGGGTGCTGCGCGGCGGCACGGCGCTCGACGAGCCGTACCTGTCGTTCGAGTCCCAGGTGGTCGGCACCGAGTGCGCTCCGGTCACCGTCCCGGACGGCGCCGTCTACGTGCTCGGTGACAGTCGCCCGGTGGCCCAGGACTCCCGCCACTGGGGCCTGATCAGCACGGACGATGTGACCGGAAGGCTCGTCATGTGATGCCGTTGAGGTTGCGGGACGGCCGTGGGTTAGCGTTTCAGGGACCGCGCCGCAGCGAAGCCGGTGTGAAACCGGAGCTGTCCCGCAACTGTGATCCCTCTTCGGAGGTCTAGCCAGGTCGCCTGGGCGTCGGTCGCGATTCAGCGCTCCCGGGGAGGGGCGCCTCGCGGGCGGCGGCCAGCGTGGCCCCTGTCGGCGAAGCACCACCTGACCGGCCGACAGGAGGACCGATGAAACGCCTGCTCACCGCTGCCATAGCGGCCACCGCACTGTTCCTCACCGGATGTGCGAGTAACGAACCCGAGCCCGCCACCGCGTCCAGCGCCGCCGCCGGGGCGTACCCGGTCACGGTCGGCGCCGTGACCCTGAACGCTCAGCCCGCGAAGATCGTGTCGCTGAGCCCGACGGCCACCGAGATGCTCTACGCGATCGGCGCCGGGCCGCAGGTCACCGCGGTCGACGACCAGTCCACCTACCCGGCCGACGCACCGAAGACCGACCTGTCCGGTTTCAAGCCGAACGCCGAGGCGATCGCGGCCAAGGACCCGGACCTCGTGGTGCTGTCCAACGACTCCGACGGCATCGTGGCCCAGCTCGGCAAACTGTCGATCCCGGCGTTCGTGTCACCGGCCGCCGCCACCCTCGACGACACCTACCGGGAGATCACCGAACTCGGCGCGCTCACCGGTCACCCGGCCGAGGCGAAGGCGCTGAACGAGCGGATGGCCGCGGACATCGACACGATCGTCAAGTCGGTGCCGGCCCGGAGCAAGCCGCTCAGCTACTACTACGAGCTGGGCCCGGACCTGTACTCGGCCACCTCGAAGACCTTCATCGGCTCGGTCTTCAACCTCTTCGGGATGACCAACGTGGCCGACGCCGCCGACCCGGACGGCAAGCTCGGCGGCTACCCGCAGCTGGCCCAGGAGTCGCTGGTCCAGGCGAACCCGGACACCATCTTCCTGGCCGACACGAAGTGCTGCCAGCAGTCCCCGGAGACGGTGAAGGCGCGGCCCGGCTGGTCGTCGATCGCCGCCGTCGGCAAGGGCCAGATCTACGCCCTCGACGACGACATCGCCTCGCGCTGGGGTCCCCGTACCGTCGATCTGGTCAAGGCCGTCGGAGACGCGGTGAGCAAGGTTCCCCAATGAGCGAGCTTGCGAGCGAATCATCGGCTCAGTCTTGAACTCATGGCGACGCTGGAGCGAAGCGGAGGCGGCGCCATGAGCCGGCGCCGGCCTGCCGGGCTGCGCCCGGTGTGGCTGGCGGCCGGAGTGCTCACGCTGCTGGGAGCGATGGTCCTGGCGCTGGCCTTCGGGTCGGTCCGGCTGCCGCCCGGCGGCGTCGCGGTGGAGATGCTCAATCTCCTTCCGGGGGTACGCCTGGACAGCGGCCTGACCGACCGTGAGATCGCGATCCTCACCCAGCTCCGGCTGCCCCGCGTGGTGCTGGGCGCGCTGGTCGGCTCGATGCTGGCCCTGGCCGGCGCCGCCTACCAGGGTGCCTTCCGCAACCCGCTGGCCGATCCGCACCTGCTCGGGGTGGCGGCCGGCGCCGGTCTCGGGGTGACCGCGGTGATCGTCCTGCGGGCCACCGGCGAGGTCACCGAGCTGCCGATCGGGGCGCCGATGGCGGCGTTCGTGGGCGCGGTCGGCGCGGTGGCCCTCACCTGGCTGCTCGGCGCGGCCGGGGGCCGGGACCGGTCGCCCGCCACCCTGATCCTGGCCGGGGTCGCGGTGTCGGCGTTCCTGTCCGCGGCGCAGACCTACCTGCTGCAACGGAACGTCGAGTCGGTCCGTGAGGTGTTCTCCTGGACGCTCGGCCGGCTGTCCACCGCGGGCTGGCACGACGTGCGGGTGATCCTGCCCTACACGGTGATGACCGCCGCGATCGTGCTGGCCCAGCGCCGCGAGCTGGACGTGCTGACCGTCGGCGACGCCGAGGCGACCAGCCTGGGCCTGCACCCGCAGCGGTCCCGCTACCTGCTGATCATCGCGGCCTCGCTGGGCACCGCCGCCGCGGTCAGCGCCTCCGGGCTGATCGGCTTCGTCGGGATCATCGTGCCGCACACGCTGCGACTGATGACCGGGCCCAGCTACCGGGCGTTGCTGCCGCTGTCGCTGCTGTTCGGGGCGGCCTTCCTGGTCCTCGCCGACCTGGTCGCCCGGACCGCGGGCGGAGACGCGGAGATCCCGATCGGTGTGGTCACGGCGTTCCTCGGCGCGCCCTTCTTCGTGCTGGTGCTGCGGACCAACCGGGCGGTGCCGTCATGAGCGCTATTGAAGTGGAGGGCCTCACGGTACGGCTGGACGGGACCCTCATCGTCGACGGTGTGGACCTGGACGTGGCCGAGGGCGAGTGGGTCACCGTCATCGGGCCGAACGGGGCCGGCAAGTCCACCGCGCTGCGGGCCATCGGCGGGCTGCTGACGTTCGGCGGGACGGTCCGGTGGCACGGCGTCCCGGCCGACCGTCTGTCCCGCCGCGAACGGGCCAAGGCGGTGGCCACCGTGCTCCAGTCACCGGTGGTGCCGCCGGCCATGCGGGTGTTCGACTACGTGTTGCTCGGGCGTACCCCGTTCATCCCGCCGCTGGGCCGGGAGTCGGCGACGGACCTGGCCGCGGTGGAGGAGGTCCTGGTCGCGCTGGACCTGGAGTCCTTCGCCGGGCGGCGTCTCGAGACCCTCTCCGGCGGGGAGCGGCAGCGGGTCTTCCTGGCCCGGGCGCTCGCCCAGGGGGCCGGGATCCTGCTGCTGGACGAGCCGACCAGCGCCCTGGACATCGGTCACCAGCAGGAGGTGCTGGAGCTGGTGGACCGGCTGCGCGCCGAGCGGGGCCTGACCGTGCTCGCCACCATGCACGACCTGACCACCGCCGGCGAGTACGCCGACCGGATGTTCCTGCTGGCCGCCGGCCGGGTGGCCGCGTCCGGCACGCCCGCCGAGGTGCTGACCGAACCGAACCTGGCCGAGCACTACCGGGTCAAGGTCCGGATCATCGAGGGCGACCGGGGACCGCTCGTGGTGGCCGTCCGCGGCTGATCTTGCACAACCGGACGGCAACCGGGTCCTGCCCGTTCCGCACTCCGGCGTTTCCTCAAGTCCCCGAACTGATGGGCATGACGGACACGATGGTGGTTGAGCTGGCGATGCAGGCCCTGACGATCGCGGCGAAGATGGCGGCGCCGGTGCTCCTGACCGCCCTCGTGGTCGGCTTCGCCGTCTCGCTCTTCCAGTCGGTCACCCAGATCCAGGAGGCCACGCTCTCCTTCGTCCCGAAGGCGATCGCGATCGGCGCGGCCCTGCTGCTGGCCGGCAACTGGATGCTCCACGAGATGATGACCTACACCACCCAGCTCTTCGAGAAGGTCCCGAGCCTGCTCGCCTGAGAAGGACCGCCCGAACCGGGCGGCCCTTCCGTCAGGGGAGGATCAGGAACCGACGTAGAGCAGCCGGTTCGGCGAGCCGGTGCCGCGGCTGGTGACCACTCCGGTGGTGGCGTTGTTCACGATCGCCGCGTTGACCGTGCTGACCGAGGCGCCCGGGTTGGCGGCCAGGTAGAGGGCGACCGCGCCGGCCACGTGCGGGGCCGCGAACGAGGTGCCACTGCCGGTGTAGGTGGCGGTGTCGCTGGTCCGCCACGCCGAGGTGATCGAGACGCCGGGCGCGAAGAGGTCCAGCACCGAGCCGTAGTTCGACCAGGAGGCCTTGGCGTCCGCGTTGCTCGTGGCGCCGACGGTGAGTGCCTCGGTGACCCGGGCCGGGGACGTGTTGCTCGCGTTGACCCCCGAGTTGCCGGCCGCGATCGTGTACGGGATCCCCGCCGTGATCGACCGCCGCACCGCCGCGTCCAGGGTGCTGCTCGCCCCGCCGCCGAGGCTCAGGTTCGCCACCGAACGGCCGGGGGTCGCGTTGGCGGTCACCCAGTCGATGCCGGCGATGACCCCGGCGGTCGTGCCCGAGCCGTTGTTGTCGAGCACCCGGACACCGACGACGTTGGCGCTCTTGGCGACGCCGTAGGTGCTGCCGGCCGCGACCCCGGCCACGAAGGTGCCGTGCCCGTTGCCGTCCTGCGCGATGTTGTCCCCGTCGACGGCGTCGTAGCCGTACGACGCGCGGCCCCCGAAGTCCTGGTGGGTGATCGTGATGCCGGTGTCCACCACGTAGACGGTGACGCCGCTGCTCACCCCGTACGTGTAGGTGCCGCTCAGCGGGAGCGCCCGCTGGTCGATGCGGTCCAGGCCCCACGGCGCAGAGGTCTGCGTGCCGGCGATCCGGACGACCTGGTCGGCCTCGACCGACGCGACGGCGGGATCGGCGGCGAGCCGGGCGGCCTGGGCGGCGCTCAACTTCGCGGTGTAACCCTCGACGGCGCTGCCGAAGACTCGGGTGACACTGCCGCCGTAACGCTTGGTGAGCCGGTCGGCTCGGGAGCGGTCGGCGTCGCCGTTCTTGAAGACGACGACGTACGAGCCGTCGATCGCGGCGGCGCTGTCCGCGTACAGGACCGTCCCGGTCGCCGGTGTGGCGAACGCGGGGGTGGCGAGGGAGAGGGCGAGAGCGGAGCCGGCGAGGATCGCGGCACCTCGGATGGCGGGTCGCATGGGTTCCTCCATGGTCGTGGCCGGTGTCCTTGTTGGACGCCTGACGAAGACGCTAGAGAGAAACCTTTGATTGAAGATCAACGATTCGTTAGAGCCCTGACAACGACTTTTATCGATGATTGTTGAGGATTGCGAACGTGCCGCCCTGCGGATCGGACAGCACCGCGTAACGTCCGGGCGCGATCTGCGTGGGCGGATGCACGATCCGGCCGCCCAGGGAGGCGGCGTGCTCGGCGGCGCGATCACAGTCGCTCACCGCGAAATAGACGAGCCAGTGCGCCGGGAGATCGTCCGGCCAGCCGCTGCCGACCATCAGCTGGAGGCCGGCCACCGGGGTGCGGTTGAGTTCGCAGATCACGTACGGCAGGCCGGTGACGTGGGCCTGCCGGAAGGTCCAGCCGAATACCGCGCCGTAGAAGGCCATCGCGCCCTCCAGGTCCCGGGTGTTCAACTCGTTCCACGTGCACGCGCCGGGCAGGCCGAACACCTCGGCGCCGCGCATCATCCCGGCCTCCCAGGTACTGAACGGTGCCCCCGCCGGATCCAGGAACGCCGCCATCCGTCCCTGGTCCATCACGTCGAACGGCGGCACCAGCACCTTGCCCTGCGCGCTCTCCACCCGGCCGGCGACCGCGTCCGCGTCACCGGCCGCGAAATACGTGCTCCAGGCGGTCTGCTGTCCCTCGCCGAACAGCGGTCCGGCGCCGGCCACGGGCAGCCCGTTCAGGTGGAAGGTGGTGTAACCCCCGAAGTCGTCGCCGGAGATCTCTGCGGTCCAGCCGAACAGCGCGGTGTAGAAGCGAATCGCGTCATCGAGGTCGGCGGTGGCCAGATCCACCCAGTTGGGCACGCCAGGCGACGGAACGGTCATGTCAGGCATCGTGGCATTTCCATGCCAGCATCTGTATTAAAGTGTCAACCTTCAGGCTCCTTGTCTCGGGCCTCAGCCGAAACGGCGGCCCTCGTCGCGCCGCTGGGCCCAGATGGCGAGCGCGCCGAAAAGCGACGTCCAGGCGACCAGGGCCAGCATCGAACCGGTATCGAACGGGAAATCACCCACCGCCGCCCACATCAGCCGAACCGCGCCGCCGGTCGGCAGGTAGGGCGCCAGATCCTCCACGAAGCCGGGCGCGCCACCGGGCGGCGTCATGAGGCCGCCACCGAAGGCCAGCGGCAGGAACAGGATCTGCGCCACCACGAGCGCGGCCTTCGACGGCAGCGCGTACCCGATCGACAGGCCCATCAGGATGAACGGGATCGAGATCACGGCGCAGACCGCGACCGCGAGCAGGAACGCGACCGGCGTCACGGTCGCCTCGGTGAACAGGGCGGCGATCAGCGCCACCGGGATCAGCGAGACCGCCATCATCAGCAGGCCGGTCAGGATCCGGCCGGCGAACCGGGGCGCCGTGCCGGCCGGCAGCGTCCGGACATAGGGATCCCACGGTTGCGCACGGTCCTCGGAGACGCCGATGCCGTACTGGAAGAGGTTGGTGTTCATCACCGCGAACGTGATCATCGAGGCGGTCGCGTAGGTGGCGTAGACCGGCTCGTCGCCGACGAACGGCACGACGAACGCCAACATCGACGCGGCCGGCCAGAACGCGCTGCCCACCACGGCGATCGGGATCCGGAAGATCTCGGTGATCTGGAAACGGGCATGGATCAGGGCGAGGGCGGTCATTGCGGATCCTTTCCGGTCATGGCGAGGAATGCCTCTTCGAGCGAGGTCGGGCGCACCTCCAGATCGCGGAACGGCACATCGTGCGAGACCAGGGTGCGAACCATCCGGTCCGCGTCCGGCGTGAGCAGATGCACGCGGTCACCCGCACGCTCCACGGACACCAGGCCATCAAAATCAAAATCAGTCAGGGGTACGGCTGACGTAAGGCTGATCCGCCGTATCCCGACCAGCCCGCGCACCGCCGCCACACTGTCGTCGGCCAGCACCCGGCCCCTGGCGAGCACCACGACCCGGCTCGCCAGCGCCTCGATCTCCTCCAGGTAGTGACTGGTCAGCACCACCGTGCCGCCACCGGCGTGGAACTCCCGGATGCTCGCCCAGAGGGCACGACGGGCCTCCACGTCGAGTCCGGTGGTCGGTTCGTCCAGGAAGACGATCTCCGGGCGGCCGGCGAACGCGAGTGCCACCGCCAGCCGCCGCCGCTGCCCGCCGGACAGTCCACCGGTCTGCCGCCGGGCCAGATCGGACAGTCCGAACCGGTCCAGCAGTTCGCCGCGGGGGAGTGGATCGGGGAAGTGTGCCCGTACGAAATCGACGACCTCGCCGACGCGAAGCGAGGCGGGCAGACCGGTCTCCTGAGGGGTGACGCCCAGCGTGCGCCGGCTCGCCGGATCGCGCGGATCGCCGCCGCACAGCTCGACCCGCCCGGACGTCGGCCGCCGGCTGCCGGTGAGCAGGCCGACCAGGGTGCTCTTGCCGGCGCCGTTGGGCCCGAGCAGGCCGACCATCTCGCCCCGGCGGACCTCCAGATCGACGTGGTCCAGGGCGATCGTGGCGCCGAACCGGCGGGTGACGCTCTCGGCGCGGGCGTGGATCATGACGGCTCCTCTCCCGGATCGATCAGGGTGCGCAGGGCGGCCACGTACTCCTCGAAGGCGAACCGGCCCCGGCGGGTGAGTTGGACGAGCGTGGCCGGGGTGCGCCCCCGGTGGGTCTTGGTGACCTCGACGTAGCCGGCCTCCTCGAGCTTGCGCAGGTGCACCGAGAGGTTGCCGGGGGTCATCCGCAGGATCTCCTGCAAACGCGGGAAGGCGATCCGGTCGCCGCCGTTGAGCTGCGACAACGCCGCCACCACGCGGAGCCGGGCCTGTGCGTGGATGACCGGGTCGAGGTCGGGGAGGGTGGGTTCGTCGATGGTCATCGCAGCCGCATCCAGCCGATCAGCCCGGCGGCCAGCATGCCGCCGCCGCCCGCGAGCGAGGCGACGAGCGCGTGCCAGCCCGGCCCGAGGAGGACGCCGACCACGTTGACCGCGCTGATCCAGGCGCCGAGCGTGAACATGGTCCGCTCGTTCCAGATCGCGCCGCCGGCCATGTAGAGCGCGCCGACCAGGGCGACCATGCCGCCACCCCAGAGCAGGCCCATGAGGTGCTCCGGCAGCACCTCGCTGATCCGGCCGAAGACGACCGCCAGGCCGGTGAAGCCCGCGGACCAGGCGATCCCGTACCAGATGCCCTGCCGGCTCGTCGGGCCGGAGACCGACCGGCTGGAACGCGCGCCGACCAGGCCGGTGAAGAGGCCGGCCGCGATCATCAGCGCGGTCAGGGCGAAGAGCGGCACCCACTCGGGGAGGGCGACCAGGGTCCGGCCGTCGGGTCCGTAACGCAGGAAGGACAGTCCGAAACCGATCAGCCAGGTGAGGCCCCACGGCCAATACATCAACCGGGGATCGGGGGTCAGCGCGCGGCCGGTGTTGGCCCGCTCCTGCCGGATCAGATCCAGCGCTTCAGTGGGATCCATCGATGCCATGGCTCAACTTTACGACGCAAAGTCAAAGAACTTTGTGCCATAAAGTTGACTAGGCTGAATACATGATCTTGCGTGCGGCCACGGCCCCCGAACTCCCCGCGGTGCTCACCTTCTGGCAGGAGGCGGCGGAGAACGACAGCCGCCCGGTGGACACTGTGGAGGCCGTCACGGCACTCCACCAGCGGGATCCGGCGGCGCTGATCCTCGCCCTCGACGACGGCGAGATCGTCGGCACGATCATCGCCGGCTGGGACGGCTGGCGGTGCCACCTCTACCGCCTCGCGGTCGCGCCGGCCAAGCGACGGTCCGGCATCGGCGGGCGGCTCATCGCCGCTGCCGAGGAGCGCTTCAGAGCCTTCGGGGGTACGCGCGCCGACGCCATGGTCCTGGACGCCAACGAGACCGCCCACCAGATCTGGAAGCGACACGGCTACGCCCCGCAGGACGAGTGGTCCCGCTGGGTCAAGCCGCTCTGACGATGACGACTCTTCTGGAAGGACTCGCCGCCAACCCGGCGCTGCCGTCCGTCCTGGTCGACCGTTTGATCGCGGTCGCTGACGACGATCTCGCGGCCGTGCTGGCCGACCGCCCCGACCTCACGCCGTCGCAGGCCGAGGCCCTGGCCCGCCCGTCCGTGGAGGTCGTGGCCGGCCCGGATCCGGACGAGATCTACTTCTCCACCACCGACCGGGAGCTGCTCACCGAG
Source organism: Actinoplanes lobatus (assembly GCF_014205215.1). NCBI lineage: Bacteria > Bacillati > Actinomycetota > Actinomycetes > Micromonosporales > Micromonosporaceae > Actinoplanes > Actinoplanes lobatus. The sequence continues at coordinate 2,511,997 of NZ_JACHNC010000001.1, forward strand.
CTGGCCGGGCATCCGCATGCCGAGGTGCGGGCCGCGGTGGCGTACAACCCGGCCACCCCGCCCGAGGTGCTGGCCCGGCTCGTCGCGAACGACCCGCCGCCGGTCACCTGTGACGTCTGCGTCCGTAACCCGATCCCGTTCGTGCACGACCCGGAATGCCGGCTGCCGGACTGCGACCTTCCGCCCGGCGCGGCTTGCGACGGCACCCACGAGTCCGTTATCCACAGCCTGCTGTGTCGGGCTGTGGATAACCCGTTCACGCCGCTCAGCGCCGTGCTTCACCTGGCCGAACACCCGTCGATGATCATCCGCTGGACCCTCGCGACCCGCCCCGGCCTGCCGCCCGAGGTGGCCGAGCGGCTGTCCACCGACCCGGTTCCCGGAGTCCGCGCCTATCTCGCCGACAACCCGGCCCTGCCCGAACCGGTCATCCGGAGACTGGCCGGTGACACCGGGCACGATGTTCAGAGGCGGCTCGCATTCAACGTGAACGTGCCGCTCGATGTGCTCGCCATGCTGCGCCGCGCCGGTGGCCTTCTGCTGCCACGGATCGCCGTCGCCGACCCGGAAGAGGTCGCCCACCTGGCCGGTAGCCGCGATCCGCACCTGCGGGCGCTGGTGGCCGAGCGCCGGGACCTGCCGCCGGAGATCCGCGACAGGCTGGCCGCCGACCCCGACGCCAAGGTGGTCAAGGCGATCGCGCCGCACCCCGGCCTCACCGGCGTACAGCTCCGCGGCATGGTCGAACGGCACGGGGTACGGGTGATCGTGAAGGTCGCCACCAACCCGGACGCACCCGCCGACCTGCTCGTGGACCTGGCCCGTCACCAACCGCCGGCGCAGAAGGTGTTCCGCGAGATCGCCCGGCGGCCGGACGCCCCGGCCGGGGCACTCGATCTCTGCCTGGCCGACCGGCAGGCGCGGCCGATCGCGGGGGCCCACCCCGCGCTGCCGGTCGAGCGGATCATCGCCCTGCTCGACGACGGCGACGAGCGGGTGGCGGCAGCGGCCGCCGCCAACCCGTCCCTGCCGGAATCCGAGATGTCCCGGCTGATCGCCCTCAGCGGCCCAGTGCTTTGAGGGCGGCCAGCGACTGGCCCAGGTGGTCGTCGCCGAACGGGCGCAGGATCACCGTGTCCACCCCCGCCTCGACCAGGGCCTCCACCTTCGCCGGGATGTCCTCGGCCGGGCCCAGCAGGCCGAACACCTCCTCCGGTGCGATGCCCAGGAAACCGGCCTGACCGGTGAGCTCCGCCGCGGCGGTCCGGGCGGCCCGCTCCGCGTCCTCGTCGACGTGCAGGAAGGTGAACCCGATCACCTCGTGCTCCGGGCCCGCACCGCCGCGCCGCAGGTGGCCGATCGCCTCGACGAGCCGGTCCGGGCTCAGACCCTCGACCAGGATGGTGCCGTCCGCCGACCGGCCGGACAGCTCCAGCGACTTCTCCCGGATCACCCCGGTGACCACCGGCGGGACCACCTCGGGCGGGTGCACGAGACGGACCCCGTCCAGGTGCACCTCCCGGCCGTCCAACGTCACGGTCTCACCGCGCAGCAGGCCGCGGACCGCCGTGACACTCTCCTCCAGCATGGCCAGCGGCGACTTCGGGGCCACGCCGACCTGCCGCATCCAGTCCCGGACGCCGTGCCCGAGACCGGCCACCACCCGGCCGGGATGCACCCGGGCCAGATTGGCGATCTCCATGGCGTACAGCATGGGACTGCGCAGCGGGGCCGGTGCGATGCCGATGCCGACCCGTAGCCGGGAGGTGGCGGCCAGGGCCAGGGCAGCGGCGCTCACGCCACCGGTCCAGCCCAGATCCTCCACCACCCACAGGTCGTCGGCGCCGGCCTCCTCCAGGGCGGTGGCGAAGCCGGTCAGCTCTTCGGGGGCACGGTCACGGTCGAACATCACACCGATACGAGGCATCACGAGAGGGTAAGCGCTTCCGGCAACGGCTTGGCGTGCAAAACCGAAAGACGGGTCACGGCCCGGGTGAGGACCACGTACAGCCGGTTCAGGCCCTTCGGCTCGGCGGCCACGATGTCGGCCGGCTCGTGCACGATGACATGGTCGTACTCCAGGCCCTTGACCAGCGTGGCGGGCACCACCGTGACGCGCGCCCCGGCATCGACGTCGTCGGGGGTCGCGTGCTCGATGCCGGCGGCGTCGAGATGCGCGCGCAGCCGCTCCACCGCGGCGTCCGCCGCGATCACCGCGACCGACCCCTCGTGCACCAGCGCCGCGGTCAGCTCGGCCATCGTCACCGCGTCCAGGTCCGCGGGCTCGGCGACCGGCACGACGGCGAGATCGCCGTCGTGCCGCAGCGAGACCGCCGCGGGCACATTCACCCCGAGCGCCGGCAGCAGGCGGTTGGCCAGCCTCACCACCACTTCCGGTACGCGGAAGCCGACCGTCAGGGGCACCACGGCCGCGTCCGGCTTGCCCAGATGGCCCAGGATGTCCCGCCAGTCGGTGGTGGCCCACGGCGCCGTGCCCTGCGCCAGGTCACCGAGCAGCGTGATCGAGCCGTGCTCGCTGCGCCGGGCGATCGCGCGGGCCTGCATCGGTGACAGGTCCTGCGCTTCGTCGACAACCACATGACCGAAACTGGTCTCCCGTTCCAGGAGCCCGGCGGCCTCGTCGATCAGGAGCAGGTCGGCCGTGCTGAACTTCGCCGACTTCACCGTCTTGGGCGGCTTCACCCAGCGGATCGCCTCCCGCTCCTCGTCGGTGAGCAGGCCGGTGGGCGGCTCGGTCAGCACGCCGCCGACCAGGGACTCCGGGGTGACGGCCGGCCAGACCGATTCGAGGAACCCGGTCACCGGCGCGATCCGGCTCATCCGGCGCAGCCAGGGCTCGCTCGGTGAGTTGCCGGTCCGGTACTCCGACTGGCGCTGCAACAGGCCCACCACCCGCGCCCGCACCCGCTCCCGGCCGACCGAATACGGCAGGCCCTCACGGCGGGCCTCGTCGACGATCCGGCGCAGCGGCTCGACGTCGATCCGCCACCGGTACGAGCCGTCCGACACCATGATCGGCTCGGTCGGTTCGGTGACCCGGCTCCACAGTGCCCGGCTGAGCACCTCGGCCATCCGTACGTCATGTTTGATGGTTTTCGCGGCATCCGTGTCGGTCGCCTTGACCGGAGCCCGGCCCACCAGGTCGTCCAGGGTGGACTGGAGCACCTCCACCTCGCCGAGGGTCGGCAGGACCGCCGAGATGTAGGACAGGAACGCCGTGTTCGGCCCGACGATCAGCACCTTCGACTTCCGCAGCCGCTCCCGGTGCAGATAGAGCAGGTAGGCGGCCCGGTGCAGGCCGACCGCCGTCTTACCGGTGCCGGGCGCGCCCTGCACACAGATCGAGTCGGCCAGATCGGCCCGGACCAGCTCGTCCTGCTCCGGCTGGATGGTCGCGACGATGTCCCGCATCGGCCCGACACGCGGCCGCTCGATCTCGGCGGTCAGGATCCGGCTGCTGGTGCCCAGTTCCTCGCCACGGTCCAGGTGCTCGTCCTCGAAGCTGGTCAGCTCACCCTTGACGAAACCGAACCGGCGGCGGACCGCCACCCCTTGCGGGTCGCGCACGCTGGCCCGGTAGAACGACCGGGAGAGCGGCGCCCGCCAGTCCAGCACCATCGGCTCGCCGGCGTCGTCGGTGACGTGCCGCCGGCCGACGTGGTAGGCGCTGTCGTCGATGTCCAGCCGCCCGAAGAACAGCGGGGTGTCCGGGTCGTCGGCCAGCTCCTTGACCCGCCGGGCCATGTGCCGGCCCAGTTGCTCGGCGGTGTACGAGTCGCCGGCGACCTTGTCACCGGTGGCGAACAGCGACTCGGCGCGGTCCCGCATCCGCCGCAGCGCGGCCCGCGACTCGGTGAGATGGGTTCGCTCGGCGGCGAGTTCGGTGTCCAGATCGGTAGTGGGCACAGGTCGTCCTCAGAATGCGGATCGAGTCTGCTCGCGTATCCGGGAGGGCGGGTCGGCCGCCCCTCGGCGCGGGGACGCCCGCTGCGGTGCATGTTCACCACGGCCGTCAAGCGGCCCTCCACGCTACGCGATTCCCCACCGCTGTCCACCGAATAATGGGGGAATGGCGGACCAGGACAGTGCTGTGGTGGGTGGGCGGATCACCGACGCCCGGACGATGCGGGCGCTGGCCCACCCGGCGCGGATCGAGATCATCGAGCACCTGACCATGACCGGCGCCGCGGTGACCGCGACCGGGTGCGCCGAGCTGGTCGGGCTCTCCCCGAGCGCCACCAGCTACCACCTGCGTGAGCTGGCGAAGTACGGCCTGGTCGAGCAGGCGCCGAGCCGGGGCGACGGCCGGGAGCGGCTCTGGCGCAGCACCCGCCAGAGCCTGCTGGTCGGGAGCGACGTCGACCATCCGGATTCGCTGGCCGCCGAGCAGGCGCTGGTCGACGTCTACCAGGATCGAGATCGCTCCCGGCTCCGGGAGTGGATGCAGCGGCAGCCGGGCGAACCACGGGAGTGGCGGGAGGCCAGCCGTCAGCTATCTGGCGCTGGTCGCGGTGGGCCTGCTGGTGCGCACACGGCGACGGGGAGGTGCCGAGTCTCCCCGGGCGGGCAGGACGCCGCTCAGGTTGCGTGACGACCGGGTGCTGAGCGTGACGACGATCGCCGTGGTCGCCGTGGTGGCCGGGATCAGTGCCGTCAACGTCTTCGACGTGTTCTTCGTCCGGGAGACACTCGGCGCCTCCACCACGGTGTACGGGTTGGTCGCCGCCTCCTGGACGGTGGGCATGGTGCTCGGCAGCCCACTCGCCGGCCGCCTACCGGCCCGGTGGCTCACCGTCCGTACCGTGCTGGGTCTTCTCGCCGGCTCCTGCGCGGCCGTGCTGATCGGCGGGGCGACCGTGACGTCGGCCTGGTGGCTCGTCCCGTTCTGGATGGTGGGTGGCGTCTTCAACGGGGCGCTCAACGTCTCGACCAGCGTCCTCATCGCCGGGCGGGTGCCGCCGGAGATGCACGGGCGGGCCTTCTCCCGCTTCAGCGCGGCCGTGCAGACGGCCGGCATCTTCGGATTCTTCGTGGCCGGGCCGCTCGTCGGACATTTCGACCCACGCGTCCTGGTGGCCGGTGCGGGCGCGGCCGGGCTGGTGGCGGCGGTCGCCTGCCTGCCCCTGGTGCGATCTGAGCCACCCACCACCCCACCGACCACCATGCGGGACGAGATCGGGGATAACGTCGCAGCATGAGCGAGCTTGCGAGCGAATCATTGGGCTCAGTTTTGAACTCATGCCGACGCTGGAGCGAAGCGGAGGCGGCGGCATGAGCGACAGCGTCCGTCGGCCCAGGGTCGGGCACATCCAGTTCCTGAACTGCCTGCCCATCTACTGGGGGCTGATGCGCTCGGGCGCTCTGCTCGACGTCGACCTGCACAAGGACACCCCGGAGAAGCTCAGCGCCGACCTGGTCGCCGGTGACCTCGACATCGGGCCGATCACCCTGGTGGAGTACCTGCGCCATGCCGACGAGCTGCTCCTGCTGCCCGATCTGGCGGTCGGCAGCGACGGCCCGGTGCTCTCGGTCAACCTGGTGTCCACCCGGCCGCCGGCCGAGCTGGACGGGCGGCCGGTCGCGCTCGGCTCCACCTCCCGGACCGGCGTGATGCTCGCCCAGATGCTGCTCTCCGAGCGGTTCGGCGCCGAGCCGGAGTATTTCCGCTGCCCGCCCGACCTGTCGCAGATGCTCATGGAGGCGGACGCCGGCGTTCTGATCGGCGACCCGGCGCTCCGGGCGATGTACGAAGCACCCGCCAAGGACCTCCAGGTGATCGACCTGGCCGAGGCGTGGAAGGAGTGGACCGGCCTGCCGATGGTCTTCGCCGTCTGGGCGGTCCGGCGGGACTTCGCGGTCGCGCACCCCGGTCTGGTGAAGGACGTGCACGAGGCCTTCCAGCGGTCCCGTGACCTGTGCCTCGGTGAATTGGACGCGGTGGCCGAGTCGGCCGCCCGCTGGGAGCCGTTCGACGCCCCGACGCTCGCCAACTATTTCCGGGCGCTCGACTTCTCGCTGGGTGAGCGGCAGATCGCCGGCGTGCGCGAGTTCGCCCGGCGTGCAGCGGAACGGGGCGAAGTGCCCGGCCTGCCGGAGAACGGCCCGTTCTTCGCCGACGTTTGATCTCCAGGGTTCGCTCGCTTTAAGATCCTCGAACTTTTCCGTGGCCGGCTCTCTGGCCGGCCGCACCAGTTCGAAATCGGTGATCATGCGACTGCGCGCCCTGTTCAGCCGTCTTGCCCTGACCACTGCGGCATCCGGGCTGGCCGTCACCGGCCTGTCCTTGCCGGCTCAGGCCGCGGAAGAGGTCGAGGTGCCCTATGTCGGCATCTTCAGCCCGGAAACGGTGACCGTGATCAACGGTCAGTCGAAGACGGTCAAATTCGACCTTTACAACCTCAGCGAGGTCGCCGCCAAGAACGTGGTTCTCACGTTCGGTAGCGCCGCCAAGCCGATCAGCGCCGACCTGGGATTCACCGCGCCCACCGGTTGCGACGCCACCGCCTGCACGATCGGTGACCTGGCGCCGGGTCAGCGGCGCAGCGTCAAGTTCACGCTCAAGCCGGCCGCCGCGGCGGGTGCCGCCGACCCGGCCAAGACCATCGCGCTCAGCACGACGGTCGGCGAGCAGCCCAGCGACGAGATGTCGATCACCGTGGTCCGCACCGACAAGGGTGGCGTCGACCTCGAGGTCGAGGACATCGCCGACCTGAAACTGGCCCACGGCAAGAGCGCCGACGTGCCGGTCCTGGTCCGCAACACCGGCAACAAGGACGTCGCGGCCCTCGGTCTGGTGGTGATGGCCCCGTACGGGGTGACGCCGGTGCTGAACTACCGCAACTGCGAGCAGGACACCGAGATCGGTGGCTTCGTCTGTGTCTTCAACGAGCCGCTGGCCGGCGGGGGCGCCTTCACCCTGCCGAAGAACACGCCGTTGCGGGTCAAGGTGCCGTCGGACGCCGCCGGGCCGTTCGAGTACCCGGTCTACGTCGCCGCGATCGGCCTCACCGAGAAGTACGTCTTCGACTTCACGAAGCGCACCGCCGGCGCCGCCGGCAAGGAGCTGTCGATGGAGGCCGTCTCGTCGGTCTCCGCCGAGGAGCCGGAGGTCGCCGAGGACCTCAACGAGGACGACAACTACACGTTCTTCTCGGTGACCGTGCCGAAGTCGACGGCGGAGACCGCGGCCGTCGGCGGCTCCTTCACCGGTGAGATCGGCGAGGAGCGCACCGCCGAGGTGGGCCTGCGCAACCTGGGCCCCTCCGGAACCATCCCGCCGAGCATCACCTCGCTCCAGTACGCGCACATCAAGCTGCCGACCGGCATCGAGCTCATGAAGATCGACGAGCGCTGCCTGCCGGGCACCTCGCTCACCGAGATCGACGACTCCGTGACCGACCTGGCCCAGGTCACCGACCTGGTCTGCCTGGTCGTGGAGAGCGTCCCGAACAAGGGCCGCTACCTGTTCAGCCTCTCCGCCGAGATCCTCGACGTGGCCGAGCACAAGGCCGGCTCGGTCAGCATCAACGGCGGCGTGCAGGACAAGAAGAAGGACAACAACAAGGCCGCCCTCACCGTCAAGCTGACCTCGGGCGGCACCGGCGGCGGCCTCCCGATCACCGGCGCCCCGGCCGGTCTGATCGCCGGCGGCGGCGCGGTCCTGCTGGGCGCGGGCTTCATCGCCTTCCGGGCGGCTCGGCGCCGCCGCATCATCACGGTCGCCGAGTAGTCACTCTCTCCGGGCCGGGCACGCTTTCCGCGTGCCCGGCCTTCACCATTTCCGGGTACGCCCGACGCGCGCTGTCCGTGGCGCTGCTACGAGTCGAGGAGAGCGTCGAGGGCGGCCACGTCGGCGGCGGTGAGGTCCCACGTGCCGGCGGCGGCGTTGGCCTGGACCTGTTCCGGGGTGGTGGCGCCGGCGATCACGCTGGCCACCGCCGGCCGGGCGAGCAGGCCGGCGACAGCCACCTCGAGCAGGGTGCGACCGCGCTCGGCCCCGAAGGCGGTCAGCGCCTCGATGGTGTCCCAGTCGGCGTCGGCCAGCCACGGGCGGTAGCGCTCCTGCGACATCCTGGTCCCGGCGGGAGCCTGCTCACCGCGCCGGTACTTGCCGGACAGCAGGCCGGACTCGATCGGGAAGAAGGGCAGCAGCCCGAGCCCGAACTGCTCGCAGGCCGGCACCACCTCGGCCTCGACGCCGCGGTTCAACAGGCTGTACCTGTTCTGCGCGCTGACGAACCGGGTCAGGCTCCCGGTCCGCGCGGTCCAGTCGGCGTCGGCGATCTGCCATCCGGAGAAGTTCGAGTTGCCCAGGTAGCGGACCTTGCCGGAACGGACCAGGTCGTCGAGGGCGGCCAGGGTCTCGTCGATCGGGGTGGCCGGATCCGGTTCGTGCATCTGGTAGAGGTCGATGTGATCGGTCTCCAGCCGCCGGAGTGAGGCCTCGACGGCACGAACGACGTACCGTCGCGAGCCCCGCGCCCCGAAGTCCCTCCCGTTGAGCCCTTCCATGTTCATGCCGAACTTGGTGGCCAGCACGACCTCGTCCCGGCGGCCCTTGAGCGCGGCCCCGAGGAACGCCTCCGACATGCCGTGCGGGGTGCCGTAGATGTCCGCGGTGTCGAAGAGGGTGATCCCCGCGTCGATTGCGGCGTCGACCACCTCACGGGTGCCGTCAGCGTCCAGCTTGCGGCCGAAGTTGTTGCAGCCGATCCCGATCGCGGACACGACCAGGCCCGAGTCACCCAGCCGGCGATAGGTCATCTCACTCATGATGCGGTGCTCCGATATCGGTAGTTGTGCATTGAGCACGGGTGGTGACGGATATCCGGCTTGAGGTCACCCTGTGGGGAGGCGGAACCGGGCGAAGCCCGGTAGCGTGACAAGCCGCCGCGTCCATCGTGGACTCGCCCACGATCGGTTCACGATGGGCGCGGCCCCGCGGGCGGACTCGCTCATTCCTCCCCCTCCGCCGCGCCCAGGTCGCGATAGACCGGCCGGAGGACGTCGACCAGCGGCACATGCCGGACCCGGATCGGTGGCGGGTCGAGCGCCCGCAGCAGCAGCTCCGGTGGCAGCCCACCCCGGGGTGGGCGTTCCCGCAGCCGGCCCAGGCTGATGGCGGGGGAGTAGAAGTCGGCCAGCCGGGCGTCCAGCGGCTCCTCCTCGACCGCCAGCGGGTCGACGGTCTCCTCCGGCTCGGGAGTGCCGCGCAGCGCGTCGAGCAACTCGTCGCGGCCGCGGCCCCGCCAGCCCAGCACCAGGAACGGGTCGTCGTCGAACGCCTCGGCCAGCACGTACAGCACCGCCGAGCCGTGTTTGCAGGGAACACCCCAGTCCGGGCAGGAACAGCCGATGTCCAGCCGATCCGGGAACAGTGGCAGACCCAGCTCGGTGAAGAGGTCGACGATCTCGTGCGGCATCTCGCCGGCCAGCAACGCGGCACGGTACAGCGCCCGGGTCGCGAGCGCGTCGACCACGTCGGCCCACCGTGCCTCGTCGAACGCGGTGATCCGGATCGACACCTCGTACGGCCGGGGGCGCGACCCCTGCACCCGGGCGAGCACCCGCCCCGGCTCGAGGGCGAAGTCCATCACCTGGCCCTTGCGCGCATAGGCCCGGCCGCGCGCCAGCCGCCCCGCGTCGCAGACACCCTCCAGCACGTCCACGAACTTGCGCGACCACCACTGTTCGCCGATCTTGCCCCGTTTCGACCGCACGCTCAGGCCGCCGTCCACCTCGATCGGGCGGGCCGCCTCGTAGAACTGACCGGACCTGTCGAAGGGCATGTCAGCGCACCGCCGCCGGGTCGAGCGAGAACAGCTCCCGCAGCTGGTCGGTGCTGAGGTCGGTGATCCACTCCTCGCCGGTGCCGACGACCGAGGAGGCCAGGGCCTTCTTCCGCTCGATCATCGCGTCGATCTTCTCCTCCAGGGTGCCGGTGCAGATGAACTTACGGACCTGAACGTCGCGTGACTGCCCGATCCGGAACGCCCGGTCGGTGGCCTGGTCCTCGACCGCCGGATTCCACCACCGGTCGAAGTGGACGACGTGGTTGGCGGCGGTCAGGTTGAGGCCGGTGCCGGCGGCCTTGAGCGAGAGCAGGAACAGCATCGGCTCGCCGGAGGTCTGGAACCTTTCGACCAGCTCGTCGCGCCGCGCCTTGCTCAGGCCGCCGTGCAGCCAGAGCACCGGCCGGTCGGTGTGGGCCGTCAGGTACGGCTGGAGCAGCGTGCCCCACTCCGCGTACTGGGTGAAGATCAGGGCCTTGTCGCCGTCCTCGATGATCTCGTCCGCCAGCTCCTCGAGCCGGGCCAGCTTTCCGGAGCGGCCGGGCAGCCGGGAGCCGTCCTTGAGCAGGTGGGCGGGGTGGTTGCAGACCTGCTTGAGCTTCATCATGGCGGCCAGCACGTTGCCCCGCCGCTGGATGCCCTCGCTGCTCTCGATCTCGGCCATCATGTCCTCGACGACCGCCTGGTAGAGGGTGGCCTGCTCGGGGGTGAGCGAGCACCACACCTTCATCTCGTTCTTCTCCGGCAGGTCCGAGATGATGGTCTTGTCGGTTTTGAGGCGCCGGAGCACGAACGGACCGGTGGCCCGTTTCAGGGCGGCGGTCGCGTCCTCGTCCTGCCGGCTCTCGATCGGCTCCTGGAATCGGCGGCGGAACCGTTTCGCCGGCCCGAGCAGCCCCGGATTGCAGAAATCCATGATCGACCACAGCTCCGCCAGATGGTTCTCCACCGGGGTGCCGGTGAGCGCCAGCCGGGTGCGGGCCGGAATCGCGCGGACCGCCTGCGACTGCCTGGTCCCGCTGTTCTTGATCGCCTGCGCCTCGTCGCAGACCACCCGGCTCCACGTCACACCGCGCAGCGTCTCCAGGTCGCGAAGTGCCGTGCCATACGTCGTGATGACCAGGTCGGCCCCGGCGACCGCCTCGTCGAACTCGGTCCCGCGCATCCGGGTGGCGCCGTGATGCACGTGGACCCGCAGGCCCGGCGCGAACCGGCCGGCCTCCTTGTGCCAGTTGCTGACCAGCGACATCGGGCAGATCAGCAGGCTTCGTGAGCCCTCGTCGGTGAGCAGCAGCGACAGGGTCTGTGCGGTCTTGCCCAGACCCATGTCGTCGGCCAGGATGCCGCCGAGGCCCAGCCGGCCGAGGAAGTGCAGCCAGGACAGGCCCCGCTCCTGGTAGGGCCGGAGCGCCCCCTGGAACCCGGCCGGTGTCGGCAGCGGGCTGAGCCGCTCGGCCGCCTGACCGGAGAGCAGGTCACCGAGGTCGCCGTCGGCGTCGACCTCGACCAACGGCAGGTCCTCGTCGCCGCCGTCGACCACCTGCTGCAACAGCTCGCCCGCGGTGAGCTGGCCCTCCCGCCGCTCCCCGACCGCCTTGAGCGCGGCCTTGAGCTGACGGGCGTCCAGCTCCACCCACTGGCCGCGGACCCGGACCAGCGGCACCTTGAGCCGGGCCAGCTCGGCCAGCTCCTCGGCGGTCACCGCCCCGTCGCCGATGACCAGATCGAGCCGGAAGTCGACCAGCTCGGAGAGCCCGAAACCGGAATCCGCCACGGCCCGCGACGAGGCTCCGGACCTGGAGCGGGTGCGCGTGGTGAGTTTCAGCCCGACCGCCTTCCGGCCGGCCCACGACGGGAGCTGCACACCGAACCCGGCCGCCTGCAACAGCGGCGCGGCCTGGCGCAGGAAGTCGTAGGCCTCGCCGGTGGTCAGCGGCATGGCGGACGGTCGCTGCTCGAGCAGTGCCACGTGCAGCAGGGGAAACAGCCGGACGGCCCGGCCCAGCCCGGCGAGCAGGGTTTCGTCGGGCCGCCGCGGCAGCCCGGGGAACCGGTCGCCCTCCCAGAGATCCTCGGCGGGCAGGTAGAGACCCGGGTCCTCGGCCGACTGCAACGCGAACTCCAGGAACCACCCGTCCTCACCGGGCGGCGCCTCCGGAGACGGCTCGAAGAGGCGGAAGCTGACCCGGATCGGGCCGTGGGCCTCGTTGGCCGCGCGCATCCAGTCGTCGAGCGCGCGGCGCAGGTCGCGCACGTCGGCGTCGGCGGCACCGGGCAGCGCCGGATCGGCGCCGGTGAGGGCGGCCAGCCAGCGGTCCGGCAGGGCGGATTTCGGCCCCGGCCGCTGGCCGACCATGAACCGCTCCGGCAGGGTGGCGCGGGCCGCCCCGTCCAGCAGCGACTCCAGGGCGTCCCGCACCGTCCGCCCGACGGCCTGGCCGTCCCCCGCGGCCCGCACCACCGGCGGCATGCCGGCCGCGAAGTCGCGGAAGGTGGCCGTGTCGGACCCGGTCAGCACCGGCCGCCAGCGCGCCGTGGGCATCCCGGCCTCGACCGCCAGCTGCGGCAGCATCCGCCCGCGCCCGGCCAGGTCACAGGCGTAACCGGCGAGCAGGGTGAGATAGCGCAGCGACGGCCCGGCGAGCCAGGGACCGTCCGGATCGGGGTCGGCGAGCTCACCGAGGACCGCCATGGCCGCGTCACCGGGCACCGACAGCGCCGGAACCGTCCACGGGCCCAGTTTGATCCCGCGGGTGGCCGCCTCCAGCCCGGTCTCGGGCGACGGCAGGGGGCCACGACCGCTCCCGGGCAGGGTGAGCGCCAGCGACCCGCCCTCCGCGCCGGGCACCACCTGCCGGAGCGCTTCGACGGAAGCCGCGAACGGGTGTGGACGTGACCGCGCCCGCGACGCCGACGACGTGGGAAGAGCCGGGTCCTCGGCCCAGATGATCAATCGGCCCGGGCGCCCGGCCCCGGCCACCCAGCCGCCGTGAACGACGAGCACTGCCACCCCCTTGAACGATCCGCGAGACCGAACCTATCGGTCCGCCCACTCCACCAACTCGTAGACGACACCGTTGGGGTCGGTCACCAGAAGGAGGCGCTCACCCCATGGCTCCTCACGGATGGGCAGCGTGGGCTCGACCCCCTCGGCCCGCAACCGGGTCTGCTCGGACTCCAGGTCGTCGACCACGAAGGCGACGATCGTGCCGGCGGTGTGCACCTGGCGCAGCGCGGGTGGCAGCACCTCGATGCCGCGGCGTAGGAAGACCAGGTCGACGCCGCCGTCGTCGCGGCCGAGCGAGGCGAAACCGTCCGCCGACATCCGCACGGCGTAGCCGAAATGGTCCGCGAGAAACTTGCTGGAAGCCGGGACGTCGTCGACGGTGAGCGAGATGGCGGACGAGGTGATCTGCATGGCGCCTCCCCGAAGCTGTTACTTGTACGCCGTACACAATACGTCGTACAGGAAAGGAGTGCCACCCGTGGCCGAAATCCGCCGCACCATCGATCTGCTCTGGTTCCCGGACGGCGAGCCGGAGGGCAAGCGACGTGGCCGCCGCCCGGGTCTGACCGTCGCCCGGGTGGTCGGGACCGGGATCGCGCTGGCCGACGCCGAGGGCCTGGACGCGGTGTCGATGCGCCGCGTCGCCCAGGAGCTGGGTGTGGTGCCGATGACCCTCTACACGTACGTCCCGGACAAGAACGCCCTGCTCGACCTGATGCTGGACCGCCTCTACCTGGAGATGCCCCGGGACGGGCACCCGGAACGACCATGGCGGGAGCGCCTGGCCGCGGTCGCCGCGGAGAATCGCCGGCTCTACACCGCCCATCCGTGGGCGGCGACCCTCCCGGCCAGCCGCCCGCCGCTGGGCCCCGGCCTGATGGCGAAGTACGAGCACGAGCTGCGCGCCTTCGACGACTGCGGGCTGGACGACGTGACGCGGGACGCGGCGCTCACCTTTCTGATCGGATTCGTGCAGGCCGCGGCCCGGTCGGAGGCGGACGTGCGGGCTGCGGAGGCGCGGGCCGGCAGCACCGACTTCGAGTGGTGGCAGGAGCGTGGACCGGTCTTCGAGCTGGTCTTCGACCAGCACCGGTACCCGACCGCCACCCGGGTCGGGGCCGCCGCCGGGTCCGCGATGGGCGCGGCCTACGAGCCCGGCCACGCGTACGAGTTCGGGCTCGCCCGGGTGCTGGACGGCCTGGCCGCGCTGATCGGGACGGCCGGTCCCCGGTGACCCTCGCCGCTGACGGCCCATGCCCGGTGGACGTACGCTTCCTGACGTGACCGCGAATCCGGAGATCGACAGCATCCTGCAGCGCGGAGCCGACGGTGGGCGCATCACGCCCGAGGAGGCGTTGCTGCTCTACACGGAGGCCCCGTTCCACGCGCTGGGCGAGGCGGCCGACGCGGTCCGGCGCCGCCGGTATCCGGACGGCATCGTCACGTACCTGATCGACCGGAACATCAACTACACCAACGTGTGCGTCACGGCGTGCAAGTTCTGCGCGTTCTTCCGGGCCCCGAAGCACAAGGAGGGCTGGGCGCACCCGATCGAGGAGATCCTGCACCGGGCCGGCGAGGCGGTCGAGCTGGGCGCCACGCAGGTGATGCTCCAGGGTGGGCACCATCCCGAGTTCGGGGTGGCGTACTACGAGAATCTCTTCTCCTCGGTCAAGCAGGCGTTCCCGCAGCTCGCCATCCACTCGATCGGCCCGAGTGAGATCTTGCACATGGCCAAGGTCGACGGCGTCTCCATCGAGGAGGCGGTGATCCGGATCAAGGCGGCCGGGCTCGACTCGATCGCCGGCGCCGGCGCCGAGATGCTGCCCGAGCGGCCGCGCAAGGCCATCGCGCCGCTCAAGGAGAGCGGCGCGCGATGGCTCGAGGTGATGGCCATCGCGCACCGGCACGGCCTCTCGTCCACCGCCACCATGATGATGGGTACGGGTGAGACGAACTTCGAGCGCATCGAGCACATCCGGATGATCCGTGAGGTGCAGGACCTGGCCGTGGCGAACGGCTACCAGGACGTCCCGGTCGAGCAGTCGCACGAGGTCGGCGGTTTCCGCGCGTTCATCCCGTGGACGTACCAGCCGGAGAACAACCACCTCAAGGGCCGCACCCAGGCCACCACCATGGAGTACCTGCGCTTCATCGCGGTCTCCCGGCTCTTCTTCGACAACGTGGCCCACCTCCAGGCGTCCTGGCTCACCACCGGCAAGGACATCGGCCAGCTCTCGCTGCACATGGGTGTCGACGACCTCGGCTCGATCATGCTGGAGGAGAACGTGATCTCCTCGGCCGGCGCCAAGCACCGGTCGAACCTCCAGGAGCTGATCTCGATGATCCGCACCGCGGACCGCGTCCCGGCGTGGCGGGACACGTGGTACAGCCATCTCGCCGTGCACCGGACGGCCGCGGACGACCCCACCGACGACCGCGTGGTCTCGCACTTCTCCTCGATCGCGCTGCCCGGTGGCGGGGTCCGCAAGCAGCTTCCGCTGGTCGAGGCGAGCTGATAACTGGCCCCTTCAGGGGGTGGCAGTCGTCCGTTCGGCCAGGTTCGGATCGTCGGACCGGCGAGGCTGGGTTGCTCCTTCGTAACGAGCCCGCCGGTTGCCTGTACCGGGTCGTTGCTGCTGGTTACGTTGCCCTTGTAAGGCAACGGAACACTCATACGTCGCCAGCGCGATCGCGTCGGTGACGAGCATTCGGACCCGACCGACGACGGTCGTATATATAACGCACAAGGCGCGGGCGGGATGGGAAACCATCCCGCCCGTGCTGTTGTGAACGAGGCCTGGGAGAGTTGACCTCGTGACGCGCGCAGATCTGGACAAGCAGCCGCACGAGGTCGCCGAGATGTTCGACGGCGTGGCGAAACGCTACGACCTCACCAACACCGTGCTCTCCTTCGGGCAGGACCGGAGCTGGCGCCGGGCCACCCGGGCAGCGCTGGGGCTGCGGCCCGGCGAGCGGGTGCTGGACGTGGGCGCCGGCACCGGGATCTCCACCGAGGAGCTGGGCCGGTCCGGGGCGTTCGCGGTCGGCGCGGACCTCTCGGTGGGCATGCTCCAGGCCGGCCGCCGGGTCCGGGCCGAGGTGCCGCTGCTGGCCGGGGACGCGCTCCGGCTGCCGTTCGCGGACGGTGTCTTCGACGCGGTGACGATCTCCTTCGCACTGCGCAACGTGGTGGACACCGGCGCCGCGCTGCGGGAGTTCGCCCGGGTGACGCGGCCGGGCGGCCGGCTCGTGGTGTGTGAGTTCAGCCACCCGACGAACGCCGCCTTCCGGACGGTCTACATGCAGTACCTGATGCGCTCGCTGCCGGTCGTGGCGCGGGGTGTGTCGAGCAACCCGGAGGCGTACGTCTATCTGGCCGAATCGATCCGTGCCTGGCCGGACCAGCAGGGTCTGGCGGACCGGATCGCCGCGGCCGGGCCGTGGGACCGGGTCGGCTGGCGCAACCTGAGCGGTGGGATCGTGGCCCTGCACCGCGCCACCCGGGTGTAAATACGGCATTCCGCCCACAGTGCAGCGAATGTGCTGCTTAGTTCGAGTCATGACTGATCTCGGACAACTCGACGACACCGACATCGACCTCGCGATCGACGAGGGAGAGGCGGACGCGCGCCGCGCAGCCGAGCTGGCCGCGCGGCTCCGCCGGGTCGCGGCACAGGATCCCGATCTTGCCCAGGACCTCGTGGAGGGGCTCATCGTGGCGCTCGACCAAGCGATGGGCGGCACTATCCGCGACCACCTGGACGGGCCGGCGCTCGGCGTGGCGGACCGGGTCCTCCCTGCCCCTGAGCAGGGACGATAGTCCTTTGGAAACAATTAGGGGAACCTAAGCGCAAAGATCTTCGATAGTCGGCCTACACTCCGACCGAGGCATGCTTGTGAACTAATTCACGAGCGTCCGGGCGAGACGGAGGTTGGACCGTGAACGACCACCCGAGTGGGTCCGTCATAGACGAGGCGGACGTGATCGTGGTCGGAGCGGGTCCCGGTGGCTCCGCGGCGGCATATCACCTGGCTCGCCACGGCGTACGCGTTCTACTGCTCGAGAAAACCGAGTTCCCGCGCGAGAAGGTGTGTGGTGACGGCCTCACCCCGCGCGCGGTCCGCCAGCTCATCCGGATGGGTATCGACACCTCGGAGAAGGCCGGCTGGCTGCATAACCGGGGTCTGCGGGTGATCGGCGGCGGAGTCCGGCTGGAACTGGACTGGCCCGATCTCGCCAGCTTCCCCAACTACGGTCTCGTCCGTACCCGGATGGACTTCGACGACATGCTGGCCCGGCAGGCCGTGGAGGCCGGCGCCATCCTGCGCACCGGGGTGAACGTCACCGGAGCGGTGACCGACGACGACGGCTACGTGATCGGCGTCGAGGCGAAGTCCGGCCCGGATCGTGAGCCGGTCTCCTTCCGAGCCCCCCTGGTGATCGCCGCGGACGGCGTGTCCGGCAAGTTCCCCCTGTCACTCGGGCTGGCCAAGCGGGACGATCGGCCCCTCGGCGTGGCGGTTAGGCGCTATTACCGTTCGGCCGTGAAGGCGGACGACGACTACCTGGAGTCCTGGCTGGAGCTGCGCAGCGCGCAGAACCCCGGCCGGCTCCTGCCCGGCTACGGCTGGATCTTCGGACTGGGTGACGGACGGGTGAACGCCGGTCTCGGCATCCTGAACTCCTCGGACGCCTTCGGTAAGACCAACTACCGAAATCTGCTCACCGACTGGCTGGGCAGCACTCCGGAGGAGTGGGGACTGCGCGAGGAGGCCAATGCGGACGGTCCGACGCTGGGCGCCGCGCTGCCGATGGGCTTCAACCGGGTGCCGCACTACACCCGTGGGGTGATGCTGGTCGGTGACTCCGGCGGCATGGTCAACCCGATGAACGGCGAGGGCATCGCGTACGCGATGGAGTCCGGTGAGATGGCGGCCGAGGTGGCGGTGCAAGCCCTGGCCCGGCCGGCCGGACCGGAGCGCGAGCGCGCGCTCCGGGCGTACCCCGCCGAATTGAGTCTCCGATTCGGTGGCTATTACCGGATCGGTGGGATCTTCGTGAAGCTGATCGGCAATCCGCAGATCATGCGGCTGGCCACCAAATACGGCATGCCGCAGCCGCTGCTCATGAAGTTCGTCCTCAAGCTCCTGGCCAACCTCACCGACCCCCGGGGTGGCGACGCCATGGATCGCATCATCAATGGACTGACCAAGGTGGCGCCCTCCGTCTGACCACGGTCAGTACGAATTAGGGCACCCCCGACCAAAGGACAGCACAACCTAAGTAACTAGTGTGAAGCGGCTAACAGTCGTACGGGAGTAGACATGACGATCAACCCTTATGTCCCGATCGTCGGGTTGCTGATCCTCGGCGCCCTCTTCGCGTTGTTCTCGGTGTCCATCGCGCCGATCGTCGGGCCGAAGCGCTTCAATCGGGCGAAGCTCGACGCCTACGAGTGTGGGATCGAGCCTGCGCCACAACCGATCGGTGGCGGGCGGTTTCCGGTGAAGTTCTACCTGACCGCGATGCTCTTCATCATCTTCGACATCGAGACCATTTTCCTGTACCCGTGGGCCGTGTCCTTCGACGCGCTCGGCCTGTTCGGGTTCGTGGAGATGGTCCTGTTCATCCTCACCGTCTTCATCGCCTACGCGTACGTATGGCGGCGTGGCGGACTCAACTGGGACTGATGCGTTATGGGAATCGAAGAGAAGCTCCCGTCGGGCATCCTGCTGACGAGCGTGGAGAAAGTATCCAACTGGGCCCGTAAGTCGTCGTTCTGGGGCGCCACCTTCGGCCTCGCCTGTTGCGCCATCGAGATGATGGCCTCCGGCGGCCCCCACTACGACCTGGGTCGCTGGGGGATGGAGGTGTTCCGCGCCTCGCCGCGGCAGGCCGACCTGATGATCGTGGCCGGCCGGGTGAGCCAGAAGATGGCCCCGGTCGTCCGGCAGATCTACGACCAGATGCCGGAGCCGCGGTCGGTCATCTCGATGGGCGTGTGCGCGTCGTCCGGCGGCATGTTCAACAACTACGCCATCGTCCAGGGCGTGGACCACATCGTCCCGGTCGACATCTACCTACCCGGGTGCCCGCCCAGGCCGGAGATGCTGATCGACGCGATTCTCAAGATGCGCGAGAAGGTCATGGCCCAGCCTCTCGGCCCGAATGGCCGCAAGATGCTCGAAGCCCGGCAGGCCGAGGGCCGGGTTCCGATCGTCGCGCCCGGCGCCATGCCCTCTTCCTACCGTGTGGACAAGGTCCGCCGTGCGGAATGGACCCAGGCCGTGAAAGAAGGGCGCGAGGAGCAATTGCGGATCGAGAACTGGATGAAGCTCCAGCCGCATTTGCGGGAGGTTCACAAATGAGTATTCAGGCCGGAACCGAGGGTAGCGCTCCGGTGGGTGCGGAATTGGGCGCTCCCGCACAGACGCCGCCCAGCCCGGATAAGGGCATGTTCGGCGTCAAAGGCACCGGAGACGTCTCCGGCTTCGGTCGCCTGACCCGCCCACGACCTGCTGCTTTTGGCAGCACACGACCCTTCGGCGGGTATTTCGACGACGTCTATGACGCGTTGGAGGAAGCTTATCCGGCCCTCTCCGAAGCCATCGAGAAGGTGGTCGTGGATAGGGCAGAACTCACACTTCACGTACGCGCCGAGCACATCGTCGAGGTGTGTCAGGTAATGCGTGACGACGCCGCACTGCGGTTCGAGCTCTGCTCCTCGGTCGATGCGGTGGACTATCTCGGATCCGATGAGCGCCGATTCCACGTCACTTATCAATTGACTTCGATGACCTATCGCCGCCGGGTGCGGTTGGAGGTCGCGGTGGCCGACGGTGTCAGCGTCCCGAGCGTCACCCGGGTCTACCCGACCGCCGACTGGCAGGAGCGGGAGATCTACGACATGTTCGGCGTCGTCTTCCCGGGCCACCCGAACCTGACGCGGATCCTCATGCCGGACGACTGGGAGGGCCACCCCCAGCGCAAGGACTACCCGCTCGGCGGCGTGCCCGTCGAGTACAAGGGTGCCGAGATTCCGCCTCCCGACCAGCGGAGGGTCTACCAGTGACCACATCTGAGTACGCGAGCGAGCGCGAGACCACCGAGGGCCGGGTCTTCACGGTCACCGGCGGGGACTGGGACTCCCTCACCGCCAGCGTCGACCCGCTCAGCAACGAGAAGATCGTCGTCAACATGGGCCCGCAGCACCCGTCCACGCACGGGGTGCTCCGGCTGGTGCTCGAACTCGACGGCGAGACGGTGACCCAGTGCCGCCCGGTCGTCGGCTACCTGCACACCGGGATCGAGAAGAACCTGGAGTACCGCAACTGGACCCAGGGCGTCACCTTCGTGACCCGGATGGACTACCTCTCCAACATGTCGAACGAGGTGGCCTACTGCCTCGCCGTGGAGAAGCTGCTCGGCGTCACCGATCAGATCACCGAGCGCACCAACACGATCCGGGTCATGTTCATGGAGCTCCAGCGGATCGCCTCGCACCTGGTCTGGCTGGGCACCACCGGCATGGAGCTGGGCGCGATCTCGATGATGCTGTACGGCTTCCGCGAGCGGGAGTACATCCTCGACATCTTCGAGGAGACCTCCGGCCTGCGGATGAACAACGGCTACATCCGCCCGGGCGGCCTCTCGCAGGACCTGCCGGAATCGGCGGTCAAGAAGATCCGTGACTTCCTCAAGTACCTGCCGAAGAAGCTCAAGGAGTACGAGGCCATGCTCTCCGAGCAGGTCATCTGGCAGCAGCGCACCCAGGGTGTCGCGGTGCTGGACGTGACCGGCTGCCTCGCCCTGGGCATCACCGGGCCGGTGCTGCGCTCGGCCGGCCTGCCCTGGGACCTGCGCAAGACGATGCCCTACTGCGGGTACGAGGACTACGAGTTCGACGTGCCCACCGCGACGACCGCCGACGTCTGGGGCCGCTACCTGGTCCGGATGGCGGAGATCCGGGAGTCGCTGAAGATCGTCGAGCAGGCGCTGGACCGCCTCAAGCCCGGGCCGATCTGGATCGAGGACAAGAAGATCGCCTGGCCGGCGCAGCTCGCGCTCGGCCTCGACGGGCTCGGGAACTCGCTCGAGCACGTCGCCAAGATCATGGGTCAGTCGATGGAGTCGCTGATCCACCACTTCAAGCTGGTGACCGAGGGCTTCCGGGTTCCGCCCGGCCAGGTCTATGTCGGCATCGAGCACCCGCGTGGCGAACTCGGCGTACACGCGGTCTCCGACGGTGGCACCCACCCGTACCGGGTGCACTACCGCGAGCCGAGCTTCGTGAACCTCCAGGCCATCCCCGCGATGGCCGAGGGCGCCCTGCTGGCCGACGTGATCGCCGGCGGCGCTTCGCTGGATCCCGTGATGGGTGGGTGTGACCGATGACAACGGTGGAATTCTCGCCGGCCGCCGAACCACTGGCGGCGAAGCTTCTCGAGCCCGCGCTCGAGATCCTCGCCCGCTACCCGGCCGGCCGGGAACGGTCCGCGCTGCTGCCGCTGCTGCACCTGGTGCAGACCGAGGAGGGCCATGTCAGCCCGAGCGGGGTGGCGTTCTGCGCCGACCTGCTCGGCATCAACAAGGCCCAGGTCGGCGCGGTCGCGACCTTCTACACCATGTACAAGCGCCGGCCCACCGGCGAGTACCTGGTCAGCGTCTGCACCAACACCCTGTGCAACGTGATGGGCGGCCAGGAGGTCTACGACCAACTGGCCGAGCACCTCGGCGTGGGCCACGACGAGACCACGGCCGACGGCAAGATCACGCTGGAGCACGCCGAGTGCCTGGCCGCCTGCGACTACGCGCCGGTGGTGACGGTCAACTACGACTTCACCGTCGACCAGGCCACTCCGGAGAGCGCGGTCGAGCTGGTGGAGAACCTGCGCAAGGGGGACCGGCCGACGCCCGCCCGGGGCGCGCGGATCTGCTCGCTGCGGGAGATGCAGTACCAGCTGGCCGGCTTCGCCGACCCGCGCGAGGGCGCGGTGGCCGACGGGGTGGCGGGCGCGCCCACGCTGCGCGGTGTGCGGCTGGCACAGGAACACGGTGTCACGGTGGCCGGTTTCGACCCGGACACCCCGATCACCAAGACCAAGCCGCGCGTCACCGAGGAGAAGAAGTGACCCAGCCACGGCCGGAGGTCCTCCAGAAGCTCACCCCCGTGCTGACCAAGCGCTGGCTCTCGCCGGACGCCTGGCGGATCGGGGTCTACGAACGACTCGACGGCTACCTGGCGCTGCGCAAGGCGCTGGACGTGCACCCGGACGACCTGATCCAGCTGGTCAAGGACTCCGGCCTGCGCGGTCGTGGCGGTGCGGGCTTCCCCACCGGGCTCAAGTGGGGATTCATCCCGCAGGGCGACGGCAAGCCGCACTACCTCGTGATCAACGCGGACGAGGGTGAGCCGGGCACCTGCAAGGACCTGCCGCTCATGACGTACGACCCGCACTCGCTGGTGGAGGGCGCGATCATCGCCTCCTACGCGATCCGGGCCAACCGGGCGTACATCTACATCCGTGGCGAGGCGGTGCACGCCGCCCGCCGGCTGCGCAACGCGGTCCAGGAGGCGTACGCCAAGGGCTACCTCGGGAAGAACATCCTCGGTTCGGGATTCGACCTGGACCTGGTCGTCCACAGCGGCGCCGGCGCGTACATCTGTGGTGAGGAGACCGCGCTGCTCGACTCGCTGGAGGGTTTCCGCGGCCAGCCGCGGCTGCGGCCGCCGTTCCCGGCGATCGCCGGCCTGTACGCGAGCCCGACCGTGGTCAACAACGTCGGGACCATCGCCAGCGTGCCCTACATCGTGCTGGGCGGCGCGGACTGGTGGAAGAGCATGGGCACCGAGAAGTCGGCCGGCCCGATGATCTACTCGCTGTCCGGCCGGATCACCAACCCGGGCCAGTACGAGTGCGGCCTCGGCATCACCCTGCGCGAGCTGATCGAGCTGGCCGGGGGCATGAAGCCGGGCCACAACCTGAGGTTCTGGACGCCGGGCGGCTCGTCGACGCCGATCCTGACCGCCGAGCACATCGACACCCCGATGGACTTCGAAGGGGTGTCGGCGGCCGGATCGATCCTCGGCACCACGGCCATGCAGATCTTCTCGGACCAGGACTGCCCGGTCTACAACACATGGCGGTGGCTGGAGTTCTACCACCACGAGTCCTGCGGCAAGTGCACCCCGTGCCGGGAGGGCAACTACTGGATGGTGCGCACCTACCGGCGGATCCTCGCCGGTCAGGGCACCTACAAGGACCTGGACACCCTGCAGGACACCGCGGACAACATCTTCGGCCGGTCCTTCTGCGGCCTCGGTGACGGCGCGGCCACGCCCGTCGTGTCGACGCTGAAGTGGTTCCGGCAGGACTACCTGGACTACATCGAGGGCCGGACCGCCCCGCGGCTGTCCGAGAAGTCCCTGGTTGGAGCGCACTGATGACCGACGTATCCAAGAGGGTCGACACCGTCAAGCTGGTCATCGACGGGGTCGAGGTCACCGCCGAGAAGGGCGAGCTGGTCATCCGGGTCGCCGAGCGGATGGGCATCGCCATCCCGCGGTTCTGTGACCACCCGCTGCTCGCCCCGGCCGGCGCCTGCCGGCAGTGCCTCGTCGAGGTGGAGGGCCAGCGCAAGCCGGTGGCCTCCTGCACCCAGACGGTGGCCGAGGGCATGGTGGTGAAGACCCAGCTCAGCTCGCCGGTCGCCGCCAAGGCGCAGGCCGGCGTCATGGAGCTGCTGCTGATCAACCACCCGCTCGACTGCCCCACCTGCGACAAGGGCGGCGAGTGCCCGCTCCAGAACCAGGCGATGAGCACCGGCCGGGCGGACTCCCGCTTCCAGGAGGAGAAGCGGGAGTACCAGAAGCCGATCCACATCTCCAGCCAGGTGCTGCTGGACCGGGAACGCTGCGTGCTCTGCCAGCGCTGCACCCGGTTCTCCGAGGAGATCGCCGGCGACAAGTTCATCGACCTGATGGACCGCTCCTCCGGCGAGCAGATCAACGTCTACCGCGACGACTTCTTCGGCGGCGACGGCACCGGTGACGGCGAGGTCGGTGACGGTGACGGCGACGTCCCGTTCAACTCGTACTTCTCCGGCAACACCATCCAGATCTGCCCGGTCGGCGCGCTCACCGGCGAGCAGTACCGGTTCCGGGCCCGCCCGTTCGACCTGGTCTCCACGCCCAGCGCCTGCGAGCACTGCGCCTCCGGCTGCTCGCAGCGCACCGACCACCGGCGCGGGAAGGTACTGCGCCGCCTGGCCGGCGACGACCCGGCGGTCAACGAGGAGTGGAACTGCGACAAGGGCCGCTGGGGCTTCCGCTACGCCACCGCCACCGACCGCATCATGACGCCGCTGGTCCGCGACGAGGCCACCGGTGAGCTGCGCGAGGCGGCCTGGAGCGAGGCGCTGCTGGCCGCGGCCGAGGGACTGAAGGCCGCACGGGGGCGCGGCGTCGGGGTCCTTCCGGGCGGCCGGCTCACGGTGGAGGACGCGTACGCGTACGCGAAGTTCGCCCGGACCGTCCTCGGCACCAACGACATCGACTTCCGGGCCCGGCCGATCCGTGCCACCGGATCGTCGACCGGGCTCACCGAGGAGGCCGACTTCCTGGCCTCGAACGTCGCCGGGGGCACCGGAGTGACGTACGAGGACGTGGAGAACGCCCCGTCGGTGCTGATCGTGGGCCTGGAGCCGGAGGAGGAGGCGCCGATCCTCTTCCTGCGGCTGCGCAAGGGCCACCGTGGGGGCAAGCTCAAGATCACCGCGGTCTCCTCGTACCTCTCCCTGGGTCTGGAGAAGCTCGGCGCCGCGCTCGTCGCGGCCGTCCCGGGCGACGAGGCCCACCTGCTCGGCACCGACCCGGCGGTCGCCGCGGCGCTCAGCGCGCCCGGCTCGCTGCTGATCGTGGGCGAGCGGCTGGCAGAAGTCCCGGGTGGTCTCAGCGCGGCGGCGGCCCTGGCCGAGCGCAGCGGCGCCCGCCTCGCGTGGGTGCCCCGCCGGGCCGGCGACCGCGGCGCGATCGACGCCGGCTGTCTGCCCAACCTGCTGCCCGGTGGCCGCCCGGTCACCGAGGCGGGGGCCCGCGCCGAGCTGTCGCTGGCCTGGAAGGCCGAGCCGGGCGCGCTGCCCGGGACGGCCGGCCGGGACGTCGACCGGATCATCGCGGCGGCCGCGGACGGCACCCTCGGCGCCCTGCTGGTCGGTGGCGTCGACCCGGCCGACCTGACCGACCCGCGGCTGGCCGAGGAGGCGCTCGACGCGGTGCCCTTCCTGGTCAGCCTCGAGATGCGGCAGACCGCCGTGACCCGGCGGGCGGACGTGGTCCTGCCGATCGCGCCGGCCGTCGAGAAGGCCGGCACCTACATGGACTGGGAGGGTCGGCTGCGGTCGTTCGGTGCGGTGCTGAAGAGCACGGCGATGACCGACGGTCGCGTGCTGGAGGCGATCGCCGCCCTCCTCGACGTCACCCTGAACACCGGGGACGTGATGGCGATCCGCCGTGAGCTGGGCGGCCTGCCCGGCAGCACGGCGTCGAGCCCGGCGCAGCCCGCCGCCGAGGCGGCCCGGCCCGCACAGCCGGCCGGCGACGAGGCGGTCCTCGCCACCTGGCACCAGCTGATCGACCTGGGCTCGCTGCTCGACGGCGACCAGGTGCTGGCCGGCACCGCCCGGCCGCCGGTGGCCCGGATCGGCAAGGACCTCGCCGAGTCGCTGGGCGTCGGCGACGGTGACCTGGTCACGGTGAGCACCGCCGGTGGCTCGGTCACGCTGCCGGCCGCGATCACCGACCTGCCGCCGCGGGTGGTGTGGCTGCCGACGAACTCGCCGGGCTCGACGGTCCGGCGCAGTCTCGGCGTCACCGCCGGCGCGGTGGTCAAGCTGAGCGCCGGGGTTCCCGGCCCGATCCTCGCTGAGGGAGCGGTCCAATGAGCGAGCTTTCGAGCGAATCAATGAGCACAGTTGAAAGCTCGTCGGGACGCCGGAGCGCAGCGGAGGTGGCACGATGAGCGGTTCTTTCGTGGTGGCGGCACACGCTGTCGATCCCACCCTGGAGACGTTCGAGAACGACGTGTGGTGGATCGTCCTGATCAAGCTGTTCGGCGTCTTCGTCCTGCTCCTGCTGCTGACGCTGTTCACGATCAACTACGAGCGCAAGGTCGTGGCCCGGATGGCGGTCCGGCCGGGCCCCAACCAGGTCGGCCCGAAGGGCTGGTTGCAGAGCCTCAGCGACGGCATGAAGCTGCCGTTCAAGGAGGAGATCATTCCGAAGACCGCCGACAAGGTGGTCTACTTCATCGCCCCGGTGATCTCCGCGACCACGGCCTTCACCGCGTTCTCGGTGATGCCGTTCGGCGGCGTGGTCAACATGTTCGGGCAGCAGACCGCGCTCCAGCTCACCGACGTACCGGTCTCGGTGCTGGTGCTGCTCGCCTGCTCGTCGATGAGCGTCTACGGCGTGGTGCTGGCCGGCTGGGCCTCCGGCTCGACCTACCCGCTGCTCGGCGGTCTGCGGTCGAGCGCTCAGATGATCTCGTACGAGGTCGCGATGGGCCTGTCCATCGTGGCGGTGTTCATGACCGCCGGCACGATGAGCACCTCGCAGATCGTCAAGGCGCAGGGCGCCGGCACCCCGGTGGAGATCTTCGGCACCGAGCTGACCGCCCCCGGCTGGTACGCGATCCAGCTCCTGCCGAGCTTCATCATCTACCTGATCGCGGCTGTCGGTGAGACGAACCGGGCCCCGTTCGACCTCCCCGAGGCCGAGTCCGAGCTGGTCGGCGGCTTCCACACGGAGTACTCGTCGTTCAAGTTCGCGCTGTTCTTCCTGGCCGAGTACATCAACATGATCACCGTCTCGGCGTTCTGCACCACGCTGTTCCTGGGCGGCTGGCGGGCTCCGGCCCCGATCACCACCTTCTGGGAGGGCGCCAACTCCGGCTACTGGCCGCTGCTCTGGTTCTTCGGCAAGGTGCTGATCCTGCTCTTCGGCTTCATCTGGCTGCGGGCCACGCTTCCCCGGATGCGCTACGACCAGTTCATGCGGTTCGGCTGGAAGGTCCTGATCCCGGTCAACCTGGTGTGGATCCTCTGCCTGGCGTTCTTCAAGGTCGCCCGTAGCGGCCAGATCTCGGACACCGCCAAGTGGACCACCACCGCGGCCGTCGCGGTCCTGGTCCTGGCCGTCGCCTGGGGCTGGCCGGCACCGAAGAAGCCGAAGCAGCTCTCCCTCGAGGAGGAGTTGCACCAGCGGCCGCCGGGGAGCTTCCCGGTCCCGCCGATGGACCTCCAGGTCCCGCCGAGCCCTCGCGCCCGCCGGGCCGTGGCCGAACGCGCCCCCGCCACCGTCGGCGGCGAGCCCGAAACGAAGGAGGTGTGACGTGGGCACGTTTACCGGCTCCTTCAAAGGGTTCGGCGTGACCTTCGCGCACATGTTCCGCAAGGTGATCACCACCGATTACCCGTTCTCCCCGCCGAAGCCGGCGCCGCGCTACCACGGGCGGCACATCCTCAACCGGCATCCGGACGGCCTGGAGAAGTGCATCGGCTGCGAGCTGTGCGCCTGGGCCTGCCCGGCCGACGCGATCTACGTCGAGGGCGGCGACAACACCGACGAGCAGCGGTTCTCGCCGGGTGAGCGGTACGCGAAGATCTACCAGATCAACTACGCGCGCTGCATCTTCTGCGGGCTCTGCATCGAGGCCTGCCCGACCCGCTCGCTGACCATGAGCAACGAGTACGAGCTGGCCCGCGACAACCGGCAGGACCTGATCTTCACGAAGAAGGAACTGCTGGCCCCGCTGCTGCCCGGGATGGAGCAGCCGCCGCACCCGATGCGCCTGGGCGAGACCGACAAGGACTACTACATCGGGGCACTCACCAACCCCGGTACGTCGGTCGGCGCCGAGAAGGCCCCGATCTCCCAGGGGGGCACCGAATGATCGAGGTGTCCACCGGGGAGCAGATCGCCTTCTGGATCCTCGGCCCGCTCGCGGTGACCGGCGCGCTCGGCATGGTGCTGGCCCGCAACGCGGTGCACTCCGCGCTCTGGCTGGTCGTCACGATGCTGAACCTCGGGTTCTTCTACGTGATCAACTCGGCGTCGTTCCTGGGCTTCGTCCAGATCATCGTCTACACCGGCGCGATCATGATGCTGTTCCTGTTCGTGCTGATGCTGGTCGGCCGGGACGCGTCGGACTCGCTGATCGAGACGCTGCGCGGCCAGCGGGTCGCCGCGATCGTGCTGGGTGTCGGCTTCGCCGCCCTGATCGGCACCGGTCTGGCCCGCTCGCTCGGCGACACCGCGTCAGTCGGCCTGGACGCGGCCAACAAGAACGGCAACGTCGAGGGCCTCGCCTCGCTGCTCTTCACCAAGTACGTCTTCGCCTTCGAGGTCACCTCGGCGCTGCTGATCACGGCCGCGGTCGGCGCCATGGTCCTGGCGCACATCGAGAAGGCCAAGGAGGACAAGCGGGACCAGGTGACGCTCATGAAGGAGCGGTTCCTTCCGGGCAACTACCCGGGTCCGAAGGCCGGTCCCGGCGTCTACGCGAACACCATGTCGGTGGCCGCGCCGGGCCGTCTGCCGGACGGCAACGGAGCCGAGCGGAGCATCTCGCCGATCCTCCCGATCCGCGAGTTGACCCCGTCCGAGGTCGCGCCGAAGGGAACCGAGAAGTGACTCCCGATTACTACCTCGTACTGTCGGCGATTCTGTTCACCATCGGGGCTGCCGGGGTGCTCGTTCGCCGGAACGCGATCGTCCTGTTCATGTGCATCGAGTTGATGCTGAACGCGGCGAACCTGGCCCTGGTCACCTTCAGCCGGATCAACGGCGGCCTGGACGGCCAGATCATCTCGTTCTTCGTGATGGTCGTCGCGGCCGCCGAGGTCGTGGTGGGCCTCGCCATCATCATGTCGATCTTCCGTACGCGACGCTCGGCGAGCGTCGACGACGCGAACCTCCTGAAGTACTGAAGGGGCCTGACGTGGAAATCAGTTACGCCCCGGCTACGGGAGTGCTGAGCAACATCTGGTTGCTCGTGGCGATCCCGCTGGCCAGCGCGGCGATCCTGCTGCTGCTCGGCAAGCGTGCCGACAGGTGGGGGCACTGGCTCGGTGTCGCCTCGGTCGCCGCCTCGTTCGTACTCGGGCTGATCTTCTTTTTGAATCTCTCCGGCCTCGACCCGGAACACCGCTCGGCTGAGCTGAGCCTCTGGGACTTCATCGTGGTCGGCAAGCTGAACGTCGACTTCGGCCTGCTCTTCGATCCGCTGGCCGGCGTCTTCGTCCTGCTGATCACCGGTGTCGGCTCGCTGATCCACCTGTACGCGGTCGGGTACATGGAGCACGACCCGGGCCGCCGGAAGTTCTTCGCCTACTTCAACCTCTTCGTCTCGGCGATGTTGCTGCTGGTCCTGGGCAACAACTACGTGATGCTGTACTTCGGCTGGGAGGGCGTCGGCCTGGCGTCCTACCTGCTGATCTCGTTCTGGTACACCCGGCCGTCGGCGGCCACCGCCGGCAAGAAGGCGTTCCTGATGAACCGGGTCGGCGACGCCGGCCTGGCGATCGGCATCTTCCTGATGTTCACCGAGCTGGGCAGCACCCAGTACGAGGACGTCTTCAACGGTGTCGACTCGCTGGCCGCCGGAACCATCCTGGTGATGGGAATCCTGCTGCTGCTCGGCGCCTGCGGCAAGTCCGGCCAGTTCCCGTTGCAGGCCTGGCTCCCGGACGCGATGGAGGGCCCGACCCCGGTCTCCGCGCTCATCCACGCGGCGACCATGGTCACCGCCGGCGTCTACCTGATCGCCCGGTCCAACCCGATCTTCTCGGCGAACACCACGCTCCAGTTGGTCGTGGTGAGCGTCGGCGCGCTGACCCTGCTGATCGGCTGTGTCATCGGCGCGGCCAAGGACGACATCAAGCGCGTCCTGGCCTGGTCGACGGTCAGCCAGATCGGCTACATGTTCCTCGGCGTCGGGCTCGGCGGCGGTGCGTACGCGCTGGCCATCGTGCACCTGCTGGCGCACGGCTTCTTCAAGGCCAACATGTTCCTCGGCGCCGGCTCGGTCATGCACGGGATGCACGACCAGGTCGACATCCGGCGGTTCGGTGGCCTGTCGAAGCACATGAAGATCACCTGGCTGACCTTCGGCACCGGCTGGCTCGCGATCATCGGCATCCCGCCGCTGTCCGGCTACTTCTCCAAGGAGCCGATCATCGCGGCCGCCTTCGAGCGCGAGGTCGTCTGGGAGGCCTGGGTCTTCGGGATGGCCGCGCTGATCGGCGCCGGCCTGACCGCGTTCTACATGACCCGGCTCTTCGTGCTGACCTTCCACGGCCCGGCCCGCTGGACCGAGGACAACCAGCACCCGCACGAGTCGCCGGCGATCATGACGATCCCGCTGATCCTGCTGGCGATCGGCTCGGTCGGCGCCGGTTTCCTGATGAGCACCAGCGTGCCGGACTGGCTGACCCCGGTCTTCGGCGAGCACGGTGAGGAGGCGCACGGCGTCCTCTCGCACAACGTGATCACCGCACTGTCGCTGGTCGTCACGATCATCGGGGCGGGCCTGGCCTGGGCGCTCTTCCGCCGGGGCACGGCCCTCGAACCGCAGCCGGCCGGGGTCCTGGTCACCGCGGCGCGGCGCAACCTCTACACGGACGCGTTCAACGAGGCGGTCTTCGAGCGGCCCGGCATCTACCTCACCCGGGCGCTCGTCTACCTCGACGGCAAGGGCATCGACGGCCTGGTCAACGGCCTTGCGGCCGCGGTCGGCGGTGGGTCCGGCAGGCTGCGCCGGCTCCAGACCGGATTCGTTCGTTCGTACGCGCTGTCCATGCTCACCGGCGCCATGCTGGTGGTCGGCGCCTTCCTCGCGATCCAGCTGGGGTGGTTGGCGTGAAAGACTTTCCGTTCCTGTCCATCCTCACGGCCCTGCCCCTGGTGGGGGCCGTGGTGGTGGCCTTCATTCCGCGTACGAAAGCGGAGCTCGCCAAGATCGTGGCGCTGGGCTGGTCGCTGGCCGTCCTGGTGCTGAGCGCCGTCATGTGGGCCGCGTTCACCATCGACGGCGACCGGTTCCAGTTCCGTGAGTCGTACGCCTGGATCCCGTCCTGGGACGCCCGGCTCACCTTCGCGGCCGACGGCATCGCGCTCGTCATGCTGGTGCTGATCGCGATCCTGTTCCCGGTCGTCATCCTGGCGAGCTGGCACGACGTCGACCAGAGCACCCGGTCGGCGCCGGCCTACTTTGCGCTGCTGCTGGCCTTCGAGTTCACGATGATCGGGGTGTTCGCCGCGGCGGACGTGTTCCTGTTCTACGTGTTCTTCGAGATCATGCTGATTCCGATGTACTTCATCATCGGCTCGTTCGGCAGTGGCCAGAAGCAGTACGCGGCCGTCAAGTTCTTCCTCTACAGCCTGGTCGGCGGCCTCTTCATGCTGGCCTCGGTGATCGGGCTGTGGGCGCTCGGCGGGCACACGTTCGACTTCGCCGAACTGGTGAAGGGCACCGCCCAGATCGACCAGAACACCGCGCGCTGGCTGTTCCTCGGCTTCTTCGTGGCGTTCGCGATCAAGGCGCCGTTCTTCCCGTTCCACACCTGGCTGCCGGACTCCGGTGGGGCCGCCCCGGCCGGCGCCGCGGCGCTGCTGGTCGGTGTGATGGACAAGGTCGGCACGTTCGGCATCCTGCGCTACTGCCTCTCGCTCTTCCCGGAGGCGTCGCGCTGGTTCGCACCGGCCGCCATGGTTCTCGCGGTGATCGGCATCATCTACGCGGCGCTGCTCGCGGTCGGGCAGAACGACCTCAAGCGGCTCGTGTCGTACACGTCGATCGCCCACTTCGGCTTCATCGGCATCGGCATCTTCGCCTTCACCACGCAGGCCGGGACCGGCGCGGTGCTCTACATGGTCAACCACGGTCTGGCCACCGGCCTGCTGTTCATCGTGGTCGGCATGTTCGTGGCCCGGCGCGGCTCGGCGCTGGTCAGCGACTTCGGTGGGGCCGGGAAGCTGACGCCGGTGCTGGCCGGGGTGCTGCTCTTCGCCGGTCTGGCGTCGCTGGCGCTGCCCGGCACGGCCCCGTTCGTCAGCGAGTTCCTGGTGCTGATCGGCACGTTCAGCACCCACAAGGAGTACGCCGTGGTGGCGACTCTCGGGATCGTGCTGGCCGCGGCGTACGTGTTGTGGATGATCCAGCGGACCACCCAGGGCACGCTCAACCCGGCGCTCACCGAGGTGCCGGCCATGTCGAAGGACATCACCCTGCGGGAGAAGGCGGTCGTGGCGCCGCTGATCCTGCTCCTGCTGGTGCTCGGCTTCTACCCGAAGCCGGTCACCGACGTGATCAATCCCGCGGTGCAGGCGACGATGCAGGACGTCGGCGCGAATGACCCGGTCCCCGCGGTGGAGGCCGGCGGAAAGGTGGGCGGCTGACCATGGAATCCCTACAACTGCCCCCGATCGACTACGGGGCACTGCTGCCCATGCTGATCCTCTTCGGGGCTGCCTGTCTCGGCGTCGTCGCCGAGGTGGTGATCCCGCAGCGGGCGCGCAACGCCGTACAGCTGGGTCTGGCTCTTGTCGCCGTGGTCGCGGCCCTGGCCGCCGTGATCTGGCAGCGCGGCACCCGGACCGTCACCATCGGCGGCGCGGTCGCCGTGGACGGGCCGACCCTGTTCCTCCAGGGCTCGATCCTGGTGCTCGGTGGGGTGTCGCTGATGCTGATCGGTGAGCGCTCGATCGAGAAGGGCGGGGCGTTCGTCTCGCAGGCCGCGGTCACCGTCGGCTCGCAGAAGGACCTCCAGCAGGCCGGTGGCCGCCCCGGCGCCACCGAGGTGTACCCGCTCACCGTCTTCGCGCTCGGCGGCATGCTCCTGTTCGTCGCGGCGAACGACCTGCTCACCATGTTCGTGGCGCTGGAGGTCTTCTCTCTTCCGCTCTACCTGCTGTGCGCGCTCGCCCGGCGGCGGCGCCTGCTCAGCCAGGAGGCGGCGCTCAAGTACTTCCTGCTCGGCTCCTACGCCTCGGCGTTTTTCCTGTTCGGCGTGGCCTTCGTCTACGGCTACGCGGGCGGGATCCAGCTCGCGGTGGTGCACGAGGCGGTCGCCAACCCGCAGCGCAGCGAGGTGCTGCTCTACGTGGGCCTGGCGATGGTCGCGATCGGCCTGCTCTTCAAGGCGGCGCTGGCCCCGTTCCACGTCTGGACGCCGGACGTCTACCAGGGCGCGCCCACGCCGATCACCGCGTTCATGGCGGCCTGCACCAAGGTCGCCGCGTTCGGGGCCCTGCTGCGGATCCTCTACGTGGCGTTCGAGGGGGTGCGCTGGAGCTTCCAGCCGATCCTCGGGACGATCGCGGTGCTCACCATGTTCATCGGCGCGATCCTGGCGGTCACCCAGACCGACCTCAAGCGCCTGCTGGCCTACTCGTCGATCGCGAACGCCGGCTACCTGCTGGTGGGTGTGCTCGCGCTCAACGACGAGGGCCTCAGCGGCACGATGTTCTACCTGGTGGCGTACGGCTTCTCGGTGCTCGCGGCGTTCGCGATCATCAGCCTGGTGCGCGACGCGGACGGCGAGGCCACCCACCTGTCCCGGTGGGCCGGCATCGGCCGGAAGAGCCCGCTGCTGGCCGGTGTCTTCACCTTCATCCTGCTCACCTTCGCGGGCATCCCGCTGACCAGCGGCTTCACCAGCAAGTTCGCGGTCTTCGGGGCGGCCGTCGAGGGTGGGCAGACCTGGCTCGTCATCTTCGGCGTGATCACCAGCATGCTGCTGGCCTTCCCGTACCTGCGGGTGGTCGTGCTGATGTGGCTGTCCGAGCCGGGCGAGTCGGCACCGACCGTGTCGATCCCGGGCTTCCTCACCTCGGCGGTGCTGGGGATCGGCGTGATCGTGACGCTGGCGCTGGGTGTGGTGCCCGCGCCGCTGATCGATCTCACCCGGGAAGCGTCCGAGTTCGTGCGCTGAAAATGATCAGTACGCGAGAGCCCCGGCCGGTGGTCGGGGCTCTCGCCCTTTCTCCGGACCCACGGCGAGCGGTCTGAAAGATCCAGGACCGATTCTGGTACGGGGGGAGCTGCCACCTCCCGGATGGGATCCACACGCGGCCCACCGGCGACCTGGGCCCTCGGGAAGTGGCTCCTGGGGCGTCGTGACCGACTTCTATCGCCTGTCTACCGGGGGCGCCGTGTCGTCCGTACCCGTGCTGTCGGATTTTTGATCTTGTCGCGTGCCACCCTGGGACAGAAACCGGATGGACGGTATGGCATCGTGAAAGCGTGGTGAGCACCGGTGATCCGACCCCGCGCGAAATGGCGCTGTCATCGCTGGGCCTCGACGTCGATCCCGCGATGGACGAGTCGGTGTCGGCGACTTTGGCCGCTGTGGAGGAAGCGCTACGGGTCCACGTGACCAGCGCCGATCCGTTGGTGGCCGAGGCGGCCCGGCATCTGGCCGATGCCGGCGGCAAGCGGTTCCGGCCGCTGCTGGTCGCGTTGGGAGCACAGTTCGGCGACCCGGCGTCGCCCGAGGTCGTGGACGCGGCCAACGTGGTGGAGCTGACGCACCTCGCGACGCTGTACCACGACGACGTGATGGACGAGGCGGCCGTGCGCCGCGGTGCGTCCAGCGCGAACGCGCGCTGGGGCAACTCGGTGGCGATCCTGGTCGGCGACTACCTCTTCGCCCAGGCCGCGGATCTGGCGGCCAGCCTCGGCACCGAGGCGGTGCATCTACAGGCGCAGACGTTCGCCCGCCTGGTGCACGGGCAGATCGCCGAGACGGTGGGGCCACGCGGCACCGACCCGATCGAGCACCACCTGTTCGTCATCACCGAGAAGACGGCGTCCCTGATCGCCACGGCGGCCCGTTTCGGCGGGCTGTTCTCCGGCGCGCGGCCGGAGCATGTGGAGGCCCTCGCCGGGTACGGGCACGCCATCGGGATCGCGTTCCAGCTCTCCGACGACCTGCTGGACATCGCCAGCGAGTCCGTCCAGTCCGGTAAGACGCCCGGCACCGACCTGCGCGAGGGCATCCCGACCCTCCCGGTGCTGTACGCACTGGCCGGTGACGACACCGACGCGTCGGCGGTCCGGCTGCGCGAACTGCTGGCGGCCGGCCCGATCACCGACGACACGCTGCATGCCGAGGCGCTGGCCCTGCTGCGGGAGTCGGCGGCGCTGAAGCGGGCGCGGGAGACGGTCCGCAGCTACGCCGAGGAGGCCCGGACCCAGCTCGCTCCGCTGCCCGACGGGGCGCCGAAGCGGGCCATGGAGTCGCTCTGCGACTTCATCGCCGACCGTACCGGCTGATCTACATATTTCGCTGTTTTCGCCTCCTAGCCGGCGCCGCTTCGTTGCGGCGTCGGCTTTTTGCTGGTGGAAGCGGTTCGACGGGACGAGCTATCCGGATGCGGACAGTTCCATTGATCGCACCCACTGTGAAGATCGATCGTGATCCACACGCATTTGGCATTCCGTAGAAGCACGATTCTTCATATGGTGTAAGTCCCTGGTTTCGGAGGTAGCTGTGCGTGACCCCCTAGCGGAGCCGTCAGATCTCATCCGGAGCGTTTCGCGTGCCCTGCGCGTGCTGGAGTCGGTGGGACGAGCTCCACGAGGGCTGACCGTGAAACAGATAGCCCGCAGGTGCGAGCTGACCGTCGCGACGACGTACCACCTCGTGCGGACACTGGCCTACGAGGGCTACGTGATCCGGCGCGAGGACGGCACCTACATCGTCGGTCTCGAGATCGCTGATCGATATCGGGAGCTGGTCTCCGCCTTCCGTGGGCCGCCCGCCGTCGGTGAGGCGCTGCGGCGCGCGGCCGTCGACAGTGGATACAGCCATTATCTCGGGCGATTCGTGGGCGGGCGGATAGCCGTCACGGCGTCGGCCGAGGGCGCCCGGTCCCCGTTCATGGACGACGTGGCCCCCGGCTTCGACGAGGGCGGCCATGCCACCGCGCTCGGCAAGGCCCTCCTCGCCACGCTCACCCCCGACCAGCGGTCGCGATATCTGCGCGACTACGGGATGCGCGCCTTCACCCCGGCGACCCTCACCACACCCGAGGCGCTGGAAGCCGACCTGGCCGCCGGCGAACGGCGCGGCATGCAGATCGAGATGGGTCAGTTCCGGCAGGGCCTGGCATCCGCCGCCGTCGTCGTCGTGGCCGACCGCGACATGGAACGCCGCCTCGTCCTCGCCTGCTCCATGCCCGCCGCCGAGATGCTGACCTCGGCACGCGTGGTGCGGGCCAAGCTCACCGCCGCCGCCCGCAACGTGGCCGAAGCCCTGTCCGGAGGGGAGTCCGCAACCGCCTGAACGAGCGATAGCTCTCCGAATTCGGGCCGCCACGGCTTGAGGTGGGGGTTTAAGGCTGCGTTGAACCTTCGCGCCCGAAACCGCGTACCACAAACCGGGAACAGTGACCCGGCGGGAGGCGGTACGGATGCGATGCGAGGACGGGCACGACGACGCCGCCTATGTCCTCGGTGCGCTGTCGCCGATTGAACGGGCCGCATATGAGCGCCACCTGGCGACATGCTCGTTCTGCCGGGAAGCGGTGGCCGATCTCGCCCAGGTGCCGGACATGCTCGACCGGCTCGACGCGGAGGACTTCGCGCGCCTCCTCGACCCCGGTCTGTCGATGCCCTCCCGCCCGGCGGCACCCCGGGTGCGGGCACTTCCCCGCCGACTTCTCAGCACCGCGGTCGCGCTGGTTCTGGTGCTGATGATCGGCGGAGGGCTGGCGTTCTGGGGACTGCGGGACTCGCCCGGCGACACACCACCACCAGGGCCGGCCATCGCCATGACGCCCGTCGACGACGTCACGCCGATCACCGCCACCGTCCGGATCACCAGCACGCCCAGTGGGAGCCGGGTGGAGATGGAGTGCTCCTACAGCAAGACGGCCAAGCCCTATACGTTCCGGCTCATCGCGTACGGGCCGGACGAACAGACCGAGCAGCTCGGGTCGTGGCTGGCGCAGCCGGGGGCGGAGTTCTCGATGCCGGCGGCCACGCACTTCGCCCAGGGGAGCCTGTCACGGCTGGAACTGGTCCGGTACGACGGCAAGGTGATGCTGGCGTACGAGCCGCCTCGGTGATTCGCGGCCTTCCCCCTCGCGGCCTTCCTCCCCCTCGCGGTTTTCCCTCGCGGCGGGGTCAGCGGGCGGGCAGGGCTTCGGGGGTCGGCGTGGTTGCGGCGGCCGCGCGGTTGCGGGCCGCGGTCCGGGCGCTGCGGATGCCGTCCACGGTGAAGACGATCAGCGCGAGCCAGACCAGCCCGAACCCGGCGAGCCGGGCCGCCGGCATCGGCTCGTGGTAGATCAGCAGGCCGACGGCGAGTTGCAGGATCGGCGCCACGTACTGAAGAATGCCGAGCCCGACCAGCGGCACCCGGTTCGCCGCCGCGGCGAACAGCAGCAGCGGGACCGCGGTGGCCACCCCGGAGAGCATCATCAGCACGGTGTGGGTGCCCGACACGTGCCCGAAATGCGCGTCCCCGGACAGGTTGAGCCAGGTCAGGTACGCCAGCGCGGGCAGCGCCAGAACACCCGACTCGACGAACGCGCCCTCCGCGGGCGGTAGCGACATGCGCTTCTTGATCAGACCGTAGCAGCCGAACGAGACGGCCAGGGCGAGCGCGATGTACGGCAGCCGCCCATAGTCCAGGGTCAGGATGACCACCGCCAGCACGCCGATCCCGACGGCCACCCATTGCAGGGCCCGGAGCCGCTCCCGCATCACGGTGACGCCGAGCAGGACGACCAGCAGCGGGGTGATGAAGTAGCCGAGTGCCGTCTCCACGACCCGGGACGAGTTCACACCGTAGATGTAGGTGCCCCAGTTGACCGCGAGCAGGACCGCGGCCAGGGAGATCCCACCGAGCAGGCGGGGCGTGCGCAGCAGGCGGGACAGGAAGCGCCAGTTGCGCATCGCGGAGAGCAGCAGTGCCACGAAGACGACCGACCACAGCACCCGGTGGGCGAGGATCTCCAGCGGCGGGGCCGGGCGGAGCAGCTTGAAGTAGATGGGGAAGAAACCCCAAATCGTGTACGCCGTGAGGCCGTACAGATATCCACGCCGCTCGTCGCTCATCCCCCCACGGTAAGGGCAGGGGGATTCAGCGGTCCTTGCGTATGAACCAGGTCACGAGGCCAATCCGGCACTCGCGGCCTGGTCATTCGCGATCAGTCGTCGCCGTCCGGAACCAGCATGTTGAGGACCCAGCTCACGACACCGACCAGCAGCGCGCCGAGGATCGCGGCGATCACCCCGTCGACGTGGAAGCCCAGCTCCAGCTTGCCCGCGATCCAGCTGGTGAGCAGGAGCAGCAGACCGTTGACGAGAATCGCGACCAGGCCGAGCGTGAGAACGTAGAACCCGCAGCCGATGGTCTTGATGATCGGCCGCAGGATCGCGTTGATGAGACCGAAGATCACGGCGACGGCGAGCAGCGTGCCCGCCTTGCTCGTGGCGGTATCGGCCGTCAGTTGGATGCCGTCGATCACCAGGGTCGCGATCCACAGCGATACGGCGGTGATCACCAGCCGAATGAGGATGCCCATGGCGTGCGATGGTGCCATGTGTGATCCACTCGTGGAAACGACAACCCGGGATCTTTTCGAGATCTATGCCCGCGGGGGTGTCACCCGACGGGCTGATATCGCGCCGGTGGCCCGATCAGGGACTGCTCGATCGGAGTCTGTGACAGGGTGGCCCACCGGACCGCCCGCCGGTTCACCACGGCGATCATGTCGGCCCGCATCCGGGTGAAATACGGCGTGGTGTCACCGAGCCCGAGCGCCCCACCGAGCAGCGTCGCCTCGGCCGGGAGCAGCGGCTGGAGCACCACCACGTCGGCCTCGGTGGCGTGTGGCACGTCCGCCGTCCCGAATTCGTCCCGGAACACCAGCGTGGTCTGCCAGCCCTCCTCCCGGGACGGCTCCCGGCCGGCCGTCGTCGCGCCGGTGTCGAGGATGGTGAGCACCGGATGCCGCACCGACCCGGCCGGAGCCTCGAACGGGCTGCCGGGCGGAAGAATCGTGATCGACTCGCCGGGCACGGCCGCGCCCCGGGCGAACGGCTCCCAGTCGTGCGGCCGGGTCGTCCGGACCTGCACCCGGGCGCCGGTCGCCATGGCCCGGAACGCGAGCATCTGCGCGCCGCCCAGCCCGCCCACCAGCAGTGCCCGGGTCGGCTCCGGCCGGAACAGCTTGACCAGCACCGGGCCGCCGTGCCGGTTTCGCCCCACCATCAGCCCGGCTGGGCTGATCGGCACCTCCGGGACGCCGAAGACCGGCCCGTCCGGCGCCGGACCGCCCAGCGGCAGTGTCGCGGCCAGACCGGGCAGATGAGCGCCGTCCCACCGGCGGATCCGGATCCGCTCGGCGGCGAGCAGCGTGCGCAGCGCCCGGCTCGCGGCCTCGAGACTCGGGGCGTCCGGAGCGGCGAGCCGGACGAACAGGGCGGTCGCCGTCAGTGCCACCGTGGTGGCCGCGGCGGGCAGGTGCAGGATGCGGGTGATCAGCGCACCGGGCAGATCGCGGCCGGCCGCCGGCCGGCAGTGGAACGTCGCCTGGAGCAGCCCGCCGAGCCGCAGCCCGGCCCAGCTCTCCTGGGCGGGGCCGGGACCGCCGGAGGCGTCGGTGTTCGCCAGGTCGGCGATCGCCCGGAGGGCCGCCACCTCGCCCAGCGGGCGGGCCGCCCCGAGCCGGCGGGTCACCCGCCGGGTGATGCCGGCCAGACTGCGGTGCAGCTCCTCCTCCGACCAGCCACCGGCCCGCGAGACACGCAGTGCGAGCACCGCGCGGAGATGGCCGAGCGAGCTGCCCTCGGCGAGAGTCCGGTACGAGCTCTGTGGCGGGCCGGTGCCGGACCCCGCGGTCGGTGCCGAGACGGCGCTCAGCACCAGCTGAACCCGGACGGTCGGCTGGTCCTTGCCGGTGGCGCCGTCGCGCCCGGTGGCCTGCAGCACCGTCGCGAACGACGGGACGGGTGACGCCTCGTCGGCCGGGTCGCCGAGCTCGATCATGACGGTGAGGCCGGCGTCGTCGGCGAGCGCCGCCGCCGGCTCGCCCGGCAGATCCAGCGTCGTCGGCCGGACCCGCGGAGCCGCATAGCCCAGCAGCGCGGTGGTGCCGTCGATCGGGGCGCTCCGGCGGCGCCCGGCGAACCGGATCAGGACACCCAGCCACTGAAATGCCCACCGGCCGCGCAGACGCACCCAGGTCAGCGCCAGCAGGGCGGCCGCGGCGGCCACCGCGGGCACCATCGCGATGCCGCCGATGGCGAACCCGGACAGCAGCAGAACCGCCGCCACCTGGGTGATCACGATCTGCTCCGTGCTCGCGCCGAGCCCGCGCCGCCGGGGGCGGACCAGGGACTCGGTCACAGGGACCGCGACATCGATGCTCACGAGCCGCCCCTCTCCGTCGTCGGTCGTTCCTCCACGGTCATGCGCGGCCCATATCGTAGGGCAGCGCGAGGCCGGACCCGGGGTTCGTCCACAGGGCCGGAAACGATCACGGAGTTATCCACAGGTTCGTCACCAGGACTGCCGTCTCTCGCTCCGGGCCGCTAACGTCGTCGCCGATGTCGTTCGCGGCGGGCCCCCGGTCCAGGCCGCGACCGGCTAGCCTAGTGGCCCACGTCGATGAAGCGTTGGTCCGAATCGGATTTCTGAACGGGAGGGGTGACGTCCGATGGCGCAGACGCAAGCCGAAGCCGCGGTGATGGCGAGTACCGCCACCAAGTTCGACGACACGAACGCCGCGCTACAGAGCATGCTGAGCACGCTGATGTCCGAGTTGTCGGTTCTCAGCAGCTCCTGGAAGGGCATGGGCGCGAACGCGTTCGAGCATGTCAAGCAGCAGTACGCGACGGATCTGAACAGCCTCAACAACGCGCTCGCCGAGACCGCCGAGGCGATTCGCTCGTCCGGCACCAGTTACGACGCGGCCGACAGTGACGCCGCTTCCCGGGTCAGCCAGACCGGCGGCACGTTCACTCTGCCGCTCTGATCGATCGGAGGAATCCCATGAATGACGGTCTTCTGCTCGTCAACTTCGGCGCGCTCCAGCAGGCCGGCGCCGACATCGAGAAGGCGCTGAACACGCTGCGGTCGAACCTCGACCAGCTCGAGCGCGACGCGGGCCCGCTGGTCCAGACCTGGGAGGGTTCGGCCCAGGAGGCGTACGCGGAGCGTCAAGCCAAGTGGCGGCAGGCCTCCGAGGACCTGTCGCACATCCTGCGGCGGATCAAGGGTGCCGTGGACCACTCGTGCAACGACTACCTCGACACCGAGCGGGCGGCGACCCAGCGGTTCCAGTGAGCTGTCGGGGTCGCCCATTCGCGTAATGGTCTGCCCCGCTCTCGCGGTTACCATCGGTTATTGAATGATCGCGTCAGGTTGTCAATGAGCGCTCGTGAGGCGTGGGTGATCTCGTCCCCGGCGTGCCGATGTTGCGACCTAACTGTCAGCACACCGCCGCCCATTGTGATTGTGGCCTGACCTTGTAGGTTATACGCGTTGAGTTGGCCTCGTTGGCACGCGTGGGGAGAGGGTGGACGTGTCCGAGTGGGAACCGGCTACGGACGCCGAGGTCGCGATGCGCGATGCGTTGCGCACCGACGATCAGGAGTCCTACTTCCGCATTCTCGCCGGTGTCGACTTGTTGTTACCGGTCTCCGCCGACGTTCTGGCCGGCCTCGCGCCGTTGGGCTGGGGCACGTGGAGCACCGGCGGCCGCACCCATGTGCTGGCGTTCACGTCGAATGCGGCGTTGCGGGCCTGCCTCGCCGACTACTCCGGTTCGGCGCGGCGGGTGCCGTATGCCGAGTTGGCCAACACCTGGCCCAACCTCGAGTGGTGGCTGGCGGTCAACCCCGGCCTGCCGATCGAGGGCTACCTGCCGGCCTGGTTCGTGGCCCAGCTCGCTCGCGGTGACCTGCGGCTGCCCACCCGGGGTCCCGGGCGTGAGGCGCACACCACCTCGAAGATCCAGGAGCTCGGCGCGGCGGCGCTGGCGGCGAGCCGGACCGGGGAGAACACGGCCGGTGGGCCGACCTATGACGAGGCGCCGGCCGCGGCACCGAGCGTCCTGCCGGTGGGCGCCCCCGGCGGCGCACAGCCTCCGGTCGGGCCGGGTGGTCTCCCGCTGCGGACGCCCAGCGGGACCGCGTCCAGCGGTCTGCCGGTGCGCGCGCCGTCGGGGACGACCGCTCCGGCCATCTCCGCGGCCTACCAGTCGCCGGTCCCGCCCGCTCCCGCGGGCTACCAGCCTCCCGCTCCTCCCGCATCCACGGGCTACCAGCCTTCGGCTCCTGCCGCGTCCGCGGGTTACCCGCCTCCGGCCGCCTACGCGGCTCCGCCCGCGCCCGCGGCCTACCCGGTGCCCCCGACCTCGGGAGCACCGCAGAGCCCGGCGGGTCCGGGGTCCGTTCCGCCCGGTCTCGCGCCGGCGTCGGCGGTTCCGTCCTCCGGGATTCCGGCCGGCCGGGGTGCTTCCGGGTCGGGCATGGCCACGCCCGGGTGGGAGCGGCCCGGAATGCCGTTCAGCCCCGACGAGGACCCGCGCGGGCCACTCCAGGACCTGCGTGCGCCGCTGCCGGTGCGCACCCCGATGGCCAACACGCCGCCGGTGCCCGAGCACGTCGTCGCGCCGTATGACCCGGCTGAGGCGCAGATCAACCCGAGCTGGGCCGGGAACACCGGCGCCCGCCCGGCGAGCGGCCCACCCAGCGGCACCCTTCCGGCGAGTGCGCCGCCCGCCAGCGCCCCGCCCGCGGGTGCCCCGTTCAGCAGTGCCCCGCCCGCGGGTGCCCCGTTCGGCGGCGCGCCCTCGTCGGGTGCACCGCTCGGGGGTCCCGCTCTGCCG
The DNA here is from genome assembly GCF_014205215.1 of Actinoplanes lobatus. Lineage (NCBI taxonomy): Bacteria > Bacillati > Actinomycetota > Actinomycetes > Micromonosporales > Micromonosporaceae > Actinoplanes > Actinoplanes lobatus. The sequence goes on from NZ_JACHNC010000001.1 coordinate 2,554,725, forward strand.
CGGCGACAGCCTGGGCAGTCCTCCGGCGGCGGTTCCATGTCGAGCATGGCCGGGTTCGTCCCTTCCTCGACGAATGTGAGCAACGCCGGTCGGCCGGCGCCCGCGATTCGTCCCGCTTCTCCCGCGGGTGGTCCCGCTCCGGCCTCGCCGGCGCCCGGATTCGGTCCCACTGGCTCCACGGGGCCTGTTCCGGGTTCACCCGCCCCCGATTTCGGTTCCGGGCCTGTTCCGGGTTCGCCCGCACCCGGGTTCGGTCCGGGTTCGTCCAGCGCCGGGTCTGTTTCGGGTTCGCCCGCGTCCGGGTTCGGTCCGGGAGGTTCGGGGGCCGGGTTCGGCCCGGGAGGCTCGGGCGTGGAGTTCAACCCGGCAGCCTCGGGGACCGGTCTCGGTCCGGCCGGGGCCGGCTTCGGCCCCACGGGCGCTGGGCCCGGGTTCGGCCCGGGTTCGGCCGGTGGTGGTTCCACCCCGGCCGCGGGTCCCCAGCCGGTCAGCCCGTCCGCACCGGGTCTCGGTGGCCCCGATCTCGATGGTCCGGGAGCGGGAAGCGCGGGGCCCGGTGGCCTGCCGCGCCGCCAGGTCACTCCGCCGTCCGAGCGTCCGGCCTCGATGGCCGCCGCCGCTCAGGCGCTCGGCGTGAATCGTGCTCCGGCGACCGAACCGTCCGTCCCGGCCTGGGACCGCACGGCCCCGCCGCCGTCCACGGACCGTTTCGGCCCCTCCGGGCCGCCGCCCTCGATCGCACCGGCGCCGCCCGTCGCGCCGAGCCCCGAGGAGCATCCCGCGGCCACGACGAAGACGAATCTGATTCCCCCGGTGATTCCGGGCGCCGCGGGTGCCGACCGGGCCTACTCGGCCCCGTCCGGGTCCGGGTTCGACCGGCCCGGCCAGGGTTCCGCCGTTCCGGCCGCGGCCGTCGGTTACCCGGCGACGGCGCCCAGCCCGATTGCCTACGGTCTGCCGCCGCAGGGCAGCCCGGCCTCCGCCTACGCGACGCAGGCCTTCGCGACGCAGGCGCTGTCCGTGTCGACTGCCTACACCCCGTCCGGGGCCTCCAACCTGGGTGTCGCGGGTTCGGCGACCGGGGCACGCGGGCCGGCCGCCGACGAGTTCGTCCCGGCCAACGATGTCGAGCGCGAGCTGCAGGATGCGGCGGACACCGGCAACACCGACGTCTTCCTGTCGACGCTGCTGCTCGCCAAGGTTCTGGTGCCGGTCGCCAGTAACTCCCGTCCGGGCAGCGCGCCCGGTGAGTCCGGCTTCGCCTTCCTGCCGGAGGAGGTGGAGGGCGAGCGTTATCTCATCGTCTTCACCAGCAAGGACCGGCTCTCCGAGCACTTCGGTGAGCCGACCCGTACGGTCGGGGTCCGCTTCTACGAGCTGATCCGGAACTGGCCCGATCCGGCCTGGTCGTTCGCCGTGAACCCGGGCACGCCGGTCGGGGCGAAGTACCCGGGCGCCCAGATCATCGCGCTGGCCAACTGGGCCACCGAGGCCGGTCTCGGCGCCGAGCCCGCCGAGAGCCCGGTCACCGAGACGCCGACCGGTCCGGTGCCGGCTCCGGAGCCCGCCAGCGACGAGGCGCAGCAGGCCACCGTCATGCAGAAGACGATCTCCGCCGAGCAGGTCGACTACTACCTGGACCGGGGTTACGACCGGGTGGCCGGTTTCGTGCACCGGGCTTCCGAGGTCGAGCACCTGGGCACTCCGGGGGAGTTGTTCGGCGCGCTGGGGCTGTACTACGAGGCGTCCCCGTTCCAGCCGGACGCCAAGGAGGCGTTCGTGCTGCGCTGGCCGGCGTACCGGCCGAGCCTGTACCGGATCCCGTACGGCGGGCAGAACGAGCAGGCGCTGCGTGCCATGGACGGCTGGGTGATCGAGCGTCCCCCGTTCCGCGGCAACGGGTTCGCGCCCGGTGAGGGCCGTGACGTCATCGCCGAGTTCAAGGTGGACAGTGTCCGGCTGCCGCACGGCGCACAGCTGTGGCGCATCGACACGGACGGCAACGAGCGGATGATCGCGATCTTCGACATGGACGGCCCGCTGTGGCGCCGGGTGGGTGAGCAGTGATGCGCGACGGATACGTGGTCTCCTGGCAGGGGCAGGAGTTCGACGCGGCGCCCGACGGCGACCGGGTCCGGATCTACAGCACCACCGCGCTCGACGGTTTCGAGGAGATCCGGCCGGGCCGGTTCGTCCGTGTCCTGGAGCCGGAGGAGTACGACGAGATGTCCTACGTCCGGACCCTCTGCACCTGGCGGGGTGAGCCGTTCATCGTGCTGGCCGAGGCCGACAACTGGTTGCGCCTGGAGTACACCGGTGGCCGCGCCCCGGTGGCCCGCCAGCTCGGGCTCGAGGAGTTCGACTACGGCGTCTACCAGGGCTGGGCTCCGGCCGGCGAGGTTCGCGACCGCTACGAGCACCGCGTCTGACCCGGCGCGCAGCCGAGACGCAAGAAATGGGAAGGGCTCCCCGCCTCGAAGGCGGGGAGCCCTTGTCCGTTCCGATGCCCGTGACCGGCGAGGAGAGAAAGGGGATTGGTCACCGGGCATCGGTTCGGACGGGTGGGGGCTGAGTCGTTCTGCGGGGACGGTGTGGCTACGTTGGGTGGCATGTCTGGGAGCGGTACCACCGCTTCCACGACCGTGACACTAAGCGAGACGAAGCGGACTTGACCGGTCCACTAAAGATCACTTAAGGCGAGCCTAAGGGGCTGCTCAGGATGGGGTCTTGAGCCAGCGCAGGATCTCGCCGGTGACCATGTCCGGCGTCTCCTGATGGAGGAAGTGCCCGGCCTCCGGAATCAGCCGCCACTCGTACGGAGCGGTTACGTAGCGTCCCGAACCCTGTGCGGTGCGGGGCAGCACCGCGGTGTCCAGCTCGCCGTGCAGTTGCAGGGTCGGCACACTCGACGGTCGCTGCATGAGCTTCACGAACCGGTAGCCCTGGAGTCGCAGAGCGCTGCGCGCCACCCACCGGTACGCCTCCAGCGCGCAGAACGACGCCTGCGGGATCTGCATCGCCTCCCGGCAGCGGGCCGAGTACTCCGCGAACTCCGGTGAGGCCGCGAACCGCGGGCTGGACCACTGGGTCATCAGCTCACCGACCAGGGCGGCGTCGTCACGGGTCAGCACGTGCTCGAAGCGCGGCACCTGGAAGCGCAGGACGGTCGCCGACGCGGAGAGCTGGCCCCGCGGGTCGGCGAAGAGGGCGGCCCGCAACCGCAGCGGATGCGCCGCGCCGAGCACCACGAGCCGGTTGACCAGTTTCGGGTGGAACGAGGCGGCCGCCCAGCCGATCATGCCGCCGGCGCCCGCGCCGACCACGGTTGCCGACCGTTCGCCGAGAGCCCGGATCAGGCCGGTGACGTCGGCGGCCATGGTGTAGCCGTCGTACCCCCGGGGTGGTTTGTCGCTCGCGCCGTAACCGCGCAGATCGATGGCGGCGGCCCGGAAGCCCGCGTCCGCGACGCGGGTCATGATGTCGTGCCAGGCCCACCAGAACTCGGGGAAGCCGTGCAGGAAGAGCACGAGCGGGCCGGTGCCGACCTCAGCGACGTGGAACCGGCTGCCGTTCGCGCCGACGAACCGGTGCTTCCACGGCCCTTCCGTGAGCACGCACGACTCGTCCACCCGACCGCCCATCCCGTCAGCCTATGCGCCGCTGTCACACATGATGCCGGGCAGTGCCGAAATCAAGCCACACCGTGATCATTTGATCCGTTCCACCTCGGTCATCGCCATCAGGGTGCCCGGGCCGCAGTAGATGCGCAGCATGGTGGTCTCCAGGTGCGCATTGATCCGGTCGCCCTTGGCCAGTTCGACGCCCTCGGTGGAGTAGAGCGCGTACCGCTGGCCGTCGTCGGCGATCATGCCGTAACACGGACCTTTACCCCCACGGGTGACCATTCCGGCCACCCAGCCGGTGCTCGGCTGCGGATCGGTGGGCTCCTTCGGCGGCTTCTTCGTCAACGTGATCGTCGGCAGCGGTTCCGCGGACGGCGGTGCCGCCGAGGACGGCGCTGTTGAAGACGGCGCTGCTGAAGACGGCGCTGTGGGCGCCGCGGAGGGGGAGGAGGACGCCGGCAGAGTGCCGGAGGACGGGGAGGAGGCGCAACCGGCGACGATCGCCGCGGCCATCAAAGCCAGACCGATCCGGTACGGAGGACGAGCGCGCATGACTGAATCCTTCCCGGGTAAGGCGTCGAAGGTAGGACGAATCGCCGGGGGCATCGGTTCCCGAACGTGGAACGGCGCCCGGGCCGTGTCGACCCGGGCGCCGCGTGTTGCCGTGAGAATCAGAAGACGGCGACCGTCATGGACGTGCCGACCTGGCTCAGCACCGCGATCTTGACGCCGACCGCGGGGAGCTTGACGCCGTGGTTCGGCAGCTCCTCGTAGTAGTACTTGTCCTTGTCGTTGAAGACGGGGTTGCCGGGCAGCGGCTTGACCACCGACTCCACGCCGTTGAGGTGCAGCTTCATCCCGTCGGTCGGGTAGAAGCCGAACGGCGCGTCGTACACCTGGACCCGCGACCGCCACGGAACCCCGTTCGGGTTCAGGAACGGCTTCGGGTGGGCGTCGACATAGAGGTTGCGGCCCACACCGGGGTGCTCGTTGGTGTTGTTGTCCACCTGCGAGGTGTCCCAGTACGAGATGAGCAGGCCCTGCTGGTAGTTGTAGTGCTCCACCCAGTCCGGCTTCGTGTTGAGGAAGCCGAAGTTGTACGGCCCGGTCGCCAGGTACTTGTCGTACGACGTGTAGCTGCGGTAACCGGCGATGTAGTAGTTCGGGTAGCTCTGGGTGACGGAGGCGCCCACGATCGTGAAGCCGCCGAGCGTCCAGGTCGAGGTGGCCTCGGCCCCCTCGGTGCTGATCACGGCACCGTCGGCGGTGACGGTCAGCTCGTCGCCGAAGAAGCCACCCTCCGAGACGCCACCGTCGGTCACGTACCGCAGCCGGAAGTCGAACTTCTTGCCGGCGTACGCGTCCAGCGGAACGGTGACGTCGACCCAGGCGTCCTTGGTCGTGCCGCTGATCGCCGGAGCACCCGCGCCGTCCTTGATGAAGGGCGCGCCCGCGGCCGTACCGTCGAGCTTCGTCCAGGTCGCGCCGCCGTCGGTGGAGGCCTCGGCGTAGAGGTAGTCGTAGTCCAGCTCGATCGCGTAGCGGCCCTTGACGTTGAAGCTCGCGGTCGTCTTGCCGGTCAGGTCGATCGGCGTGGACAGCGAGACGTTCAGGTCGTCGGCGTTGCCGGAGAAGAACTGCTTGGACCCGGCGTACGGAGCCCCGAGGTTGGTGGTGACCGGCTTGTCCGGCAGGTTCACCACGATGGCCTGCTTCTTCTTGGTGTTGTACTCCTCCGGGCCCAGGTTGACGACCTTCTTGGCGCCGGCCTTGACGGTCTCGTAGTTGAGCCAGCCCAGCTGGAGCTTGTTCCACGCGCCGAGATCGCCGGGGCGGGTGCCGATGCCCTGGTCGTTCTTGGCGTTGAGACGGCTCTGCGCCATCAGCGTCCAGTGCTCGCTGTTGTTGTCGCCGCGCCCGCTGGTGTCGTAGTCGTCCGGCAGACCGAGGTCGTGCGTGTACTCGTGGACGAAGACGCTCAGGCCGCCGTTCTCCGGCTGGATGGTGTAGTCACCGACCCACAGGCCACTCGTGCCGACCTGGGTGCCACCCAGCTTGTTGAAGTCCGGGCCGGTCACCCCGGCGCTGCTGGAGTAGGCGTACCAGCGGTGGCTCCAGACCGCGTCCTCACCCTGGGACGGGTCACCGTCGGCCTGGTCGCCGCCGGAGTGGACGATCTGGAAGTGGTCCAGGTAGCCGTCGGACTCGTTGAAGTTGCCGTCGCCGTCGAAGTCGTACCGGTCGTAGACGTCGTATTCCTTGAGCGCGGCGTTGATCTCGGCCTCGGTCTTGCCGGCCGCCTTCTGGTCCGCGTACCACTGGTTCACGCCGTCCCGGACCAGCGCCCACACGTTGGTGCAGTTGCTGCTCTCGCAGACGGCCGGGTCGTCGCCGTTGGCGTCGATCGGGTTGTCGTTGGACCGGCCGTAGCGGGCCTCGTTGTAGGGCACCTTGACCCAGTCGGAGACCTGTCCGTCGACGCTGTAGCGGCCGGACGACTGGCTCTCGAAGTAGGTCTTGACCGACTCGACGTCCTTGCCGGTGCCGAAGTACAGCTTCCGGAAGTAGTCCGGCGCGTAGTCCGCCTGCCAGACCGTGGAGTTGTCCACCGACCGGTCCGGAGCCGGGATGGCGTTGTGCAGCGGGCCCTCGAAGGTCGACGGGCCGGCGTACTGCGTCGTCGTGTCCTGGTCCGGGTACGACGGGTGCCGCGTGTTGCCGAACTCGGTCAGGATCACGAAGATCTTGTCGGTCTGTTCACGGCCCAGTTCCACGTACTGGTTCTTGCCGGGGTGACCGAAGCCCCCGTTGCCGTAGGTCCGGCCCAGATTGACGACCTTGCTGCCGTTGCGGGTCTCGACCTTGGCCTCACCGCTGATCACCTCGGAGACCGCCTGCTCGCGCAATGCGCGGCGCTTCTCCTCAAGGGGGTTGGGCAGATCATCGACCGGGGCCGCCTCGCCGGCCGCTGACGAGGGAACTGGATCCGAGGGGGGTGCCGCTGCGACCATCGTCGGTGCCATCGCCCCGACACTGGTCACGACCACGGCGCCAAGCAGCCCTGCGACCACCTTGCGCACTACGTTTACCTCCGTTTTCGATGCCGGGCTCCGGGTGTGGAGCTCGGCGTGAAACGGTCCCGGGGTTCGGGACTCAGGTGAACGTATGCAAACAAGCCGATGTTCGGGGAACTGGAAGCATATTGATGACCAACGGTTATCCAGTATGACCTTGCCATACTGTCAATACCGGCATAAAAGACAGAAAGGCTGGCAGCGCGATATGCGCTACCAGCCTTTGTGGACTGTCGTCAGTCCTCCGACTTGGCTGACTGAAGACCCGAGGAGATCAGGTCCATGACGGCCGAGTCCTGGAGCGTGGTCACGTCGCCGAGCGACCGGTTCTCCGCCACGTCCCGCAGCAGCCGCCGCATGATCTTGCCGGAGCGGGTCTTCGGAAGCTCCGGAACCAGCATGATCTGACGCGGCTTGGCGATCGGGCCGAGCGTCTTGGCCACGTGGTCGCGCAGGTCCTTGATCAGGGCCTCGCCGGCCTCGCCCGCGGTGTCGACGTTGCCGCGCGGGATGGTGAACGCGACGATCGCCTGCCCGGTCGTCGCGTCGGCCGCGCCGACCACCGCGGCCTCGGCCACCGCCGGGTGCGACACCAGCGCCGACTCCACCTCGGTGGTGGAGATGTTGTGCCCGGACACCAGCATGACGTCGTCGACCCGGCCGAGCAGCCAGAGCGCGCCGTCCTCGTCCTTCTTCGCGCCGTCACCGGCGAAGTAGATCCACTCGTCGCCGTTGCCCGCACCGGCGCCGAAACGGGACCAGTACGTGTCCAGGAACCGCTGGTCGTCGCCCCAGATCGTGCGCAGCATCGACGGCCACGGGTCACGCAGCACCAGGAAGCCGCCGCCACCGTCCGGCACCGACCGAGCCTCGTCGTCGACCACGTCGGCGCTGATGCCCGGCAGAGCGGTCATCGCCGAACCCGGCTTCGCGGCGGTCACCCCGGGCAGCGGGGAGATCATGATGGCGCCGGTCTCGGTCTGCCACCAGGTGTCCACGATCGGGGTGCGCTCCCGGCCCACGTGCTGCCGGTACCAGATCCACGCCTCCGGGTTGATCGGCTCGCCCACGCTGCCGAGGACCCGCAGGGACGACAGGTCGTACTTGGCGGGGATGTCGTCGCCCCACTTCATCATGGTGCGGATCAGCGTCGGCGCGGTGTAGAGGATCGACACCTTGTACTTGTCGACGATCTGCCAGAACCGGCCGCGGTCCGGGGTGTCCGGCGTGCCCTCGTACATCACCTGGGTCGCGCCGTTGGAGAGCGGGCCGTAGACGATGTACGAGTGCCCGGTCACCCAGCCGATGTCGGCGGTGCACCAGTAGACGTCGGTCTCCGGCTTCAGGTCGAAGACCGCATGATGCGTGTACGACGCCTGGGTCAGGTAACCGCCGGTGGTGTGCAGGATGCCCTTCGGCTTACCGGTGGTGCCCGAGGTGTAGAGGATGAAGAGCGGGTGCTCCGCGTCGAACGACTGCGCCTTGTGCTCCGGGCTGGCCTGCTCGACCGTCTCGTGCCACCACTTGTCCTTGTCCGTCCAGGCGACCTCCTCGCCGGTCCGGCGGACCACCAGCACGTGCTCGATACGGTCGGTCCGGGCCACCGCCTCGTCCACGGTCGGCTTGAGCGCGGACGGCTTGCCACGGCGGTAACCACCGTCGGCGGTGATCACGACCTTGGCGTCGGCGTCCTCGATCCGGGTGGCCAGCGCGTCCACCGAGAAGCCGCCGAACACCACACTGTGGGTGGCGCCGATCCGGGCGCAGGCCAGCATCGCGACCGCGGCCTCCGGGATCATCGGCAGGTAGATCATCACCCGGTCGCCGGCGGTCACACCGAGGCCGGTGAGCGTGTTGGCCGCCTGGCTGACCAGCCTCTGGAGGTCGGCGTAGGTGACCGTGCGGGTGTCGCCGGGCTCGCCCTCCCAGTGGATCGCGACCTTGTCGCCGTTGCCGGCCTCGACGTGCCGGTCCACGCAGTTGTAGGCGATGTTCAGCTCACCGCCGACGAACCACTTGGCGAACGGCGGGTTCGACCAGTCCAGGATCTGGTCCCACGGCTTCGTCCACGCGAGCCGCCCGGCCTGCTCGGCCCAGAAGGCCAGCCGGTCGGCGGCGGCCACCTCGTACGCGTCGGCCTTGACGTTCGCGTTCGCCGCGAGGTCGGCGGGCGGCGGGAACTGCCGCGTCTCCGAGGACAGGTTCTCCAGTGTCTCGCTCATGCCGCCACCTCCGCTTCGCTCCGGTGTCGACATGAGTTGAAGACTGAGCTCGATGATTCGCTCGCAAGCTCGCTCATTAGGGCGGCTCCTCTGCCGTGACCGGGGTCTCTCTCGTTGCACACTAGTTGTGCCGGAGGATCCCGCGAAGTTTTGCGCCGCAGCCCGCGCCCGATGGTGTCGTGCGCGCGCTGACTGGCGGATTGATGCTCGCTACTGCGCGAATCTTGCCATTTCCAAGCTTGTTTGTGCACCCCGTGTTTCCGTCGTTTTACCGGTTACCGTGTTCAGGTGGATCCACTAGCACCCCTGCTCGACCTCGCCGACGTGGCGCCCGCCTTCGCGGGCGCGCGGGACGCCGTCGACGCCGCCCACCGCCATCGCGCCCTGCGCAAGCACGGCGGCCAGGTCGCCGCGGAGGCCAGCCTGCGCGCCGCGGTCGCCAGCGCCGCCCTCGACGGCAGCCGCTTCGACCTCGAAGAGGTGCGCGGCGGCACCGTCACCGATCCGGTCGTGCAGGGCGCGCTCCGGGTCGCCGAGGCGCTGCCCGGCCTGGTCGACCTCTGGCCCCGCGCGCCCCGCCAGGTGCTGGCCAAGCTGCACGTGCTCGCCGCCCGAGGCGTCGTCCACGACCACGACCTCGGCCGGCTCACCTCCGGCGCCGAGCGGATCGACGCGCTCGCCGGGCTGGTCGCCGGGAACGAGACCACCCCGCCCATGCTGCTCGCCGCCGTCGTGCACGCCGAACTGGTCACCCTGCGCCCGTTCGCCGGGCCGGCCGGCGTCGTGGCCCGGGCCGCCGCCCGCCTCACCCTGATCGGCCGGGGCTTCGACCCCCGCGGTCTGGTCACGGTCGAGGTGGGTCACCTTTCCCGAGAGCCGGAGTACGTGGGATCCGCCGGCGCCTACGCCACCGGCACCACCGACGGGGTGCGGTCCTGGCTGCGCCACTACGCCGCGGCGATCACGGCCGGGGCCGAGGAGATCGCCGTCATCGGAGACGGTGTGCTGGCCGCGGTCTGACCGGGCGGCATACTTTCCTGCGTGGGTTCGCACTGGGTCCGCCCGTACTCGCCGGGCAACGGCCGCTGGCTCGTCATCGTCTGGGAGGCCGTCGCTCTCGCGCTGCTCACCTGGGCCTCGATCCGCCAGTTCGACCTGATCGGGCACGGGGTGCGGGCGGTCGCCTGCACCCTGGCCGCGGTCTGGGTGATCGGCGCCTGGCGGATCCTGCGGCACGGCGTCTACGTGAGCAGCGACGGCGTGCTCATCCGCGGCCTGCTGCGCTCGCGGAGCCTCCGGTGGCACGACATCGCCGGCGTGCACCTGCACCAGTCCATCCACAAGCTCGGGCGGTGGGAGCTGCAGAACGACACCACCGTGCTGATCGAACGGCACGACGGCGCCACCGTGAACACCGAACTGTGGGCGCAGGGCGTCGACTTCCACTCCCGGCCGAAACTCTTCCGCGCCGTCTACCAGGAGATCCGCAACCGGCACCGGGCCGCGGCCGAGAACTGACCCGTAAGACATGGAGGAGCCGGCGTCCCTCGCGGGGGCGCCGGCTTCGCGCGTCCGGACCGGGTTATCAAGCGTGCACCTGAGTCGTTGTCGACGGTCCTGGCGCTCTTTCGAGCGGAGGTCCCGCCGCAACGTGCCTGCCGTGGCTGATCGCGCGTGGGTTCCCGGTGGCCGTGCACGGTGCCCGACGTTTCCGGGCCCGCGAGTCATTTCTACGCCGCCCTCCGCTTGATCACCAGATTTCGCCCGAAAAGAGGCCCCTAAGACGAATGCTCAGACCGATCCTCACCCCACCCGACCCGGTGGCCCGTGCGGCACCACCCACTCACGCCGGCGGGCGCGTTGCGGCCTGTAGCGGCAGGAGGTCGCGGGTCTTCTACGGCGGGTTCGGGTAGCCCGTACGAGATAGGGGTTTGATTTTTACGCGACGGCGGAGCGGGTGCGGCGATGGCGGCCGTAGAGGGCGAAGCCGATCGCGACGCCGACGCCGACGCCCAAGGCCGCGGCGACCGGCACGGCCGGGCGGTCACGCAGGCGCTTTCCCAGGGGTACGGGGTTGCGGAACTCCATGATCGGCCAGGACCGGAGCGCGGCCACCCGGCGCAGGGCGCGGTCGGGGTTGACCACGCTGGGAAGACCGACCGCCTCGAGAAGCGGGAGGTCACTGCTCGAATCCGAATAGGCGTAGCACCGGGTCAGGTCGTAGCCCCGCTCCTCGGCCAGCCGCTTGACGCCGACGACCTTGGCCGATCCGGCCGAGTAGAACTCGACGGCCCCGCTGTACCGCCCGTCGACGATGGCCATGCGGGTGGCGATCACGTCGGTGATGCCGAGCAGCGCGCCGATCGGGCGGACCATCTCGTCGCCGGACGCGGAGACCAGCACGACATCGCGGCCGGCCGCCTGGTGCTCGGCGATCAGCGCGGCCGCCTCGGCATAGACATAGGGGTTGATGAGATCGTTGAGCGTCTCCGCGACGATCTGCTGCACCTGCTCGACCCGCCAGCCCTTGCAGAGGGCCGCCATGTAGTCGCGGGTGCGGGCCATCGACTGCTCGTCGGTGCCCCCGCCGAGCCGGAACATCAGCTGCGCATAGGCGGTTTTCACCACGTCACGGCGGCTGATCAGCCCATCACGATAGAACGGCCGTCCGAAAGCCAGCGCACTGGACTTCGCGATGACGGTCTTGTCGAGGTCGAAAAACGCGGCGCTGAGGCCCACGGGCCGAAAGTGTAGCCGCAACATGCTCGAAACGACTGCCCCGAACGCGGGACGCGCCTGTTCGTGACGCGCTGTGAGAACGGTCAGACGGGCAGGAGACGTTGCAGGGGCCACATTCGGTACTCGACGGGGAACCCGGTCCTGAGGCAGACTTGTGTTTGTTACCGGGTTGTGTGTTGCTGTCGTTGCGCCCGGTGATTCCGGCGCTCGGTGATTGCGCCCCCCGCGATCGCCGAGTTGATTCGGCTCGACCCCCCCGGAGCCGAATCCCAGGGCGGCCCCCGTCTCCCCCGACGGGGGTCGTTCCCGTTATCAGGCGCCGGAGGCCCGGCTCGGCTCCTCGTCACGGTCGTCGATGAGACCGAAGAAGTCGGAGAGACCGGTCACCGACAGCACCCGCCGGAACGTGTCGCTCGGATTGAGCACCTCGAAGGTGACGCCCTTGGCCTCAGCGGTGCGGTAGCCCTCGATCAGCGCGCCGAGCCCGGTCGAGTCGATGAAGGCGGCGTCGCGCAGATCCACCCGGACGGCCGTGGGCGACCAGTCGGTGATCGCGTCGTGGATGCCCTGGGCCACCATGTCGGAGTTGGCGAAGTCGACCTCCCCCAGCACCGTGACCGTGACCGACCCGTCATCGGTGCGCGTGGTCCGGATCGAGTTCTCCATACCAACTCCATCGGTCCGTGTGGTAGCCGAACATACCCAATCCGGTCACGCGCATGCCTGCGGCTTACCAGATCATCGCCGTGCGTAGCGGTTGTCCACAGGCCTCGTGGTTATCCACAGTCGAGGCTGGTGGTGGTTGTCGCGGCTGTCCGGGCTCGGCGACGGTGGGCGCCCAACCCCGCCGCCCCCGCTGGAGATCCGATGCCCGCTCCGCGCCGCCCCCTCATCGTGACCGCCGACCAGGACCTGCTCGACGACCTGCTGCGCCTCGCCGCGGCCGGCGGAACCGAGGTCGACGTGGCGCCCGACCCGGCCGCCGCCCGCGCCCGCTGGGTTGGCGCCCCCATGGTCCTGGTCGGCGCCGACCAGGCGGCCGCCTGTCTCCGGGCCCGGCTGCCCCGGCGGTCCCGGCTCATCCTGGTCGGCCATCCGGAGACGATGCGGCCGGCCTTCCAGATGGCCGACCTCATCGGCGCCGACAACCTGGCGGTCCTGCCGGAGGCCGACCCCTGGATGGTCGACCAGTTCGCCGGGCGCGCCGATCCGCTCAGCACCGCACGGACCCTCGCGGTGATCGGCGGCCGGGGCGGCGCCGGGGCGAGCATCCTCGCCACCGGGCTGGCCACCACCGCGGTCCGGGCCGGCTATCGCACCCTGCTGGTCGACGCCGACCCGCTCGGCGGTGGCCTCGACCTGGTGCTCGGCTGGGAACAGGTGGACGGCATGCGCTGGCCGGCCCTCGCCGGAGCGGACGGGCGGGTCGACCCGCCCACCCTGCTCGGCGCCCTGCCGCACCGCGGCGACCTGGTGCTGCTCTCCTTCGACCGGGACGAGCTGCCCGGCGTGCCGGTCGAGGCGATGGCGGCCGCCCTCGACGCGGCCCGCCGCGGTCGAGACGTGATCGTCGCCGACCTGCCCCGGCAACTCGACGACGCGGCCGTGCTCGCGCTCCAGGCGGCCGAGCGCGCGCTGCTCGTGGTGCCGGCCGAGCTGCGGGCCACCGCGTCGGCGGCCCGGATCGCGGCCACCGTGTCGGTGCACTGCGACGACGTGGCGGTCGTGGTTCGCGGCCCCGCGCCCGGCCGGCTCAAGGCACGCGACATCGCCCGGGCGCTCGGTCTGCCGCTGGCCGGGACCCTGCGGCCGGAACCCGGTGTCTGCCAGGGCATCGAACGCGGTACGGCGCCGACGGCCGACGGGAAGGGGCCGCTCGCCGACCTCTGCCGCCGGCTGGTCGGCGAACTGATGGAGACGGTTACGAAGGCGGCCGCGGCATGAGCGAGTCATCCAGCGACCGGGTGACGGACCGGGTGCGGCGCCGGTTCGCGTACGACGGGGTGGAGGCGACGCCGGCCGCCGTGGTGAGCGCCGTCCGGCAGGAGACCGCGGTGCTCGGTGACACGGCCGTGCTGCGCCTGGCCGGGCGGGTGCGTGACGAGCTGATCGGGGCCGGCCCGCTGGCGCCGCTGCTGGCCGACCCCGCCGTCACCGACGTGCTCGTCAACCGGCTGCACGTGTGGGTGGACCGGGGCGCCGGGCTGGAACGGGCGGCGATCCGGTTCGGTGACGGCGACGAGGTGCGGCGGCTGGCCCAGCGGCTGGTCGCGGCCTGTGGACGACGGCTCGACGACGGGCAGCCGTTCGCGGACGCCCGCCTTCCGGACGGCACCCGGCTGCACGCGGTGCTGCCGCCGATCGCCACGGACGGGCCGTACCTGTCGTTGCGGACCTTCCGGCAGCGGCCGTTCAGCCTCGACGACCTGGTTCGGCACGGCGCCGTGGAGGCGGTGGCCGCCGAGGTGCTGACGGCCGTGGTGACGGGGCGGCTGGCGTACCTGGTGACCGGTGGCACCGGCAGCGGCAAGACCACGATGCTCGCCACCCTGCTCGGGCTGGTGCCGCCGACCGAGCGCATCGTGCTCGTCGAGGACGCCGCCGAGCTCCGGCCGGTGCATCCGCATGTGGTGGCGTTGCAGGCGCGTACCGCGAATGTGGAGGGTGCCGGTGCCGTCGGGCTGACCGACCTGGTCCGGCAGGCGCTGCGGATGCGACCCGACCGGCTCGTCGTCGGGGAGTGCCGGGGTGCCGAGATCGTCGACCTGCTCGGCGCGCTCAACACCGGCCACGACGGCGGCGCCGGGACGCTGCACGCCAACGCGCCCGGGGACGTACCGGCCCGGCTCGAGGCGCTCGGACTGCTCGGCGGTCTGCCCCGGGCTGCGCTGCACGCCCAGGTGGTGGCGGCGCTCCAGGTGGTGTTGCAGGTCCGGCGGACCGGTGCGGGCCGGTTCCTGGAGTCGATCGGTGTGCTCGTGCCGGCGGGGGAGGAGCGGCTGGCGACCGTGGTGCCGGCCTGGCAGCGCGACCGCGGCCCCGGCCCGGGCGCCACGGTGCTGGCCCGGCTGCTCGCCGAGCGGGGGATCACGGTCCCCGAGGTGCTGCGGTCGTGACCTGGGTGCTCGTGACGCTGCTGGTGGCTGCCGTGTTCCTGGTCGCCGGTCCGGAGCGTGGGGCGCGGGACCGGCTGACCGGGCGGCGGACCCGGCTGGACCTCACCGGGGTACGACGGGTGCTCGTCGCCCTGCTCGGCGGGCCGGTGTGGCGTCTCGCCGTCGGAGCCGCGGTCGTCGCCGGAGTGGCCGCCGGATCGGCCGGCGGCCCGGTCGCGGCGGTCGTGGCGGGTGCGTACGCGGGTTTGGCGGTCCACGAGTGGCGACGCCTGGACCGGCGGAAACGTGGCGCCGCCCGGCGGATGGCGACCCTCGACGAGCTGACCTCCCTGGTGGCGGACCTGCGGGCGGGCATTCCGGCGGCCGTGGTGGCGGCCACCTCGGCGGGCGGGGCCCGGTTGGCCGGGGACGAGCGGATCCAGCGGCTGACCGGTGCGGTGTGGCGGCTCGCCGAACACACCGGGGCGCCGGCCGCCGACCTGCTCGAGCGGATCGAGTCGGACGCGCGGGAGACCGGGCGTCTCGGCAGGAAGGCGGGCGCCCAGGCGGCCGGGGCCCAGGTGACGGCCGGGCTGCTGGCGGTGCTGCCGTTCGCCGGGATCGGCGCCGGGTATGTGCTGGGCGGCGACCCGATGGACGTGCTGCTGCATACGCCGGGCGGCGCCGGGTGCGCGATCGGGGCGCTGATCCTCCAGTGCTGCGGCCTGAAATGGGCGCAGCGCATCGGCGAGCGGGTGCTGCGATGACGCCGGTGTGCGGCGTGGCGGAGCTGCTGCGCCCCGGTGGGCCGGTCCGGGTCCCGTTGCGGGAGTGCTGCGCGGCGGCCCTGGTCGGAGCGGGCGGCGAGACCTCGGCGTGCGCCGCGGCGCGGCCGGCTGTCCCGGCTGGTTCCCCGCGGGCGACCGGGCCGGAAGGTGACCGCGGGCAACCTGCCGAGGTGGCGCGATGACCGGGATCGTGGTGGCGGGTTGTGCGGCGCTGGCTGCCGGGCTGCTGATCCTTCCGGCGGGCCGGCGGCGGCTGTCGCGACCCCGCTCCGGGCGACCGGGCGGGCGGCGGACCCGGGTGCTGCTGTCGGTGCTGGCCGGGCTCGCCGTCGCCGGCTTCATCGGCGGCCCATGGGGTGTCCCGCTGGGCGTGGCGGCCGGCCTCGGGACGGAGCGCTTCCTGCGCGGCCGGGAACCGGCCGAGGTCCGCCAGGAACGCGCCGAGGCCCTGGCCGACCTGCCGCTCGGTGCGGACCTGCTGGCGGCCGCATTGCAGGGCGGCACCTCGGTGGACCGGTCGATCGCCGCCGTGGCGGACGCCCTGGGCGGCCCGCTCGGTGACCGGCTCCAGCGGGTCGCCCGATCGCTGCGGCTCGGCGCGAGCCCGCCCGAGGCCTGGGCGCACCTGGCCGGGGTGCCGCAGAGCGAGCGGCTGGTCGCCGCGGCCGTCCGGTCCAGCGCGAGCGGCGGTGCGCTGGCCGGTGCGCTGGAACGGTTCGCCGGTGACCTGCGGGCCGACCGCGCCGTCGAGAACGAGGCCGCCGCCCAACGGGCGAGTGTCCTCATCGTCCTTCCGCTCGGGCTGTGCTTCCTGCCGGCCTTCGTACTCGCCGGCCTGGTGCCGACGATGGTCGCGATCCTCCGCGACGTGCTGTGAATCCGGTACGGCGTGTCCGGCGCCGTACCCGGCGTCGCGATCCTCCGCGACGTGCTCCGAACCCGGTACGGCGTGTCCGGCGCCGTACCCGACCGACCGAGGAGGTCC